>CAWBKP010000010.1:0-173720 GCA_963789395.1 uncultured delta proteobacterium | reverse complement strand
ATTGCGGGGGTTTAGCACCTCATCGGGCACCCCGGGACAACTCTTCGGGATATCAGGCCGAAGAAGGCTCCTTCTCGAACTCCCCCTCATTCAGGACGCCGTCGATGGCGGCATTGATGAGGGCCCGCGAATAGGCAATCTTCATCCTGCTCCCGACGCCGTAGGCGCCGCCGCTCCAGCCGGTATTGACCAGCCAGCAGTCTACCTTGTGTCTGGCGATTTTTTCCCGCAGCAGTTCGGCATAGACAGATGGATTGAGCGCCATGAACGGGCCGCCGAAACAGGTGGAAAAGGTCGCCGACGGCTCGGTTATGCCGGCCTCGGTTCCGGCAACCTTGGCGGTATAGCCGGAGAGGAAATGGAACATGGCCTGTTCCGGGGTCAGGTTGGCGATGGGCGGCAGCACTCCGAAGGCATCGCAGGTGAGCATGATGATGTT
Source organism: uncultured delta proteobacterium (assembly GCA_963789395.1). Lineage (GTDB taxonomy): Bacteria > Desulfobacterota > Desulfobacteria > Desulfobacterales > Desulfatirhabdiaceae > RAAP-1. The sequence continues at coordinate 173,281 of CAWBKP010000010.1, read as the reverse complement.
GGCCGGATGGCCGCCGCAGCCGGTTCTGACGATATTGGGGATATGGGTGATCGGGTAGGAGGCCCGGGTGTTTTCGGTAAAGGAGTCATCGTCCAGATCTACCCGGCGGGTATGGGTGTTGATTGCCACGTTTTCGAGGACGGTGCCGAAGCGGCGTGTCGTCTCATATATTTCCGGCTCAGCTTCCTTGGAGAGTTTGATGATCTTGGCATAGCAGCCGCCTTCAAAGTTGAAGACCCCCTTGTCGTCCCAGCCATGCTCGTCATCACCGATCAGTGAGCTATTCGGATCAGCGGAGAGGGTGGTTTTTCCGGTGCCGGACAGGCCGAAGAAAATGGCGGTATCACCCTTTGGCCCGACATTGGCGGAGCAGTGCATGGACAGGATCTTCTTTTCTACCGGCAGGAGATAGTTGAGAATGGTAAAGATCGCTTTCTTGATTTCTCCGGCATAGCTGGTGCCGCCGATGATAATCATTTTGCGGCGAAATTGATGATGATGAAGGCTTCCGAGTTGGTGCCGTCCATGGAGGGGACGGCATGGAAGTCGGGCATATTGATGACGGTGAATGGCGCATGTGGTTTTCCAGTTCCTCCTGCGTGGCCTGGATGAACATGTTGCGGGCGAAGAGGGAATGCCAGGCTTTTTCGGTAATGACACGGATCGGCAGACGATGCTCCTTGTCGCGCCGGCAAAGCAGTCCTGAACGAACAGGTCGCGGCCCTGCATGTAAGCGCACATCCGCTTGTAGAGTTCATCGAACTTTGCCGGATCGAAGGGCCGATTGACCTTGCCCCAGGCGATATGGTCATGGCAGGTCGGCTCATCGACGATGAATTTCTCGTTGGCGGCCCGTCCGGTATAATGTCCGGTCTTCACCGCCACGGCCCCCATATGGGAGATAAGCCTTCCCGCGCTTGACGATTTGCTCATACAGTACCGCAGTCGGAGGTGTCCAGTAAATCAGATTCACGTTGGTGATTCCATGTTCTTCAAGTCCCGTTCCCCTGGTAATGTCGTTCAGTTTCATGATCTTTCTCCCTGATAATAAAATTCTGTCTTTCGGACAATCTTACATATTAATCTGGAATCGGCAGTTGATTCGTCAGAAAGCGCTGGGGGAAGGCTTTAAAGAAGACAACAACCTGCGCCAGAAAAAACTGGTTCCTCGCTGTTTCGTGTTGTAAACACGACATTTCAGGATTATCAATGCTTCTTGTTGTTCGCCTTGCTGAAACAGCGAGTATCCGTAATTGAAATATCAACAATTCTTGAATATTATATTTAAAAGTCTGGCCATCTTCATGGATACAAAATAATTCATAAGAAAACAGGCCTGTGAATATTTGTGTTTTGGACAAATAATCCTTGAGACCATTTATTGTATGTGTTTGCCAGATGAAACGACATGGAACCAGATTTATCCTGCTGTATTCGGCACCGCTGGGCATTTGCTGAGCTATCTGTCGTAGATTTGTTGCTTTCCACACTTCACCAGCGTCAAAAAACAACTCCAATGAGTTTTGTGATCAACTCTTCTATGGGAATCATAAGTCAATACCAGAGGCAATCCCGGTAAAAGTGTAATGACGACAAGATGTATGACCGTATTTTTGCTGAACAGGAACGTCTGTATGTCGCGGATCACCTGGAAGCTGCCCCCCAGGTCGGCCAACGACTGGATGTCGCCACTGCCGATTCAGCGGTTCATCATCGGTTGCGCCGCCACGCACCCATTTGAGTTCGAATTCACTGACATACCTGCTGGCAAGAATGCCGTACTCGATCAGGCCTGTTCTCTTGGCGCGCAATAGATGTGGGGTAAAAACCAGGAGGAGGTCCCAGTACCAACATCAAAGCTGCTACCACACCGCCGACGATTTCCAATTTGAAATCGGTCAGTTTCGCACCTGTAAAAAAAATCGGATTTGCCATCAGTCCAGCAAACATCGCGCCGTGCGCCAGAAGCAGCGGTGACAAGGCAGCACTGCTTCCAGCAAGGAACCCAATACCGACTGCACGGTCGGGATGGGTCGGGATAAGATTCAGTTCGAGCCTCGAAATCTGCCAGAGAAAACGGGTCCATATAAACAGCCGAAAATACCAGCGCAAAAGAAGGAACTGAAACAGCGGCCTGCTCACAAACGAAGTACCAGTAGGCAGCCGGAGAGTGGAAAACACCGGTACTGACAGCCGAGGAATACCAGGTTCCCCGCCCCGGATGAGATCTTCCCCCATGCCGCTTAACATGCCCCAGGCGTAATTCCCCACGATGAAGACCGCGAAGACCAGAATCAGTTCCATGACCACCGAATTCCGGAGCTTCATCGCCGAGTCAATGGCTGCCTTGAACTGCGGGGAGCACATCTTCGGTGATGATGTTCCGATCAATGAACTGTCCTACGATCAGCCGTAGCCGGTTGGTGCGCTTTTAAGCTCTGCGACAATGAGGAAGCGGCAGTGCTACCAGAAAACGGACATGCATTTCAATGTCATACAGGAACGGCAAACCGGTACCCCCCCAAGCTTTGGCCATCGACAAGGGAGAGAAGCAGGAGAGGCGGATTAAGCGAACAGGCTGATGAAGACAATCCTTCGTCTGAGAAGGTCGGAGAGTCGGGGTGGCCAGATGCGATTGCACCAGGAGTTGGAACAATGGCCCTCCCAGGATGATCGAGAAATCGGGCGGTTCATGCGAATTATGGATGCGTTCCATCAATTTCTCCTTTTTGGGTTAAACCTTACGGCGCATTGCTGTTTTGTATGGGGGACCTACCCGAAATAGAAAAAGCAGATTTGAAAATCAAATGCATACTTGCATATATGCTTGAGTATTTTTTCTCGGATTTTTATTCATGAATATTTCTGGTATCATTAACCATAGCCGAACTGACCGGCAGTCGTCAAAACATTGATCAAGCCCATGAAACAATGTTGGGTTGTTGGACGGTTCCTTGATCCAAATGGTTCAAAGACCGTGCTTCTTTATCAATCAAGAATTGTGTTGGTATCCATGAGAAAACCGCGAAGTAAATACTCAAGATTCGGATAACATATTGTTGAGATGTGTTATTGGCATCATCCAGCACTTTTCTGAGCTCATGGCTGTTTTGTGTCCTCATCCATGGAGTTGATGCAACCCCGACACTTAGGCGACCCGCAGCAGCAGGGCACCTTCTCCCCTTCAGAACTGTAGCTGTAGTCGATGGTAAGCTCCTCGCTAACGGCTATGTCCCGGTCAGCGTAAATCAGCACCCTCAGGCCCTCAATCCTGTAGTCGCAGTTCGGGGTGCAGGAGTGGTTGATGTATCTTGCGATATTTCCCTCGACATAACCGTCAATCGCCCACTCGTCGCCGACCCAAAATGTGTATATGCCGGTGCGGGTCGCGTCCTGTTCCCGTCGGTATGCTTCTTCGGCGGGGATCAGGTCACCCATATATTCTACAATGAAGGCCCCGGCGGGAATGAGTTCACCAGCATAGCAGCCGTGGTCGTGGATGGATGAATTTCTAACGATTAGCGTACAACCGAAATCACGAAGCGTCATGGTGTTTCAATCTCCCTTTCACCGGCCCGAAAGCTCTGTGTCAGGTGTTCGGTGACCTGGGGCAGATGCTCGATCCCCGGAGGTCCAGATTAGTAAGCGATCTTAACAGGGTCAGCGCGATGCGATACATCGCACACCATTACTGTTTTCAAAAGTCAGTAAAAGCGTCTCACTCCGCATTGTCGCTAATCAGGCTACTTTTTCTTTTCAGAGCAATATCGATAAGGCTGGCAATAAAGTCTATATAATTTCGACCGGATTGTTCGAGCGAAAATATAAAACTGGAATTCGATGAAATGAAAGGATTAGTATTAACATCAACTACATAAGGTCTATTGTTATTATCCAAGCGAATATCGACCTTTGAGTAATCTCGACAACCCACAGCCAGATGAGATTTCAAAGCAATCTCTTTAATGATATTTTCAACTTCACTGGGTAGTGGGGCAGGACAGATAAGAGCCGTGTTCAAGTACTCAAAAGTATCAATCATCCACTTTGACTGAAAATTGCGTATCTTATGGAGGGAACTCGGAAAATTGAGGAACCCTATCTCACATAAAGGCAGGACAGTGGGAGGATCATTACCCAGGATGGAGACAATGATTTCTCGCCCATCAATAAAATCCTCCACAATTGATGGTTGATGATATGTATCCTGTATATAACTGACGCGTGCCTCAACAGCCGATAAATCGCTTATGACCGACTCATTGGAAATACCATAACTGCCACCCTCATAAAGAGGTTTTACAATGACAGGAAAAGACAAGTCTGCAGCCAGATGGAACTTGGTTTTATAAGCAACCTGAAATCGGGGAATCGGTATTCCCTGCGCACTGAGAATAGATTTAGTAAGAGCTTTATCCGTAGACAAGCCAAAAGCCTGCGGTCCTGAACCAGTATAGTTTAGTCCTAGAAGATCAAACAGCGCAATAATATTCATCTGTAAAATGATCTGTCCCCTGAAGTCATCAATTAGATTGAAAATCAGGTCAGGCTTACTCATCTTGAAATGAGCCAGTAATTCATTAATGTCATCGGTCAGCGGTAATCTCTCAGTAGAATGACCTAACTCATGCAGACTTCGCTCTACTTCTTCAACTATCCCCAGGTCACTTTCAATAGCCAGATTATTCTCTCGTTCTATTTCGCTTAATGGTTCAAAAGCAGTGAAGATAATTGAAATTCTCATATTCTTAGCCCCCCATAGAATTCCTCTTTTAATAATATATGGGTTTCAGCGGGTTAATGTATCGATTACGGCATGTTATTTATTTCAAGCTATTAGCGTGTTGGTTTTTGAGCCTACCAGTAGTCCATTTTGTTGCTGCCAAAGGCGATAATAGACTCCCTTCTCGTTGAGCAACTCCTCATGGTTACCCTGCTCAATTAATGTACCCCCCTCCATTACCAGAATAAGGTCTACATTGACCGCAGAGATAAGTCGGTGTGTAACTGAGATTATCGTTATATCTTTGGATATTTTTTCCAGGGTAGCGTTGATTGCGGCTTCAGTCTCTACATCTAGCGCGGATGCAGGTTCGTCCAGGATAAGAATAGCCGGGCGGCGCAATAGAGCCCGGGATAGAGCAATACGTTGGCGCTCCCCCCCTGATAAAGAGCGACCTTTCTCTCCCACATCTGTATCATACCCTTCCGGCAAAGAGATTATGAAATTATGGATCTCAGCTTCCCGGGCGGCTATCTCAACCTCTTTATCGGTTGCCTCGAGCTTCCCCAGACGGATATTCTCGCGGATTGAAGTTCGGAAAAGAAAATTTTCCTGAAATACTACTCCCATCTGAGATCGTAGGGATGCCTGAGTGATATGCCTCAAATCATATCCGTCGAAAGTTATGGCACCCTGAGTAGGGTCATGGAATCGCATCATTAGGCTCAGCATGGTACTCTTGCCGCTCCCACTGGGGCCAACAATAGCAATTGAATGATGCTTTGGTATAACGGCTTTGATATTATTCAGATGCATTTCCTTGCCGTTATAACTGAAGCTGATATTATGGAACACAATTTCTTGGGAGAATGGAGGTAAGTCCATGGCATTCGGCGAATCGAGAATATCCGATTTTTCAGCCAATATTTCATCAATTCGCTGCATTGCAGCAGCACCTCGCTGGACCGATGGCAAAACTCCGGTTAGTTCCTGTAACGAAGATACTATAAACCACACTAGTTCAAAGAGGGCTACTAATTTTCCTACAGATAATTCACCCTGGACGGCTACCAGGGCACCAATACCTAAGGTCAGGGCCAGCAGAAAGTTTCCAGTTGCGAGCATGGTCGTTCCCTGCAAACCGCTTAAAAGACTGGCGCGTGAGGTGCTGCGGAAGAGTTGGTCCAGCGACTTTTCGAACCGATTAACCATTAAACTCTGTAGCCCAAAAACTTTGACTACCGGCTGGGCAGATATATTCTCCTCTAATGAATTGACCAGCTGAGCGATATCCTGCTGTCGTTGATAATTCGCTTTCTCGGTCCGATATTCAAGCAGTCGCGGACCGAGAATGATTAACGGCAAAAGAACGATTATCGGGAGAGCCAGGCGCCAATCAATAATTAATGTGAAGAGAGTGCCTACTATTATTGTAAAGACACAAGAAATCCCGTAAGGGAAATCCGCAGAAAACGTAATATCAAGCGCATCTAAGTCCGAGGTAAACCGGGAAATCAAATCGCCAGTTTGGTTGTGGATATAAAAGTTTACTGACAAGCTTTGAAAGTGTTCGAAAATTTTCAACCGCAATTTATTGGTGATATCTGCCCCAATCCGGGCTGATAGATACAAATTAGCCAGGCGTGCCATGGCATAAATTAGCAGCAATCCAACCAAAGCCCCCACAATAAGGATGGCCAATCTATGATTACCGACCAGGATCGCCTTGTCGATCAGAACCATGAGAAGTATGGGCTGGATTGTTTCGAGAGCTACTTCCGGGGTCAAAGTTAAAATGATTAATACACTATGCTTCCAGTAAGGGCGCAGATATGTCAAGGATTCATGAAGAAATCCGCCTAATCCTAAAAGAGTTGTCCGGATATTGTCAGGTTGTGCAGACCGTGTATCCTCGAAAAATAGGGATTTCCTGCTTTTGGTAGTAGTGCCTTTTCTCATGCTATCATCCATAATTAACTCTCCATAGATAGCTTACCAAAGCGATTTAACACCGTAAATTGCTTTGTGATCAAAACTGCACCAATTCCAACTCGACAATTCTCTCAAAACGCACCGCGGTTAGCTTCCAATTGAAATAAAATGTTGGACGGCTTTGACAGCACTAATTCCAAGTATTATCGAATATTCCTTTAATGGCTTATATAGTCCGGCCTCATTTGCACCTTGTAACCCTGCTTTGTACAATCGCTCATCGACTGGTGACAGGCCAGCTATCATTTTTGGTGTCAGCAAAAAGTATCTTCTGATCTCTTCTGTTCGTTGAGCAATTCGTTCCATGGGCGCATCACTTATCATCCAGTTAAATCTATCGAACGCCTTAAGATTTAAGGGTACAGTGTATCCACGTAAAGTTTTATCTCGTTCGATATTAAAATATTGTTCAAAAAACGTCATAACTAATTCACGAAGACTACGATAAATTGGTTCTCGGAAACGTAATCCGACAAAGTTTGATTTAGCGATTGCACCCCAATGGCCATCTTGCTTATACAAAGCCAAGAGATGATCATCATCACGACTGTCTGGAATCATATCCAGAATCAAGGGCGGATAACCTATTTGGCGTAAAGCAGCCGCAGCGAACAAGGCACCATCAAAACAATGAGCGACACGATCTCGGAGAACTTGTAAAGGGCAACGATAAATAGTTTCGGAACTGTAAGGGATTGAATCAAGAAAATTCTGAATCATAATCGGAGAATTTAGTATAGACATCATCTGCCGTTCTTGACTATTTAGTGCTTTTTCAAAAGAATTGATTTTTAACATGTGTACTCCCGACAATGAAATCTATCCAATTGAGGGCGCTGGATCCCTAAGACTGGACAACCTGAGGGGGTATATTAGTTCTAATCCGATTTTCAGTGAGTGGCATCAGGCCGCCTCCGCAAGATGAGTAAGATTATAATGATCATCGCAGTATTGTATGGGTGATCCACCCAAAATGACGAGGAGCCTTAAAAAAGCTGCATATACTATCAAAGTGCACTGGGACGGCATTTTGAACTGGTTCAAATCCAAGATCAATAAAGGCGTCCTGGAAGGAATCAACAGTTTGGTCCAGGCCGCAAAAGCCAGAGCCAGAGGATATCGTACAAATGACTATCTGATCACTATGATCTACTTGATTACCGGTAAACTACAAATCAAGTTACCCTCATAATTTATTGGGTTACCCACTATAGACAGCGAGGAGCCAATTATTTTTTCCCTTCGCAGTTTCAGGTAATTCATCGCCTATCAAACAGCTGTAACCAAAGGCATCGGCGTTATGAATGGAGGTAAGTTAACTTATAAAACCGTCATCTGACTGTAGGCCCATAGGTAAGGTTTTAAACTGATGAGCCCAGTATTTGGATTATTCGAATGAGCGTAAAAGCGCGTTCCACTTAGTTTGTGAAGCCCCGCCTCAGGTCTGGTGGAAGAGGAGAATTAGAAGTAGTTTTGATGGATATATGACTAAATCGATGAAATTTGTCAAACATAATTTAGGATTACGGCGAAGGGTGATTGAGAGTATCCAAATAGGATCTCAATGTGAGATATCTACAACTCCTTAGGTTAAACATACTTGCATATATGCATGATTCTATTATTTCCGGATTTTTTCAAGAATAGCATTGGATGTACGTAACAAAATGGCAATTGACTCATAAGGGCATACAAGCCATTATCTTCCTGTTATTTCAAGAAAAACAGGAAGGAGGCTATTATGGCCACGAACAGATTGTCATTAGAAACCCAGAAATATTTAACTGCGATCCCCCAACAAATTCCCACCAAGGGTTTCAACCACTCACAAAATCATACCTGCTTGATTCCGGATAATCAAGCAGCAAGTTATCTGTCACCCATTCTAATTGTCAAACAAACCAGCCAATTAAAAGGCAGACACAATTTTTTGCCAAAGATGGGCTCTCCAGGATATTATTGAAACTCTGGCAGATTGAGGTTCCTGGGAAAGACCATGTGGAGAGCTATCTGCGGGATCAATACCGCCGCAATTTCAGACTCAATAGCATTAAGAATATGTTGAACGCCATTGCCTCCTTCCTTGTGTTGGTTCAGCAGGACGGTAAGAATTGTCTTGAAGAAATCACCAGGGCTGATCTGGGAGCATTCATTGAACATATGCAAGACCGGGGATTAAAGGCTTCTACGGTCAGAACCAGGTTGGAATCATTGAAAGCTTTCATCCGATATCAGGTTGAAAAAGGTGTCATTTCATCTGACGTACTTTTAAGAAGGATGATCATCAAGGTTCCTGATTCACTGCCAAAGGCTATGGAAATGGAGGATGAAGCAAAGCTGCTTTCAGTTATAGACGATATTCGAAATCGCGCAATGATTGTACTGCTTTTGAGAACCGGAATGAGAATCGGAGAGTTATTGAACACAAAGGTTTGCGACGTAAATCTGGTGGAACGTAAGATAGAGATATGGGAGGCGCAGAAGAGCCGAGTCGGCAGGGTAGTTTATTTTAGCGACGATGCCCGTGATGCTTTAAAAGCCTGGTATCAAAAAAGGGATTCGCAAAAGCCGTTCATCTTTTATGGGATGGGACGTGACAAATTGACATACGCCGGAGCCCGGGTCATGTTCTGCAAGTATCTGGAAAAAGCAAATCTCTCACACAAAGGTTATACGCTGCATTGCTTGCGGCACACCAATGCCAGTTCTCTTTTAAACGCCGGGATACCCCTTGAGTGCCTCAGGGAGTTGCTGGGCCATCACTCTGTAGAAGCCACCAGGCGTTATGCCAGACTGACGAACAGGACAAGAGAGAACGAGTATTTCAAAGCGATGGGTAAAATAGAGCGAGGGGAAATCGATGGCTACTACAAACTTGATCTTGAATTACAGGAGATTCTTGAAAAGAAAGAATTACTCTCACAGAACGGTAAGAAACTATATGAACAATCTTAAGCATTTTACAGAGTGGCTATCGGTTTCGATTGAAACAGCCGGAAACGAGCAGATCCTTTATTTTATTGATCATTTACGGGCTAAGAGATTGAAGCCCAAAACAATAAACTGCTATCTGCAAAGCATCAGGGGCTTTTATGATTATCTGTACGATGAGGAAGGCTTGCGGATTCTCAATCCTGTCAAAAGGGGCTATGCCCTCAGAGAATCCGAGCCGCTGCCGAAATATTTAAAGGATCATGAAATAGAAAGGCTCTTTGAGGGTATAACCAACCTGCGTGACCTGGCTATTTTCAAATTGATGCTTCGATGCGGCTTGAGGGTTGAAGAGGTTGCAAATCTGGCCCTTGATGATGTGTATCTCAGGCGCCGGTTTATACATGTTAAAAATGGCAAAGGCAGTAAGGATAGAGTTGTTTTTATCAGCAATGATGCCATAATTGACTTGGTTGCGTATTTAGAAAAAAGATCATCCGGCAAAGCAAAAAAGCTTTTTCTGGTTGAAAAAGGCACCTGCCGAGGCAAACCCATATCCATCCGTGGCATTCAAAAACGGATGGAATATTATGCAAAAAAAGCCAGGCTGAAAACTTCCTGCCATCATCTGAGGCACACAATGGCAACGCAGTTGTTGAATGCTGATATGGATCTGGTAAGTATCCAGGATCTGCTGGGACATACAAGAATTAAAACCACGGAACGGTACGCAAAAGTGTCCAATGTAAAGGTGATGCGGGATTATTTTAAAGCCATAGAATCGGTGATGCAGCGACCGACAGCGCCCGGGTAATCGTTTAGAACCTGAACAAGAAATAAGACTTATTGCGGATTCTGTCTCCTAAACCATAGAGCTGATAAGAAAGGAATTCTGACAGTTATAATGGGGGGCTTGCCCCCCAAACCCCCCAGGGCTTATCGCATAGGACGGGAGTGGTTGTTCCCAGCCATCCCTACGCCGGCTTTTTGGGGGCCACTCCGGGATGGCTGGAAACAACAGGCACGTTCGGAGAAACTTCCCAATTTATGATAGGACAAATATTCGCTTGTTACTGGTTGTTAAAGTTTTGGCGCTTTCAATTATAATCCGGAAGGGAGGGAAATTTTTTGCAGTAAAAACATATTTTGAAGCTGATCCGACAACCTGAATAAAAGACTTGACAACCCCAAACGAATGGAGCACCAATAATAGGTACAACATACTGATATAAATAGAATTAACAGGATGTGTTACGTACAGGTATTGGTATCATTAACTTTGTTTTGCTGATACTACCATTCCCAATGCTTTTTTTACGGCAAGCCCGATTTTTTCAAGGGATACCGGCTTGCGCAAAAACTGTACTGTACCGAGTCTCTTTGCTTCAAGTACTTCTTCTGTTTGAGCAAATCCGCTGACGATGATCGCCTTCTGCTCTGGACGGATCACAAGTGCCCGTGCGTACGTTTCACGTCCATTTATTCCGGGGTCCATGATCATATCCAGAAGCAGCAGATCCACCGGATTTTCTTTCAGGAATTCAACGGCTTCCTCTCCACTGGAAACGGCTGTTGTTCTATAACCCAGCTTATTCAGAATAGCACAGGATATTGTCCGCTGACTGGCCACATCATCGACAACCAAAATGGTTTCTCCGTTTCCCTTTAACTCATCAATGAATATGTGAAGATTCTCCTTGGCAAGTTCATCTCTTGTAATGGGGAAATATAACTCAAATGTGGTGCCGTTCATGCCAGTGGTCACATCGATGTAGCCTTTGTGATCCTGTACGACATTCCATACCACGGCCAATCCGAGGCCGGTACCGCTTCGCCCCATGACCTTTTTTGAGTAAAATGGCTCAAATATCCGTTCGAGGTCATCTCCGGATATCCCGGGGCCGTCGTCTGACACAGACAGGACAGCATATTCACCTATGGCAACATCCTCATATCCTTTTATCTGCTTTTCCACATAACAATTCATTGTCGCCAGAGTCACCGTGCCCTTGCCCGGTATCGCTTCCACAGCATTGGACACTAGATTCATCAAAACTTTCCGAATATGAATTTGAGATCCAGTTACTTTCAGCAGGTCCGTTTCAAGGTTGGTCCTTACAACTGCGTCGGGATGAAACAGCGATAGGGTCTTGAACTCCGGCGATTTCAGATAATCATGGATCAGGTCATTCAGGTTCGTGGGGGCTTTTATGGTCGCAACCCCTCTTGCCACAGTGAGCAAATCCTGTACGATGGCTACCGCCCGGTATCCTGAATCCTTCATCGTTTCAATTGGTTTTCTTAAGATGCTGTCATCAGGCAGATCCATCAGAATTAATTCCGGATAACTTACAATCCCGGACAGAACATTATTCAAGTCATGGGCTACACCACCGGCCAGTAGGCCAAGAGATTCCATTTTCTTTGACCGCTGCAGCTTTTCTTCACTCTCACGAAGCGCCTCCTCTGCCCGTTTGCGCTCGGTGATATCACGGATACTCTCAATTGCACCAATGATATTTCCGGACTGATCGTGAAGGGGTGAAGCCTTGAGAAACACCCATGCACCTTTATTATTGTAAAGGGCATTGCAGAAAACTTCCGCTACGAGTGAATCGCCTTCACGGATAAGGTAGGGATACCTGGCCATAATATCCTTATTGTCCATAAAGATTAGGTCCATCAACTGCGGTCGAGCCTCGCCATAGAACGGGATTGTGTAGGCGTAGTCACCTTTGCCGATCATCTCCGCGGCCGAAACTCCAGTCATTTTCTCAATTTCTCTGTTCCAGATGATAATGCGTTTTTCCTTATCAATGGCCAGGGTGGCATCCGGCAGAAATTCGATGATATCCGCCAGTCGCCTCCGGTTCTCAAACAGCTCAATCTCCGCCAGCTTTCGGTCCGTGATGTCACGAGTGATGGAGATGATATGCGGGACGCCTTTCAGAGAAATCACTCTGGCAGACATCAGTGCGGTAATCATGCTGCCATCTTTCTTTTGGAATTGAGCTTCGAAGTTCTCGTAAAAACCCTTTTCCATAAGCCCCTGGGCAACTTCCTGCCGATCGGCAAGATAATGCCAGACGTTTATTTCCAAAGATGTCCTTCCGATAACCTCTTGACGGGTATAGCCGGATATCCTGGAAAACGCTTCGTTGACATCCACGAACAGACCGTCTTCCATGCGAGTGAAGCTCACAGCATCCGGGCTGAAGTTAAAGGTGAGGCGGAATCTTTCCTCGCTTTCTCGCAGCGCATCCTCAGCCTGCTTGCGCTCGGTGATGTCAGTATCGCTTCCACGATAGCCCTGAAAAGCTCCATCAGCGTTCAGGAGCGGGATTCCATTGGTTGAGACCCATATATAACGGCCATCTTTGGCTCGCACGAAGTGTTCTAAATTTTGGAACGGTTTCTTCTGATCTAAATACTTAAATGCCAGGGTCTTGAAAGACTCACGACTCTCTACAGGATGAAGATCGTAGAAATGCATCCGACCAATAATTTCGTCGGGGTGGTATCCAAAAACGGAATCGGCTACATGACTTATGTGAGTGTAGAAACCGTGGACGTCAACTTCCCAGGTGATGGTTCGGCTTTGATCAGCCAACTGGTTGAACCGTTGCTCGCTATTTCGCAGTGCATCTTCCACTTGCTTGCGATCTTCTATCTCCCCTTGGAGTTGCACGGTTCGCTCTTGCACCCGCCGCTCCAATGTTGATGAATACAGTTCAATTTGTCGTTGAGCTTGATTGGCTTTTTCATTTGCTTTGTACAACTCGTTCACCACTAATTCATTCTCATCCAGTTGTACCCGTAAATCATTGTTCATTAACACCAGTGTACGTCGCAGGGTTATCGCAATAGGAACTGCAAAAAGTAGCAACAAAAAGGCCGCTGCTACCACCCAAGGAACCTGTTTCCATAGTGTTTTATCAATTTCACTGATATCAATATCTGCACCGACCACATATGGCTTACCGGCGGGGGACTGTTGTGGCAACAGAACGGTTCTAAATGACCCCCAGCGGTCGGACGCGGTGACAAAAATAGGCTCGGATGAGTTGATTGCGTCAAAATATGCCTGATGGCCTTCAGGATAAACGGTCCAGTAACGACTGATCTTTCCCTTAGCAACATCGTCATCAGTGTAGCTTGAAGCGGTGAAATAAATTTGTCCTTTATCCATCACATAGGTGTAAAGGTAAGCAAAGCCCCCTGTGTTTGATGTGGTAGGGAATTAGTGGACACTTTCTTAAGAGTGGATTTATAATCCTCGAGGAGGTGTTCAATGAAAAAGAAGAGAAGGAAATACACACAGGAATTCAAAGAAGAAGCGGTTAAGCTGATCACTGAACAGGGATATCAGATTACCGAGGCGGCCCGGAATCTTGGGGTCAATGAAAACATGTTGGGACGATGGAAACGTCAGATTGAAGGAGGCGGAGAAGGCGCTCCGGGTTTACAAGGTGGAACGGCCATGCAGGCAGAGCTGAATCACCTTCGGAAAGAAAATAAGCGCTTGAAAATGGAGCGTGAAATCTTAAAAAAGGCAGCGGCCTTCTTCGCGAAAGAAATGAGCTGAAGTATCAATTTGTTGATGCTGAGAAGAAGGTCTATCCGATAGCTCTGATATGTGTGGTCATGCAAATATCCAGCAGTGGATATTATGCCTGGCGCAAATGCGGGAAATCGTCCAGGCAGAAAGAGAATGAAAGACTCATTCCCGTTGTCCGTGCGGCCCATAATAAATCAAAAGGGACCTATGGTGCCCGGCGAATCGCAAAAGAGATAGAAGCGCAAGGCAGCCCTTGTGGCCGCACCAAAGCTGGGAAACTGATGAAATTGGCCGGTGTTGCCGCCAAGCAGAAAAGGAAATTTAAAGCGACCACAGACAGCAAGCATAATTTACCGGTTGCTCCGAATTTATTGAACCGGCAGTTTGAAGTGAAAGAACCGGACAATGTGTATGTTTCAGATATTACATACATTTGGACTCATGAAGGCTGGTTGTATCTGGCCGTGATCATAGATCTTTTCTCACGCCAGGTTGTGGGTTGGTCCCTGAGCAGCCAAATGTCCAGAAAGCTGATCATAAATGCCTTGCGCATGGCAATCTGGCGTCGACGGCCATTTACGGGCTTGTATTTCACTCGGACAGGGGAAGCCAGTATTGCAGCAATGATTTTCAGAAAATGCTGAAAATCCATGGGATGATCAGCAGCATGAGCCGGAAAGGTAATTGTTGGGACAATGCGGTAGCAGAGAGTTTTTTCGGCAGTTTGAAGACCGAAAGGGTCTTTTTTTCAAATTATAAGACCCGAGAGGAAGCCAGGAGAGACATCGTCGATTACATAGAAATGTTTTACAACAGCAACAGGCGTCATTCCTATCTGGGCTATCTCAGCCCAAAAGAATTTGAGGAAACGTGGCTTTTGAAAAAAAGCCGCTTAACAAAAGTGTCCATTTTTACTTGACCAGGTCAGCTGCACGTAAAGAGAAACTTGGCAATCATGAAAGGCCAAGTTCCAAGGTTAAGGAACCAGGCCATGACGGGGTTAACTTCGTAGGCGCCCCGCCCGATGAGATGAAGAGTGAAAAGTCCGTCGGAAATGCTGAGGATCACCACCAGCAGAATAGCCACCAATAGCCAGGGGTGGTATTGATCGACGTAAATTAACTCCTTGTGGTCGCCTTCCCGGCGAGTGGATTTGCGGTGCCCACCGAATAAAAAATACTTAATCCCCGGCCAGCGCTTCGACCGTCTATCCCTCCTGCTCCGCCTTTCGGCACCTACCTCCGGTTGATCCATTCCTGGTCCTAAAATCCCCTCATTTTATTGGTCAGTACGGTTTCGCTCGGAAAACCACTGATGGACATAGTCCGATGCTTCCTGAACAAGATTCGTTTCTATGTGCTCAGGATCTGCCTCGCAAAGGCTTATGTTGATCTCAGCCCATCGTCTTACCCAGTTGGCTGCTTTCTTCGGCCGTTTCTGGATTTGGTTGTGAACCTTGGGTGAAACCTCATGGCAGGCAGGAAGTTTGACGACAACCCCCATGCGTTCAATATCGGTCGAAAGGAGGCAAATCTTGAGGTGTTTCTGACAATGGGCAACAGGTGTGATTAAAAATTTGGATGAGATTTGAGCTTTACTGAAGGCGCGGTGGACCCTGTTACGCAAGAATCCAGATGGGACCATAGAGTTTCTGGAGGAGCATGAGCGGGTTCCGGAGTGAAACGACATTCTGCCTTAACCACTCCATCCCGTTTTTCATATATCCCCGATGAAAGATCTGCATGACCGCAGGTAAGAGCAGACTCGGAAACTCGTCTATAACCTGAAAAAAGGCTCATCGCTGTTTAGCGTGGGTGGCCCACTTTGAAATGTCATGCTTACTTGCATATATAATCATAAGTCCGGCCATATTAAGGGATACGGGTGGTATTCATAAGAATACCGGCCTGAGAATAATTGTGCTTTGGATAACAAATCCTTGAGATCGGATTTTCGTAAGGGTTTGCGACACGAAACAGCGAGGAGCCGAAAAAATGCCCAGTTCTAACTGGACGCACATTTTTATGGGTTTGGAGGACAAAGAGCCCACCCACTATACGTTCAAAATCAGCAGTGATCATTTCACCGCTTGGAAAGTGGGAGCGGCTGGTGGTGACTTACCCTTGAGAGTCTGATGATAGTACTGATATGTCATCGGTTGACCATCTTGCAAGACCTCTGAGCTGATGGTTTCACCGATGAAGATGGTATGGCTGCCAAGGTCAATCTGATCCACGACCTTTGCCTCCAGCACAGAAAGAGAATGCTCAGTCACCAGAGGACATTTCGTAACGCCTTCCTTGAACTGAGTCTTGGACAGCTTGTCGATGTCTCTACCCGATTTAAACCCGAACAGCCCAATAAACGTCATTGGCGTTGTTTCAACGAGCACGGATAAGGCAAACACCTTGCTTTTGTCGATAAATTCATGGGTGAGGTTTTTCTTGTTGATGATTACGGCCACGCGTGCTGGATCTGATGTCACCTGAATGGCAGTATTGATGATCTGGCCATTCAATCTGTCACCGTTTCGAGATGTAACGATGTATAGCCCATAGCTCAAATCCCTGAATACCTTAAGATCCATTTTTTGACTCATCTTTCTCCCTCCAAAGTGATTTGTTTAGTTCCAAGCGGTTCTGCCATGTTAAGAAAAATGGACACGAGAAAAACAGATACTACTCTGAAAAGACCAAAACACGCCCAGATATGTCTGATAAAAAACTTGAAAGCCCGGCAAACCCTGGAACCTCGGAATAGATAAACGCGGATGAAAGGCGCCGTCGTGCTCGACGCCCCCAATAGTTGTTTACCGAACGAGCTTGGCTCCCAGGGCTTTTCCGTAATCCTGGCAGGCCTTACTTCCCTCCTGAGAGCCTACCATCGCCTCCCTGAGATTAAGAGGTCCGAGATCCACCATATCCATCTTGAACACGTAAAGCATGGTATCAAAGATCATGGGTGCGGATTCTCCGCTGTGGGTGTGAGAGCCGAATGCGCCACCCATCTTTCCAAGAAGGTTGGCTTTTTCAGCCA
Source organism: uncultured delta proteobacterium (assembly GCA_963789395.1). Lineage (GTDB taxonomy): Bacteria > Desulfobacterota > Desulfobacteria > Desulfobacterales > Desulfatirhabdiaceae > RAAP-1. The sequence continues at coordinate 156,041 of CAWBKP010000010.1, read as the reverse complement.
GGAACAAAAAGGTTTTCATCCCCGCTGTCATATCTTTATGATAAGTGGGACATCCAAACGCATACCCGTCATATCCTGCCAGATCTTTTGCACTCTTGATTTCCGAAACTTTTTTCAATATTGCCTCGTTTCCGCTGAAGCGGATTCCTTCAGCAATAAACTCCGCCATTTTCTCTGTTTTCCCGGTTCTACTCACATAGGCTACCAGCACTTTTTTCATAAATTCTCCTTAACAATGATTGAGTTCTATCGATTTACTCCATTAATAAGTGAATTGTCTTTCATGAAATACTGCCAGGAATTAAAAAAACAAATAGGCTCATCGCTGTTTAGCATGGTCCGACTACGAGCCACAACTCCCATATTTCTGTTTGCCTGAGTGCGGAAGCTGAACCAAAGCAACCGGTTTACGACACCCATCCTTGCAATAGACTTATTCTTTTGATGCGTTAAGTCATTCTAATCATCTCAATGCAGCCTTCAAAGCATCGAGGCCAACTCTGCCTATCATTTTCCCGAGCCGTTCACCTTTGGTGGCATTCTCCGCGTAATAGGCAATCACTTTTTTGGCACAATCCAAGGCCTGTTCGTCATCGAGGCCCTTGTCAATCTCGTCTGCTATTCTGGGGCTGACGCCTACATTTCCACCCACGACAACCTTCCAGCCATCTGCTTCTCCTATCAGACCAAAGTCACGCACCGAAGACTCGGCACAGTTAATTCTGCAACCTGAAACTGCCATCTTGAATTTCCCCGGTAATTGGGTGGCATGATAAAGGACATCCAGTTTCATCCCCATGCCCAAAGCGTCCTGTTTACCCATGGAACAAAAGGTGGTTCCCGGACATGACCTGATGCTGCGCACGCAAAGGCCCACAGCCGCGCCCTTCTCCATCCCCAGTTCATCCCATATGTTATCTATATCTTCTTCCTTCACGCCAACGAGGGCGATTCTGGTTGCACCGGTGATTTTCATTGCCTGGACCTTATATTTCTCCGCGATGTAAGCAAGTTTTCTCAATAAATCCGGGGTCACCACTCCGCATGGGATATGGGGGGCAATGGCATAGGTGGACCTATCTTTTTGAGGGATGGCTCCTTTTTCTCCAAGTTTCAGCATTTGGTCTCTTCCTTATTTATTCGGTTTGGTATGAATCTCAAAGTTTAAAGTTGTATTTGGAATCACAGGAAAATGTAAAAAATGATTAAATCATTGTCTCTGCTCCCCTCATCTCTTACGCAGCTACGCGCACATCATAAAACAATGTGCTCGTGGCACACATTCTTTGCATATAAGCATGAGTCTTTATTTCCGGATTTTTATTCGTGCTTATTTCTGGTGTCATTCACTCTCCAGTACCCACGATCCCGGCATCAATATTTCAAGAACAGCCCCAAAATACACTATGATAAAACTGCCACGCCTGTCAAACAATTGATGCTTTTCGAGATATCGGTTGTGATCTTCAAGATAGTCTTTATCTGCTCATCGGTGAATCTCCTCCTATTCCCAACTCTCCCCGGTTCTGCATACCATCCCTTTCGCATTCGATACCTGAAAGTATCAGTGGGCATTACAATGACTTGACAATATCCGGAGATCCTGCCATTTCCACAATGGACGGCATTTATAACTTTATGAAATCATGGATGAACGTTGCGTGAAGAAGAATATAAAGGAAAGACGTGATGATTTCTCCGGAAATCTCATAACAGGCTGGAATATTTTATTGGCACTTCTATGAGTGCCGGATTAATTGTTGTTTTATCTGACGCTCCATTTAAAAAATCCCGCAAAAAAGTCGGAAAACGCCACAAAACTTTGGAAGTAGGAGTTTGAGAGTTAAATGATTGTCAAATGACAAATCATGCTGAAATTGATTGGGTTGGGGCGGTATATACCATAAATACGATATGTTATACAAATGGTAGGGTGATTTTGGGGTGATATAGCAACCGCTTGATTATTTTAAAATTGTAAACGTTGACCTTGAAAATCTTATTATGCTAACATATTTAGAAAAGTTTTTACCCATATTTTGTACCCATTTGACGAAAAAAGGGGTTACGATTGGATCTAACCCCTTGTTATTTTTGGCGCGCCCGAAACGATTCGAACGTTCGACCGACGGATTCGTAGTCCGGTACTCTATCCAGCTGAGCTACGGGCGCAAATTATTTTATATTTATAGGCCAATCAGACAATAATGTCAATGATAACCTGACCGGGGTTTTATGCCAAGATGCCATTTCAAAAAGAAGTGACTGATCCTACAAATGCTGACATCATTCTGATGAATCTGGCGATTTCCGAGGCAGCAGCGGCTTTTCAGGAAGAAGAAGTGCCTGTGGGCGCTGTATTGATTTCGGAATCCGGATCCGTGCTGGCGTCAACGCATAATCAGACCATTTTTTTGTCAGACCCGACGGCGCATGCTGAAATACTTGCGCTTCGCCATGCAGCCAAAAAGATTCAGAATTACCGATTGTTAAACACCACGCTGTATGTTACGGTAGAACCCTGTATAATGTGTATGGGGGCAATCATTCACGCACGGGTCAGTCGGCTTGTCTACGGCGCCAGAGATCCCAAATGGGGCGCTGCCGGAACTTTGTATGATTTTTCGGCCGACAAGCGCCTGAATCACAGCCTGGATGTCATTCCCGGTGTTTGTGAAATCGAATGCAGAGAGATTCTCCAACGCTTTTTCAGAGACAGGAGATCTCATCAAAACGTTTAGTTTGGTGCATTCCTTGGTTTTTCGAGATTGCCAACCCGTAAGGGCTTTCCGGAAATATTTTAATGGCTTTCATCAGAAGTCATTATCCAAAGGAGCGACGCGTGGCAAATATTGTAATCGTTGGAACCCAGTGGGGGGATGAAGGTAAGGGGAAAATTGTCGATCTGCTTGCGGATATTGCCGATGTTGTGGTCCGATTCCAGGGGGGAAACAATGCCGGTCATACCATGGTGGTAAACGGTGAACAGTTTATCAGTCACCTGGTACCCTCCGGAATACTGCAGAAAAAAAAATGTTATATCGGCAACGGTGTTGTTGTGGATCCCCAGGTGCTGATTGATGAAATGGATTACCTTGCCGGCAGAGGGATAGATGTGGGACCGGAGATGCTGAAAATCAGCGAACTGGCTCATTTGATTATGCCCTATCATAAACTGATCGATGTTGCCCGTGAGCAGCTCAAGGGTGCTCAGAAAATCGGGACAACCGGTCGCGGTATCGGTCCCTGTTATGAAGATAAGATTTCCCGGCGGGGCATTCGTTTTGTTGAATTAATCGATTCGGAGCTATTGAAAGAAAGGCTTCTGTCTTATCTGGATGAAAAAAACTTTTATCTGAAAAACTATCTTTCAAGCACGCCTTTGGACCCTCAGCCCATTCTTGAAACCTTTGGCAGATATGCAGAACGCCTTTTGCCTCATGTATCCAATGTTTCAGTTGAACTGGATAAAGCCATTTCAGCGGGGAAACAGCTTCTTTTTGAAGGAGCCCAGGGAACCCATCTGGATATCGATCATGGGACGTATCCATACGTCACCTCATCCAGCACGGTTTCCGGGAATGCCTGTTGCGGATCCGGCATCGGACCCGGGCGAATCACCGGGGTTATCGGCATTGTCAAGGCATACACCACCCGTGTGGGGGAGGGGCCATTCCCTTCGGAGTTGTTTGATGAAACGGGGGACAGGATTCAGCAGAAAGGTGCAGAATTCGGCGCAACGACCGGCAGGAAACGCCGCTGTGGCTGGCTCGATATGATTGTGCTCAACAATGCGGTACGCCTGAACGGCCTGACCAGCCTGACCATCACCAAGCTGGATGTTCTGGGCGGCTTTGATGTGTTGAATGTCTGCACCGGTTATGAATACCAGGGCAGGGTGCTGACAGAATTTCCTGCCAGCCTGAAGGTGCTTTCCCAATGCAGGCCGGTTTATGAAACGCTTCCCGGCTGGTCCGAGGATATTTCAGGTATCCGCAGACAGGAAGATCTTCCCCAAAACACCCGAAACTACCTGGACAGGATTGCCGAACTGAGCCGCGTACCTGTTGGCATCATCTCGGTCGGGCCGGGAAGGGATGAAACCATTGTGGTCACGCACCCTTTTTCCTGATCGATAAGTGAACCGCTGCTCCTTCTTTATACAGGGGAGAGGGCGAAAGAATGGATTCTTTCAAGGGAAGAATGTTTTATGGTTCGGATTTCATGTATTTTTGATTGACAATTGGGCGCTGCTGTCATAAAAAAGGCAGATGAGTCGGGACGTGGCTCAGCCTGGTAGAGCACAGCGTTCGGGACGCTGGGGTCGCTGGTTCAAATCCAGTCGTCCCGACCACAAGACTTCCATCCCATGCAAAGTTTTATCAAACAAGCTTATTCCCGTTATTTGGGGTACCCCGCCCCAAGCTTGTTTTCTATTAAGCCCCAACTGCGGATTGCAGTCCTGCAGATCATCAATACCCCCCCAGATTTCGCAAGTCATGCCATGCATTTGACCAATCCAGTCGAATCGGTTGTCGTTTAAAGATGCACCATCTTCTCTGTACCGGCTCCTTTCAATTTTACCGAATCTCCGCGCAGCGCGTTGAATGGTACTGCATTGCTTTGCACCTGGAACGGGATCCTTTCTACGCCTTTTATTCAGGATGCCTACGAAGCCGAACCGGGAATTGACTTTTGTCAGCAAAGATATTGGCATACTACTACATTTAGTGGTCGAAATCTGCTTGACTCTCAATATGTACATATCTTATGATTGGAATCATTATTAATCAGGAGGCCATTGTCATGAAAAATTGGTTTGCCGCTTTGCTCGTTGTATCGTTTCTGGCTTGCCCGGTTTGGGCCAAAGACGCACCGCGTAAAAAAGAGGCCAGGACTTCCCCAGCTAAACAGGCCTTGCCGGCAAAACCCACTGCAAAGCCACCCGTGAAGCCCCAGGTCGTCAAACAAATAACGCCGCCGGAGAAAATCGAGCCTTACAAGGCATTTATCGTCGTCGAGGCTGAAACCGGTATGGTGATCGAAGGCGATAATGTACACCAGAAATGTCGGCCCGCAAGTATCACCAAGCTGATGCTTGCCTCCGTGGTTCTGGATAAACTGAAAAGCGGGCAGGTTAAGCTTGACGATAAGGTGACTGTTTCGCCGGAGGCTTCGGCCATGGGCGGCAGCCAGGTATACCTTAAGCCCGGCGAGGTTTTTTCTCTTGACGAGATGATGCGGGCTGTCATGGTTGCCTCGGCCAATGATGCGGCTTATGCCGTGGCGGAGTTTATTGGAGGCAGCCGAAACGCGTTTGTGGATATGATGAATGAAAAGGCCGCGAAACTGAATATGGTTGATTCGCAGTTTCACTCCATGCACGGCCTGCCGCCTTCCAAGGACCAGGAAGCGGATGTATCCTCACCATCCGATCTGGCTATTCTGGCCAGGGAACTGGTTCAGTATCCCCAATTATTGGCGTGGACTTCCCTGAAAACCGAGCCTTTCCGTGACGGCACCCTCATCATGCGGAACCACAACAATCTGATGAATCGTTTTTCCGGCATGGATGGGCTTAAGACCGGATTTTACCGCGAAGCCGGCTACAGCATCGTGGCGACGGCCAAGCGAAACGATCTGCGTATGATCGCCGTGGTCATGGGCAGTCCTGCGGCTAAAATCCGCGATGGCATTGTTGACGAGAAACTGAAAAAAGCCTTCGGCCAATACGAAATGGTATCCGTGATCAAGCAGGGAGACATTATTGATAAAGAAGTTGCGCTGCCTGACGGGAAGCAAAAAACGCTAAAGCCGGTGGCAGCCTCCGGTTTTTCCTATCCACTTGCCCGTGATAAGAAAAAGCTGCTTACCAAGAAACTGGAGCTCCCCGAACAGGTCAAGGGGGAGATCAAGCAGGGCCAGCGGATGGGAGAGATGGTGATCAGCTTTAACAATGAAGTGGTGGGAAAGGTTGAGCTGGTTTCTCCGGTAGATGTGCCCAAGCGCGGATTCTTTTCAAGAATATTCAACTGACAGCCATGCCCATAAAGCCGCAATCCGGCAAGAAGAGCACTGTTTCTCTCTGAAAAAAATGAAGGGGACAGTGCACCGGCTACAAAACTGCCACCAGAGTCTCTTTATCTTTTCTCAAAGGGGAAGATCAGAGTACATACCCGGCAAATAGATGATAAACAGACAGTTGGCTTACGATTTCATGAAGCGATGATTCAACCAGCCGCCTGAAAAATGTATGTTTTCTTTCACTTGCATAAACTGCGGAAATCTTGCCGGTGATTCCCCCTAATTGGCCTGCCCACGCAATGGCGTCTTCCAGATTCCCAAGCCGGTCCACCAGTCCCACTGCAAGCGCACTTTCACCGGACAATATCCGGCCGTCGGCTACGGATGCCACCTTCTCGTATTCAAGATGCCTTCCTTCTGCAACTGCTGTAATAAACTGACGATGAACCTGATCCGAAAAGCTCTGAAGAATGGCTTTTTCAGCATCTGTAATGGGACGGACAGGAGAGCCGGTATCCTTGTACTGTCCGCTTTTGATAACAATCGGCGTGATGCCGATTTTCTGGAGAAGCTCCTGAATGTCCGCATATCCCATTATTACACCGATGCTGCCGGTTATCGTCCCCGGATTGGCGACAATGCCAGTGGCTGCGGATGCAATATAATATCCGCCGGAAGCAGCCACGGCGCCTAGAGACGCGACAATTTTCTTCTCCTGAAGCGTTCGCTGAATTTCTCTGGTTATTTCCTGTGAAGGGCCGACGCCTCCTCCGGGAGAGTCTATCCGAAGAACGATGGCCTTAATGGAGCTGTCTTCGCGATACCGGCGGATGTCCTGAACGATTTCCTGGGGATCGGAAATAAGGCCTTTGACTTCGATGACCCCGACTTTTTCTTCTGCATCTGACGTATCGATGTCCTGGGCTGAGTATTTAATTCCCATCATAATAAACAGCGAGATCGCAATGGCCGAAACCGAGACGATGGCGGAAAAAATGAGCAGAAAATGCAGGTAGGGATGTCTTCTGGAGAACATGATATGATTCCAATAAAAAGGTGAAGGACTCAATTCGGGGGCGAAATTCTACAAAACGGCAGGACTGAAATTTGGCAGAATCGCCAGGGCCTGAAGAAGGTTTCTCCGCGCCCTCGAAAAACAATTGTGAACGGGTGAATATGCAAGCGTTTTTCCTTCCCTTTTTTTCAAAGGGAAAGGAAAAACGTTTGCTCGATTTTATAACAAAAACCTTACTGGTTGGAGTCGTTGCCCAGCTTTTCCTGGAGATTTTCCTTGAGAAGCTCCCCGAAAGTAGAGGGCCCGGGTTTCATGCTGTTGACATATTCGGACAGGAGCGCCTGTTCATCTTCAACTTCCAGACGTTTGATGGAAAGTCCGATTCGTCTTTCATCGCTGTTGATGTTCATCACCCGCGCCGTAATGACGTCGTTGATATTGAATTTGCCGACAGGGGTCTTGATTTTTTCCTTGCTGATTTCAGAAACATGAACCAGTCCCTCAATGCCTTCCTCAAGTTCGACAAAAATGCCGAAATCGGTCAGGTTGGTGACGGTGCCGGTAATGATCTTGCCGACTTCATACCGCTGCGCCACGGTTTTCCACGGGTCCGGCTGAAGCTGCTTGATGCCCAGAGAAAATCGTTCGTTGTCTTTTTCGATATCCAGAACAATGGCTTGAATCACATCCCCTTTTTTATAGATTTCCGAGGGGTGCTTGATGCGTTTTGTCCAGGAAATATCCGAAATATGAACCAGACCGTCAATGCCTTCGTCAATTCCAATGAAAATGCCAAAATCCGTGATGTTCTTGATCTTGCCTTCGATGGTGGTGCCGACCGGGTATTTTTCACTGATCACATCCCAGGGGTTGGGGGCGATCTGCTTCATTCCCAGCGAAATCCGGCGATTCTCCGGCTTGATATCCAGTACAACCGCTTCCACCATGTCGCCGATGGAGACAATCTTGGAAGGATGTCGCACTTTCCGTGTCCAGGACATTTCAGAAACGTGAATCAGGCCTTCAATGCCTTCTTCAAGCTCAACGAATGCGCCATAATCGGTAAGGCTGACCACTTTTCCGGAGATGCGGGCACCGACCGGATATTTTTCAACAGCGGAAATCCACGGATCCTGTGTCAATTGTTTCATGCCCAGGGAGACGCGTTCTTTTTCGACATCCAGATTCAGTACCTTGACGGTAATTTCATCTCCGACTTTAAAGAGTTCGGACGGATGTTTGACCCGGCCCCACGAAATATCGGTAATGTGTAGCAGGCCGTCAACGCCGCCCAAGTCGACAAAAACCCCATATTCGGTAAGATTTTTTACGGTGCCGCTCAGGACTTTACCTTCATGGATGGTGGTCAATGTAGCGGTGCGCTTGGTTTCCCTTTCCTGTTCGAGCAGGGCGCGTCTGGATAGCACAATATTGCTGCGTTTTCTGTTGTATTTCAAAACTTTGAAATTGAAAGTCTTGCCAACCATTTCATCCAGATTGCGAATCGGGCGCAGATCCGCCTGAGATCCGGGCAAAAATGCCTGGACACCGACATCCACGGAAAAACCGCCTTTAACGCGTGCCAGAATAATACCCTGTATCACCTCGTCATTGTCATGGGCCTTTTTAATATCGTCCCAGACTTTGACCTTGGCGGCTTTTTCCTTGGAAAGAATGACGACTTCGTTTTCATCGTCCCACCATTCCACCATGACTTCAACCGAGTCACCGGTCTTGACGACGATATCCCCATTCTCATCCCGGAATTCGTGAATCCGGATCTGGCCTTCGGATTTGTATCCGATATCCACCAGTACATGGTCTTTGTCTACAGAAATGATGCGACCGGTAACCACTTCGCCTTCGGCAAAGCGTTTGAAGCTCTCCTCGTACATTTCCATCAGGTTTTCCATGCCTTCAGATGCCTCCTGGGCATCATCAAACGCGTCCACCTGGTTCATTGGAACAACTGCCGGAGTTTGAATTGTTGGTTCTGAATTGTTATCTGTTTCGTTTTCCATGAAAGTATACTATCCCCCTTAGCCTTATTTTACCTGCTAAAACCATATACTGTTGCCAGTATATCCAAACTTATATATCAGACAATCTTTAATAAAACAATAAATAAATTTTCCTGAGCAGGTCTGTAAGAAAGGGGATTGAGCCTGACCGGTATCGCACGTGTTATTGCGGGAGACTATCTTTATCTGTCGCTGTCGTCAGGGGTTTCAGGAATGCGTCGTTATTCCGGTGTACCATTGAAGAAAGATTCATTACTTTCTTGCTTCCGGCACTTTGCTTCAAGCATTCCGGCAATACAGGCTATCATCTGCCTGACCACAGCTGACGGATCGATTTCAGTGCAGTCAATTCGGATGGCGTCGTCCGCAGGCCTGAGCGGGGCAATCGCCCGCCGGGTGTCATTCTGATCCCTTTGAAGCATATCTCTGGCAATGTCATTCAGAGTGACGGATGTCTTGGGCGGCATTTCCTTGTAGCGCCGATAGGCTCTTACATCCGGAGCGGCATCCAGGAAAAATTTGATATCCGCTTCCGGAAATATTACCGTTCCCATGTCGCGGCCTTCGCACACCAGGGCTTTGTCTTTTCCCATTTCCCGCTGCATATCCAGAAGAAAGCTTCGCACGGCAGGCTTTGCGGAAACGATGGAGGCCAGCATGGAGATTTCAGGAGTTCTAATTTGCTCTGTAATATCCATATCATTCCAGAGCAGGCGAAAACCGTTGTTTTCCGCACGCGGGGTAAGTTTGAATTCCTTCAGGTGCGCTCTCAAGGCGGCTTCATTTTCATAATCGACGGCATTTTTTAGGATGCCGTAAGCAACCGAGCGATACAGCGCGCCGGTATCCAGATACCGGTATTGAAGCTGTTCGGCAAGAAGCCGGCTGACAGTTGTTTTCCCGGCACCCGCAGGCCCGTCAATGGTAATCAGCAGGGGATCTGTCACGGGAAAAGCGTCATCAATAAAAGCTGCGTCCAATTACAGCACCTGCTCCAATGCCTGAACCAGCCGCCTGTTTTCTTCAGGAAGGCCGGTATTAATCCGGATATATTCCGGATAGCCGTAGGAAGACATGGAGCGGACAATCACGCCTTTCTTCAGCATGTTTTCAAAGACCCGGTCAGCGTTCTGACCGGCATCGATCAGCAAAAAATTGGACTGAGTGGGAAAATACCGGATGCCGATCCTGTCCAGCTCAGCATACAGATAATCGAGGCCTTCATGTACGGTTTGAACGGTTTTTTTCAAAAACGACACATCTCCCAGGGCGGCGGCTGCGCCTGCCTGAGCCAGCAGGCTGGCATTGAAGGGTTGACGGATCCGGTGGAGAATTCCGGCAAGTTCGGGCGCCATGACGCCATATCCGATTCTGAGTCCCGCCAGGCCGTACGCTTTGGAAAAAGTTCTCAAGGCTACAACCGGCCGGTCTCCCTGAATGAATTCCATGCTGTTGACGCATTCCGGATCTCTTACAAACTCCATGTAGGCTTCATCCACAACCACAACAATACCCGGTGGAATCGCCTTTAAAAATCTTTTGAAGTCATTGCGGGACATTACCGTGCCGGTCGGGTTGTTGGGATTGCAGATAAAAACCATCCGGGTCCGGGAAGTCACCTTTTCCAGAAGATCTGTGGCGCAGATCGCAAGAGACCTCAGGGGGACATGAACGGGAATGGCGCCGGCACTTCGTACATCGATGTCATACATTAAAAACGACGGCGCGGGGATGATGGCTTCATCGCCGGGTTGGAGCAGGGCGCGGGTCAGCATAGCGATCAGATCGTCCGAGCCGTTGCCCAGAACAAAATGATCCGGGGAAAACCCCAGCAGTCCGGACAGCTTGACCGTCAGGTCATACCCCCTGCCGTCCGGATACCGGTGAAGGTTGGACAGGGCAAGGGTGATCGCCTCAACCGCTTTGGGGGAAGGGCCCAGAGGGTTTTCATTTGAAGCCAGCTTAATGGCGTGCTGAATGCCGTATTCCCTTGCCAGCTCGTCAATGGGCTTTCCGGGCTTATAGGGCTCGATAGACTGAATGTATTCCGGAATCTTGACGAACATCATGGGCCCGATATTTTTGCAGCCTTCTGTCCTTCATCAACCGCCTTCATGTTCAGGGGAATGAGTTTGGCTTTGCTGGAAAACTCCTCCTTGACGCATTCACGCAGGATGTCATTGTCCACCATTTTACTGCGGGCGGCAAAAGCGGACAGGGCCACAATATTGGCGGATCGGATGCTCCCGAGGCCGATAGCGATGTCATTGACCGGAACGATGAACTCGTCCACGTCGGTTCTGCCGCAGCCAACGGTTATCAGGGAGCTGTTGATCAAGATGACGCCCCCCGGTTTTACCAGGGGAGCAAATTTTTCCAGTGAGGGCCGGTTCATGGCCACCAGGTGCATGGGATTGCGGATGATGGGAGAGCCGATGGGCCGGTCGCTGATGACGACCATGCAATAGGCGGTTCCCCCCCGCATTTCAGGGCCGTAGGAAGGGATCCAGACCACTTCAAATCCTTGTTCCATGGCGGCATGAGCTAAAATCTTGGCGCTTAACAAAATGCCCTGGCCGCCAAAACCGGCAAACATGACTTCACTTTGCATCTGTTCCTCCGCTCATGGCTTCGGGGGTTTTAACATCTCCCAGTGGATAATAGGGAAGCAGGGTGTTTTCAGACCAGTTTATGGCTTCCATGGGCGTCATTCCCCAGTTGGTGGGGCAGGTGCTGACCACTTCAACCAGGCTGAAGCATTTGCCTGCCATTTGATATTCGAATGCTCTGCGAATCGCTTTTTTTGCCTTGACGATATATTTGGGCCGGATGACGGTTTGCCGGGTGATGTAGGCCGGTGTCTGCAATGCCGCCAGCAGTTCGGCCACCTTGATCGGCATGCCGACGTCCGCCACATCTCTGCCGAACGGTGAGGTGGTGGTGCGCTGATTGGGCATGGTGGTCGGCGCCATCTGGCCGCCGGTCATGCCGTAAACCGCATTGTTGACAAAAATGGTGGTGAATTTTTCCCCCCGGTTGGCGGCATGAATGATTTCGCCCATGCCGATGCTGGCCAGATCCCCGTCCCCCTGATAGGTGAACACCATCAGGTCGGGCCTGACCCGCTTGATGCCCGTGGCCATGGCGGGTGCCCTGCCGTGGGCCGCTTCCTGAAAATCGCAGGTGAAATAATTATAGGCCAGAACGGCGCATCCCACGGGGGCAATGCCGACGGTGCGGCCGCGGATACCCAGCTCGTCAATCACTTCGGCAACCAGCCGGTGAATCACGCCGTGGGTGCATCCCGGACAGTAATGGGTCTGCATGTTTGAAAGGGCTTCGGGTTTGCAAAATGTCTTTCCCATCAGTTCTGCTCCTTTCGTTGCGGCGAAACATAAGATTGAACCACTTCCATGATTTCCTCGGGCGTGGGGACTTCTCCCCCGCATTTTCCATACCATTCAACCGGTTTTCTGCCCTGAACGCTTCGCTCCACATCTTCGACCATCTGCCCCATGCTCATTTCGATGCTGATGACCGTCTTGCAGCTTTTCTTGGCGGCGGCTTCGCGAATGGCCATTTCCGGAAAGGGAAAAAGGGTTTGCGGCCGGATCATGGCCACTTCAAGACCGCCGGCCTTTAAATTGTCGATGGCGGTTCGGCACACCCGGCTCATCGTGCCATAGCTGACGATCAGCACCTGGTAATCCGATTCGATATTATAGGGTTCAAAGCGGATTTCCTCGATTTTCATCCGGTCATATTTGGCTTTCAGCAGCAGATTGTGGGCGTTAAGCTGTACCGGGTCCAGATACAGGGTTTTGACAAGATTCCGCGTGCTGCTCTTTCGGGTGTCCATGCCACTTGATGCCCAGCTGTCCGTGTTCAACTGCTGGGTCTTGAGATGATCCGGAAATGTTACGGGCTCCATCATCTGGCCGATCAGTCCGTCGCCCATGATCATGACCGGGTTGCGGTATTTTTCAGCCAGGGGAAAAGCCATCATCACCATCTCGACGGCTTCCTGAACGCTGGCAGGGGCAAGGACCAGAAGCCGGTAATCCCCGTGTCCGCCGCCTTTGGTGGCCTGAAAATAATCGCCCTGGGAAGGCAGAATTCCGCCAAGACCCGGACCGCCGCGCATGATGTTGACAAAGACCGCCGGGCACTGGGCGCTGGCGATATAACTGATGGCCTCGCTCATCAGGCTGACGCCGGGACTGGATGATGTCGTCATCACCCGGGCGCCGCAGGCAGAGGCGCCAAAAATCATATAACCGACAGCCACCTCGCTTTCACCCTGCAAAAAAACGCCGCCGACCTCCGGCATCCGGCGGGCCAGATATTCGGCCACCTCGGACTGGGGGGTGATGGGATAGGCAAAATAATTGAGGCAACCTGCCCGTATGGCGGCTTCCCCGATCGCTTCATTTCCTTTCATGAGAACTTTGCTCATGGATTCCTCCGTAATATCCCTATGGCTGCAGGGTTAAGGCGTTTCCGTTATGGACATGGCCACGTCCGGACACATGATGCAGCAGGTTGAACAATAGATGCAGTCTTCAGGTCTGGCCTGATAGGCTGGAAAATAGCCTTTGGCATTTACTTCGCCGGCTATCTCGAGTACATTCTTGGGGCATACGGCCACACATAAACCGCATCCCTTACACCGATCCACGTCAATTTGATGTTGGTAGGCCATCGCCAATGATTCCTCTTTGTATATGATTCGTAACAACCAGGTCAGACCTGTTTTTGTTCCGTCAGCCGGACAGCCTGCTTCCAGGGCGGAACCAGTTGCCGTTTGATGGGCAGTATGGGGCATGAAAACGGCTTCAGTCTTCAAATCGGACAGTAAACCGGCCGGAGCCGTAATGAACGCCAGCGGCAGCCCGGTGGCTTCGGAGAGCTTCCGCATGAATGCATATCCGGTAAGAATGGATTCCGGGGTGCTTTCATCGATAAGGTTGGCATTTCCGATCCAGCCGCTGACGGTCATTTTGGATGCTTTTTCAATTTCCGCTTTCATCTTCAGCAGCCCCTTCAAGGGTCTGGGTAAGGGGCCGAAACGGGTTGACCACCTGAAGCATCTGGTAGGGAGCATCCTGGAATGCATCCGCAAGGGAAGCCAGAACCATCGCACCGACATTGTTTCCGCCGACATCCAGTATCGTCAGCGCCGAAGGGTGCCGGATCAGACCGCTGACGGAACGGCTTATAATGGGCAGATCCGCCTGCATATACTGTTCCGGAGGCAGAACCACCTCGATCCCGAGTTCAGCCAGTTGGCTTCGGGCTTCCCGGGTTCGGAAATAGGGATTGACGATATCCAGGTCCGCCACGCGAACATCCATTCCCTGACTTTTTCGATGCACCGCAAGGTTAATGGCAACTTCTGTTTTTCCGCTGCCGTAATTCCCGGAAATGATGACAATGCCCTCTAAAAGTATATCCATTCGAAAATAACCCGAAAATATCCAATCGAAAATCAGAAATAACACCGAGACACAAAAAATATCGAACAAAGAATGCCGATGGAAACTTCACCCGGCATTCTTTGTTCGATATTCAAGTACATTCAAGACATAAATTCGATATGTATTTTTAATGGCAATCAATGTCAAGAATGAAATTGAAAAAAAATGCCTCCATGAACGATCCATGGAGGCATTTTATGAGAAAAGAACTACATTGAGCTGCGGATTACATCATACCGCCCATACCGCCCATGCCACCCATGCCGCCCATGCCACCGCCGCCGCCGGCACCGTGCATCGGATCTGCTTTTTCTTCGGGCTTGTCGGCAATCATGGCCTCGGTGGTCAGCATCAGGGAAGCGACGCTGCCGGCGTTCTGAAGCGCAAAGCGGGTAACCTTGGTCGGGTCGATCACGCCAGCGGCAATCATGTCTTCGTAGACGTTGGTATCGGCGTTGAAGCCGAAAGAACCTTCACCGGCCTTGACTTTGTCGATGACCACAGAGCCTTCGTATCCGGCGTTGTTGGCGATCTGGCGCAGGGGTTCTTCCATGGCGCGCATGACCACCTTGACGCCGAGTTTCTGCTCGCCTTTCAGTTTCATTTTATCCAGTGCGTCCAGGCAGCGAACCAGTGCAACACCGCCGCCGGGAACAATACCTTCCTCGACTGCTGCGCGGGTGGCGTTCAAAGCGTCTTCCACTCTGGCTTTTTTCTCTTTCATTTCGGTTTCGGTGGCTGCGCCGACATTGATGACCGCAACGCCACCGATCAGCTTGGCAAGGCGTTCCTGAAGCTTTTCACGATCATAATCGGATGTGGTTTCATCGATCTGAGCGCGGATCTGTTTGACGCGGCCCTCAAGAGCAGAACGGGAGCCGGCGCCATCCACGATGGTGGAGTTGTCTTTGTCGATGCTGATGCGTTTGGCTTTTCCCAGATCCGAAAGGGTCAGGTTTTCAAGCTTGATGCCCAGATCTTCGGAGACAACCTGGCCGCCGGTCAGAATGGCGATGTCTTCAAGCATGGCTTTTCTTCTGTCGCCAAAGCCCGGGGCTTTCACGGCCGCAACATGCAGGGTGCCACGCAGTTTGTTGACCACAAGGGTGGCCAGGGCTTCGCCGTCAACATCTTCGGCGATAATCACCAGGGGTTTTCCCATTTTGGCGACCTGCTCCAGGATGGGCAGAAGGTCTTTCATGCTGCTGACTTTTTTCTCGTTGATCAGAATAAACGGATCATCCAGAGATGCGACCATTTTTTCGGGATCGGTTACAAAATAGGGGGAAAGGTAGCCGCGGTCAAACTGCATGCCTTCGACGACTTCCAGTGTGGTTTCCATGCCCTTGGCTTCTTCAACGGTGATAACGCCTTCTTTGCCGACTTTTTCCATGGCTTCGGAAATGATGTTGCCGATGGTTTCGTCGTTGTTGGCGGAGATGGTGCCGACCTGGGCGATTTCGCGTTTGTCTTTGGTGGGCTTGCTCATTTTGTGCAGTTCTTTGACCGCAACTTCAATGGCCTTGTCGATGCCGCGTTTAATGGCCATCGGGTTGTTCCCGGCTGCCACCAGTTTCTGGCCTTCTTCGTAGATCGAGCGGGCAAGAACGGTTGCGGTGGTGGTGCCGTCGCCGGCCATGTCGCTGGTCTTGCTGGCCACTTCCTTGACCATCTGAGCGCCCATGTTTTCGAATTTGTCAGCCAGTTCGATTTCCTTGGCAACGGTAACGCCGTCTTTGGTTACGGTGGGGGATCCCCAGGACTTGTCAATAACCACATTGCGGCCTTTGGGGCCGAGGGTTACCACAACTGCATCTGCAAGAGCTCTGACGCCGTTCAGCATGGCCTCGCGGGCTTTCATATCGTATTTAATGATCTTCGACATTATTCATTCCTCCATATCTGTAAACATCAATCTGTTATTATTCAATTACGCCAAGGACGTCATCTTCCCGCATGATCAGGAATTCTTCGCCTTCAATCTTGACTTCCGTTCCGGAATACTTGCCGAAAAGAATGCGGTCTCCGGTTTTGATCTCCAGGGCAATCCGTTTGCCGTCATCGGCAACTTTGCCGTTTCCAACCGCAACAACTTTACCTTCCGCGGGTTTTTCCTTGGCGGTATCCGGAATGATAATGCCGCCTTTGGTTGTGGTTTCTTCTGCAACGCGTTTAACAACAATGCGATCCTGTAAGGGTCTGAGCTTCATGGTTTAATTCTCCTTTAATTTCCATTGGTATAAAAAATTTCATTGAAAAAACTGAAAACAATATATCAAATATTTCAAAAGCGTATCAGCAGGATATTGCCACCTCCCTTCATGATAAATTTCGAAATATAAGGGTATTGCACGTGTTATGAATCGGAGCTATCGGATGTTTTTGAGCTTGCTGCGGCAGTTTCTGCAGACGGCGATGCGGAATTATCCTCGGATTTTTTGGGTGCGGATGTGGCATTGTGATTTTTTCCGGCATAGTCCGTTACATACCATCCCGTTCCTTTCAGGTGAAAGCTGCTCTGGGAAATCAGTTTATGAAGATGACCGGAACAGTTTTTACATACAGTAAGCGGTTTGTCGGAAAAATTCTGAATGGCTTCTTCCACTGCGCCGCATTGGGCGCATTCATATTCATAAATCGGCATGTTGCAATCCTCCTGAAATGATTTTGGGAGCAAATTAACTGATAAAATCTCTGTGCCCGAATCGAACTAAACATAATGTAAGAATTGTTCTTGTCAAGAATCAGCCGGAAATATTTTTCGAGCGAGTCTGTCAAACTATCGAGCGGAAATCGCCAAGTCTTAGAAAAATCAAATACTTCCGACATTCCGCATAATTTGATATCGCTCAGGATTTCATGTGTTATTTCGTGAACCCGTTTTTCTTCCGCTTGTTTTTCATCCGGCGATGCGTGAAAATTTTGCAGAAATTTACTGAACCGGACGATATGAATCAATTCATGCGTGGCAATATATAAAACAAGAGAAAATAACATAATGGAGGGGTTCTGGGCAAGAAGTTTCACGATGGCATGATCCTGAAAACAAATTTTGTAGAAATCGTAGGCCGAAGAGTTCAGGGATGCGTGTTTGGGTTTGCCCTCGTAGCGGATGATCTGGGCAAGCGGTCCGTCGACGATTTCATCAGGACCCAGGTCAGCCAGGGTTTTAATATCATAGCGGGGCCGCTTCCACTCGCTCAGGGACATTTTGTAGTGGTTGCTGACCAGCTCTTCGGCCATGGCCGCCGCCTGATTGACGATTATGATCTGTTCCGGGCTGAATGCGCTCATATTGTTTTAACAACCGTTACAAAAGTCGAAAGCTGGCCTGACGACCCGCTGGAAACCATGGCTGATTCCAGCTTTTTTGTTCGTGTCATGATTCTACGTGTCTGTTTGCGATACATCGGGTTCCGGCCCCCGGCCCCTTACAAGATGGTACAGCCGAAGCAAATAAAGCTCATCATAACACACTTTTCCATTTAAGGCATCGAAAACAGGCTTTAATTGTTCCGTTCCCAGCCTGTCGTATGTTTCCAGAACAGCGGTCCGCTGGTCTGAAGGCAGTGCTGAAAGGGCCAGAAGCGCATTGTCGGACCGAAGAAAGCAGCCTTCTGAAACGTAGTTGTAAAGATGATTGATGATGGTTGTCAGCTTGACGTTATAATCCGCGGCCAGTTCCGTGACGGTCTTTCCCGCGTTGTAAGCCTCGCCGACAATGGCGTATCTTCGTTTTGATGTCTTTTCAAGGGTGACGGCATCAGGGGTCACCATGAGCTTTGGTTTTTCCGCAATATGAGAAGCCTTGCAGTACCCAGAGATGATCTCAAGAAAATATTGGCCGTATCTTTCAGCTTTTATGGCACCCACGCCATGGAGCTGCCGCAGATTCTCCGGAGATTGCGGAAAATATATCGCCATCTCGATGAGGGTCTTATCCGGAAAGATCACGTAGGGCGGAACATTGGTGATATCGGCCAGTTCCTTGCGTTTTTCACGAAGCAGCGCAAACAGGGGCTGATCGCAGTCGGTTTCGCTGTTTTTGATCGGGGCAGGGGCCTCCGGCCTGGCATCCATTTTTCCCAAAAACAGCTCTTTTCCCCGCAATACTTCCCAGGCCTTGGGCGTCAGCTTCAGTGCGCCATGCTCCATGTCCTGAATTAACACTTCTTCCTGAAGCAGTTGCCGGCTGAGATAGAACCATTCCTGTTTGGAATACGCCTTTCCGATGCCATAAGTGGACAGATTCTGGTGGCTGAATTTTACGACTTTTTGCGTTTTGCCGCCTCTCAGCACATCGATGATGTGGTCTGCGCCAAACATTTCCCCGCAGCGTTTCACGCAGGACAGAAATTTCTGGGCGGGAATCGAAAGATCGCTCAGCAGTTGTTCTCCGGATGTGCAGTTGTCGCACATGCCGCATTCGGCATTGGCGTATTTTTCTCCAAAATAGCTCAGCAGGGGAATGCGCCGGCAGCTCCGGGTTTCAGCCAGTCCGATCAGGGCGTTCAAGTGAACACATGGCGGTACGTTTTTCCGTATCCGCTTTCTGGTTGATGAAGAATTTGATTTTATGGATATCGCCGTAACCGAACAATAACAGGCAATGAGCCCGCAGGCCGTCCCTGCCGGCCCGTCCGATCTGCTGGTAATAACTTTCAATATTCTGGGGCAGGTCGTAGTGCAGAACAAAACGGATATTGGGCTTGTTGATACCCATGCCAAAGGCGATGGTTGCCGTCATGATCTGCACATCATCCCGGATAAAGCTTTCCTGGTTCTGCCGGCGTTCGTTGTCCGGCAGCCCGGCATGGTAGGGTTTTACGGAAAAGCCTGCTTTGGTCAATGTTTTTGTCAGATCATCCACCTGCTTGCGGGCCAGGCAGTAGATGATTCCCGGCTGATTCGGAAACTTTTTGATAAATTCAATGGTTTGCTGGACCGGATTTGTCTTTTGTGTGATCTGCAAAAAAAGATTCTTTCGGTTGAAGCTTGCGATAAATGCATTGCCGGCCTCAAAATTCAGGCAATGCTGAATGTCTTTCTGGACCCTCGGGGTTGCGGTTGCGGTCAGTGCCATGCAGACGGCCCTGGGGAACTGGCTTCGTACCGCAAGTATCTGACGGTACTCCGGCCGGAAATCATGTCCCCATTCGGATATGCAGTGTGCCTCATCGATGGCGATGCAGTCCACCCGCCTTGAGGACAGCATGGCAAGGGTTTTTGGCATCAGGAGGGTTTCCGGGGCAAGATAGAGAAGCCTGACGTCGTTTCTCAGAATGCGGGAAATGTTTTGCCCGTATTCTTCAAAGGAAAGCGCGCTGTTTAAGACTACGGCGCCGACGCCAAGGGCCGTCAGTTGTTCCACCTGGTCTTTCATCAAGGATATCAGTGGTGAGACCACCACCGTCAGGTCTTCGAACATCATCGCCGGAATCTGGTAACACAGGGATTTTCCGCCACCGGTCGGCATGATGACCAGGGTGTCTTTTCGCCCGAGAATATTCTCGATGATCTCCTGCTGAAGCGGCCGGAAATCTTCATATCCGAAGGTGTTTTTGAGAATTACTTTAGCCTGCTGAATCATTTATCCTGCTGCAAAAATCCATATCGGATGCGGAGCGTCTTGGACAGATTGCGCAGCAGATCAAGCACGCGTTCCGCCAGCGGCTCGGTCAGCACACCGCCTGCGCCGCAGCTTGGGGTAATCAGCGCCCGCCGTATCAAGAGCTCCCTGTCAAAGCCCCTGGCAACAAATTGCTCTATTCCCTCTTCAAAGCGGGCCAGAAGGGATTCGACCGTTTCGGTTGCAGCGGCGTTTTTATCCAGCGTGGGAACAATGCCCCAGCCCAGACATCCGCCGCGCGCAAAAAATCGGGTCAGCTCCGCAGGATAGAGGGTGATGCCTTGTAGGTGATCGTAGGCGTCGAAGTCGAGAATGTCCAGATCGGTCTCCATCAGAAGGGACCAGTCGGTGTTCTCTTCACAGTGAACGCCGGCAAGCCCGCCTTTTGCGTGGACGACAGCGGCCACCTCGTTGATGTCGCCGATGACATCTTCGCGACTGACGGAAAGAAACGTCATTTTTCCAAACCCGAGCAGAGACGGCTCATCGATAAAAATCATCACGGGCAGGCCGAACGCACCCAAGCGTTTCATCTGCCACATGGCTTTCATCGCAACGGTCTTGACGATGACATCGCGAAGCTGTTCATCGTAATAGGCGCAGCGCCCGTTTTGATCCACAAGATTCGTTCCCAGGGTAAACGGGCCCGTGACCTGGCCTTTCAGCATGACGGCGGCGCCCGACACCGACGGCTCCGCAAGCCGGGCCATGAATTCGGAAAAGCCGATGGCGTAATGCGAAGAAAGGCCGAAACTGTCGAGGGCTTCAAGATTTCCTTCTTCGGTTGCGGCCAGATAGCGTTCGTAAAAATCGGTCAGTTGTTCGGCAAAATTTTCGGCCGGGGTGGAAAATGAGATGCGATCCCCGTCCTGAACAAGCGCCGGCAGCCCTTCGGTAAACTGCATCATCATGTTTTCATGAAACGTGCGTTTGGGAAACTGAACCCAGGAAGGAATTTCCGGCGTGCTCTGAAGCATCAGCCGGGTGGCCCGGGCCGCATCCGTATGGGGCAGGCTGCCGATGGTGGTCGCCAGGCAGCAGGGTTCAAACTTGTGTTTAAAAGATTCTGTATTCATCGGCAATGGCATCCTGTCTCAAAAAGAAGAAGGTGTTATGTTTGTGCGGGTTCAAACAGGTGATTTATTCTTTTTACCATATTTCCATTAATTTGGCAACCGCTGAAGTCCTGTTATCCTTTCCACATTCTGAATATCAGTGTTACCAGAAGAATCATGAACACGGCAAGGACAAAACCCTTTATGAGTTTTTGTCCTTGCCTGATTGCAACGACGCTCCCCAGATATCCGCCGATGACATTGGCTGCCGCAATCGGGATCCCGATGCCGTAGAGAACCTTGCCGGCCATCAAAAAAGTGAAGAATGAGCCGATATTGGATGCCAGATTGAAAACCTTGGATATGGCGGATGCGTTTATCAGGTGCATGCCAAGGAAGATATAAAAGCCGAAAATGAGAAAAGTTCCGGTTCCCGGTCCGTAGAATCCGTCATAGAAGCCGATGACCAGACAGAGCAGCGGGATGTAGGCATATAATTCCCTGCTGGAGAATTCTGATGAGGAGGTTTTCAATTGCCTTTTGGGAAGAAACGTCACGATGGCCGTAACCGGAAGCAGCATGATGATGATTTTTGCCGTTGTCTGCGGGTCAAAAAGCAATATGGCCTTTGTTCCGATCACCGAACCCAGAAGTGAAAAGCCCAGGCCAAAAACCGCAATTCTCCATATCACTTTTTTGTTTTTTATGAAATTTGCCAAAGCGGCGGAGGTTCCGAAAATTGCCGCGAATTTATTGGTCCCAAGAGCTGCCTGAGGAGGAATTCCGGCAATCAAAAGTGAGGGCAGCAAAATGAGCCCCCCGCCTCCGGCGATGCTGTCGATGAATCCGGCGATAAATGACATCAGGCAGAGCAGCAAGATAATCAACGGTTCCAGATGAATCATGATTTCCTTATTTCTTCAGGCCCATCGTTTATTAACCGAGGATGATTTTCATCGGGCCTTTCATACCACAAGCGGCATAAAGGACGGAATCGGAGTGCAAAAGGAAATAAAGAGAATAGCAAAAACATCGCCGAATATGCTTGGCAGCGAAAACCACTTCAGTTTGCGGCTGGAAGTTATCAGCGGAGGGCTGTCGATAATCCGGAAATCCATATGACGCAGTTTTCCCCATGCCCGCAATTTCCAGGAAAACCAGATTTCTTCGCTGGCATAGACGGTTTGGCTGAAGCCGCCAACAGCATCGAAAGCTTCTTTCAGGCAATAGATAAAACAGCCGGCAGCCATACCGAATTTAACAGAAAAATAGTTCCAGAGTTCAGTCGCACCCCTGACAATGCCGGGAAGCTCGCCTTCATAAACCACTTTGGCACCGCCGCCGCAGCAGGCGCCGCTTGAAAGATTATCCAATGCTTTTTGGAGCAGCGCGGGGAAATAATCGTGTCCGCATCCAGAAAAATCAGATACCGGCCCCTGGCGGCCTTTGCGCCGGCATTGCGGGCTCTTGAAATCTGATTTATCGGCTCAAACACGACAATGGCGCCGTGTTCCCTTGCAATTTCAGGCGTTCTGTCCCGTGAATTGTTGTCCGCAACAATCATCTCTCCGGCCATGTCAATCGCTTTCATGGCCTTTTGCAGCGCATCCAGCGTTGCGGGCAGCACACTCCTGTTCATTGTAAGCGGGAATGATAACGGAATATGAAATTGTCATGAGATCATATCCTTACCTTAACCAGTTCGGACGCGATTTCATCCATTGCGTGACGGTTTCCATCAGACGGTCTTTCAAGTTTTTGGCCATGTAAAATCTGGGGAAATATCAGCTCGGCTTCCGAGGCAATCACGCCTTCGCTGATGGCAATCCGGGCCAGTGCCGTGTAAGGGTAAATCCGGATGCCGGTTGTGATTTTCATGGCCTCAAGCTGCAATGCATCCGCAAAATGCAGGCTTTGCATGACGGTTTCCATTGTCTCGCCGGGGCCGCCCAGCAGTAAAAACCCCATTCGCCGAATGCCATGTTTTTTAAGGGTTTCAGAAATTCTTACGATGTCATCGGGTGTAAAGCGTTTGTTCAGGTTTTTCAGGATTTTTTCGGAGCCGCTTTCAAATCCGAAACTCACTTCCCTGCATCCGGCCTTGGCCATTTTTTCGATGAGCGCATCATCCGCCTGCCAGGGATAGAGAATACATCGCCACCGGATATTCAGTCCGGCGGCGATGATGGCATCACAAAGCGCTTTGGCATAAGATGGCGGAAGGTTAAACGTGTTGTCCACAAAGAAAAACTGATGGAACCCGGCTTCTACATACCGGCAAAGCCCTTCAACAGCCTTTTGAGGAGAAAATTTTCTGAGAATCCGGCCCTCGATGGTTGCCGTGGAACAATAACTGCAATCCATGGGGCATCCCCGCCGGGTCTGAAACGGAATCCACAACTGGTCTTCTTTGATGCCGGAATGGGGAGATAAGATGGATGTTGGGCAGCGGTATGGGGAATGTATCCAGATTCCGGGTGATCATCGGCTTTTCCGGCGGCTTTTCAGAAGGGCCGGATTCCGGCAGATAAAGACCCGGGATCCCGGATAAATCCGTTTTGCGGCTCAGTCGTTCCAGAAGCAGGAGAAAGGCGGCTTCGCCTTCTCCCTGAATGCCCATGTCCGCGCCAAGATAGGCCAAAGCGGTTTTCGGAAAAATGCTGTAACCCGCGCCGCCCAAAACAATGGGCGCATTGGAAAGGCTTCGGCAGTCTGAAACGACATTTCTGACCGAATCCAAGAGAAAAGTCGGGGTTTCCATGACCTGATCGTCAATATTCCGGACCGATATGCCGATAACTTCAGGAGAAAACGCTTTAATTGCAGTTGCAATCGGAGTGCGGACATCAGTTTGCATCATGAGATTCAGGGTTTTCACCTCATGCCCGGCGTTCTGCGCGGCTGCGGCAATGCAGGCCATACCCAGCGGCAGCACCGGCATATTGATTGCTCTGTATTGGCGGAAATCAGAAGAACTCTCATTTCAGATTATCTCCCGAGGCGGGGGTAACTCAAAACCGTCGGTGGGGTTCATTTTTTTGAAGGTTTGATGTAAACCATTCCCTGAAATATGGCCACTGTGTCTTCCGTTTCATCGGTAACGAGAATGGTATAGGTGGCCAGTTTGCGATTGCGGGAAACCTCTTTGGCTTCGGCAGTCAGCACCGCACCTTCGGTGCTGGCCTTGACAAAGGAGATGCTGGCGTTGATGGCCACGGCCAATGGACCATAGGCATTGGATGCAGCGGCAAAAACCAGATCAGACAAGGTGAAAACCACGCCGCCTTGCGTCAGTCCGGCGCCGTTTAGATGGTGTTTCTGGATTTTGAGTCTGGCTTTGGCGCTTCCTTCGGCCATTTCGATGAGTTCAATTCCAACATGCTGTGCAAAGAGATCTTTTTCGATAAACATCGATTGTGTCCTGAAATTTAAGAGTATAGTGATTCCCAATTTCCGGACATTGGTTTAAGGTGGTAATCTGCTGTTTAAGGAGCAGTGCTAAGGCCAAGATGATGTGACCCGAACCGTCCGGCATTAAGTGGTTTTCAGGATAACAAAAAGGTTCGCTGCTTGCCAGAGAAATATGACAGACACCGGATTTGATTAAACAGATTCGATCGTTGCGAGATAGTCCAAAGCCCTTCGGAAGGTTACCTGTTTTGCGACTATCACCAGGCGGATGGGGTTGAATTCTTTTTTCATCGGAAACACCTGACCATGTTGCATGTTGGTTTCCGGATTGGTTGCTTTGATGGACTCCCCGCTTATCTTATCCCGAGAGCCCCTTTGACATATCGACTCTTGAGCGTTCTGTGTCGGATCTTTCCATTGGGAGTTCTCGGCATTTCCTCATCTTTTATGAAATCAATGCTTTTGGGCCGCTTGTATCCGGCGATCCTGCTTCGTACAGAGTCGATGATTTCCCCGGCCAAAACTTCTCCGGCCATATACCCCTTATTAAGCACCACAACAGCTTTTATCGCTTCCCCCCATTTTTCATCCGGGACACCGATACTGCGACTTCCTTGACTGCTTTATGTAACCGGAGGATGTTTTCCACTTCCGAGGGATAGACGTTCTCGCCGCCGGTGATTATCATGTTCGCTTTCCTGTCAACCAGCGTGTAGTAGCCATCTTCATCCCGTCTTGCCAAATCCCCCGCAGAAAACCACTCTCCTTCAAATGCTTTCTTTGTCTTTTCCGGATCTTTTAAATACTCTTTAAAAACGCAAGGCGCCCGGTAAAATAATTCTCCGACTTCCCCGTCCGGAACCTCATTTCGATCTTCATCCAGGAGTTTGATCCGATCTATGCCAAAAATCTCTTTTCCGATGGAACCAAGTTTCCTCAACTGATCTTCCGGTCTCAGCAAAGTTGCCAATCCGCCTTCCGTGCTTCCGTAAGCCTCCCAAAGCTCCGCATTCTTGAAATAATCCATGATGGCAAGTTTAAGTTCTTTGCGAGCGGGAGCTGATGAGATCAGCAGTTGCCGAATAGAGGATACATCCACCCGGTCCTTAACTTGACTCGGCAAATCCAGAATCATCTGGTAATGGGTAGGAACCAATGAAGTAAAAGTGATCTGATAACGGTCGATTGTTTTCAGCAAGTCCTCAGGATCGAAACTTACTGATATTGTAGACGAATACCGGCGCCGGTCATCAGCGTATACGCGAAGGAATACTGTATTGAATTCACATGACACATCGGCATGACCAGCATCACTTTGTCCGTCGGCCGTACCCCCATGTTGATGATTGCTCAACATGTAATGGGCGATATGGCTCTCATGGGTTCGAACGACGCCTTTCGGCTGGCCGGTAGTGCCCGACGTGTACATGATGTTCCAAACATCATCTCCATATACCAAGTGGTCCGGCTCATTGGGTGAAGACTTTGCAAGAAACTCTTCGTACCCGATATATCCTTCAGGCACGGGCCCGTCTCCCAGATATATGTATGCGTCCTTTGGAACGGGAAGTCTGTCTTTAATGCTGTTGATCAGGTTCACAAAAGGCGCCTCAACGATAAACCCTTTGCATTCCGCAGTGATTGACAATGTACTCTATTTCCGGGCCGGCAAGCCGGAACATGATCGGAACAACCACCTGCCCGCCCTTGGCACAACCCGCATAGATATCCATCCATTCCCCGCGGTTGTAGGAAATGACAGCAAAAGTATCTTTGATAGCCTACCTCCAAGTCGTTTAAGACCGTTTGCAAAACGATTGGACCTGTCATTCCATTCTTCAAACGTGAATTCTCCTGTGTTATCCTGCCACCCCAATTTCTTCGGACAATTTACGGCATTCATCTTCAAGACTGTACCTGCGTTTGTCCACTTGCTTATGCCCATCTCAAAGCCGTCCTTTTTCATGACATTACTGCTCGCGCAAGTAGCTGTCCTCCATTGCCTTCACCAAATTCGTCATTGCAATATAGTAGGGTGTCGAAATTCCCAATTTCTTTGCGTATTCCACAACTTTTCCGCCTAAGAAATCGATTTCCGTAGGTGTTTTGTGCGCGACGTCATAGCACATGGAATCTTTGTGCGCGCCTGCCTTCTCCAGATAACCCAATGCCTTCCGGAGGTAGTCCTCTCCCAGATTGTAGCCTTGAGCCTTTGCGACTGCCAAAACTTCATTAAAGCAGTTATCGGCAATCTCTCTGGTCGGAGGAAAATCGAGGATCTGTTTCAATGTCCTGTCCGTGACCGCACATATTGACGCCATCGTGCATTTCATCACCATTTTTTTCCACACGTAGAGCTTGATGTCATCGACACATTCGGTGTCTAAGCCGCCGCTGGTAAACAATTCGGAAATCCTTGAGCCCAGTGCCTTGTTTTCCGCGCTAAGGCCGCCCAAATGATTCGGCCGATTGAAAAAAGCCATTTCAACTTCACCCGGCCCTTTCAGCGAAACGCCATAATTCAATGACATGCGGAAGGCTGCGTCAGCGCCGAAAGTTTCAGCAATGACGTCCTCCGTGCCCAGTCCATTATGAGTGCTGACGATCTTTGTGCCATTCTTAAAGACCCCTTTCAGTTCCTCCAGAACCCTTGGCAAATGAAACGTTTTCGTGGAAAGAAATATCAGATTCGGCTTGTAGGATTTCAGCAGACTTATGTGATCAACGTAAGCAGGGACTGAAACCTGGTAGTTCACCTCCCCTGAAATCCGGATGCCGGTTCGTCTGATAGTTTCTCCCAAACCCGGTCTGTGACCGACAAGCATGGTTTCGATAT
Organism: uncultured delta proteobacterium; assembly: GCA_963789395.1. Lineage (GTDB taxonomy): Bacteria > Desulfobacterota > Desulfobacteria > Desulfobacterales > Desulfatirhabdiaceae > RAAP-1. Next base: position 128,573 of record CAWBKP010000010.1, on the reverse strand, counting down.
TTTGATTGAGCAGGGCTGCGGCCAAAACCGCACCCGTTGCGCCGACGCCTACAACAGCAATTCTGAAATCATCCATAACCGTTTCCTCCTCTGATGTTGCCATCTATATGCCTTTAGGCAGCTCTCTCAGCATTTGTTTCCGAATGCCGCATGCCTGTCATGTCAGCGAACCGCAATTGTATATAGTTAATACATTAACTGTTAATATTTTAACTATATGGTCCTGTCAAGAACCTTTTTCCCAGTTATCTTTTGACAAAATTATACTGATTATAGCGTCTTCCAATGCCGGTCAATAATTTGTGACGATAAAAGAAATTGTCTTGGCGTTCCGAGTGTCGAGAGTCTGTGCAGAAAAAAGAATGAATAATTTCAAGAGACAGAGAAACACACAGTTCTATGAGGCATAGAAACCGGGGCAATGGCATTATGATAGGATTGATAGATCAAGAATGGATTAAATGCAAAGATATTTTTGGCGGATGGGCTCGTTTTCCATCAGTTCCTGGATGGTTCCCCCAAAACGGATCACGCCGTTGTCGATCACATAGCCGCGATCGCTCAGTCCCAGCGCAATGTTTTGGTTCTGCTCGGCCAGAAGAACGGTCAACCCGGTTTCCTTGAGTTTTCGAATCTGCTGCTCCAGCAGTTTCACCACAAGGGGGGCAAGCCCCTCGGTGGGTTCATCCAGAAGAAGAAGATCCGGATTGGTCATCAGGGCCCGGCCGATGGTCAGCATCTGCTGCTCGCCGCCGCTTAAAAATCCGGCCCGTCGCGTGTCAATTATTTTTAAGTGGCGGGAAAAAATCGTAGACCGCATCCTTGTTCCATATCCCGGTTTTTAGATTTTTTCGCTGGACGATCTCAAGATTTTCTCCGACCGTCAGATCTGCAAAAACCCTGCGGTCATCCGGAACAAATCCCATGCCCATGCGGGCCAGAAGATAAGGTTTCTGGCCGGTACAGGTGATGCCTTTAAACCGGATGGTCCCGTTTTGCGGGGGAATCAGCCCCATGATGCTCCGCATGGTGGTGCTCTTTCCCGCGCCGTTTCGTCCCAGAAGACAGACGATCTCTCCCGGGTTGACCGTAAGGGATACGCCGAAAAGTACGTGGCTCAGGCCATAGTAAGTATGGATTTCGCTGACTTCTAACATGATTCGGCCCCGCCCAGATAGGCTTCCTGCACCTGCCGGCTGGATTTGACCTGATCCGGCGTGGCCTGAATCAGGGTTTTTCCCTGCTGCATGACCATGATTCTCCGGGCAATGGAAAACACCAGTTCCATGTCGTGTTCACAGAACAGGATGGTCAGGCCCAGTTCCCCGGAAAGCCGGTTCATCAGGCCAAGGGCCATGGCGGTTTCTTCCGGGGACATGCCGGCTGTGGGTTCATCCAGAATCAGGAGCTCCGGCCGGTTCCCCAGCGCAATGGCGATTTCAAGCACTTTTTGATCGCCGTGAGACAGGGAGCCGCTGACCTGATCGGCTTTTTCCGCCAGCCCGACGCTTTCCAGAATCCCGAGTGGTTTCCTTTATCAGAAGTTTTCTGGCCGGCGACAGCAGGTTAAACGTCATTTTCCAAAAGGACATCAGCGCAACCTGTACATTTTCAAACACCGTCATCCGGTTGAAAATATTGACCACCTGGTAGGAACGGCAGATTCCTTTCCTGCAGATATGGTAAGGCGCCAGACCGGCAATGTCCTGGCCTTTGAAAAGGATGCGGCCGTTGTCCGGGGAAATCTGTCCGGTAATCAGATGAAAGAGCGTGGTTTTCCCGGCGCCGTTCGGGCCGATGACTGCGACCACCTCGCCTTTATTGACCTCAAGATTGGCGTCGGAGACCGCCATGAAGCCGTCAAAGGATTTTTGAAGATTTTCAACTTTCAGCATGTAAAAATTTGTCCGATCAATACTCAGGATATAGTGCCTGAACGGAAAGTCATTTTGCATCCGAATTCAAATCGAAATCGAAACAAATTCTAAATTCAAATGTCAGGATACTAAACTTGGAGTCTGAAAACTGTAATGCTTGTCATTGTTTCGGCGGCTCCGGATTTCGTATTTCAGGATCATCCCCAGCACGCCATCGGGCATGAAAAAAATCAGCAGCATCAGCACGATCCCCAGGATCAGCGTCCAGTACTCCGTATAGATTCCCACAAAGGTTCTGAGCGTGACCATGATGGCGGCGCCCAGCATGGGACCAAAAAAAGTGAACCATCCGCCCAGAAGGCACATGATCAGAATTTCAAGGGAAAGGGTCCAGAACATCAGATCCGGGAATACGGAGCCTTCAACCGTCACAAAAAGCGTTCCGGCAACCCCGGCAAAAAAACCGGCAATCACTTCTCCGACAAGTTGGTGCCGCCGGACATTGATGCCGATGGCCTCGCATCTTTCGGGGTTGTCGCGAATGGCCTGAAACGTTCTGCCAAAAGGGGAATTCACGATGCGATACATCAAAAAAAGGGAGACTGCGGTGATGATAAGGGTAAAATAATAGGCGCCGTGAGAAGCGGACAGCATCTTTGGCAGCGGAATGCCGTGAATGCCGTCATCGCCGCCGGTAAAGGAATACCAGCGGAACACGATGGCCCAGACCAGAGATCCCAGGGAGATTTGAAGCATGCCGAAATACAGTTTGGAGAGCCTGACACAGATCAAACCGATGACATATCCCATCCCGGCGGAGACCAGGGGGGCGACAACAAATCCGGTCCAGGCCGGAAGTCCCGATTTGGTCAGCATCAGGGCAAGGGAATACGCCCCGATGCCATAAAACACCGCGTGGTGAAACTGATACATGCCGCCGAACCCCAGCACCAGATTCAGGCTGGTTGCCAGCAGTCCCTGTCAGCAGGATCAGCGCCGTCAGGTAGACATAGAACCTGGGCAGGAACCGGGGAAGACATAGAAACAGAAGCCCGATTCCCATCACCCACAACAGCATTTTTACATCGATCTTTTTCACCGGCAATACGATCTTCCTTCTACCAGGTTGATTTGAGAAGGCCCTTGGGGCGGATCATCAGGATGGTCACCACCACGGCATAGGGGAACACGATGGCGAACTGGGGCCATAACAGGATACCGACGGCATCTGTCAGGCCGAAAATCAGCGCGCCCAGGAGCGCGCCCCAGATATTGCCAAGGCCCCCGACAATCACGATCAGAAACGCCTCCATAATGATGGAATGATCCATGCCCTGAGTGATGTTCTGGGTAGGGGCCACCAGCGCGCCGCCGAGTCCGGCCAGAAAACATCCGATTACGAATACGGCCGAGAACACCAGGCTGACATTAATGCCGACCGCCCCGACCATCTCCCGGTCAACGGCCGCGGCCCTGGCGATTTTCCCGATTTTTGTTTTCTGGGTCAGCACCCAAAGCCCTAACGCCACCATCGGCCCGATAATCAGCAGAAAAACATTGTAACGCGGAAGGGAAAGGCCGAAAATCGAAAGCGACCCCTGAAAAAGAGCCGGTGTTGAAATGGATCGGAAATCAGACCCCCAGATGATCTTGACGATGTCCCCGAAGACCAGGGTGAATGAAAACGTAAACAGCAGCAGCATGAGATGCTCCCGGTCATAGAGATGGCAGAACAGCCCGCGCTCCAGGATGAGGCTGATCAGGGCAACGCCTGCGGGAGCAACCACCAGCGCCACCCAGAACCCGGCCTTTCCGCCGATGACAACTGAAACAGAATAGGTTAAAAAAGCGCCGATCATATAAAATGAGCCGTGGGCCAGATTCGGAATGCGAAGCACTCCCAGGACCAGGCTCAGGCCGGATGCCACGATGAACAGAATCGTTGTCCGGCTGAGCCCGACCAGGATCTGCTGCAGCAGGGACGACAGGGGGATATGGGAGAAGAATTCGAGCATCGAATCAACCCATCACTGTCCACGTGCTTTCTTGATTTCTTCAATTGCCGGCATGACATCTTCGCCGGAAATCGTGACAATGTCCGACGCAATCAGAAAATCATATCCCGGCACTTTTTTGGTTACCCCCATGAACATGGGAAACATGACCTGGTGATCATAGGGCCGGATGGTAAGTTTTCCGACAGGACTGTCAACGGTCATGCCTTCCAGGGCGTCGATGAATTTTTCCGTGTCGATGGTTCCGGCTTTTTCATAGGCTTTGGCAATAAAGGCAGCGGTAATGTATCCGTATAAGGCGCCGACCTTGGGGGGCCTGCCGTATGCCTGCTGAAATTCCTTGACAAAATCCTTGTTTTCCGGGGTTTCCGGATAGTAGAAAAAATAATTGGAAGTGCCCAGAACCCCTTCAGGGGCATCGAGCCCCAGGGGCTGAAGGGTGGACAGCTCGGTTGCCGTGTGCATGTAAAATGGAACTTGCTTGTTAAATCCGGTGGTTTCGGCGGCTTTCAAAAAAGGGACGCAGTTCTTGCCGCCGGTTGCAATGATGACGGCATCGGGTTTTGCCGAAAGCATGGCCGTAATATACGGGGTAAAATCGGATTCTCCCACCTTCCACCAGGTCTGGCCAAGCAGTTCGACCTCGGGTTTCAGCTTCTTGAGATTCTGCCATACGCCGTCTGCAATGGCATGACCGTATTCATAGTCGTCTCCGCCGATCCAGTATTTGACGTAGGGTTTTTTGGAAAGGGCCGATGGCCGCGGCTTTTCCGGCCATGGATGTGTTTTCATTCATGGAAAACACATACCGGTGTCCTTTTTCGCCGGTGATTGCATCGCTCTTTGAAAACGTTACCAGCAGGGGGATTTTTTCGGTCTTGCATAAATCCGAAATAGCCAGGGCTTCTGCGCTGTTGATGGTACCCATCAGCAGATTCACTTTTTCCCGCATGATCAGCTCTTTGGCTGCGCTGAGGCCCAGATCCACCTTGAATTTGCTGTCACGGGTCGTAAATTCGATTTTTCTGCCCAGGACGCCGCCTTTGGCGTTGATTTTGTCAACGGCCAGTTGAAACGCATCCCGAACATCATTGGTATAGGTGCTGGGTGGCCCGGTATAACAATCCACGATGCCAACCTTGATGGGATCCGCCGCAATAAGGGGAGCAGCCGTAAAAGCAATGAACAGCATTCCGCAGACAACCATCCCGAACGATCTTTTCATGGTAACCCTCCTCAAGAAAATCTATTTGATTGTTGAATGATATTTACCGGATAAAATACAGGCAAAATTTTGTGCGTCAATAAAAAAGAGAAGGAATTCGTCTGGTGTTCGCCGGAATTGGAGCGTTTTGCCGAAAGACCAAATTAGTAATTGCCAAAGCCTTTGTCTTCTTGTATTTTAATCTGTTAAAACAGTGTTCATGTAAAAACCCTATGGAGGAAACCCATGAAAGAAATACCCATCCAGGAAGCTTTTTCATTTGATGATGTTCTGCTGGTACCCAGTTATTCGGATGTGCTCCCCAAAGACGTCACGACCACAACGTGGCTGACGCGAAACCTGGCGTTGAACATCCCCATCGTCAGTGCTGCAATGGATACGGTTACCGAATCGCGAACCGCCATCAGCATGGCCAGAGATGGCGGACTGGGGTTTATTCATCGCAACATGAGCATTGAGAATCAGGTTCTGGAAGTGGGAAAGGTCAAAAAGTCGGAAAGCGGCATGATTATAGATCCGGTGACCATCAGGCCGGAGCAGAGTGTTCAGGATGTCCTCAACCTCATGGAAGAATACCGGATTTCCGGGGTTCCGGTAACGGACGGCGATCGGCTGGTCGGGATTGTGACCAACCGGGATCTTCGGTTTGAGACCGATCTTGCCAGACCCGTATCCGCTGTGATGACCCATAAAAATCTGGTAACGGTCACCGAAGGCATTAATCTGGAGGAGTCCAAAAAACTGCTTCACGAGCACCGGATTGAAAAACTGCTTGTCGTGGATAAAAACGGCAGGCTGACCGGAATGATCACGATTAAGGACATCGAGAAAATCAAAAAATATCCCAATGCCTGCAAGGATGGCAAGGGAAGGCTTCGGGTGGGAGCCGCCGTCGGCGTCGGACCGGATATGCTGGAACGCGCCGAAATGCTGCTTAAGGCAGGCGCGGATGTGATTTTGATCGATACCTCTCACGGCCATTCCAAAAATGTCATGGATGCGGTGATTACGTTAAAGCAGACCTTCAGCAATATCGAGCTCATCGCCGGGAATGTGGCAACTGAAAAAGGCGCCGAGGATCTGATTCTGGCCGGCGTTGACGGGGTGAAGATCGGCATCGGCCCCGGCTCCATCTGCACCACCCGCATCGTTGCGGGCGCAGGTGTTCCCCAGATGACGGCGATCATGAACTGCAAGGACGTCTGTAACCGCAAAGGCATTCCGCTGATCGCGGACGGCGGCATTAAATTTTCCGGCGATGTGACCAAAGCCATCGGTGCAGGCGCCCATGTGGTGATGATCGGCGGTCTTTTTGCCGGAACCGAGGAAAGCCCGGGGGAGTCCATTTTTTTTCAGGGCAGAAGCTATAAGGTGTATCGGGGCATGGGGTCGCTGGAAGCCATGAAAAAAGGCAGCAAGGACCGCTATTACCAGACGGAGCAGGAAGCAGACGACAAGCTTGTCCCCGAAGGCATTGTGGGACGGGTCCCTTACTCGGGAACACTTTCGGCCAATATTTTTCAGCTGATCGGCGGACTCAAGGCAGGCATGGGGTATGCCGGATGCAAGTCCATTGCAGAGCTGAGGGAAAAGGCGACGTTTATCCGGATCAGCGCCGCAGGTCTCAGGGAAAGCCATGTCCATGACGTGATCATTACCAAGGAAGCGCCGAATTATCGGCTGGATTAATTATGACAATAGGCATAGGCAATGGGCTATGGCCAGGGCTATCGGTTCGGCCGTAGCCTATTGCCTCATGGCCTACAGCCTGCTTTTTAAGGATACAATGACCGATTTTGTCCATCTTCACGTTCATACCCAGTACAGCCTTCTGGATGGCGCCATTCGCATAGAGCCGCTCTTGCAGCGGGTGAAAACATACGGCATGGACAGCGTCGCCATTACCGATCACGGCACCATGTTCGGGACCGTCGAGTTTTATGAAAAAGCCCTTAAAGCCGGCATCAAACCGGTCATCGGGTGCGAATGCTATATTGCGCCGCGTTCCATTGCCGAAAAAACCGCCCAGGACAATAAAGGGCTTTCTCATATCATTTTGCTGGCCGAAAATGAGGAAGGCTACCGAAATCTCTGCAAACTGGCCACCATTGCGCAGCTTGAGGGGTTTTACTACAAACCCCGGATTGACAAGGATATCCTCAAGGATCACGCCAAGGGGCTCATTGCCCTTTCCGCCTGTCTTCATGGCGAGATTCCCAGGCTCATCAAGGACGGCCGGCAGGATGCAGCGGATGAAGCCGCCAGGTTTTATCTCAGCCTTTTTGGCGAGGGGAATTTTTTCCTGGAGGTTCAGAACAACGGCATCGACATCCAGGATCACGTCAATCAGACCCTGCTCGATATGAGCCGGCGGCTTTCCATTCCGATGGTTGCGACCAACGACTGCCATTATCTGGATCAGGACGATGTCCGGGCCCATGATGTGCTGCTCTGTATTCAGACCGGAAAAACCATTCATGATTCGGAGCGCTTCAAATTCCGGACGGACCAGCTCTATTTCAAGTCCCGGGATGAAATGGTCGCGGATTTCAAATCCTATCCCGGCGCTCTTGCCAATACCGTCGATATTGCCAGCCGATGCAATCTGGAATTTGATTTCAAGACCTTTCATTTCCCCAAATATGAATCCACGGGCGAGCGCTCTGCGGACGATATCTTTGATGAAAAAACCCGGACAGGGTATGCGCGGATATGGCGCCAGATTCTGAAAAAACACCCGGATCAGGATGAAAAGCCCTATCTGGCCCGCCTTGAATATGAAATGGCCGCCATCAAGGAGATGGGGTTTCCCGGCTATTTTTTGATTGTTGCGGATTTTATCCAGTATGCCAAGGAGCATCAGATCCCCGTGGGTCCTGGCCGAGGCTCCGCGGCCGGAAGCCTGGTGGCCTTTTCTCTGGGAATCACCGATCTGGATCCCCTGGAGCACGGACTGATATTTGAGCGGTTTCTGAATCCCGGCCGGAAAAGCATGCCGGATATTGACGTGGATTTCTGCATCAACGGCCGGGAGCAGGTGTATAAATATGTGGTGGACCGCTACGGCGGGGGCGATTATGTCAGCCAGATCATTACCTTTGGAAAGCTCAAAACCCGGGCTGTGATCCGGGATGTGGGACGGGCCCTGGACATTCCCCTGCGCGAAGTGGACGCCATCGCCAAACTGGTTCCGGATGTGCTCAACATCAGCCTGGATGAGGCGCTTAAACAGGAGCCGAAACTTGCGGAAATGGTGGAAAGCAGGCCGGAAGTTGAGGATCTCATCAACATCTGCAGGGTTCTGGAAGGGCTTCCCCGTCACGCCTCAACCCATGCCGCGGGTGTGGTCATCGGAGATCGGCCCCTGGTGGATTACCTGCCCATGTACCGGGGGAAAAAAGGGGAAGTTGTCACCCAGTTTGACATGAAATGCGTGGAGAAAATCGGCCTGGTCAAATTTGATTTTCTGGGGCTTCGAAACCTTACGGTCATTGCCGGGGCCCTTCAAATGATCAAGGACCAGGGGAAAACGCCTCCGGATCTTCTGGATCTGGATTTTTCCGATCCCGATACCTATCGCCTGCTGGCTTCCGGGGACACCACCGGCGTCTTTCAACTGGAAAGCTCCGGCATGAAGGACCTGCTCGTCCGCCTGAAGCCCGAATGCTTTGACGATGTCACGGCCCTGGTGGCGCTTTATCGTCCGGGTCCTCTGGAAAGCGGCATGGTGGATGATTTTGTGGACCGCAAGCATGGCCGGAAAAACGTGGAATATCTGGTGCCCGAGCTGGCGCCGGTATTAAAGGAAACCTACGGCGTTATCGTGTACCAGGAACAGGTCATGAAAATTGCGGCCGAGCTGGCCAATTATACCATGTCCGAAGCCGATGACCTGCGAAAAGCCATGGGGAAAAAGATTGCCGAAATCATGGCCAAACACCGGGACCGATTTGTTCAGGGGGCTCAGGAGAAAGGCATTCCCAAGGATAAAGCCAGCCAGATCTTTGACCTGATGGAAAAATTCGGGCGATATGGATTCAATAAATCCCACAGCGCCGCTTATGCCCTGATCGCCTATCAGACCGCTTATTTAAAGGCCCATTATCCGGTTGAGCTTCTGGCGGCCCTTCTGACCAGCGAAATGAACTCCTCGGACGGCGTGGTCAAATACATTGCCGAATGTCGCAGCCATGATATCGAAGTGCTGCCTCCGGATATCAACGAAAGCGAAAAAAGCTTTACGGTTGCGGGTTCCAAAATCCGGTTCGGCCTGGTTGCCGTCAAGAATGTCGGCGAGGGCTGCCATCGAAAGCATTATCGAGGAACGCAAAAAAGGCAGGTTTACGTCTTTATTTGATTTTTGTGAACGGGTGGAGCTGAAAAAAGTCAACAAGCGGGTGATTGAGAGCCTGATCAAATGCGGGGCTTTTGATTCAACCGGCGCCAGGCGTTCCCAGCTCATGGCCGCCATTGAGGATGCCGTTGACTACGGGCAACTGGTTCACCGGAAGCGCTCGGATCCCCAAATGGGCCTTTTTGGCGGAAGCGTCAAGGGAGAGCAGAAAATCGGCCATTCCCCGCTTCCCGATATGGCGGAATGGGATGAAAAACAGCGGCTCCTGCTGGAGAAGGAAACCCTGGGGTTTTATATTACCGGCCATCCCTTGCAGGGATTTGAGGATATTCTGGATAAGTTTGCGACCGCAGACTCCCTTTCTCTTTCAGACAAAGCGGATGGCGAGGCCATTCGCATCGGCGGCATCGTCCGAAACGTCAAAGTGATCAAAACCCGGCGCGATGAGCTGATGGCCTTTGTCACCCTGGAAGACATGAACGGCAGCGTCGAGATCACGGTTTTTTCGAATCTTTATGCGGCTGTCAGCGATCTGTTGTCCGGCGATGGCGCCATCATGGTTCAGGGAGCAGTTCAAAAAGACGATAATGCGGTCAAAATCCTGGCGGAAACCCTGATTCCTCTGGAAAAGGCCGAGGAAACCTGGGCGGCAACCCTTCATGTGAATATTGACCTGTCCCGGGTCCAGCGGGAGACCCTGCTCAGGCTTCGGGATGTCATGGGCAGCCATCCGGGCGCCTGTCCGGCGATTCTGCGCCTGAACAGCCCGGACCATACCCAGATTGTCATATCCCTTCCCGAGCAGTTGAAAGTAAAGGCAGGAAGCAAGCTCAAACGTGATATCGACGCGCTTCTGGGATATCCGGCGGTTCAGACGGATTGCAGCCCCGCAATTTCCGCTGCGCGATCCAAAGACGCTTATCCTAACAGAAAAGGGAAATCCTGAAATGATCCATTCCCATCTTCCGGTCTATCCGGTGCTGCTTGCCGGCGGCTCCGGGACGCGGCTCTGGCCGGTGTCGCGGGAATTGTATCCCAAACAACTGGTCCGCTTTATCGGAAACGATTCCCTGATCCAGAGCACCATCAAGCGCCTTTCGCCGGTTCTGGACAGCAGCAGGGTGAAAATTGTCTGCGGCAGGGAGCATTCCCTGGAAATATCCAGGCATATCGAATCCATTGGCATCAGCGCCAATGGGAACGTGATCAGCGAGCCCTGCGGACGCAATACGGCTCCGGCCATTCTTCTGGCGCTCTTTGACATTCTTCGAAACGAATCCGATGCCATTCTCTGTATTTTCCCCGCGGATCATGTGATACAGGATGTGGACAGTTTCCACGGCAAACTGGCATCCGCCATTCGTCTGGCGGCAGCGGATTATATCGTTACCTTCGGCATCCGGCCGGGGTATCCGGAAACCGGTTATGGCTATATCGAAGGACAAACCCTGATTTCCGAAGGCGCGCTTTCCATAAACCGGTTTGTGGAAAAACCCGATCTTCAGACCGCCAGGCATTATGTCGCGGCAGGCAATTATTTCTGGAACAGCGGCATGTTCGCTTTTAAAGCATCGGTTGTGGCGGAAGAATTCAAAACATTTCAACCGGATCTCTATCATCGAATAAAAACCCTTGCAGCGGATCCGGCAGGCCTTGCCGCTGGAAGACTATCAATTGCTTCCCAATATTTCCATTGACGTGGCGGTTATGGAGAAAACGCAAAAAGGTGCGGTGCTGCCTTCGGATTTTGGCTGGAGCGATATCGGGTCCTGGAAATCGCTGTATGATTTTCTGCCGAAGGATGAAAATCAGAATGTTCTTCATGGCGATGTCATCTGCAATGACTCGCATCACTGTTTTGTCATGGGGCATGAACGGCTGATTGCCGCCAATCACCTGAACAATGTGGTGATTGTGGAAACCCCGGATTCGATATTTGTCTCGGATATTGAAAACAGCCGCGATGTCAAATCCATTGTGACCACCCTCAAGGAAAAGGGGCGATGGGAGTGCCAGCAGCATACCACCGCGTCCAAGCCCTGGGGAAGTTTGACATCTCTGGAAACAAAAGACCATTACCGGGTTGGCCGAATGATCGTATATCCGGGATCAACGGTGACTGTTAAGGCAGAGCCACCGGAATCCAAAACCCTGGTCATTGTCGGCGGACTTGCCGGCGCAACGCTCGGATCCGGAGTCCATGACGCTTCAGGCCGGTGAATCCCTGTATCTTGCGCCGGAAAAACAAGCGGTGATTGAAAATGACAATAACGATACGCTGGTCATGATTCAAATAACGACGGCGGCTGAAATGGCATAACAATATGAATACCCAGTCAAACCATATGTAGGGGAGGTTTTAAAGCCGCCCCTTCTTTTGAACCGAGGTTAAATGAAAGTTCCCCTTCTGGATTTAAAATGTCAGTATCAACTGATCAAGCAGGATGTTCTCAGGGTCACGGAAGAAATCTACGACAGCCAGTATTTTATTCTGGGGCCGCATGTTGAAGCTTTGGAAAAACAAGTGGCGCAGTACTGCCATGCCGCCCATGCGCTGGGGGTTTCTTCGGGGACCGACGCACTGATCATTGCCTTGATGGCATCCGGCATAACCGCAGACGATATTGTCATTACAACGCCGTATACTTTTTTTGCAACCGCGGGTTCGATTTCCCGTGTGGGGGCGCGTCCCTGTTTTGTGGATATTGATCCGGCAACCTATAACATCTCCCCTGACGGCATTTCAGCCGCCATAGAAGGGATGAGCCCCGCGGAAAGGAAGCGTCTGAAAGCCATCATTCCGGTGCATCTCTACGGGCAGTGCGCGGACATGGATCCGATCCTTGAAATCGCCAGGGAGAATCATCTGACGGTAATCGAAGATGCGGCTCAGGCCATCGGCGCCGAATACAAGGGCAGAAGGGCAGGGGAAATGGGCGATTTCGGATGTTTTTCCTTTTTTCCATCCAAAAATCTTGGCGCGTTTGGAGACGGCGGCATGGTAACCACCCAGTCCAAAGCCTTTCATGACACCCTGGTCATGCTGCGGAATCATGGCTCTCACCCCAAATATTATCACAGCCTGATCGGGGGCAATTTCAGGCTGGATGCGCTTCAGGCAGCCATCGTATCCGTCAAGTTGAATTATCTGGATCAATGGACAAAGATGCGTCAGGATCATGCAGCGACTTATCGCAGCCTGTTTTCGCAGTGCGGCCTGGGGGACCGGGTGATGCTGCCCGTTGAAAAAGAAACCAGGCATACGTTCAATCAGTATGTCATCCGCGTTGCCGAAAAAAGAGATGAACTTCGGGCGTTTTTACTGGAATCGGAGATCGGAACCGAAGTGTATTATCCGGTGCCGCTGCACCTTCAGAAGTGTTTTTCATTTTTGAATTACGGGAAAAGGGATTTTCCGGAAGCCGAACGTGCAGCCGATCAGACGTTGGCCCTTCCCGTTTATCCGGAGCTGACAGCGGCTCAACAGGAATATGTCGTGGACAGAATTCAGTTTTTTTATGCGCAAATAAGCTCTTAACAGTGAAAGGTCGGAATTGATTTCCGACAAAAATAGAGGATAATCAGTGTGACTGACGGCTATTGTTGTAAGAATTGAAGTCGTCTCCTTGCAACGGATCCATAGCACCTTATCCTTTAATCCTTATCAAGGTGGAGGAAGATTATGCCAGAAAGAATTTCGCGTGATACATTCAGAGACAAGAGAGGCACTGAAGCGGAACAGGGTCCGGACGAAGATTATTATCCGGAAGATGCCTATTCCCCCTGGAAAAAAGGGAATGTGGAGAGTTTTATGTCCAATCTGAGTAAAAACAGTGGGTTGCTGTTGGTCATTGTCGGCGCCTGCGTATTTGTTCTGCTTGCTTTTTTCGTGTTTCTTCCCATGTTGCAGAACCCGGCCGATACCAAGCCGATCACCGAGATGGAAGCAAAACTGAAAAAAATGGAAACCAAGCTGGCGGAGATGGAACAGAATTACCAGAAAGTTGCTCAACTCGCCCTTCAGGAGGACAAACTTGAACAGGTGTCGGCAAGACTCGACAAGCTGGGAGCCTCAACCACGCAGCGGCTTGACCAGATGACAAGGGAAATCGAATCCATTCACAAACAGCGCTCCGTCGAAAGCGTCAGCAGCGTCGAAAAACAGAATCTGCGCCGAAAGCAGCCAGCTGGCCAGATCAAAACAGAACCAGCGCCGAAACAGCCGGCTGCTGCCTAAAACAGAGGCCGCCAGTCCGGCCAAACACGGTTGAACCACCAGAGAAAAAGACGTCAGCCGAAAAATATCATGAAGTCAAACCCCTGGAAACCTTGTATGGCATCAGCAAGTCCTATGGGATGACTGTTGATGAGTTGCAGCGGTTAAACAACATGGGCCCAACAGATATCGATTCGTACCGGGCAAAAACTCAAGGTCAGCAAATGACCAGGATCTGAAGACGGTTCGAAAATCATGAAAAAATGAAATGTGGCCATTGATCAGGGCGGTTGTTTTGAAACCTCAAAGCCACGACCCATATCCTATGTGATCAGGGGCATATTGCTCACGTTGTGAATCTGATCATTTGTAAATTCGAAATTCAAAGCATGAAATACGAAACAATGACGGAAATTAATTACGCTTAGTGCATAGAAGTTTCAGTTATCAAACTGACAAGCTTAGTCATTTAGACATTCGAATTCTGGTATTCGGAGTTTCTCTGAACGATCTTTCGGTTCAGACACGAATCATTCTTTTTTAACGACCAGTCCCACGCCTGCCAGGAGAAACAGCGCTCCGGCATAACCGACCATGGTGGTGCTTTCAGATGAAAGCCAGGGAAGTTTCTGAACCGAAAGAACACCGACGACAATCATGGTAATCAGCGGGTTCAGGACAATAATGGCGCTGACCTGGTTGGCCGGAAGCAGTTTGAGGGCTTCGCCCAGGGTGCCATAGGCAATGAGGGTATTGGCGCCCAGGAATATCAGCGTCAGCCAGTCCGAAAGGCCCAGTCCCTGAAATTCATGAAAAACGGCCAGGGGGGAAAAGACCAGGGCGGCAACCAGATAAATCAGCAAATTGGTCTGCTGCGGGGTCCAGATTCGCACCAGAAGCTTCTGGCATACTGCAAAAAATGCCCAGGTGATGGCTGCAAAAATGATCCAGATGTTGCCGCGAGAGTATTGCTGGGAGGAGATCACCAGGTGATGAAGCTGATCCCAGTAAAACAGCAGAAAACCTGCGGCTGCAATGCCAAAGCCGGACTTCTGAAGAAGGGTGAGGCGTTCCTTGAAATAGACAACGCCCACAACCGCCACCAGAAGCGGAGAGATCTGGATCAGTATCTGGGCATTGCTGGGAGAGGTCAGGCCCACGCCGCTGGTAAAACCGAGATAGTTACCGGCCATGGCAAGTCCGGCGAGGATTCCCAGAATCGGAGGCTTTATCAGGATTTCAAAAAACTGGGGACGATGAATGAGATAATACCCTGCCAGAAATACCAATGAAAACGTAAACCGAAACCAGATGATGGTATTGCCGCTGAACCGCTGCAGCGCATATTTGAGCACAATGGCCAAGATGCCCCAGAGGACGGCCGTTATGCTGATCATCATCAGTCCTTTTGAATGATTGGACATGAATGCCTTTTACCCCATATTCCTTTCCAGTACCGCAAGGGAAGCCAGAAGGTGATTGTACGAAAAAACTTCAATGGATACAGTTCCGGTAA
This sequence comes from uncultured delta proteobacterium, assembly GCA_963789395.1. GTDB lineage: Bacteria > Desulfobacterota > Desulfobacteria > Desulfobacterales > Desulfatirhabdiaceae > RAAP-1. The sequence continues at coordinate 113,370 of CAWBKP010000010.1, read as the reverse complement.
ACTGCTTGAGTAAGGAGAATATCCTGTCAAGCCAGCTCTGATCAAAGACATCCAGAGCCAGGTGATCCTTTCCGTTTTTAACGCCATGTAAATGAATCATCGGCGTTTGTCCGGCAAAACGATGATATGTGGTTTCGATATTTTCATGATTTACGATCAGATGCCCCATATCCAGGCATACGCGAAGGTCATATTCCCGAAGAATCTGTTCAATCCATTCCAGCGGATAGTCGAGCGTCTCTACGGAAAGGGCAGGACCCTGAACCCCTGCATCCCTTAATCTGTCGGAGGCAGTCTGAAATCCGGCTCTGCCAGGCTTTGTCGCAAATTCTTCCAATCGGAGCTTGATTATAGGGAAGATGAAGGATATAGGTTGTGGGCTCCAAGGGCCGGGTGATATCCATGACGCGAAGAATGTTTTCAACAAACCGATTTTGTTCCTTGCGTTCCGGGCTTCCCGGGTCCATGATCCGACGGGAGATGAACATTATAAGTGAACCGGAATTCCTTTGCCAGAGATTCCAGTTCCCGGATCGTCTCTGGGGACGGCAAGGAAGACGCGTGGCTTTCAAAACACAGCAGTTCGATTTCGTCCAGAAAGGGCCCCAGCACTCTGAACATTGGGGATGTAGTCATCCGGATAGATAAACGAAGGTGCGCTGATCTTAAATGGATAGGCGTTTTTATAGGATTTGGGCAGTTGGGGATACATGGCGGCCAGCAGCTTTTTGGGGTTAATGACGGAAGAAGAAGGGTTGCGCCGAACTGAAAGCAGTAATATGACGAAGGGGTCAAGGGTTATCGCGACAGCGGAAATGACTGCCAGGAGAAATGTCCACAGAAATGAACAGAGAAGCATCAGATCGCAGGCTTTTCGGATATCGCTTCGCGTCACATTCCCAAAGGCAATGCCGATGATAGGGTTTGTTGACCAGCTTGCCATGATATGTGCTCGGGCCGTTCAGTTTAACGGACAGCGCTCCGGCAAAAGCAGCCTCTGAATAACCGGAATTCGGACTGGCATGATGCGCTCCTTCATGAACAGCGGTTTGGAAGGCGCGCTTTCCACTCCCGGATAAGAGTTGTGCTGCGAAAGCGATAACCGGAACCGAAAGCCGCGCGGGAATAAAATTGGCGATATCGTCCAGCCGTGCGGAAACCTTGCCAAAATGCAGATAAACGTCATTGCGGTAGCCGACCATGGAATCCAGGGTGTTCACCATCCGGTAGGCGATGGCCAGCGGTGCGCCGCCGATGGCGGCATAAAACAGCGGAGAGATGATGCCGTCCACCAGATTTTCGGCAACGGTTTCAACAGCGGCACGAATCACCCCCTGTTCCGAGAGATGTTCGGTTTCACGTCCCACAATAAAAGAAATCTTGTTTCGCGCCTTCGGCAATCCGCTGGATATCAGCGCATGGTCAACTTCCATGGCTGCTTTTCTGAGAGAGGATGGACTGATGCAATAATAAATCAAAAGGGTTTCAAGGATAAGCCGGCAGACCGGATGAAGGATGCCGGCCAGATACACCAGAAGATCGGCAATCCCCCATGCACCCAAAACCAGAGATCCGGCAAACAGCGCGCCTGAAATGACCAGAGGCATCTTCAGGCGTCTGAAAACCGGCTCCATTCTTGAAATGGCCGTGCCCATCCATCGAACCGGATGAAACAGCCAGAGGGGATCTCCCAGTATCAGATCCAGGACAAAAGCCGCTAAAAGGGTGTACGTAATATGAATTTCCATAATCTGCGACAACTGTAGCAGGTTAAGAGCGTTTTTTCAATATGTGACGACATGACGGAGGAAAAATGACCCGAAAACACATCGGAATTATAGCGGGACTCCTGCTGATCCTGAGTGCCGGCGCCTATCTGGGAGCTCAAATTTATATTGAAAACGATGCCAGGAGCCGCATTCAACAGTGGGCAAATCAGACAGACAGGATTTCCAGCCTCTCCTACCAATCCCTGGATGTGGGGCTTTTTTCAAAAACCGTCCAGGTAAGTCAGGTTTCCCTTCAAATCAAGGATACGGACAGTCCTGTCGCCATTGACAGGCTGATGCTGCATTCATTTGACGTCAAAAATGAAATTCCTTCTTTCATGCATGTTGAAATTCAAGGAATTCACATCAGCCGGAGCAATTCACTTCATGAAGGGGGTAGCGCCGGTGCTGGCACAGCTTGGGTATGCAGATATTGAGGCCAATGTGGAGTATGCCTATCGTTATGATCCGATGAAAAAAGATCTGGAGATTCAGCAGGTTCGCATCCGTGTTTCAGACATGGGCCAGATTGAGGTTACCGCCCGGTTGAACAACCTGGACCTGGCTGTTGTCAAATCGGTTCCCAAGTAATCCGTTAACGCTGATCGCTCTGGTTCCGGCTGTGGCAATATCCGGAATTACCTTGAATTATCTGGATCATTCTATTGTTCGAAGACTCATTCAGACTCGGAGCCCGGCAGTCCGGGCAAAGCGAAGATCAATTTGTTTCCGATATCATCCATCAGTTGAATCTGGAAATTCAGAAACAAAAACAGCCTGCGGGCAGGGATAGATTGCTGGCTGTTCAGAATTTTATAAAAAATCCGGGCATTATCGAGGTGGCGATTTCTCCCCTTCAACCGGTTCCCCTGATGCGTTTTGTGATGACGGAAGATATCGAACAAATAGTTGATATGTTAAATATTTCCATAAATTATCTAAAGGTTAAATAACTATATTTTTTCTGATCAACTTTCCAAGTCAATTGACTGAGAAGTTATCGATTGTACTGAAATTCGATAAAGCGCATCATGATAGGTGCTCACATTCGGGTTTCTTGTATCAGTGGATCATAAATAAGTCAGTTAAAGCTTCATTTTGAAATTGTGATATCAAGTGAAAGGCGTGGGCTATTGTAGTAGCCCACGCCTTTTTTCTATTGGTTTTCCGGGTGAAAAACAGCAGGCCAGATCTGGCTCTCCTGATTCCGGAAAGCCTTGAACTGCGTTTGCACCTGTCTGATCGGCTGAAAATCCTGAGAGGCATTTCCAAATACTTCCATGATACCAACGCCGTCCTTTATGTATCCGATGACAATTTCATCTCCGCCATCCGACCCCAAATGGCCGCAGGCAGGGCGGACTTCCGCACCTGCGGAAAGAAGGCTCTGCTGCCAGGCGATATGCTGGGTACTGTTCTGCACCAGGTCAAACCCCAGTATTTCGAACCGGCCTGTGCCCTGTTTGCCCAGACCAAGCACGATCTCATCCTTGCCGTCGCCGTTGACATCCCCGCAGGCCGGCCAGCTCTCCCCGTTGATACGGTTATAGTCCGGCCAGCTGATCACGCCCCAGCCGCTGGCGTCGCTTTGGCTGGAATCCTGAAGATCCGCACTTCCGGCTGATGTGTGATCAAAGATGAAAAAGACGCCGCCCGGGATATCCGGGTTGCCGCTGACCGGCCCCAGTCCGACGATCACCTCTTTCGTGCCGTTTCCGTCCAGATCGCCGCAGGCAGGCCGGGTCTCGCCGTTGCCCCTGTTGTAATCCTGCCAGCCGGTCTGCAGCCACTTGACATGTTTCAGCTGGTGATCCACCAATTTAAACACCTCCAGGCGGCCCTCTCCTCCGGGACCAAGCCCGACAATGATTTCATCGATGCCGTCTCCGTCGATATCGCCGCAGGCAGGCCGGGTTTCGCCGTTGATTGCATTGTACTCCGGCCATTCCACCTGGCCCCAGGCCAAGACGGAATAATCGTCATCGAGCACCGCAAAATACCCGCCGGGAATGCCGGAAGCACCCTGTACCGGTCCCAGCCCCACGATGATTTCATCCAGGCCGTCGCCGTCAATGTCTCCGGTGGCGATCCGCATTTCTCCGCTGAGATTGTTGTACTCCGGCCAGTCAATATGAACGGGAAGCGCTGCCTGGTTCTCCCTGGGGATCCAGCACTTCGATCCACCCGCCGCTGCCAGGAAGCACTCCGCTGCCGGCAAGAAGACAGCTGCTGGAAACAATTTCAGGCTGCTGAAGGAGGCTGCTGAAGGCCAGAAAATTGCTGGAAGAAGCTGTCCGGGAAGACCGGCCGACGATGCTCGACGTTTTATGGCTTCTTAGAGGTGCTACTACTTTTAAAGGTCGCTGAAATACTGTGATTGGCCTGAACACCGGAAAATGTATAAGAGGTCACAGCCCCAACGGAAGATTCCGTCGACAAACACATTCGGCGACACTGTATTTCCGGTTCGGCTTAATTGTAAACACCTGATTGACACCATTTTGAACCTGAACATTTCCAGAAGGAGAAATGCTGCCCCCCGAGCCGGCGGATGCACTGATAGTGTATGTGCTGCTGACAGGTGCAAAGCTGGCAGCGATGGTGTGATTGGCAGCCACACTGGAAAATGTATAACTGGTAACCGCTCCCACGGATACCCCGTCAACCAGGACAGTGGATACCTTGTAATTGGCAGAAGGCGTGATGGTATAGCTCTGGCTGGCGCCAGAATTAACCGAAACAGAACCCGCGGGCGAGATGGCCCGTAGGCGTCCGCAGAAGACGTGATGGAGTAAGTGGTTGGAGAGGTGATGGCGGTACTGGAAGTAAAGCTGGCAGAGATGGTGTGATTGGCCGTTACATTGGAAAATGTACAGGTGGTGACCGCTCCCATGGACACTCCGTCAACTGACACGTCAGAGACTTTGTAATTGGCTGCCGGCGTTATTGTAAAAGTCTGACCCATGCCGCGACTGACCACTACCGCACTGGAAGGGCTTATGGCTCCGTTGACACTCTGCGCAGGCATCAGTGTAAAACATTCCAGTTCCGTGGAAAACGCGCTTTCGTTGTGGTTCGTATCGTAGGCTGTTACCGCAAAATAACAATTTTTTCCTTCTTCAATGCCGCTCAGGGTGAATTGAGTGACTTTACCGACATCTACCGGCGTTCCGTAGGTTCGAGACGTTTTTCCATAATAGAGTTTGTACCCTGCAACAGCGGGATCGGTATTGGCATCCCATGCCAGCGTCACCTGGGCTGCAAAACCCGGGGTTATGGCAGGCCCGATGCATATCAAGGATAGCAGGCAGACGAAAAGTGATAATAAAGGAATAAAACCAGGAAGAAAACGTGAAACGGGACTTGGATTATTCATAAACACCTCCTTAATGCATCCTGGCAGAAAGGCATTAAAGAAAGTGCCTGTTCACGCCCGGTGACCCTGCTGCCTTATTCCTGAAAGGAACTTAGGCCAGAAGTTTTGCGTCCCACCCTTTTGGATGGTTTGCCTTTATCAGACGAAAAAATAGTATTTAGCTGAAGTCCTGGATGCAATTATTGCGCCATTAAGCTTTCAATAAAATGCACTCCATCATCAGCCCGATGCATGACAAATATCAGGCTGTGCGCACATTAATTTTCCTGAGAAAATTTATTGCTGGCGGATTGAACCGATTTCTCTCCTGAAAGCAGGTATTCAATAAGACTTCGACAAAAATTGTTACGGTTTCATCATTTTTTTGACAAATCAGCTTACATCTGGAAATAAAATTCTTTCCACTTGACAGAATAATTTCATTCATATATCAAAAATGAAACAACGTTACGTTTATTTATTATCGCAATTTGGGATAATATTATAATATCAATGATATCAATAGATAATATTGTTATGTCTATTGAATATTATTATGTAATTCAAGATGTATTGAAAATAGGTAAACGTATATTATATAATAAAAACAATATTATGTAAAATTATATGGGCGCTTTTAAAGTCAACGATAATATTTAAAGTAACAAAGTTATTAATATTGAAATTCGGTTGGTGATCATATCACTTTTTGTTTATTGACCCACGATCATTGTTCCGTCAAAATAATGCTATGTCCGAATCAATTTGCTTTCTTTCATTGAAAAAGGGCGGATATGGAGGATCGATTCGGAGGTTAAAACGGTGATAAATGCCGCTTTTTGAATAAAAGGATTTTTATGTTCTGGACAGGTTTGACGCCGGATGAAGCAAGGGCGGCGCTGGTTAACAAGGATAAATCCAAAAAAGACAAGCGCACGACTTTAAAAGAGGCGGTGGACACCTTTATTAAAGATGGGGATAACGTGGCGATTGGGGGATTTGTCAATATCCGTCAGCCGATTGCCATCTGTCATGAAATGATCCGGCATGGCTTTCAGGACATGACGTTTTCCTTTCAATCCAGCGGTATGGCAATGGATTATCTGGGTGGGGCCATGGCGATTGCGCCGGATCATTTTTCTATCAAGCGCATTGAATTTGCCTACTGGGCGCATGAATCTTTTGGTCTGTCTCCGGTTTTTCGTTATCTTGCCGAGCGCGGAATGCTGGAGCTGGAAGACTGGAGCAACTACAACATGTCCGCCCGGTTCAAGGCCGGTGCAATGGGGCTGCCGTTTCTTCCAACGCGCGGGCCTTTGGGAAGCGATATTCTGGAAAAATGCCGGGCTAAAATAATGGATTGCCCTTTTACCGGAACCCCGGTTGTGCTGGTTCCGGCAAGTCACCCGAATGTTGCGATCCTTCATGTGCAATCAGCGGATCAATACGGCAACTGTATTATTCGGGGAACAGAAGCCACATGCCCGGAAATGGCCATGGCAGCGGCCCATACCATTGTCACCTGCGAGCAGATCGTGCCGCATGAAATGGTTACCCGAAAACCCCGCGATGTCGCCATTCCATTTTTTGCGGTGGATGCGGTGGTCCAGGTTCCCTTCGGGGCGTATCCGACCAGCAGCCGCAGATATTACTATTTTAACAAAGAGCATATTGCAACCTTTCATGCACTTGCCAAACACCTGTCAAGGGAAGATTTCAAACCGTTGAAAGCCTATTATGAACAATACATTTTCGGTGTTCAGGACTTCGGGGGTTTTATTGACATGTTTCCGGTGCGGAAGATCATGGAAGAACATCATTCAGAGCTGAGAAATTTTGAAAGACTCTTGTAAGGAATTAACGTGTTAATTGTCGGTACAGACTACACTCCCCAGGAAATGATAGTGATTGCCGGCTCGCGGGTGCTGGAAGACAACAAAGTGGTATTTGTCGGTACGGGCCTTCCGATGATCGCAACGCTCCTGGCGCAAAAAACGCATGCACCGGGCATTATCGCCGTGTTTGAAGCCGGCGCTGTCGGCCCAACGCTTGAGAGCGGCCTGCCGTTTTCGGTTGGAGACTCCCGCACATCGAGCGGCGCATCGTACGTCAGGGGGTTAAACGCTGCGTTTGAACTGACTCAGCGGGGATTTTGCGATTTCGGATTTGTCGGCGGTGCTGAAATCGATATGTTCGGGAACTTGAATTCCACCATGATGGGGAAGTTTCCGGAGGATTACATGAAACCCAAAACCAGACTTCCCGGCAGTGGCGGGGCCAGCGACATGGCTTCTTCCTGTGAGCGGACCATTTTAATCATGCCGCATGAGCTCCGGCGGTTCAATAAAAAACTGAATTACATCACCAGCCCCGGCTATCTGGACGGAAGCCCCGGTGCAAGAATAAAAGCGGGACTGGTTGGAAAAGGGCCTTATCGGGTGATTACCACAAAGGCTATTTTAGGGTTTGATGAAAATACGAACCGGATGAAACTGCTTCAAACCCTGCCCGGAGAAACAGCCGCCAGCGTTCAGGCTGCAACAGGCTTTGAGCTGCTGATGGATGCAGTATCGGCGTTTGATCCTCCGACAGAGACAGAATTGAAGATGATTCGCGAAGTCATTGATCCATTGGGATTTTTTGTCAAAAAACCTCAGAAAACGCAGGTGGTGCAGCAGTTTTAAGGCTAATGACCAATCCTGTTTACAAAATGCCGCTTATACGCTAAAACAGCTTCATCTAATGGAAGCTGTATGAAGAAACCAGAACAAAGGAGAATTGTCATGTCCAAAAAAATGAAAACCATAGATGGCAACACTGCCGCAGCCCATGTGGCGTATGCCATGAGCGATGTTGCCGCAATCTACCCGATAACCCCTTCAACCCCGATGGGTGAAATTGCCGATGAATGGTCGGCCCAGGGCCGAAAAAATATATTCGGCCAGACCCTTTTGGTCAAGCAGATGCAGTCCGAAGCCGGTGCTGCCGGCGCAGTTCATGGCGCGCTGGCAGCAGGATCCCTGACCACTACATTTACGGCCTCTCAGGGATTGCTTCTCATGATCCCGAATATGTACAAGATTTCCGGCGAACTGCTTCCGGGCGTCTTTCATGTCACTGCCCGTGCCCTTGCGGCCCATGCCCTTTCCATTTTCGGAGATCACGCCGATGTCATGTCCGTCCGTCAGGCCGGGTTTGTGCTTCTGTGTTCCAACTCGGTGCAGGAAGTAATGGACCTGGCCCTGGTCTCGCACCTGTCCGCCATCGAAGGCCGCGTGCCGTTCCTGCATTTTTTCGACGGATTCAGAACCTCCCATGAAATCCAGAAAATCGAATTGATTGATTATGCGGATATGGCGGCGTTGACCAATTTTGAAGCCATCGAGGCGTTTCGCTGCCGGGCCATGAACCCCGAGCACCCCCATATCCGGGGAACGGCTCAGAACCCGGACATCTATTTTCAGGGAAGGGAGGCTGCCAATTCATTTTATCAACAAATTCCTGCCGTTATTTCCAAATACATGAAAAAAGTGGGCGATCTGACCGGAAGACGGTATCGCCTCTTTGATTATGTGGGAGACCCGCAGGCCGAACGGGTAATCATATCCATGGGGTCCTCCTGCGAAGCCATCGAAGAAGTGGTCAATCATATGAATGACGATGGGGAACGGGTGGGTCTGGTCAAAGTCCGGCTTTACAGACCGTTCTGCATTTCCGATTTCCTGGAAGCGCTGCCGGCATCCTGTGACAGAATAACGGTTCTGGATCGGACCAAGGAGCCGGGAGCCATCGGGGATCCGCTTTACATGGATGTCTGCACCGCCTTTATGGAAAGAGGGGAAGCGCCGATCATTACCGGCGGCAGGTATGGGCTGGGCTCAAAGGAATTCACCCCGGCCATGGTAAAGGCCGTCTACAGAAACATGAATGCGGCAGGGCCGAAAAACCATTTTACTGTCGGGATCGTCGATGACGTTACCCGGACTTCCCTGGATGTTGAAGAATTGATTGACACCACCCCCAAAGGCACGGTTCAGTGCAAATTCTGGGGTCTGGGATCGGACGGAACCGTCGGCGCCAACAAAACCGCCATCAAGATTATCGGCGATAACACGCCGATGTATGCTCAGGGCTATTTTGCCTATGATTCCAAAAAATCCGGCGGCATTACGGTGTCTCATCTGCGGTTCGGAAATGAACCCATTCAGTCCACGTATCTGGTGAACACGGCGGATTTCGTGGCCTGCCACAAAGCCAATTATGTCCAGATTTATGATGTTCTGGAAGGCATCAAACCCGGCGGAACCTTTCTGCTGAATTCCAACTGGTCATTCAAAGAAATGGAAACAGAGCTGCCGGCCCGGATGCGGCGATTCATCGCTGAGAACAAGTTGAAATTCTACAACCTGGATGCGGTCAAAATCGCCAATGCCGTTGGCCTTGGCGGCAGGATCAACATGATCATGCAGACCGCGTTTTTCAAACTGGCCAACGTGCTGCCCGTTGAAGAGGCCCTTTTACTGTTGAAAGGCGAAATCAAAAAAGTTTACGGCAACAAGGGCGAGAAAATCGTCAAGATGAATATGGATGCCGTGGATCAAACCCTGGCAAACCTTGAGGAAATCAAATATCCCAAATCCTGGAAAGATGCCGCAGGCAGCGATATTCTTGGCGCCGAAGTGCCGGCTTTTGTGGAAAAAGTAATGAATCCCATTCTGGCACAGCAGGGCGACAAGCTGCCGGTCAGCGCGTTTCAGCCGGACGGCGTTTTCCCGGTGGATACGGCCCGATATGAAAAACGCGGTGTGGCCATTCATGTTCCCGAATGGATCATCGACAACTGTATTCAGTGCAACCAGTGCGCCTTTGTCTGTCCCCATGCCGCCATCATTCCGGTTCTGGCAACTGACGCTGAGCTTGCCGGAGCGCCGGCGACTTTTGAAACCCGCCCATCCCTCGGGAAAGAGCTGAAAGGCTATCAGTTCCGGGTTCAGGTCAACAGCCTGGATTGTCAGGGCTGCGGCAACTGCGCGGATATCTGCCCGTCCAAGAAAAAAGCCCTGGTCATGAAACCCATTGAAACCCAGACGGCTGTTCAGGTCCCAAACCATCAGTTTTCTTTAACCATTCCGGTCAAGGATAGCCTGTTAAAGCGGGATTCGGTCAAAGGCAGCCAGTTTGTTAAACCCCTGATGGAATTTTCCGGCGCCTGCGCCGGCTGCGGGGAAACGCCTTATGTAAAGGTGTTGACCCAGCTCCTTGGCGAACGCATGATCATCGCCAATGCCACCGGATGCAGCTCGATCTGGGGAGCGCCGGCGCCTTCAACACCGTATTCGGTGAACAAGGACGGGCATGGCCCGGCCTGGGGAAATTCCCTGTTTGAAGATGCCGCGGAATTCGGGTACGGAATGGCCATTTCAGTGGGTCAGCGAAGAAAGAAACTGGCGGATCTGATGAAGGCTGCCCTGGAGACGCCGGTATCGAAAGCGGTTAAAGACGCCATGACCGGCTGGCTCGGCGCCATGAATGACGCCGAAGCCTCAAAAACTTTCGGTGATCAGTTAAAAGAGCTTCTTGCCGGCATGCAGCGAAACCGCCTGATGGATCAGATCTACGGCATGAAAGATCTGTTTGTGAAAAAATCCATATGGGCGTTTGGCGGTGATGGCTGGGCATATGACATTGGTTACGGCGGACTGGACCATGTCATTGCTTCCGGGGAAGATGTCAATATCCTGGTCATGGATACCGAAGTCTATTCCAATACCGGCGGTCAATCCTCAAAATCCACCCCGACCGGCGCAGTGGCGAAATTTGCCGCATCCGGCAAGAAAATCGGGAAAAAAGATCTGGGCCGGATTGCCATGACTTACGGATATGTGTATGTGGCTTCAGTAGCCATGGGCGCAAACAAACAGCAGCTCTTAAAGGCGTTCATGGAAGCGGACCGGTATCCCGGGCCGTCAATTGTAATCTGCTACGCGCCCTGTATCAATCAGGGGATCAAAAAAGGCATGGGTAAAACCCAGCTTGAAGAGCAGCTCGCCGTACAGGCCGGATACTGGCCGCTTTACCGGTACAATCCGCTTCTGGCGGATGAAGGGAAAAATCCGTTTACCCTGGATTACGACAAAGATCCGGATGGAACCCTTCAGACCTTTTTATCCGGTGAAAACCGTTACGCCCAGCTTGAAAAATCTTTCCCGGAAGAGTCGAAAAAACTTCGTGTTCAGATCGAGAAGGAAATGCTCCAGCGGTTTGAAACCCTGAAGCAGATAGCGGATCCGCAGGCGGTGTGCAAGCCTGAGAAACCGGAGAAATAAGTATTCAGGGGTCGGAAGGCAGTTGCTTCCGGCCCCTTTCTTCCTCCGTCTCCCTGCTATTTTCTTCTGTATGCTGTCGCCTGTCTCCCGGTTCCAGGGACAGGCGATAAACCGTCTCTATTTCCCTGATGGTCATATCGAAAGCCCTTCGGCTCAGATAATTGACCGCTCCTTTACGAACGAGGACCCATCCCATGCTGGCGGCCATTCCTGCCGGCGTTGTTTTTTTTATCAGCCGGAATATCACCAGCGGCCATTGCATCCATTTATATACGTCCCATGATTTTTTTGCGAAAGTTCCGGCGTGCCGAAAGAGCGGGTGTTCCGTTACTGCTTTGGCGCTGAACAGGTACCTGAGTTCAATGCGGTGGAGACGGCTGAAAAGCGGCAGATTCTCCGTGTCGGAAACCGATTGCAGCCAGTATCGGCACCTGATCAGAATCGCACCCAGTCTGGCTTCGTCAACCGGTGCCGGGCTTTCCGGAAAATACGTTCCGGCAATCACCTGAATCGCTTCTTGAAAACCCGTTTTCCATTCCAAGTATCCGGAAGGTGGAAAAATGAGGCTATTGACGCCTACCAGGCGATTTCGGATCTCCTGGATTCGCGGATTATTCAGGTGAGATTCCGGCGCAATCAATTCCGCCAGTTCCGATAGATCCGCTTCGATTTCCCCCGCATCCTGGGGTATTGCCTCAGTCCGGGATTCATGATCATATGCCAGAATCGCCTGCTTGCCGGCAAACAGATAAATATCCATTAAAAAGAAACGGGTCAGTGACAGAATCGTCAGCTGGTTGGAAAGATAGATCAGCCAGGAGAAAGGGTCCGGCAACAGGATAAGCCTCAGCACATTGACGTGGTTGATCCATCTGCGGTAGCGGATATAAGCCTGAACCACCCTATACCTGCTGATTCTGTCGTACCAGTTCCAGGCTGTTCGAATATGCCGGATGCGTATTTTTTGAAACCGTGAAAACCCCGGCCTGGCCAGAATGTCCTGAAGCCGCTCAATAGCACTGTGCGAAGCACGGATCAGGCTTCCGGCGGTCACGCAAAGCTCCGGCTTTTCCTGATCCGGATGAAATGCGGCAGCGATGTCCCGCAGATACCCGGCAAACCCGGAAACTTCATTGATTTCCGGAAACCCAGCTTTCCAGATTCCCTGGCAGCGATCCAGCACGATCTGAATCGCCTGTTGCCGGCAAGGCCCGGCAGAATCGAGCGCACCTTTCAATTCTTTGAACTCTTGTTTTAATGACCGCTTCCACTGAAGCACCCCGCGAAGACGCCATACCACGGTCAACGTGGCCAGCGCAATCAGCAGCGCGGCAATTCCAAGCCCGCTGTGCAGTACATGATAAATCCAGATGGGTTCCACAGGAAATCCTCTTGCATTCACTGTCTCGTATGTCGTATATCCCCAGACATGGACGGCACCAGACAACTGATCATCTCTATTCTCATTACATTTGCCATCATTCTCTGCGGTTCCTGGGGATACATGGCCATCGAAGGCTGGAGTTTTCCGGAGTCCCTCTACATGACGGTGATCACCCTTGCCACCGTGGGGTTTGGAGAAGTCCATCAACTCAGTTCCGTCGGTCAAATGTATACCATACTCCTGATATTAGTGGGAGTCGGTTTTTTGGGATATACAGGCGCGATACTGATGCAATACATGATTGAAGGCCGGATTCGAATCATCTTGGGGAGACGCAGGTTGGATAAGAAAATTGACCGTTTGGAAGATCATTATATTGTTTGCGGCTATGGGCGAATCGGACGGGTTCTGTGTCTGAATCTCAGGCAAAAGCCGATAGATGTAGTCGTGATTGAAAAAAATCCGGATCTTGTTCCGATCATGGAAGAAGACAAGGTGCTGCACATGTTCGGAGATACGGCAGAAGAGACGACCCTGCTGAAGGCGGGCATCCAGCGAGCCAAAGGCCTGATTGCCGTTCTGGGGAGCGATGTGGACAACGTATTTCTGGTTTTGACAGCAAGGCAGCTCAATCCCCGATTATATATCATGGCACGGGCCATTTATAAGGAGTCAAAATCCAAACTGCTGGCCGCCGGTGCTTCAGCCGTTGAATCGCCTTACGAGGTTGGGGCTGTGAGCATGGCGCAAAGGATCCTCCGGCCGACAGTCACGAGCTTTCTGGACCTGGCCTTGAAATACGACCGCAAAGATATAAAAATGGAAGAAATTCCTGTAGGGCCATTATCCGCACTGGCCAATGTCATGTTGAATAATTCCGGAATCCGTCAGGAATACAATTTAATCATCATCGCCATTAAACAGAATGACGGCAGCATGATGTTCAACCCTTCCTTTGAGACCCGACTTGAGCCCGGTTCCACCGTTATCGCCGTGGGACAGGAACAGGATCTGCAGAAGCTGGAAAAAGTCTTGAATCCGGGTTAATGGTTATACGGGGAAAATGGGAGAGCGGGCGTTTTGCCCGCTGCTTGCAGGGAGGCGGCCTGTGCATGAAAGGAATAAGGGAGATGGATAATCCACGGGATTCAGCCCGGACCGTTCTGGTTACCGGCGGCGGCGGATTTCTGGGAAAGGCCATTGTCGGGCTTCTGCTGCAGCGGGGGGACAGGGTCATCAGTTTTTCAAGGGGGTATTACCCGGAGCTGGCGGCAATGGGGGTCAAACAGATCCAGGGTGATATTTCAAATCCGATTGCCGTTGAAAATGCCGTCACAGGCGTGGACACCGTATATCATGTGGCGGCCAAAGCCGGTGTCTGGGGGGATTACAAGGACTATTACCGGATCAATACGGAAGGAACCCTTAATGTCATTGCCGCCTGCAAATCCCGCGGGGTTTCCCGCCTGATTTACACCAGTTCGCCCAGCGTTGTCTTTGACAGCGGAGATATGGAAGGTGCGGATGAAACCGCTCCCTATCCCGCCGGTTATTACGCCGCCTATCCGGAAACCAAAGCACTGGCCGAGCAGGCTGTCCGGCAGGCGGGGGGCGCGGTTTGCGGACGGCGGATGGCGGATGGCAGGGGGCAGGGGAGGCGCTCAAAACCGTCACCTTGAGACCTCACTTGATCTGGGGGCCGGGAGACAATCATCTGGTTCCGCGAATCCTCAAGCGGGCAAAACGCCTCCGGCGAGTCGGGGACGGCAAAAACCGGGTGGATGTAATTTATATAGATAACGCGGCCAAAGCCCACCTTCTTGCCGAAGCGGCCCTGATCCGACAGCCGGAACTATCCGGGAATGTGTATTTTATCAGTCAGGGAACGCCGGTTTTTCTCTGGGAGATGATTGATGATATTCTTCATGCAGGCGGGCTTTCTCCGGTGAAGGGCTCGATGTCTCCGCAGGCGGCAATGCGTATCGGGGCAGTCCTGGAATGGTTTTACAAGGCACTGGCTTTAAAAGGCGAGCCCCAGATGACCCGGTTTGTCGCAAGGGAGCTTTCTACCTCCCACTGGTTCGATATCCGCGCCGCTCAAAGGGATCTGGGATATGTTCCGGAAGTCTCCACCGAAGAAGGGCTTCGCCGGCTGGCGGCGTCACTGAAAGCATAGATTAATCCGGCAGCATGTCGTAGAAATAGAGCATGGTGTCGGACCGGGTGATGATGCCGATAATGGTTCCGTTTTCAACCACCGGAAGCCTTCCCACATCGTGTTTGACCATGAGTCGGGCTGCCTGCATCGGGCTTTTGCCCGGCTCAATTGTGAGCACATTTGTACTCATAAAGGCTTTAACCGGTGATTTCAGCCGGCTTGCCCCCTTGACTTTTCGAAAATCCCTTCGGGAAATCATGCCGACCAGTTTCCCGTCATCCACGATCGGAATGCCGCTGCAGCCTTTTTCCCGCAGAATATGCGCAGCCTGATCCATGGTGGTGTCGGACGACAGGGTCACCACCGGAAAGGACATCAGGTCGCTGATCTGAACAGAAACCTGCTGGTTGCCCTGAATCAGCTCCAGTATCATGGCTTCAACCGCCTCTGGATTGACGGATTTCAGCATGGCCGAACCTGCTCCGGGGTGGCCGCCACCGCCCATGCTGTTCATGATCATCCCCATGTTCAACCCGTCCACATTGCTTCGGCCAATGACGATGCAGCGTTCCCGCTCTCTGTCCGAAAATATGCCGAAGGCGGCGTCCACGTTCAGGATTTCCCGGTACATCCGCACCACAACCGCCAGACTGTCCACATGCCCCTGGATATCGAGTTTGTTGACGCTGACGCTGTAGCCGTTGAACCGAAGTCTTTCGGCGTTCTGGAGCATTTCAAAGAGGATGTTTTTCTGCCGTTCCCCGTAGGCCGGCCGCAGAAATGATCCCAGAACGTTCAGGTCCGCTTTCTGTTCCAGAAGAAAACCGGCGGCAAACGCATCTTCGGCCCTGCTGGAGGGAAACATGAGATTTCCGGTATCTTCATAAAGACCGGTTAAAAACAGCGTGGCCTGAATCGGGGTCAGGCTGATATGCCGTTTCCGGAATTCCCGGATCATCAGCGTGATGTTGGCGCCCATTTCTTCCTGGCATTTCCAGGTTGGCTGAATGTCGCCTTCAATGGCATGGTGATCCCAAAGGATGATTTCAATGCCTTCTTTCTGGCTGATTTTGTTGAACCGCTCGATCCGGTTCCAGGTATTGACGTCAACGATGATGATGCTCGTTACGTCATCGATTGGAACATCATCGGGTTCGCGAAGATTTAAAATGTCTTTGTGAATGGAAATGAACGACTTGACATTGGGGTTGACGGATTTGGGAATGACCGGAACCGATTCCGGAAAGAGAAGGGTTGCGGCTATCATGGAAGCCAGTGCGTCAAAATCGGTATTTTTATGGGTGGTTACAATCTGCATTTACATTTCCTTGAAATAAAAAAGTCAGGAATGTCATATCTTAAACGGGATGCGTCTTTTCCGGTTCTGCGATTTTCTGGGCAACTTGGTCGGATATTTCAGATCGCCCTGAAGCAACCGCGGGGCCATCCGTCAGTTTCGCGAATTCCGAATATGCCAGTTGCAGGGGCTGGCTGTTGCCGGCCGCCAGTTGAAGCCTGAATTTTTCAACTTCGGTCTGGCTGTCTATGGCCTTTTTGGCCAGAAGATAGCGCAAATAGATGATCCATACCACAATTCCCAGAAGAATCAGGGCAAGTGCCAGAAAAAACCATTTATAGCGCATGATGGTATCCATTCCCACCTGGCCGATATACAGGATAAGATTGGGCACGACCCAGTAGGTAAACATGGCCAGCAGCACCAGAAATCCAATGGCGAATATGTTCAGGCGGCTGATGCTTGACATCAGCGTTTCCAGTCGGTTTTGGGCAACGGGTTTGGGGCCTTCTTCAGTGATGCTGCCGGCGATCTTGTCACCATAAATCAGGGCGGCAAACGCGCGCGTGATAAACCCGAAGAGCAGAATGGCGCCAACCGGGATACCGATGGCTGCTGCAAACCAGGCCCGAAAGGGAAATGGCTCCTCTTTAGAGACCCAGTTCACCTGATACTGTTCCAGCGGCCCGAATGTTTTTTCAAAATAATATTTATTGAAGCTGCTCAGGTTATTGCCTTCCGACACATGAATGATGTTGCCCCGCTGATCCTTGATTTCAAGCCAGGATTTTCTGCCGGAATTAATGGCGGCAACGGCAAATATTTCAAGCTCGATTAAGAAAATACCCACGGCAATGAGAATGAACAGAGTCTTGTTTTCTCTGAACAAAGATGCCATAGTATGACTTTTCGTCATGGTGTTGTCCTGTTGATGGAGAAAAAGACAATAGCCTATAATTATAAATATGCAAAAAACGATCCAAAATCCCGTGTCTAAAGTCTGGATTTTTATTCATGAAATAGGATCGTTTGTAACTTCAATGTATCACAGGCTGGGGAAAGTGTTCAAGCTGTAAAGGAAAAGAGAATATGAAGGAAATCCGAAATCAGGCCAGAAAAATGATGGAAGGATTTTGCAAGGTCTGTCCGGTCTGTGACGGCAGAGCCTGTGCCGGCGAGGTGCCGGGCATGGGAGGCATTGGAACCGGCGCTGCGTTCCGGGACAATATTCAGGCGCTTGGCGAATTCCGGTTTAACATGCGGGTAATCCACGATGCGGCGGAACCCGATACCCGGACCGAGATACTGGGGATCCCTCTGGAGATACCGGTTCTGGCAGCTCCCATAGGCGGGGTTTCCTTTAACATGGGGGGAAAGATCTCCGAAGAGGACTATATTGCGGCAAAGCTGGAAGGGTGCCGGGAAAAAGGCATCATCGGCTGTACGGGTGACGGTGCTCCGGATTTCATTCATGAAGCCGGGTTTCAGGCCATTCGTTCTCTTCAGGGGCATGGTATTCCCTTTATCAAACCCTGGGAAGACAGAGAATTGTTCGGCAAGCTGGACGTTGCTGCGGCCGCAGGTGCGACCGTGGTCGGTATGGATATCGATGCCGCCGGCCTGATCACCCTGAAGCTGATGGGAAGGCCGGTATCACCCAAAACACCGGAAAAACTGAAGGAAATAATATCCAGGACGCCAATGAAATTTATATTGAAAGGCATCATGACCCCGGATCAGGCCAGAATCGCCGTGGATGTGGGAGCAAGCGCCATCGTGGTATCCAACCACGGCGGCAGGGTTCTGGATCACACCCCGGGTGTTGCCCGCATCCTTTCAGAAGTCGCATCGGCGGTAAAGGGGCAGATTGTGGTTCTGGCAGACGGCGGCGTGCGGACCGGCGGAGATGTGCTCAAGATGCTGGCCCTTGGCGCCGATGCCGTGATGATCGGCCGTCCTTTTTCCGTTGCCGTTATGGGCGGGCTAAAAGAAGGGGCCATGCGTTTTATTGACCAGATCCGCTCGGAGCTGACCCAGGCCATGATTCTGACGGGCACAAAACGTGTCGGCGCCGTTGAACCCTCTATTTTGTGGATGAAACCATGAAAAAAATCATCATATCTGTTTTCGGCCCGGACCGGCCGGGAATACTGGCTGCGGTGTCCCGGATTCTGTTCGAACAGGACTGTAATATTGAAAACGTTACCCAGACCATTTTGCAGTCTGAATTTTCGGGAAGCTTCATTGCTGAAATGCCGCTGAACCTGTCCTCCGATACGCTCTGTTGCTGTTTGTCCGACGTTTTGACGCCGATGCGGCTTCAGGTAAACGTCAAGCATCTGGAGATCAGTCCGCCGGCGCTTGGCGGGAAACCCGCCGAGCCGTTCGTGATTACCACCCGGGGGCCGGATCGCAAGGGGCTTGTGGCCAATGTGACCCGGATCATCGCCGGATACGGGGTCAATGTCACCAACCTTCAGGCGGCTTTCAAGGGCGGCGAGAATCCAAACGACAACATCATGATCTATGAGGTGGATGTTCCGGTGGATATCGACTCCCATGCATTTCACCGGGATCTTCGTGACGAGGCCGCAACGCTGGGCCTTGTCATCAGTATTCAGCACCGAAAGATTTTTGAGGCCATTAACCGGGTGTGAAACAGACCGACGGCAGCAGTCAGATGTAATGAGAGGAAAAGAATGCTAAGTACGAGTGAAATAGTATCAACCCTGGAAATGCTTCAGAACGAGCATCTTGATGTTCGTACCGTTACCCTGGGGATTAATCTTCTGGAATGTGCCAGCCATGATATCAACCGGTTCAAGGATAACATCTTTTCCAGAATCACCGGCCTGGCACAAAATCTGGTTCAGGTTTGCAACCAGGTCGGGGATAAATACGGCATTCCGGTGGTGAACAAGCGAATCTCCGTCAGCCCCGTCGCGGTGCTGGGCGCCATGTTTTCTTCAGAGGAAATGGTGGCGGTGGCCAAAACCCTGAATGAAGCTGCAGTTTCGGTAAATGTCGATTTCATCGGCGGGTTTACGGCCCTGGTTCAAAAAGGGGTTGCCAGAGGGGATCGGGCACTGATAGAGGCCATTCCCCAGGCCCTTGCAGAGACGGACCGGGTGTGTTCGTCGGTGAATGTTGCCTCCACCCGGGCCGGCATCAACATGGATGCGGTGCTGTTGATGGGAAAAATCATCAAGGAAGCCGCCGGCAGAACAGCGGCTCAGGACGGTCTGGCGTGCGCCAAGCTGTGCGTGTTCGCCAACATCCCTGAAGACATTCCGTTCATGGCCGGCGCCTACCTGGGCATCGGCGAGTCCGATGCGGTCATCAATGTCGGGGTCAGCGGTCCCGGAGTGGTAAAAAAAGCCATCGATCGAGCCCTGGCATCCGAATCCCTGCCGGACCTGGGGCAGATTTCGGAAATCATCAAACGCACTGCTTATAAGGTGACCCGTGTCGGCGAGCTTATCGGCCGGGAAGTGGCCCAGGTTCTGGGCATCCGCTTCGGCGTTGTGGATCTCAGCCTTGCCCCGACGCCCAATATCGGAGACAGCGTCGGGGAGATTTTTCAAAGCCTGGGACTGAAAAGCATCGGTGTTCCCGGATCCACCGCCGCCCTTGCCATGTTAAATGACGCCGTCAAAAAAGGCGGCGCGTTTGCCAGCTCTCATGTGGGGGGGCTAAGCGGGGCCTTTATACCGGTCAGCGAAGATCTGAATATCGGAGAGGCGGCAAGGGACGGACTCCTGTCCATTGAAAAGCTCGAGGCCATGACCAGTGTCTGTTCCGTGGGGCTCGATATGGTGGCCATTCCCGGTGACACGTCAGCGGAAACCATTGCAGCCATCATTGCGGATGAAATGGCTATCGGCGTGATCAACAAGAAAACAACGGCAACCCGTCTGATTCCGGTTCCCGGGAAAAAAGCCGGAGACTACGCTTTTTTCGGAGGTCTGCTGGGCCAGTCAGTCATCATGGCAGTCAACAACGGCGGCGGCGACAACCCGTTTATTCGACTGGGCGGGCTTATTCCAGCGCCGCTGCAGAGCATGAACAACTAAAGCGTATCTGAACAGAACCCTTTTTTATTATAAATTCGAAGACAATGACCAAAATCATACTGCTTAAAATGGTACCTTTTCAACCTGATGTTTTTGGCGTGTGATTTAGATTTTGTCTGAACGGCTTTTTGGTTCAGTTTTTTTATGAGGAGATTGAAATGATCAATCCGGAAAGACTGGCGGAGACATTCAGCCGCCTGGTTCAAATTGACAGCGTATCCAGAAATGAAGCGGCGATTTGCGGCGAACTTCAGCATATCCTTGAGGCCATGGGCGCGGAAACCTTTGTGGATGATGCCGGAAATGCTGTCGGCAGCAACACGGGAAATCTGATTGCGCGCTTCGGAGGCAGTGTGGATGTTCCGCCCCTGATGCTGAATGCTCACATGGATACGGTCGAGCCTGGAAACGGCGTGAAACCCGTCTATAAGGACGGCATGTTTACGAGCGACGGCACGACCATTCTGGGAGCGGATGACAAAAGCGCCATTGCCATTTTGCTGGAGGTGCTCACCGTGCTTCAGGAAGATCGCCTGCCGCATGGCCCGCTCGAAGTGGTGCTGACGATCTGCGAGGAAATCGGACTTCAGGGCGCAAAAAATATGGATCTTAGCCGGTTAACCGCCAAATTCGGCTATGCCCTGGATGCAACCGATACTGCCGGCATTGTAACCCGCGCGCCGGGCGCCAATCACCTCAAATTTGTGGTGCATGGAAAAGACGCCCACGCCGGCGCAGCGCCGGAAAAAGGCATCAATGCCATTTCCATTGCCAGCAATGCCATTTCCGGATTAACGCTTGGCCGCATCGACCAGGAAACCACCTGCAATATCGGCGTGATTCAGGGAGGTGTGGCGACCAACATCATCCCCTGCCAGGTAACGGTAAACGGCGAAGTCAGAAGCCATGACCCCAAAAAACTGGCGGATCTGACCCAAACCATTGTGGCTGCTTTTGAAACCGCTGTTCAGGAGTATGTGCCCCAGTCCGCCGAAGCCGGCAGTCCCCGGCTGGAGGTGGAAATTGTGCCGGATTTTACCCGCACCCACATTCCCGAGGATCACCCGGTGGTGACCCTTGCCATGAAAGCCGCTCAGAACCTGGGACGCACGCTGATTCCCAAAATCACCGGCGGTGGTGCGGACGCCAATGTCTTTTTTTCAAAAGGAATCATGACCGGTGTTCTGGGAACCGGTATGCGGGATATGCATACGGTGCGGGAGTGGGTCCGACTGAGCGATATGGTGCTGACAACGGAGCTGGTTCTTGAAATTATAAGGCTTCACGCCTTACATGAAAGCGATACCACTACCACCGGTAGAAACTCAGGCCATCGGATTCGCCCCAATTCTGAAGTTCTTTTTTGAAGAATCGGGCGTACAAACAATTATCGACCAACACGTTCCACTTGACCCCCGAAGAAAAATATTGACCCATGGTCAGGCTTCGGTAGCCATGGTTACCGCCGTATTATGTCAGGTGTTCCAAATGTATCGACTATGTCAGTTTGCCGAAAAATCACAGATTCTCAATATCATCTTCCCCGATATTGCGTCCAAAGAGTATTTCGATGACAGACTGGCTGATACCCTGGATGCAATATACGATTATGGTATCGGAAACCTTGAAATGCTCATCACCCGGCACATGATCAATCATTTTGATATTCGAACCACCGTTGCCCATAATGATACCACATCGGCATCAACGTTTGGAAACTGCGATAAGCATCCGGGTGAGGGCATCACGATCACCTATGGTTACAGCAAAAAGCATCGCCAAGACCTCAAACAATTTGTCTGGTCATTGTCTGTCAGCAACGATGCAGCCTTTCCCTTGTACCAACAAGCTTACAGCGGAAACACCGCCGATGTGAGCACTTATGTGGAACAATGGCAGCATCTGATTGATCTTCTGGATGACCGCGGTTTTCTGTATGTGGGTGACTGCAAACTGGCATCTATCGATAACATGGCCCACATCCATGACAATCAGGGGTTCTTTCTGACACCAGCGCCCATGTATTCAACTTATGAAAAGGTTTTTGAAAATGCGCTGCAAAATCACACCGAGGAAACACTCATACCTTACAAGGAGCGTTTCAACCGGGGTTTTGAGACTCCATTGACGATTGCTCATAATGACAAAGAGTATCCGTTTCGAATGATCATTCTTTTTGATCACGGTCTTTGCTTCCGAACCCGGCAAACGCTCAATCGACATGTTGAAAAGACCCGAAAGCAGTTCGATGACCTGGTGCTAAAACTGGGCACCTATCATCTGAAAACCCATGAAGGCATCGAAAAAGCCTGCCAAGGCATTCTGAGGAAAAACAAATCTCAGAACTTTTTCGAATTTGAAATCCACAACGAGCCTGTCATCACCTTCAAAAACAAACGCCGAGGCCGGGCTTCAAAAAATGGAGATGAAAAAGTTGCCGTCACAACGAATCATTTCTCTGTCAAGCTGATCTTCCATCAAGAGCACTTCGATAAGGCGCTTGGGCGATGCGGTTATTATCCGCTGATTACCAACAAAAACGACATCTCAATAGAAGAAGCCATGCAGTTTCACAAAGACCAGTACAAAAATGAGCACACCAATCGCAGAGCCAAAAGCAGCTTGAATCTTGAACCAATTTATCTGCAAACACCCAAAAGAATTGAAGCCTTGCTCTTTTTGTTTAAGATTGCTCTGCAAGTGGCGGTACTGATCGAACGCAGTGCTCGAGAAAAGATAAAATCCAGAGACAAAGGCCTCGATAATTTCATGCCCAACCGTAAAAACGTAAAAAATCCAACCACAGAAAATCTTCTGGCCGAGTTCAAGGATATTGTCAAAGGAATCATCGAACTGCCTTCGGGAGAAACATTCGGGTTTATATCCAAACTGACGGATATCCAAAAAGACATCCTGGCGGTTTTGGGTATCCCCCAAAATTATTTCAACTACGCCTTTCTGTTTAATTCAACCTGATGGCAAATTGAAACTGGCAAGAGTTGGCAACCGAACTCAGGTTGCAGAAAATAAAAATTTTCAAAAATCAAAGAGCGAAATCCAAGCTTTAACAGTCAGATTATTAATAACGTTGAAACTGTGACACCTGGTCTGGTCCTGCTGAGAGAAGATGAGGTGTCGGCTTTTACCCGCAACCCTTTATCCCACCTCTCTGGCGCCATTTTGTTACATGCGGTTGGATTAAAGGGATTGTAACCATCTGATCAATGCGGCTTTCAATGATCCCGGATCGGGCTGGGGGACTGCCGGCTGAGGATGAAACGGGTTTGGGTTCCTGCCTTTGTTGATCCCACCATTCCACGGGATCAAAACGAAACGGCAGCAGCTTTTCCAGCGACGGGAGGAGATGCTGCTCAATAATACGGCGTTCTCTGCCGTTTAACACTTTGAAATAGATATTTATTTCTTCTAAATACCAAGTCGGTGATTTAGACGGCCCATCCATCGGGCATCGAAAGATGGTTTCAAATGCTTCCTTGAAATGCGGTCGCAGGGTGTTTTCGGTGATGTTGGAAAAATAGCGGGTGAGATCGTCTTGAATTTGTAAGTCCCCTTCGCTGTCCATGATAAAGGTAAGGGTCAAATAACCACTCCGGTCCGGCCTGGCATAAGCGGATATTTTAAGCACCCCTTCTTTATTGGGCTGATTGCCTTGATCAATGGAAAACCCCGTAAAGGCGATCACCTGCTCATCGGTTTTCAGCGTTCGGGTGATGGTGCTTAAATCATAGATGGTATCCACAAGAGCGCTCCGTATTCAAAAAGGTTTTTACCGGGGAAAATCTGCCTCTTCTCTATACGATGACCAAAAACCTGAAAGCAAGATAAAACCATCAGTCCATCCGTGCCAATGCCATTGCACGAAAAACCATGGGCAGTGGCAGATGGCTCGCGTTACTCGGTCAGGCTCCAGATCCTTCTGGGCTGCCTTTCAATGGCGCATAGAGAAACAGCTCGAATTAGCGAGCTGACCAGTTGAATATCCTTGCGGCCCGGGGAGAACTCGACACCGGAGCTGACATCGATGGCATCGGGTCCGGCTTCAGAAACAGCCTGTGTGACGGTGTCCGGACTGATGCCTCCGGCCAGTATCAGGGGATATGACAGTCCAAAGGCTTTTACTGCACGCCAGTTCCAGGTCAGAGCATTTCCTCCGGGAAGCCGACCTTTTCCGCATTCCACCAGAAACACCGTGTCCGGGTAGCGCGGCGCTGCTGATATCAAGGGGGGGCTGTGAATAAACAGGGCTTTTATGACCCGAACGCCCCTGTCGCAAAGATATTTGACCATTTCCGGGGATTCCTGCCCGTGAAGCTGGATAGCCGTCAGCCCGCAGGCGTCGATCCGTTTCAATATTTCTGAAACCGGACTGTTGACAAAGACACCCACCCGTGCGATGTGATCCGGCAGGGCCAAGCTGATGTCTCTGGCTTGCTTTATTGTAAGATGCCTGGGGCTGGGCGGATAAAACACCAGCCCGATGGCATCAGCCCCGGCCTCGGCGCAGGCCAC
The DNA here is from genome assembly GCA_963789395.1 of uncultured delta proteobacterium. Lineage (GTDB taxonomy): Bacteria > Desulfobacterota > Desulfobacteria > Desulfobacterales > Desulfatirhabdiaceae > RAAP-1. The sequence continues at coordinate 88,478 of CAWBKP010000010.1, read as the reverse complement.
TGCCTCATCAGTCCGTGTCAACCCGCAGATCTTTATTTCGGGTCTATAAAACGCCATGGGTTTTAAATGAAGTCCTAATTGTTGAGCCGCAAAAACCAAAGAAAAAATACTTTCTGCATGCTCTGCTTTTGATTTTTCGATAATCCATCAGCAACTATTCCATCAGTGTCCGCAAAAAAGCTGCCGGGTCCTCGGATCTGACCAGGCTTTCGCCGATCAGAAAATTGAATATTCCGGATGTTAAGAGGCGATCAATGTCCTGCCGGTTTTGAATGCCGCTGGCGGCAACCGGAATCTGATCGGGTGAAAGCTGTGAAACCAGTTGCGTGGAGGTTGCGATATCCGTATGAAACGTCTGTAGATTCCGGTTGTTGATGCCGATCAGTTTGGCTTTGGAACGGGCTGCGGATGCCGCATCCGATTCCGAATGGATCTCAACCAGGGCATCCATGCCGAGCGCATGGCTAGAGATCCAGCAGTTCGCTGAGCTGATTTTCAGAAAGGATCCGGGCGATCAGCAGCACGGCGTCTGCCCCAAGAATGCGGGACTCATAGATCTGCGCGGCAGATATGAGAAAATCTTTTCGCAGGACCGGAAGATTTGTTGCTGCTCGGGCTGCCTGCAAGTCCTCCGGACTTCCCTTGAAAAACTGCCGGTCGGTCAGCACTGACAGACAGGCTACCCCGCCGGCTTCATAGCTTCTGGCAAGGCTAACCGGGTCAAGATCGGAGCGGAGCATTCCTTTGGAAGGTGACGCCCGCTTGATTTCGGCGATGATATTGATGCCGGTTTGTCCCGGCTGTCTGAGTTTTTCCAGAAATGGCCTGCGCTCTCTTGGCTGGAGGGCCTGCTCCCGAAGTTGTTTTTCAGGCGTTTTCCGGATCAGATCGGCTATTTCCCGGTGTTTCTGTTCAACAATGGCATCTAATATATGGGCTGTCATGAATGTCCTTCCCGAGCATTATGCTGTGGTAAACCGGATCAGGCTGTCCAGTTTTTCCGCTGCCGCACCGCTGTCAATGACCTGTGCCGCCAGCTGAATCCCGTCATGCAACTGCCCGGTTTTCCCGGCAACCACCAGAGCGGCTGCGGCATTGATCAGGACGACATCCCGACAGGGGCCTTTTTCCCCGTTCAGGATATTGCGGGTGATGGCGGCATTGGTTGCAGGATCCCCGCCGGTAAGCGCCTCGGGTTTGGCAGGTTGTCCGAAAAACTGCTCAGGACTGATGTCGTAGGTACGGATCATTCCGTCCCGAAGTTCGGATATCCGGGTCGGCGCGCAGATGGATATTTCATCCAGGCCGTCATGACCATGAACCACATAAGCGCATCTGGCGCCAAGAAGTCGAAGTGCCTGGGCGAACATCTCGGTCAGTTCCGGCGCATAGACTCCAAGGAGCTGGCAATTTGCCCCTGCCGGATTGGTGAGCGGCCCCAGCATATTAAAAATGCTGCGAAGGCCGACTTCTTTTCTGGCTTTGGCCGCGTACCGCATGGCGCTGTGATACAGGGGGGCGAACAAGAACCCGATGCCGATTTCCCGTATGGCTTCTTCAACCACTTCCGGTTCGCAGTTCAGGTTGACACCCAATGCTTCCAGCAGGTCAGCACTGCCGCATTTGCTGGATACCGAACGGTTCCCGTGTTTGGCGACCGTGACGCCGCAGCCTGCCACAACAAAGGCGGTTGTGGTGGAGATGTTAAACGTATGCGCGCCGTCTCCGCCCGTGCCGACGACATCCACAACGGTCTCAGCCGATGTCTGAACACGAGTGGCTTTCCGGCGCATGATTCTGGCGGCACCTGCCAGTTCCTCAAAAGTTTCGCCTTTGGTTGCAAGGGCCGCCATAAACGCGCCGATTTGCGCATCGGTTATTTCCCCTGAAAAAATATCGGTCATCATCTCCGCCATCTCGGATTCGCTCAGGTTGATGCGATGGATCATCTTATTTAAATGTTCTTTAAACATAACTGGTTTTCCTTTGGAAGTTCAGGGTTAGTGAAGTGATCCGGTAATTTTTATAAAGTTTTTAAGCAGCCGTTTTCCGACAGAGGTCATGATGGATTCCGGGTGAAACTGAATGCCTTCCGTGGCATGTTCCTTGTGCCGGAGCCCCATGATTTCACCGTCTTCAGATTCCGAGCTGATTTCCAGACAGTCTGGAAGTCCCTCTCTGGCAACCGCCAGAGAATGGTAGCGCATGGCCTGAAACGGCTGCTTTATCCCTTCATACAGGGTTTTTCCGTCCGCGTGAATGGCGGATGTCTTTCCATGCATGAGTTTTTTGGCAGAGACAATTTTTGCACCAAAAGCCATGCCAATGGCCTGATGGCCGAGGCAAACCCCAAGAATCGGAGTTTGACCGGAAAACCGGTGGATTACGTCAAGGGAAATTCCGGCGGAATCCGGCCTTCCGGGTCCCGGGGAAATCACGATACCGGCCGGGTTCCAGGAGGCAAGTTCATCAACGGTTGCCGCGTCGTTTCGGATGACCCGGACTGCGCTGCCGATTTGTTCCAGATACTGGACAAGATTGTAGGTAAAAGAATCATAATTGTCTATCATCACGATCATGGCATTTCTCCAAAATGAATCAATTCAATAAAACAACGAATCATGGATGCCGAATGCCGCAGGCACGCATCAACCGATAAGCTGAAGTGCTTTTTCAATGGCTTTGGCCTTGTTCACGGTTTCAATGCGTTCGCGTTCGGGGTTTGAATCCGCCACAATGCCTGCTCCGGCCCGAACCGTTAGTCTGCCGTTCTCGATGCAGGCGGTTCGGATGGTAATGGCAAGATCCATGTTTCCGCTGAAGGAAATATACCCGACTGCGCCGCCGTATGGTCCGCGGGGCTCCTGTTCAAGATCGGCAATGATCTCCATGGCCCGCACTTTGGGAGCGCCGCTGAGTGTTCCTGCCGGAAACGTGGCTCTGAGCAAATCCCAGGCATCCAGACCGGATTTCAGATCACTGGTGATATTGGACACCAGGTGCATGACATGGGAGTAGCGTTCTACCACCATCAGATCCGTCACCTGAACCGAGCCGGTTTCCGCAACCCGCCCCAGGTCATTGCGGCCAAGGTCCACCAGCATGAGGTGTTCTGCCCGCTCTTTTTCATCTCCCAGAAGTTCATTGGCCAGGGCCCGGTCTTCCTGCTCGGTTTTCCCTCTGGGCCGGGTTCCGGCAATGGGTCGAAGGGTGGCAATGCCGTTTTCAAGGCGCACCATGGTTTCCGGAGAAGATCCGATCAGCGCCTGCTGATTCATGCGGAGAAAAAATAGATATGGTGACGGGTTGATAAAGCGCTGTGCCCGATACAGCATCCAGAGATCCGGAGGAGAGTCGCAGATAAATTTCTGCGACAGCACGGCCTGAATGATGTCTCCGGCCTGAATGTGTTCTTTGACCTGCTGGACCTGCCGGCGATAGGCTTCCTCCGGAGAGGACGCCTTCAAAGGGGATGCAGGCCGGGCAACCGGCTCAGGCGCTTCCGGTGTCCGGGACTGGACCAGTCGAATAATGCCCTGAAGCGTTTCAACGGCGTTTTGATACTGTTCATCGGGTTTTGAAGAAGCGTCCAGAAAGGATATGACAATTGCCAGGAGGGTGTGCCGGATGTTGTCAAATACCATTAATTGGTCCGGAATCATCAATTGCGCCAAGGGGGTATCTTCGGGCAGATGGTTGGGGATTTTTTCAAAAAATGATACGAGTTCATAGGAGAAATATCCTACGAGTCCCCCCCAGAATCTGGGAAGTCCGGGATAATGTGCAGGGCGATATGCGCTCATGATCTGCTTCAGAATATTCAGCGGGTTCCCCTGGTGGGAGATGGATTTGCAACACTGGGCGTCATGAATATCCACCCGGTCCCGAAAAATCTCGATGTGAGAACGGGCGGAAAATCCCAGAAAACTGTACCGTCCCCATCGCTCTCCGCCTTCAACGCTTTCAAAAAGAAAAAGAGGGCCTTGTTTATTGAGGCATTTTTGCAGCAGAGAAACCGGGGTTTCCGTATCTGCAAGAATTTCAACGCACAACGGAATGACATTGAATTCTTTCGTCATCTGCTTGAATTCATCTTCCGAGGGAAACTGCTGGAGAATCATAAAAACTCCTTTTGCAATAAAAAAGGGGGTCATGGATTTGTTTTCCACGATCCCCTTTATTGGAATAAAAAAAGGATCATGGGCTTTGGGTTGCTCACGATCCTTTTTAGAGATTATAATTTACTAATCAGCGTTCGTTGGCGCACCCCTAGTATTCAGTTTGCCAGCGCCACCATCCTTTATTACCCATGTCAATTGAAAGCTGATACCGTTTCATTCGTGTTTCCGATTTCTTCCTTTATTTTTGAACTATCTTTATCTATAATCCCATGGATTTGTCAATATTTTTTTGGAAGCCGCTATCTTGAAAATCAACTCGCCCGCTAAAATCAACCTGTTTCTTCACATCCTCGGAAAACGATCGGATGGATACCATGATCTGCATTCATTGATGTGCGCGGATAGCCCTGTATGACTCCTTGGTGCTGGACTTTCAAGCTTCAAAGATAACCGTTTTCTGCACGCATCCTGCAGTTCCGGAAGATCAAACCAACATTGCATGTCGCGCGGCCGAATGTTTTTTTGATGCATTGGGTCATTCGGGCGGTGTCGGTATTTTTATCGAAAAACGCATTCCCGTTGCAGCCGGCCTCGGGGGGGGCAGCAGCAATGCCGCCAGTGTCCTTTCAGGTCTGAACGCCCATTATGGGCATCCTTTTTCAAATCGGGACCTGGCATCCCTGGCGTTGACCCTTGGGGCGGATGTGCCGTTTTTTATTTATCAAAAGCCTGCGCTGGCAACCGGTGTAGGAGATCACCTTGAATTTATTGAAGAAATTCAACCGTATTCAATTGTATTGATACATCCCGAGATACGGGTTAGCACCGCCGATGTCTATAAAAACCTGAATTTGGGATTGACAAACTGCGAACAAAAGCTTAAAAGTTTTCCTTTGAACAAGGGGTTTAATCCGCTTCACCATCTGTGTAACGATCTTGAAACTGTTACCATTTCCTGGTATCCGGAGCTTTCTGACATAAAAAAAGCCTTGCTGGATCAAGGGGCTATCGGATCGTTGATGTCGGGAAGCGGTCCAACCGTATTTGGTATTTTTTTGGACCCGGATCGAGCGAGCAAAGCGTTTAAAACCCTGTCCGAAAACCAGAGATGGTCGTGTTTTGTGACGCAACTGCTGGTTTAGCCTGTCCGGTTTTCATGCTGGGGCGTCGTCAAGCGGTAAGACACAGGATTTTGGTTCCTGCACTCGGAGGTTCGAATCCTCCCGCCCCAGCCAGTCATAACAGTCGGGGCTTATGAACATGCGCGATCAAAAAGTTTCAGCGTACACACGATGGGTTGTCGACTGAGGGAAGCATAGGAAGATTCCAAATGAGCGGGTTTGCGACAAACGGACTGGGGATTTTTTCAGGAAACTCAAATCCTGAACTGGCGCAGAAGATATGTCAATATCTGGATTTGCCCTTGGGAGGCGCCAAGGTCAAAACATTCAGCGATGGTGAGCTTCAGATTGAAATCGATGAAAATGTCCGGTCAAAGGATATTTTTGTAATTCAATCCACAAGTTCTCCGGTGAATGATCACCTTGTGGAACTCCTGCTGATGATCGATGCCTTCAAGCGGTCTTCTGCCAGAAGAATCACGGCTGTCATACCCTATTTCGGTTATGCACGGCAGGATAAAAAAGTGGCGCCGAGGGTGCCGATCAGCGCCAAGCTCGTTGCCGATATCATTACGGTATCCGGTGCAAACCGGGTGATCACCATGGATCTGCACGCTGGCCAGATTCAGGGTTTTTTCAGTATTCCCGTGGATAACCTCTTTGCTGCGCCGGTGATACTGGACTATATCAAAAATAAATTTGAGAGCGACCTTGTTGTGGTTTCGCCTGATGCCGGCGGGGTTGAAAGGGCCAGGGCTTTTGCCAAACGCCTTAATGCGGGTCTTGCCATCGTGGATAAGCGCCGGGAAGCGCCCAACAAAGCCAAGGCAATGGCACTTATCGGGGATGTCTCCGGTAAAGTGGCCATCATTCTGGATGATATGGTCGATACCGCCGGAACGGTTACCCAAGCTGCTGCCGTGATTATGGAGAAAGGCGCCAGAGAAGTCCATGCATGCTGCTCTCATCCTGTTCTGTCCGGCCCGGCGGTCGATCGGATCATGTCTTCTGAATTAAAAAGTTTTATTGTCACGGATACGATTCCATTGAGAAATGCTGCGGCTGAATGTGAAAAAATGAAGGTTCTCAGTATTTCCCGTCTGGTAGGAGAAGCTATCATCCGAAGCCACAGAGGGGATTCGGTAACATCATTATTTGTATAAACACGCTGGTTTAATCCATGACGGATTGAAGAATAGATTAAGGAGGTTTTTTTGGAGATACTTGAACTTACTGCTAATATGAGAACATCAGCCGGAAACAGCCCTTCACGCGCACTGAGGCGGGAAGGAAATATTCCTGCCGTGCTCTACGGACCGGGGACCGAATCCATTTCACTGTCAATTTCATCCCTGGATTTAGAGCATGCCCTGAAAAAGGCATCCGTCAGTCAGATCATCTTCAATATGGCAATTCAAAACGCTCAAACCGGCAATCGCAGCGCCATGATTAAAGAGATGCAGATCCACCCGATGTCCAGAAAATTTCTTCATGTGGATTTCTATGAAATTTCAAAAGACCGCAAAATCACGGTCGATGTTCCGGTCGTTGTCAAAGGCAAGGCAAAAGGGATTGAAGACGGCGGCATGCTTCAGATCATCAAACGGGAGATTGAAGTGCTGTGCCTGCCGTTTGAAGTTCCGGAATCCATTCAGATTGATATCTCGGATCTGGAAATCGGGGATTCCGTCCATGTCAAAGATTTAAAGGTCTCTGAGAATGTTGAAATCCCTGCGGATACAAATTATACCATTTTGACCATTCTCAGCACCAAGTCCGATGAAAAAGCACCTGCTGAAGAAGCAGCAGCAGCGGCTGCTCCGGCGAAATGATCTGAGCGACATTGTTGTAATCGTCGGATGATCCTGGATGGCTGAAAACGAATCCGAAGCAGCCGAAGCGACTTACGGGTGCCGAAGCTTTATGATCGTCGGGCTCGGAAACCCGGGTCTCAAATATTCAGCGACCCGGCACAATATCGGTTTTGAAGTCATTGCTGCCATTTCCCGCGAATTTGTCATTTCCCTTGAAATGCATCCGGCCAATGCGCGGGTCGGCATAGGGTGCATACGGGGCAGGGAAGTTATCCTGGTGCAGCCGATGGCCTATATGAATCTCAGCGGAAGTCCGGTTTACCAACTTGCTCAAAGTTTTGGTCTATCCTGTGAAGATATGTTAATTGTCCATGACGACATGGACCTTGCATTTGGAAGAATTAAAATTAAAGAGAAAGGAGGGAGCGGGGGACATAATGGTATTCAGTCGTTGATAGATGCTTTTGGCGGAGGAGACTTTGCCCGCCTTCGCATGGGCATCGGGCGTCCCGAGGCAGGAATGAATGCTGTGGATCATGTCTTATCATCCTTTAATCCAGAAGAAAGCAGAATGCTGGAACACATCATTTCCCGGGCCCGGGATGCGGCAGTAACCATCCTTTGTAATGGTGCAAAGGAAGGGATGAATCGTTTCAATCGATCGATAATCACAATTTCAAGTCAAACAACAGATGGAGGGAAATAATGGACTACGTACTGGCAAATATTCCATTGACGTGTACGCTGGTGGGTGTAATTGGTGTCCTTTTTGCGATTGCGCTGGCTACGGTTGTTAAAGCTGCTCCGGCGGGTAATGAAAAGATGCAGGAAATTGCGGCAGCCATTCAGGAAGGTGCGATTGCATACCTGAATCGTCAGTTAAAAAGCATGTCTATTGTCGGCGCTATCATTTTTGTCATCATTTTTTCTACCCTGGGCCAGAAATCAGCCATCGGCTTTCTGATCGGCGCAGTGGCCTCTTTTATCGCAGGCTATGTCGGCATGAGAGTGTCGGTTATTGCCAATGTCAGAACCGCTGAAGCTTCAAGAAAAGGCCTGGCTGCAGGTCTTGCGCTTGCCTTCAAAGGCGGTTCGGTTACCGGTATGATGGTTGCCGGCCTGGCGCTGACTTCCGTTGCCGGCTATTATTATTTCACCCATGATATCATGGCTCTGGTTGCCCTGGGATTTGGCGGCAGCTTGATCTCCATTTTCGCCCGGCTGGGCGGCGGTATCTTCACCAAGGGCGCGGATGTCGGCGCTGACCTGGTGGGTAAAGTCGAAGCCGGAATTCCGGAAGACGATCCCAGAAACCCGGCTGTTATCGCGGATAACGTGGGCGACAATGTCGGCGACTGCGCGGGTATGGCTGCCGACTTGTTTGAAACCTATGCGGTTACCGCTGTTGCCGCCATGCTGATCGGTCATCTGCTTTTCCCCAAAATTCTGATTGCCGCGGAATTTCCGCTGGTCCTTGGCGCCATTTCCATTGTGGCTTCCATGATCGCCATTTTCTTTGTCAGACTTGGCAAAGGCGAATACATCATGGGCGCTCTGTATAAAGGCATGTTCGGCGCCGCCATTATTGCGGCTGTTGCCTTTTATTTTGTCACCATGAAATATATGGGCGGCCTTGGCACCATTTCCGCCATGAATATTTATTTTTGTACCCTGGTCGGCTTGATTCTGACGGTTGTGATTGTTATCATCACCGAATTCTACACCGGAAAATATGCACCGGTTAAAGGCATTGCAGATGCTTCCGCCACCGGTCACGGCACCAACATCATTGCCGGTCTTGCCGTCAGCATGCAGTCCACTGCCGCTCCGGTTATCACGATCTGTATCGCCATTTTTGCCGCACATCATTTTGCCGGACTTTATGGCATTGCCATGGCCGCCATGTCCATGCTCTCCATGACCGGTATGGTTATCGCCATTGATGCTTACGGCCCCATTACCGACAACGCCGGCGGCATTGCCGAAATGGCTGGAATGGATGAAAGCGTCCGCGCTGTCACCGATCCGCTGGATGCAGTCGGCAACACCACCAAGGCCGTTACCAAAGGTTATGCCATTGGTTCCGCCGGTCTGGCTGCTCTGGTTCTTTTTGCCGCCTATGTTCAGGAATTTTCATTTCCTGGGCGCAAAGGGTGCAGAGGCCATCAGGTTTGACCTTTCCGATGTAAGAGTTATCATCGGTCTGTTTATCGGCGGCCTGCTGCCGTATCTGTTTGCCTCCATTGCCATGAAAGCAGTCGGTAATGCCGGCGGCGCGGTTGTTGAAGAAGTCCGCAGACAATTCCGCACCATCCCCGGAATCATGGAAGGTACCGCAAAACCCGATTACGGCGCATGCGTGGATATCGTTACCAAGTTCGCTTTAAAGGAAATGATTGTTCCGGCCATCCTGCCGGTTGTTGCACCGATCATCGTCGGCTTCCTCCTGGGCAAAGTGGCTCTGGGCGGTCTTCTGATCGGCAGCATCGTCACCGGTCTTTTTGTGGCCATCTCCATGACAACCGGTGGGGCTGCATGGGACAATGCAAAGAAATACATTGAAGACGGTCATCTTGGCGGAAAGGGCAGCGATGCCCATAAAGCCGCGGTTACCGGCGACACTGTCGGCGATCCCTACAAAGACACCGCAGGTCCTGCTGTTAACCCGATGATCAAGATTCTGAACGTTGTGGCACTGCTGATGGTTCCGTTCCTGATGTAGTCTCAAGCGTTTTATATCTTGTTGAGTAGTTAAAAAAGGACCGGCGCCGCAAGGCTCCGGTCCTTTTTTATTGCTTGTTCCGTTGATGTGTGATAATAATCTATATCAAGTAGGCGAGATTTAATTGTCCTGCTTCAAGCGCAGTTTCCTCATCCGATGTCCCGAATTCCACGCCCTGATACTGGTTAGACATGGTACACTATGAAACTTTATGATAAAAAAAGTAAAGACAAGGTTCAACCTTCCACAGCCAGCTCCAAAAAATTCCGGGTTGGTGATCTGGCCGTATACCCGGCTCATGGTGTCGGTCGCATCGATGCCATTGAATGCAAAGTGGTGAACGGAGAAAAACATGATTTTTATATCATGAAAATTCTCGAAAACGGTATGGTCATCATGATTCCTACATGGAACGTGCATTCCGTGGGTCTTCGAGATCTCATTCAGGAAGATGAAATTCCTAAAATCTACGATCTAATGAAAAATCAAAGGGATATTGCGGCTGAATCCCAAACCTGGAATCGCAGATACCGGGATTATATGGAAAAAATCAAGACCGGCTCCCTGTTTGACGTTGCGGAAGTGTTCCGGGATCTTTACCTGCTGAAGCTGACCAAGGATTTGTCCTTTGGCGAACGAAAACTGTATGATACGGCCCAGACCCTTCTGATTAAAGAGCTTTCCACATCCAAGCAGACAACCGAAGATTCGGTTCTTCTGGAAATCGAGTCCCTGTTTATTCAGGAGACCGCCGCGGCTTAATGAACTTTCCATGATGCCTTTCCACGGCCCGTTTTCTTTTTCAGTCTTGAAAGAACAGGCCGGAGAGCGTCTGGATAATGTAATTGCGCTGCAGGTTGCCGGCTGTTCCCGCTCCATGGCTGCCAATCTCCTTCGGGAAGGACAGATTCAAGTCCTGAACGAAATTAGAAAACCCGGCTACCGGGTGAAGGCCGGCGAAATCATTTCCGGCAATATTCCCGCCCCAGAACCCATCGCCTGTGAACCCGAAGCCATCCCGTTCTGTATCCTTCATGAAGATGACGACATCCTGGTGATCGACAAACCCGCCGGAATGGTGGTCCATCCGGCCCCCGGTCATTTCTCGGGGACCCTTGTGAATGCGATTCTGTACCATTGTCCGGATTTGGAGGGCATCGGCGGGAAAATCCGCCCCGGAATCGTTCACCGACTGGACAAGGACACCTCCGGCATTCTCGTTGTCGCCAAAACAGCGGCGGCGCAGGTGCATCTTGCCGCGCAGTTCAAAGACAGATCTCTTCAAAAAACCTATCTGGCGCTGGTTGCTGGAAGAATGAAAACCGCAAGCGGCGTTATTGATCTGCCAATCGGCAGACATCCGGTGGATCGGAAAAAAATGTCCGTTCTGAGCAAAAGAAACCGGGACGCCAGAACCCTCTGGCGGGTGAAGGAATTGTTTGACACAGCATCCTTTCTTGAAATAGAAATCAAGACCGGCAGAACGCATCAGATTCGCGTGCACTGTGCGTCGATGCAGCACCCGGTTGTCGGCGATACGGTTTACGGGTATCGGAATTCCGGGGCGCACCTGCCGGCTGTTCTGAAAACCGTAGCCCGTCAGATGCTGCACGCATGGCGCATTGCCTTTACCCATCCGGCGACCGGGGAAAAAATGCACGTGGAGGCGCCGATTCCAGAGGACATGATTCAGGTGTTGAACGGCTTAAGAACAAAGCATGAAGACTGATAAATCAGGGAGGAATTCCAATGAATCCAATTCGTGTGATGGTAAATGGCATGCCCGGGAATATGGCGGCGACTGTGGCTCGTCATGTGGTTAACGATAACCGTCTTGATTTGATTCCGTTTTCTTTGACCGGAGCTGATATTCCGTATTCAGAATTTAATCTGGGAAACGTTTTGATCCGGTTGCTGCATCCGGATGACCGGGATACGGCAATCGGTGATATTGTTCAAAATTATCCCGGTATCATCATGGTGGATTATACCCACCCCTCCGCGGTAAATGCCAATGCAATGTTTTATGTTCGGTATCATCTGCCGTTTGTCATGGGAACAACCGGAGGGGACCGAAAAGTTCTTGAGAATACGGTCACATCTTCAGCGACTGCAGCAGTTATTGCGCCCAACATGGCCAAACAGATTGTCGGGCTTCAGGCCATGCTGGAATATGGTGCTGCCAATTTTCCGGACCTGTATAAAGGATACAGCCTGAAGGTTCGGGAAAGCCATCAAAACGGCAAGGCGGACACCAGCGGAACAGCAAAGGCCATTGTGGGGTATTTTAACCGGATGGGAGTTCCCTTCACGGAAAAAGATATCCAGATGGAGCGAAATCCGGATATCCAGCGAAAAGACTGGGGGATCCCAGAAGCCTATATCGGCGGTCACGGGTGGCATACCTACACCCTGACTTCCGCGGATCAGACCGTCTCCTTTGAATTCACCCATAATGTCAATGGACGGGATATCTATGCCCAGGGGACACTGGATGCAGTCGTCTATCTGCACGGCAAAGTCTGCCAAGGCATTCAGGGCAAAGTTTTTTCCATGATCGATGTGCTGCAGGGCGTCTGATCCAGATTCTGCTTGCTTGACCACCAATTTTATTGCAGCAAATGCATGCCGCGATGCTTTGTGCACACTGCAGGGACGTTTATTTGCATCCTTCCCCGATAGTCCCTCTTTGAACGATACAGTGATCGCAACAAAGGATGGTGTCCGGTATTGAATTTTGGAGACAAAATTCTAATGCACAGTATTCATTTGTCCTCATTGCAGAGGAGCTTTGACAGCCGTATCCGGAGAAGGAGAGGCAGACGGATCCGGCCTGAAAGAAAGAACAGGGAATCGAGCTTGAAATTCAGGGAAAAAGGTTCTGTGCATGCCACTGCAAATGACGAACGGAGATGATAAAGAGCAATGGAAACGGGAACCATCTTGATTTTGCTCTTCGTTGTGGCCACGGCCGTGGCGATTGCGGTGCAACGATTGGCTGTTCCGTATACGGTGGCGCTGGTCATCACTGGTCTTTTTTGGGGCTGTTGCATGCCATCGATGCGCCCCATTTGACCAAGGGCCTGATGTTCACATGGTGGCGGCGATTGGGCTGACGGCCCTGATTCTGACACCGGTCGCAAACACATTGCATTTTGTGCAGGATTTCACCTGGAAACACGCGCTGGTCTTCGGCGCGATCATCTCCGCCACCGACCCCATTGCCGTCGTCTCGATCTTCAAGAGTCTGGGTGTTCCCAAACGTCTGTCCGTGTTGCTCGAAGGTGAAAGTCTGCTCAATGACGGCACCGCGATTGTGTTCTTCATGCTCAGCATTTCGTTCGTGAATGGGACGGTGGTGACCGTCGGTGGATTGGCCTTCGATTTTGTCAAGATCGTCGGTATTGGTGCGCTCATCGGGGTGGGAATGGGTATGGCCGTTTCCCAGGTCATCAGACAGGTGGATGACCCGATGATCGAAATTACGCTGACAACGATCGCCGCCTACGGTTCGTTCCTGGCCGCCGAGCATTTCCATTACTCCGGTGTGATTGCAACCGTAGCCGCGGGCATGCTCTGTGGAAATTATGGCGCCCGTGTCGGTATGTCGCCATCGACCCGGATCGCCGTCGAGACATTTTGGGAATACATCGCATTTGCTCTCAACTCGATCGTTTTTCTTCTGATTGGCTTGAAGTCAACTTCCAGGCATTGCTGGCCTCCTGGCAGGCGATACTGGTCGCCTATCTCGTTGTCACTGGCGGCAGGGCGCTGATCATCTTTGGCGCCTCATCCCTGCTTCGCAGGACGCGGGAACGGATTCCCTGGGCGTGGAGCGCTGTCCTGACTTGGGGCGGGTTACGCGGCGGGTTGTCCATGGTGCTGGTGCTTAGTCTTCCAAAGGATTTTCCGCATCGGGAATTGCTGGTTTCAATGACTTTCGGAGTTGTCATTCTTTCGATACTTGTCCACGGGTTGTCCATGATGCCCCTGCTGAAATGGTTGGGAATTGTGTGCGGACACCAGGAACGAGCCGCATACGAGTTGACGCGCGGCAAGTTGCAGGCAGCCCATGCCGCGTTGGAGGAGATCGATCGCTTGTCGCACGTCCATTTCACAAATCCGGAAATGCTCGCGGATCTCCGCCGAGGATATGAACAGAAGATCGAGCGCGACAGGGCAGTGCTTAACGAACTGCATCTCGATAAGCAGCAATTTCATGCAGAGGAATTACAGTGGGCACAACGTCACCTGCTGCTTGTTGAAAAAGGCAAGGTGATTGACGCTTTCCACCATGGGGTCCTCAGCCAGGGTGTCCAGGAAAAATTGCTCGCAGATATCGATGCACGGCTGCTGTATCTCGAATCGGGAGAAACGGACGCTATCTCCGAAAGCTGCAAGCTGGCTGGCGGATGAAAGTAGACACACTCTCTCCGATGGATTGAGCCTGTCGGTCGGGTCGAGGGTGGCGGCTTCGGGCAGCAATCAGGTAAACCGATCCACCGGAATGCTTTCTATCAATGGCATATCCCCGTTCATAGTCAGGCCGTTTTCCCGGGTGCGACTGCGTCGTCTAACGTATTCATTAGTTTGATCCTGGCATTCGAAGACCCCAAATCCTCCTTCCAAGTCTTTTTCTGCACATGACATTTAACTTGCCGAAAAAAATCATATATGACCACTGGTTGAATATAACCTTTTTGCATGTCTCTCAATGCCGCTTCCACGATTGCAATTTTATCCGATTATTCCCAATAAATCAGAGTGATGGGATACATGACGCTCAGGTCAAGAAACCTGGCACAAAGTATGCAATAATAAAAGATGGCGCTCAATGAAGCGGATAGGTTTTGAATGAGGGGTTCAATATCATAGAATTGCATGGCGCAACATTAATAAATATTCAGATGTATAATTTGTATCCACAATAAATATTCAGATGTATAATTTATATCCATTAAAATAGGTATCCCTGGATACAGTGGCGCTCCCAACGATGAGCCGCTGGCTATTCTTGCCGTCCGATTACAGAGAAATTGGCCGCCAGCATTGCCGGTTGTCCAAGGTGGCGGAACTGAAAAACAAGGAGACAAAATCATGAACAACAATCCGCTCAAACAATTGGAAACACTCGGGCAGTCCATTTGGCTGGATTACATCCGGCGAGACCTGATCGCCAGCGGCGATCTCTGGCGTCTGATCCAGGAGGATGGACTGCGGGGAATGACTTCGAATCCGGCCATCTTCCAGAAGGCGATTGCAAGCAGTCACGATTACGACGAGGACATTCGGGTCGTGGCACTTGAAGGGAAGGGAGCGGAGGCAATTTACGAAACCCTCAGCCAGCGCGACGTGCAATGTGCTGCGGATGAGTTCCGGCCGCTCTACGATAAAACGGATGGCAAAGACGGGTATGTCAGCCTGGAGGTCAACCCCCATCTTGCGCACGATACCAACGGGACAGTGGCGGAAGCCCGCAGGCTGTGGTCCGCACTGAATCGTCCCAATGTCTTCATCAAAGTTCCGGCGACGGTCAACGGCCTGCCTGCCATCAGGCAGCTTATCAGCGAAGGCATCAGCGTCAATGTGACGCTGCTCTTCGGTTTGCCGCGTTACCGGCAAGTGCTGGAAGCATATATCGCCGGCATTGAAGCGCGCGTGGCCCAGGGAAAACCGGTGAAGCCCGTCGCCTCGGTGGCCAGCTTTTTTTTAAGCCGTATTGATGCGCTGGTGGATCCGTTGCTGGAAAAATGTATTGTACGGGGAGGCGGGGAGGCTGAGATCGCAAAAAAGGTTCAAGGGCAGGTCGCTATTGCCAGTGCGAAAATGGCCTACCAGATTTACAAGGAAAACTTCGGGAGCGACCGCTTCAGGAAGCTGGCTGCCCGGGGGGCTCGTGTCCAGCGACTGCTCTGGGCCAGCACGAGCACCAAGAATCCTGAATACAGTGACGTGAAATACGTCGAGGCCCTCATTGGTCCGGACACGGTGAACACGGTCCCGCCGGAAACCCTTGATGCCTATCGTGATCATGGGGATCCGAAAGTCAGGCTCGAACAGAATATCGAGGAAGCACGCTCGGTGCTGGACCGTCTGCCGGAACTGGGCATTCGCATTGACGATGTGACGCGGCAGCTTGAGGACGAAGGTGTTGAAAAATTCAACCAGCCTTTCGACAAGTTGCTGGAGACCCTGCTGCAAAATTCACAGCAGCACATGACGAGGGAGTCTTGAAAGCAACCCGCTCAGTTAAGGAGGAGCAACAATGAATAAATCAATGTGTCTTACATGGGTCTTCATGGCTGCTTGAGAAGCTGTCATGATTCTGTCCGGAACCGATTTGGAGGAGTAACCATGAGCAAACAAACACGTGTCAGCCATCCGATATACAGTCTGATTCCCGCTGATGTCGAGGGGTTCGATTCCCTGGCGGAGCTTGCCCTGGATATGCGCTGGTCTTGGAATCATGCTGCCGATGAAGTGTGGCGGCAGCTTGATTCCGAACTATGGGAAGCGACGCATAATCCATGGGTTGTTCTGCAGACGGTCTCTCGTGACCGGATCGAGCGAATGATGGCCGATCCTGTTTTTCGCAAAAACGTTGACGGACTGGTACAGGCCAGGCAGCAAGCGCTGGCGGCGCCCGCGTGGTTTCAGCAGAATCATTCGCAGAGCCCCCTGACCGCTGTCGCATATTTCAGCATGGAATTCATGCTGAGCGAAGCGTTGCCCATCTATTCGGGCGGGCTGGGCAATGTGGCCGGCGATCAGCTCAAAGCCACCAGCGATCTGGGCGTGCCGGTGGTCGGCGTGGGGCTGCTTTACCAGCAAGGGTATTTTCGCCAGGTGATCGACAAGGACGGCGCACAGCAGGCCCTTTTTCCGTATAACGATCCCGGGCAGTTGCCGATCACGCCATTGCGCCAGGCAAACGGGGAGTGGCTGCGGCTGGAAGTTGCCCTGCCCGGGTACTCGGTCTGGCTGCGTGCCTGGCAGGTCCAGGTCGGCAGAGCAAAACTCTATCTGCTGGACAGCAATGACGCGGCGAACTTCCCCGCGCATCGCGGGATTACCAGCGAGCTTTACGGCGGCGGACCGGAGCTGCGTCTCAAACAGGAACTGCTCCTGGGGATCGGCGGCTGGCGGCTGCTGGGCGCGCTTGGCATACAGCCGGAAGTCTGCCATCTGAATGAAGGGCACGCGGCCTTTGCCGTGCTGGAACGCGCCCGCGGTTTCATGCAGGTGACCGGGCAGCCATTTGAAGTCGCACTGGCCGTCACGCGGGCGGGAAATCTTTTCACCACCCACACGGCAGTTGCCGCCGGCTTTGACCGGTTCACGCCGGCCCTTATCGAGCAGTACCTCGGCGGTTATGCCGAGCAGAAACTCGGTATCACCCGACACGATCTGCTGGCACTGGGCCGCCGGAACCCGAACGACGCATCGGAAAGTTTCAACATGGCCTATCTGGCAATCCGGGGGAGCGGTTCGGTGAATGGCGTGAGCCGCTTGCACGGCAAGGTCAGCCGGCGTCTCTTTGAGCCGCTCTTTCCGCACTGGCCGCCGGACGAAGTGCCCGTCGGACACGTGACCAACGGTGTTCACATGCCGAGCTGGGACTCGGCCGCGGCCGACGATCTCTGGACAAAGGCCTGTGAAAAAAACCGGTGGCTGGGAACGACGGAAACCCTGGAGAAGGATATTCGCGGCATTTCTGACGCCGGCCTCTGGCAGTTTCGCATTGCCGCCACCACCGACCTGGTTGAATTCACCCGGGATCGATTGACCCGGCAACTGGCCGCCTCCGGCGCGTCACCCGGAGCGGTTGAAGGGGCGAAACATCTGTTTGATCCCAATGCGTTGACACTTGGCTTTGCACGGCGCTTTGCAACCTACAAGCGGCCGAACCTGCTGCTGCACGACCCGGAGCGGCTGCTGCGCCTGTTAAGCAATCCCGAGCGTCCGGTGCAGCTCATCATCGCCGGAAAGGCCCATCCGGAGGATCAGGCGGGAAAGGACCTGATCCGCGAATGGATAAAATTCATCCGCCAGCCGGAGGTCCGGCCCCATATCGTTTTTCTGGCCGACTACGACATGCTGCTTACAGAGCACCTGGTGCAGGGGGTGGACGTCTGGATCAACACGCCGCTGAGACCCTGGGAGGCCAGCGGAACGAGCGGCATGAAGGTGCTCGTCAATGGCGGCATCAATCTGTCGGAATTGGACGGCTGGTGGGCCGAAGCTTACACGCCGGAAGTGGGGTGGGCCCTGGGGGACGGCCAGGAGCATGGCGATGATCCCGCCTGGAACGCCGCTGAAGCCGAGGCCCTCTACGACCTGCTCGAGCGCGAGGTGATCCCGGAGTTTTATACCCGGAACGAGAGCAATATTCCCACCGCTTGGATCAAGCGGATGCGGGAGAGCATGGCACAGTTGACACCCCGCTTTTCCGCCAACCGCACGGTGCGCGAATACACCGAGCAGTACTACATTCCGTCCGCCGCCGCCTACCGTTCGCGTGCCGCCGACAATGGGACTGCAGGCAGGCAAATGGTTTATTGGCAGCACAGCCTGGAACAGAAATGGGCCGCGCTGCGATTCGGCGAAGTGAAGGTGGAGACCCATGACAGTCAGCATGTGTATGAGATTCAGCTCTATCTCAATGATCTCGACCCCGGTCGGTGCGGGTGGAGCTTTATGCCGACGGAATAAACGGCGAAACACCGGTGCGGCAGGAGATGCAGCGTGTTCGGCAACCGGCCGAATCGTCGGGAGCTGCCGTTTACAGCGCGTCGGTGTCCGCGGACCGCCCGCCGGCGGACTATACGGCGCGTGTGATACCCTGCTGCGATGGTGTTTCGATCCCGCTGGAAGACGCACGGATCCTGTGGCAGCGATGATCCGATCGACGGAAGAAAAGACGGTGCGGAAGGCGGGATCGACCGGATCGGACTGCCTGAGAATCTTCCGGCGGATGAACAGCTATGCGATCTGACGCATTGCTGAGACGATCCGCGTGTGCCTGTTCATGATGCTGGCGATCCCCCTCCTGCACATGATAGGTGACCGGACCTTTCTGAGGGAAGGATCTGCGCAAACGCGCGGGAACGTGAAACCCGCGGATCGGGGGGACTTGGATTTCGGTGTTCGCCGGAATGATGGCGCGGATGTGTTTTTACGGTAAAATAATCTGAAATAACGGGAGAAATAGCCATGGCAGGGCATGACAAAAACAGGAAATGCGATATCGGGCTGATCGGGTTGGGGGTGATGGGGCGCAATTTTGCGCAGAACATGGCTGATCACGGTTTTTCAGTGGCCGGGTATGACCGGGATACGGACAAGATGCAGGCCCTGACACTTGAAAGGACCCGGGATCAGGATCTTCGGACCGGCCATGACATCAAAGAATTTCTCGGACTGCTCTCCCGGCCCCGGGCCGTGATGATGCTTGTCCCGGCAGGCGATCCGGTGGACGCGGTGATTGAGGAGCTCCTGCCGCATCTGGAATCCGGGGATCTTGTCATCGACAGCGGCAACTCCCGTTTTACGGACACGAACCGGCGCATCCGCAGGGTTGAAGACAGGGGGCTTTCCTTCATGGGAATGGGCATGTCCGGCGGGGAAAGCGGCGCTCGCCGCGGCCCCAGCCTGATGCCGGGCGGCACCCGCAAGGGTTATGACAGGGTCGGCCATATTCTGGAATCCGCCGCCGCCCGCGTGGACAATGACCCCTGTGTGGCATACCTGGGGCCCGGTTCGGCGGGCCACTATGTCAAAATGGTGCATAACGGGATTGAATACGGGCTGATGCAGCTTATTTCCGAGACCTACGACCTGATGAAACGGGGACTGGGCATGCAGCCCGATGAACTGCATGAAGTATTCGATCGCTGGAACGGAAAAGAGTTGAACAGCTATCTGATCGAGATCACGGCGGATATATTTCTTCAGAAAGACGAGAAATCCGGAAAGCCCCTCATCGACGTGATTCAGGACCAGGCCCGGCAGAAAGGCACCGGAGAGTGGACCGTCTCGGAGGACCTGGGCCTTCAGGTGCCGGCCTTCAATATCGACATCGCGGTCATGATGCGGGACATGTCCGCATATAAAAAGCAGCGTGAAAAAGCCGGCCGCAAGCTCAAGGGTCCGAGTCCGGGCTTTGAAGGGGAAAGGGAGCATATACTCCACCAGGTCAAAAATGCGCTTTACGCAGCCATGATCGTCACCTATGCCCAGGGCATGGCATTGCTGGCAAAGGCTTCCAAAACATATGAATATGACTTGAACCTCGAAACCGTGGCGCGCATCTGGCGAGGCGGGTGCATTATCCGGGCGGCCCTGCTGGAAGACATCCGGTCCGCCTATCAATCAGCTCCCGATCTGGAAAATCTGCTTTTGGACGGGCATCTGGGCCAGGCCGTGGTTGTCCGGCAAACCGAACTGAGATACGTGGTCTGCACCGGTGCAACCCTGGGGCTGCCGATGCCGGGTCTGATGATGGCCCTGTCCTATTTTGACGCCTTCCGCAGCGGCAGGCTGCCGGCCAACCTGATCATGGCACAGCGCGACTATTTCGGCGCCCATACCTATGAACGGGTGGATGCGGCAGGCACCTTTCACACGAAATGGGGAAAACCATAAGGAGGCTACATGGAAGTTGAAAAACGCTGCGATCCGACTGTTTTCGTTATTTTCGGCGCATCGGGCGATCTGACGTGGCGAAAACTGGTTCCGGCACTCTACAACCTGTATTTGAGCGGATGGATGCCCGAAAAATTTGAAATTATCGGCATGAGCAACGACGAGATGAATGATGACAATTTCCGGGACCATCTGCGGGACGGCGTGAATCAATTTTCCCGCCGGGGAAAGGCTAAAGACGAAGACTGGAAAAATTTCGCGCCTTGCCTCCATTTTAACCGCGTGGACCTGATCGATGCAAAAATTTACAAGGACCTGGGAAAAATGCTCTCGGCCCGTGAAAAGAAATGGGGCGCTGAAGTAAACCGAATTTTCTACCTGGCCCTTCCCCCGAGCATGATTGAACCCGTGGCCCGGCATCTGGGAGACGCCAAATTGAATGAAAACCGGCAACGGGTCCGCTTTGTCGTCGAAAAGCCTTTCGGGCATGATCTGGCGTCGGCGCGCAATTTAAACCGCCTGCTGACCGAGATTTTCGAGGAGCGGCAGATCTTCCGCATCGATCATTACCTGGGCAAGGAAACCGTTCAGAACATCCTTGCCTTTCGTTTCGGCAATACGCTTTTTGAGCCCGTCTGGAACCGCCAGCATATCGATCACATCCAGATTACCGTGGCCGAAGAGGTGGGTGTCGGCCACAGGGGCGGGTACTATGACAAGGCCGGCGCCCTGCGGGACATGATCCAGAACCACCTGCTGCAGATACTCTGCCTGATCGCCATGGAAGCGCCGGTTTCTTTTAACGACAACGAAATCCGCAACAAAAAGGTGGACGTGCTGCACGCCATACGGCCCATCCTGCCGGAACAGGTTCCCCAGTTCGCCGTCCGCGGCCAGTATGGCGCGGGAAAAATCAACGGAGAATATGTCAAAGGGTACCATGACGAGAAGACATCGCCGAAGATTCCTTTACCGAAACATTCGTTGCCGCCAAGTTTTATGTGGACAACTGGCGATGGCAGGGGGTCCCGTTTTTTCTGAGAACCGGCAAACGGCTGCCGGCCAGAATTTCAGAAATTTCCATTCAATTCAAACCCGTTCCCCATCAGACTTTTCCGGCATCCGCGACCCTGGACCTTCGTCCCAACCGGCTTTTGATCGCCATCCAGCCGGAAGAAGGCATTCTGCTCAGGTTCCAGATCAAAAAGCCAGGCCCAGTGATGCACCTGTCCCCGGTGATGATGCAGTTTTACTACCGGGAAGCCTTTAAAGTGGTGCCGCCCGAGGCTTATGAGACGCTGCTCCTCGATATCATGAAAGGGGATGCCACGCTGTTTTTGCGAAAGGACCAGACCGAGGCGGCCTGGTCAGTTATCGCACCGATTCTGGATGTCTGGAACTCGGTGAGGTCCGCCGATTTTCCGAACTACCAGGCCGGCACCTGGGGACCGGAAGATGCCGACACGTTGATCGCCCGGGACGGCATCAGCTGGATCACCCCCACTTCCCTCCAGTGCCAGGATGATGCGGCGGTGTGTCATATCAGCACGGAGCCGCGTCCATGATCCGCGTTTTTCCGGATCCGGAATCGCTCAGCCGGGAAGCGGCAGCGCTTTTTGTCCGGCAGGCGCGGCTTTCCGTAGCCCGGCAGGGACGTTTTGCCGTGGCATTGTCGGGCGGGAGCACCCCCCGGCGCCTTTATGAGATATTGGCTGGGCCGCCTTTTCGCGATGAAGTCGCCTGGGACAAGACCCATGTTTTCTGGGGAGACGAACGGTGCGTGCCGGCGGATGACCGGCGGAGCAACGCTCGCATGGCCAGGAGGCGCTTCTGGATCATGTTTCCGTGCCGCCGGACCAGATTCACCCGATGATATGCCTTGAAAAACCCGCGGAATCCGCCAGACAATACCGCGATCTGCTCCATGATTTTTTTTCCGGCGGGCCGCCCGCATTTGATCTGATCCTGCTGGGACTGGGCGAAAACGGGCATACCGCCTCTCTTTTTCCGCAAACAGAGATCCTCAACGATCAAACCGCCTGGACGGCTTCGATTTATCTGAAAGAGCAGGAGATGCACCGGGTGACCCTGATGCCCGCGATTATCAACCGGGCACGGCTGGTGGTATTTCTGGTCAGCGGGGATACCAAGGCTTCCGTGCTTAAAGCGGTGCTCACCGAACCGGACGATCCTTCCCGGCTGCCTGCCCAGCTTGTCCGGCCCCGGATCGGCGAAATTATATGGCTGACTGACAAGGCCGCGGCCGCCCGACTGGATTTGAGCTGAATTCTTCTCCCTCCGCCTCTTAAAGGGGTAACCTCTGACGACGATTTTCCAAAACATCATGAAAATCCCGAAAACGGTAGGTTGGACTTGTCACTACACAGGAATTCAGGAGTCAGAATTCAGAAGCCGGAATGAGGGAGCCGGCAAATCCGTTTTTTCAATTTCGCTCAAGAGCCCCTCGAAGAATCGAGTTGCTATTTGATACTTGTCCACGATCTCGCTCATGGAGATGTTACTAAGCCAACCCGCTTGATGGAAGAAGTCGGTAAATTGCTCAAAACTGACATGCGGGCCATTCTGAATTCTGACTCCTGAATTCTGTATGCCTGAGTAGTTACTTTGACTTTATTTATGGCCCTCAATGGCAGCCCTTTAACGTCATTGACTTGATAAAGTAAAAGCGATATCAAAAAGCATAGGGACAGGAATCGTCTGTAACGGAGCAATTCTGTTCACGCGGGATAAACCGCTCGCGCACAGGCAATTCATCAACAAGCACGGCGAGGATAAGCCGGAAACCCGCAACTGGAAATGGAGCAACCCCATATGAATGAGAACGAGCATATGAGCATGACAACACGTATTCCGCAACTCCCCAAACTATGCTGCCTGGCAGGCACTTGAGGCACATTACGCCAAAGTCCGGGACCTGCATCTTCGAAAGCTCTTCGCCGACGATCCAGAGCGCGGCGAGCGCCTGGCAACCGAGGCCGTCGGCATCTATTTCGACTATTCGAAGCACCGCATCACGGACGAGACGCTCCGGCTCCTGTTGCAACTGGCAAGGGAGTCCGGCCTCCAGACCCGCATCGACGCCATGTTCCGTGGCGAGAAGATCAACGTCACGGAGAAGCGGGCCGTTCTGCACGTTGCCCTTCGCGCCCCCAAAGGGCAATCCATCGTCCTGGACGGTGAAGATGTCGTGCCCCAGGTCCATGCGGTGCTTGACAAGATGGCCGACTTCTCCAACCGGGTGCGCAGCGGGGAGTGGAAAGGCCATACCGGCAAGCCTATCCGCAACATCGTCAACATCGGCATCGGCGGGTCCGACCTGGGGCCGGTGATGGCATACGAGGCATTGCGGCATTACAGCCTGCGCAGCCTGACCTTCCGCTTCGTCTCCAATATCGACGGGACCGACTTTGCCGAGGCCACCCGGGATCTTGACGCCGAGGAGACGCTGTTCATCATCTCGTCAAAGACCTTTACGACCCTGGAGACAATGACCAACGCGCACACGGCCCGCGACTGGGCGCTGGAGACCTTGAAACATCCGGCTGCCGTCGCCAGGCATTTTGTTGCCGTTTCGACCAATGCCGGGGAAGTCGCCAAGTTCGGCATTGACACGGAGAATATGTTCGAGTTCTGGGATTGGGTCGGCGGACGGTATTCCATGGACTCGGCGATCGGCCTCTCAACGATGATCGCCATCGGCCCCGCGGATTTTCGGGCCATGCTCGGCGGTTTCCACCAGATGGACGAGCATTTCCGCACCGCCCCTTTCGAGGCCAACCTGCCGGTGCTCATGGGGCTCCTGGGAATCTGGTACAATAACTTCTTTGGTGCACAGACACTGGCGGTGCTTCCGTATGACCAGTACCTGAAGCGTTTTCCGGCCTATCTCCAGCAGTTGACGATGGAGAGCAACGGCAAGCATGTCGGTCTTGACGGGACAGAGGTCGCCTGCCAGACCGGGCCGATCTACTGGGGGGAGCCGGGCACCAATGGCCAGCATTCCTTCTACCAGCTGATTCATCAGGGGACCAAGCTCATTCCCTGCGATTTCATCGGATTTATTCAGCCGCTCAACCCGCTTGGCCGGCACCACGACCTGCTCCTGGCCAACGTGTTTGCCCAGGCAGAGGCGCTGGCATTCGGCAAAACATCGCAGGAGGTTCAGGCCGAGGGCATCCCCGAATGGCTGGCGCCGCACCGGACCTTCACGGGCAACCGCCCCTCCAGCACGATCCTTATGGAACGGCTGACGCCGGAGGCGCTGGGCAAACTCGTGGCACTTTACGAACACAGCGTCTTCACGCAAGGTGCCATCTGGGGCATCGACTCATTCGACCAGTGGGGGGTCGAACTGGGCAAGGCGCTTGCCGCGCGCATCATTCCCGAACTTGAGACCGGGGACAAGCGCCAGCTCAGTCATGACAGCTCTACCAACACCCTGATCCGGCGCTACAAAAAATCCAGGCAATGATAGGGGTACATAAATAAATAAGTTTTAAATAGCAATCGGTGTCATTTAAAGGGAAATCATGCTAAGATAAGCTTGCATGTGATGACCATCTATGCAATGTATCGCCATATCGTGAAAGGCATTGAACGCGATGTGCAATTTGCTGCTGAAACCAATATGTCCATGGAATATAATTTATATATTTATGTACGTCCCTATCTATATCTGATTCTCCAAGCAAAACGTTACAATAAACTCATGTCACCAAATTCCAGAACAAGGTATAATTATAGTATGAATGATATTCTGCCGGAAATCCTATCACCAGAAGAGTCTGCAACTAGAATTCTTGAACTCAGCGGGGTGGCGTTTGAACCGGATGTCTCCTCCGACCTTTGGTCCAAGATATTGAAGCACAAGTGGCTTCTCTCCGAAAAACTCGGCCGGGATGTGGGATTGCGGACTGCCTGCATCGATTTCCTGGAAAATATAGAGCAGGCTCCTGATGAGTACTTAGCCCATCAACGCAAGAGTATCTTGTATGAGATGGGAGCACAGGCCATCGGCAGAGAAATCTGGGATACCATATCCGACTCACAGCCCCCCAAGCAGTTGGTCCAACGCCGAATCATTCTTCCCCTTATGGAGGAGAATCTCTCGATAAAGCACGGGGTTGTTCCGCCGAAGGCGATCGTTTTCTTCGGGCCTCCGGGTACGGGGAAGACCCATTTTGTAAAGGCGATCGCCGGCATCCTGTCCTGGCGGTACATAGAGATCTTCCCCAGCATGCTCATGGCGGACGGGGTCGAGAAGATAGGCGCCAATCTGCGGGAAATCATGGAAGAGGCAAGGCATCTTGATAAAGTGGTCCTATTCATCGATGAGTTCGAGGAGATCGCAGGCAGTCGGGATACGGCTGACCGGATTGACAAGTCCATTACGAACGAGTTCCTGAAACAAATCCCGTTGCTGAAGAATCAGAAGAACAAGATCCTTCTGATGTGTGCCACCAATTACATCCGGCAACTGGATGCCGCAATGCTGCGTCCGGGGCGATTTGACTGCATCATTCCGGTTGGGGGACTGGACAGGGAGGGCAGGACAACGATTCTTGAACATTATCTTTCCAAGCTCAATACCGGACAAATCGATCTGGATCGCATCGTCGAAATGACATCCGGGTTCACGCCTTCGGATATCCAGTATCTTTTTCAGCAGGTCGCGCATTTTGCATTCGAGCAGGAGCTTGCCAGCAAAGAAGACTACCGGGTAAACACGGAGACAATCATCCAGATCCTGCCGAAAGTACCCCCGTCTTTGAGCGATCAAGTAATTGCCGAGTTTGAAAAGGACAGCGTCAGCTATTCACGCGTATAGAACGTTTCTGCACGCAAACTCCAAACCGGCATGGACCGCGCTTCAGACGCCAACAAGAACGTGATCGTCATAGGTCCTTTAAATTGAAGGATATAAAGCGTTCTTTTCGAAGAACCATGGTTGACAAATTCCGTATACTTTGAGAAAATTTAATATCAATGATGGTATCTCATTCCTTCGTAATTCACGATTGCGCATTGATCTTTGAGAAGAATGCGGGGCTGCCGTTGATGACCACGGGGATCTTCGAACCAACAGGAAGAAATAAACAACAGTATGAAAGACTATATGAGCCGTGGTAATCAGCCCGGACCGAGCTCAACAATCTGCACGAATAGGCTGCCGAATCTGATCCACCTGCTGCGCCGGAGGGTTCAAGAGCAGGGAGAAAAAACCCTCTACACCTATCTCAAGGATGGAGAATCACAAGAAACCAGACTGACATATTGTGAACTGGAACGCAGGGCACTCGCCATTGCGGCGCATCTCCAATCTCACCTCTCTCCGGGAGAGAGGATCCTTTTGCTCTACCCTCCAGGCATCGAGTTTCCCACGGCATTCTTCGGGTGCTTGTGTGCGGGCTTGGTCGCCGTGCCGGCCTATCCCCCCCATTCCAACCAGTTTTTGGCAAACCTTGTAGCAACAGTAGCCGACGCTGAACCCACAATTGCACTCACTACGGCTTCTACCCTGGAAGCATATAGACACCAAATTAATAAGACTCCCGGGTTGGCTGCTCTCAAATGGATATTAACCGACACCATTTCCGACGATCTGGCAAATGTCTGGAAAGAACCTTCCCTGGGTGCTGATTCCCTTGCTGTTCTCCAATACACATCCGGTTCCACCGGAAATCCCAAGGGCGTAATGGTCAGCCATGGGAACCTGCTCCATAATTCATCCGTTATCCATGAAGTCTTTGGGTATTCATCGAGTAACCGCGGCATATTCTGGCTTCCCCCATACCACGATATGGGATTGATCGGAGGGATCGTTCAGCCTGTTTATGCTGGCGCCGATATGATCTTGATGTCACCTGTTCACTTCATCCAAAAACCGCTTCGCTGGCTGATGGCCATCTCACGCTATAGGGCCACGACAAGTGGTGGACCGAATTTTGCTTACGATCTTTGTGTTCGAAAGATCACGCCGGAGCAGAAATCAGGACTTGATCTGAGCAGTTGGGAGGTTGCTTTCAACGGTGCCGAGCCGGTCAGGGGGGAGACGCTCCGCCGTTTTGCTGCGGCTTTCGAGTCCTGCGGCTTTCGGCAAAAAGCATTTCTGCCCTGTTATGGCCTTGCGGAAAACACCCTTATCGCTTCTGGAGGCAGCAAAAGCGCCGCACCGACATTCCTGAAGGTGGACGCGCAGTCGTTACAATCCGGTCGTTTGGTCCTTTCTGCAGAAGATCGGGAGCATGACTTCGAGCTGGTAGCAAATGGGGGAGCACCGCCTGGCAATGAGATTGTTATCGTCGATCCGGAGAAGCAGACCCCCTGCAAAATCGATACGATTGGAGAAATATGGATCGCAGGGCCAAGCGTTGCACAAGGATATTGGCATCGTCCTGAAGATTCGGATCACGTCTTCCGGGCAAGGCTTGCCGATGGTGGTAAAGGTCTTTATCTGCGCACGGGAGACCTCGGGTTTATCCATGACGGCCAGCTCTTTGTCACGGGCCGTTGGAAGGATCTTATCATCATACGGGGCCTCAATCATTATCCTCAAGACATCGAGAGGACCGTGGAAAGAAGCCATGAGGCCCTGCGACCAGGCTGCGGGGCGGCGTTTTCCGTTGAAGTCGGGGATGAGGAACGACTGGTGGTGGTGCAAGAAATCGAGCGACGATACATCAAAAAGCTGGATGCAGAGGCGGTGATCGGGGCCATTCGCCAAAGTGTGTCACGAGAGCATGAAATCCACGCTTACGCAGTTGTGCTGCTCAAGACCGCCGGTCTTCCCAAGACGACCAGTGGAAAGATCCAGCGCCGCCTTTGTCGGGAGCATTTTATCCAGGGCAGTTTGAGGGCCGTTGCCCAGTGCGTCGGGTATTCCCAAAAAATCGATCCGGAGATAACCCTCCAGGCATTGGAAGAATGCCGACCCGTCCATCTGGGGAACGACGCATCGGTTTCGATCGGTCTGGATGCTTCAACGCTCAAAGTCGGCGATTTGGAATCTGAGGACATGGGTGCGGAAGCCGTTTCCTGGCTCAACCGGGTCATTGAGGCTCGCATTGCTAAAAAAGTGGCGGATCTCCTCAAAATCTCGTTCACCAGGATAGATGTGCACAGTCCCTTGAATACGCTTGGCATCGATTCTTTGATGGCAGCAGAGCTGAAGACGACGATTGAAGAAGACATGGGAATCGAATTTCCCGTCGAAGCGCTCTTTCTGGGAGCCGGCATTTCCGATCTGACGGCTCACGTTCTCTGGCAAAGGACTTTGGGAAGAGGGCTTGAAGCCAAAGACGGACCTTTGGGAAAAGTGCTATCATCCGACCGTCAGTCCGGAGAGCCGGCAGAAAGGGGTGTTGACCAGAGAGAGGTCCGTGAGATTCAACCGGAGTGCCTGCCGTTTGTGGATTACCCCGAATACCGTAACCTGCAACAGATCATGCAGGGGATGAAGGCGCGGGGTATCGACAACCCTTACTTCAGGGTGCACGAAGAGACCGATTCAAAAGACGCAACTGCAAAAGGCCGGGCGTTCATCACCTTTTCCAGGTACAATTACCTGGGTATGTCCGGAGATCCGGTCGTATCTCAAGCCGCCAAAGATGCTATCGACCGCTATGGGACTTCGGTTTCGGCAAGCCGTCTGGTTTCAGGCGAAAGGCCCCTGCATCGTGAGATTGAGAAAGAAATTGCTGACTTGATCGGCACAGAGGACAGCCTCGTTTTTGTCAGCGGACATGCCACGAACGTGACTACAATCGGCCATCTCTTCGGCAAGTCCGATCTCATTGTTCATGACGCCCTGATTCATAACAGTGTTCTCCAGGGATGCCAGCTTTCCCAGGCAACATACCTTTCTTTTCCCCACAACAACTGGCAAGCCCTGGACATGATTCTCAAGGAGTTGCGACCCCGTTTCCGACGGGCCCTCGTGGTTATCGAAGCCCTTTACAGCATGGATGGCGATATCCCGGAACTTCCTGAATTTATAAAGATCAAGAAACGGCACGGAGCCTTTCTGATGGTGGACGAGGCGCATTCCATCGGCGTATTGGGGAAAAGAGGCAGGGGTATTGGTGAGCACTTTGGAATCGCTCCCGCCGAAGTCGAACTTTGGATGGGCACATTGAGCAAGTCATTTGCCAGCTGCGGAGGCTATATCGCCGGATCCGGAGCCCTTGTTGAATACCTGAAATACACCGCGCCGGGCTTTGTCTACAGTGTGGGAATGCCTCCGTCGAATGTCGCAGCAGCACTGGCCGCCATTCGTTTGCTCAGGAAGGAGCCCCAACGGGTGATGCGCCTCCATGAGCTCTCCGGGTTTTTTCTCATGCTCGCCCGGGAAAGGGGTCTGAATACCGGCGCCAGCAGCAGCTTTTCCCCGGTTATTCCAGTCATCGTCGGAGATTCCTTGAAGGCGCTAAGACTCTCACAATCCATCCTCCGGCAAGGGATCGATGCCCTGCCCATGGTCTATCCGGCCGTCCCTGATAACTCCGCCCGTCTGCGCTTTTTTGTCAATTGCACCCATACACCCGATCAGATCCGCTTTGCTCTGGATGTCGTCGCCTCGGAACTGGAAG
Source organism: uncultured delta proteobacterium (assembly GCA_963789395.1). Lineage (GTDB taxonomy): Bacteria > Desulfobacterota > Desulfobacteria > Desulfobacterales > Desulfatirhabdiaceae > RAAP-1. The sequence goes on along the minus strand of CAWBKP010000010.1, from coordinate 58,448 downwards.
CCCTGCAACGGATTGAAAAATAACGCAAACTGTCGAAAAACCCAGCTTTTATATTTTCATCATTCAGACTTGAGGACCTTGCCGAGAAGTCTCGAAACGCCCCATCCCTCATCCGGTGGTGTCGGTATCATCTTCACCACGTAATCGCCGGAGCCATGAAGAGAACCGCTCATATAGTAGCGCTCGCTGTTGTCCTCGGACGTCAAAGAAAAAATCGATTTGTCGTAGGGACGAACCCGCAAAGACAACGGTACGTCCATCAGATCGAGGATGGTCGCGAAATTGTTCAGATGGGAAACCCGGATGCCGGGGCGAATGCCGGCTAAGGAACCCTTCTTGTCATATCGCTCACCGACTACGAGAAACGCCGGTACGTCGACGATCACCTTGTCAGACTTTACATGGGTATACACCTGCCCATGCTCGGCCAACGTCTGGCCATGGTCCGAAGTGTAAAGGATGACATAATTCTGATTCGTTGTATCGGACACGAACTCCCGGAAGAATTCATCCACCTGAAAGCGAATCCCGTTGTCATAGGTATTAACGAGCTTTTCGCGGCCGGTCGGGCTGGGGTCGATGGGTTCCGATGTTTCCATAACCGGCTCCCAAAACGTAAAGGCCGGATCATCCGGGTAGGTATTGCGATAGTGGAAATGAAGGCCCTTCTTGTTGACGAGAATGAAATAACCGCCTCTTTCGTTCAGAAGACTACTCAGAAAGCGTGCGACGCCCGGGTCTTTCGTGGTTTCAAGATCGATATGGCGATCCCTGAACGATTGATCGGTCATCCACCGGTCCAGGGATCTCACGTGACCCTCCCGGGCGGTTTCCAGAAGCTTGGAAAGATAGCCACTGTCGACATCGATATAGATCGTTTCGTAACCCATTTTTTTAGCGTAATCAAAGAGGGTCGGGTTCTTGAATGTTCGAAAAGTGTCGTCGGGAAATGCGTTGTGGCCGGTAACCAGATAAGCATTGCTGAGGTAGGAATAGGTGCCGGCAGCAACGCAAATGCCGAGATTCTTGAGGCGTCCCTGGGTCTCTAAAGATTGAAGAAACGGTGTGGTGGCCCGCGGGTAGCCGTTCAGACTGAGATTGCTGCCTCGAATGGATTCATCGATGATATAGATGATGCTGTTATGTGGCCGTTGGGAGGCAGGAAATACCGGCAGGTCTTCCCGGGGGCCCTGATATTCTCGGAGGGTTTCAAATTCGTAATGAAGTGCTGTACGGAGGAGGGAGGTCAGGGGATTCAGATGGAAATTGCCTTCAGCCGCGTAAAGAAAGAGGGCGGAATTGGAAAAGAGCAGGTAGAATGCGGGCAGGAGGCTGAGCGCGAGGGACTTTCGGAATGTGGATCTGACTGGGACGAAAATCAGTGTGGATAGTACGAGTGCGTAGGGAAGCGCATACCAGAAGATAAGCGGCTTGAGGAAGCTTGAAATGGCGCCTTCGAAATTGTCGGCGCTGACATTCAGGGCGAGAAACAGGTCGGTGCTTGTCATGAACTGGTTAAGTGTCAGCCAGTAGGAGAATTGGACGACCAGGACAAAAACAAAAAACAGGAAGACGACCGCACGGAGAAGCCTGGGAAGAAGAAGCATGAGATAAAAGAGAGCGATCACCTGGAGAAATACCAGCGTGAGTGCGCCCGAAAACTTCATGGCTCCGGCGTCCGGGAGCAGATGCAGTAGATCCCGGTAATTGCTGAATCTGAAAATGAAATCGATAAGGACAGCGAGCGTTGCTGCAAGCAAGGCGGTAATGACACGGGCATGGGGTGCTTGCGTGATGGCGCGAAAGGGATGTTTGGCTGTCAATTACCCTCTTCCCATTTGGTGGCGATGAGACCCAGAACGAAGACCAGTGACGCGAAGGCTCCGATTATCGCGGCATAATTCAGTGCGGCGGCGTTGTCGTGAAACACCATGGATGCCCGAAGACCCTCGTTCACATAGTACAGAGGCAGGGCCCTGGCGAACGTCTGCAAGAAGCGCGGCATCATCTCGAGCGGGAAGAAGCTCCCCGAGAGGAACATCATCGGGAATATGAGGGCGTTGGCTGCGGCGGCGGCGCTCTGCGCCTCCTTCACGATGCGGGTGAGTATCAACCCGATACCAACGAACGTAAAAACGTCAAGCACGATGAACAGCGGGAGCCAGGCGTTTATCTGCAATTTGACGTCAAACACGGCGTAGCTCACTATAAGCATTGCCGTGGTGGATATGACCGCAAGTATGAACTGGTATAGAATGTTAGACAGTATCCAGTCCGAGCGGGTGATGGGCGTGGTGGACAGTTTCCGGATGATGCCCTTCTGCCGCAGCTCCGTGTTCACGTTCACAGTTCCGAACAGGCTTGCGGTCATCACCGCCATTGCGATGACGCCGGGGATAAAGAACTCGATGAACCGGTATTTCCTGGTGAGAATCGATATTTCTTCCGTCTTGACGAACGGCGGCTTTCCGGACATCCCCTGGTTCAGCTTGGCGAATATAATGTCCAGAATTCGCATCTTCGTATCCACCGATTGGAGCTGGGATCGTAGACAAACTGGATGGTAACGAATGCATCGGGATCGCCGGATTGCAGATATTGCATACAAGATTTTTCATAGTCTTTGGGAATGATGACAACAAGGTTTATCTGGTTGGTCTTGGCGTAATGTGCGGCATCGATGGTAGGATCGACCTTGGTGACGTTGAACTTCCCGGTAAGGGACAGGGTCTTTGCGATTTCCGCCGTGGTTTCTGTCTGGTCGAGGTCCTGCAGGCAAAGGTCGAAATTCAATTTGTCCTGGTCCTGGAAAATCGTGCCGAACACGAGTATCAGGAGTATCGGGAAGGTAGTTGTGAAGAACATCGTGGTCTTCTCGCGGTAGAAGCTCTTGAGGCTCACGACGAGGCTTGCGACAACAACGCGCAGGTTCATTTCACCCCCTTTCCCACGGAAGCGCCTTCGTGGAGCGCCTCGCCGGTAAGATTCAGGAAGACCTGTTCGAGGTTGGGCTTGCGAACGTCCATGCTGAGCAACGCGGCCCCGGAGTCTTCCATGGCGTTCAGTATCTTCCGGATGTCGTCCGTGCCCGCCACCTTCACATTGAGGCTTTTGTGTTGGTAAGTTCCGGCGCGAAGCCCATCTTCCCTACGACTTCAAAAGTTTTTTCATCCACAGACTGCAGCGTGAGGACCAGGTAATCCGCGTTGCTTTCGATGAGCTGCACGGGAGAGTCCATGGCGATGATCTTCCCCTTGGAGATAATTGCTACAGTGTCCGCAAGAAGCTCAGCTTCCTCCATGTAGTGCGTGGTGAGAAATACCGTCTTTCCAGCCTGCTTCAGGCCCAGCAGGACGTCCCATACCTCGCGCCTGGCGCGGGGGTCGAGTCCTGTCGTCGGCTCGTCTAGAAACACGACCTCGGGGTCGTTCACGAGCGCAATTGCGATCCCGAGGCGCTGTCTCAATCCACCGGAGAGATTCATGTATTGCTCTTTGGCCTTTTCATTGAGATTCACAAGCGCTATCAGCCCGTCGATATTGACGTTCCTGCAACAGAAAAGCCGCGAGTAGTACTGCACGGTTTCCCTGACGGTTATCCTATCGAACGAGTTGAACCCCTGCGGGAGGACGCCGATGCGGGGGACGATGTCGCGCTTCTTCTTTGTGACGTCCATTCCCAGAAGGCGAACGTTTCCCGACGTGGGCGTGCGGATGGTGTCGATGATCTCGACAGTGGTGGTCTTGCCGGCTCCGTTCGGGCCCAACAAGGCGAAAACCTCGCCTTTCCGGACGTTGAACGAGATGTCGTTAACTGCCTGCAAATCCCCATAACGCTTCGTCAGTTTTTCGACTTCGATGGCGTATTCAGTTTCTTTCATCATGAATCAAAAGCCTGCCTCCATAGAACACGGATATTAAAATCTAAGCCATCGTCTCAACGTGGCTGCCAGCTCAAGAGGGCAATGGAAAGCCACATCTTCGCCTGGGGAAACGAACGCACCCATATGAAACAGCCTGTGCTCGTGGGAGACCGTGCCAGGGCCTTCCTCGATAAGCACACGGGGAAAGTATATCCCCCGTCCCCCCCTGTCGAAGGATAGATGTGAACTTGCCGGGGCGCCACAAGATGGAATGCGCATCCCAGGGCCTTGACAACCGCTTCCTTGATGGACCAGAGCAGGGCTGAAGCCTTTTCCATGTCTCCCCCCGTCAACCTTAAGGCATATTGGATCTCCCGGTCATGAAAGACCCGGTGACAGGGGTATCCTCCCTGAAATTCATCGGCCGTTGCTACATCGATGCCGATATCGGATGCATCCCCGCAAAGCGCGGCCCAGATTTTCCCGCCACCCTCGCTGAAGGAGATGGCCGGACCCCGATGTTCTCCCAACAGGAGATGCGGCCTGCCGAGCGGGTCGCGGACCACGTGAATGGGAAAAGGATCGCTATCGAACGAAAGCCGGCATTTCCCAAGAGGACTATCCATCCCCGTAACGTGATCCAACAGAAAGGAGACCAGGCGATTCTTGTCTTCTTCCCCGTTCGACCGGCACCCTTTGTGGTTTTCACCATCACCCGGCAAGGATGCATAGAATGCGGGTCCCCCGCGATGATCAAAACTCACTGCATGGACGGTAATGCCCTGGCAATCCTTCCCCATATCCACTCCAATATTTGCCGTGCTGCATTACTTAGGCCTCAGACAAGTAAAAATTGTTCGTGACTTCCAGACCGGCTCGGTTTCCATAACCGAGCCGGTCTCCCCCTATCCATGACGACTCAGCCTGAAATCCAGTGCATCACCAAATTGGAAACCTGCATGATGGTGCGGCCTTGATCATCAAGTCCTCGGGCGTCCCAAGCTGACTTTGCGCATTCTGCGCCCGCATGCGGGCCTCCAGGGTGATCTGTTCCCCCGCCCGGCATTTTCGGGAAAAGCGCATCTCCCCGATCTCCATGGGAATCATGGATCGTTTCTCCGTTATATTCATGACAATGCAGTGGAGGCCGGCCAATTGCAAAATGGCTTCTAAAAGATAGGGAGAGTATTGATAATGAACGTTCCGCAGATTTTTAAAATCACCTGTCTGCCGGCAGACGCTTTGTCCGCGCATCACTTTCGGACCGGCGCCGTCAAGGACTTTCCAATACGCGATACCTGCCTTTGAGGCCGGAATGTTTCTTGTACCATTTCAGCATATTTTTTTGATTCATGGGATCCGTAGTCAGTTCGTCGGCCCGGACGGGAAAATCCAGGAAACCCTCTCCCAGAAAGCCTTCCCCGCCGCCCAGAATGACCTGACCCTTGCAGTGGGGGGTGAAGCGGTCTGCCAATTTTCCTGTGGGGGAGAGCGCCTGTGTCGCCAGAGAAACCTCGCACAATACCTCCGGAAGGTGGCTCCCCACCCGGCGGCAGGAGATGATGGATGGACCGCACTATCCCGGGAGGACATTGGATCATGTCCAGGAACCGCACCTGGCGGGCTCCGCACACCTGCAAATAAGGATACAGGATCCGGGCGGCTTCCATGAATGTCTCCAGAAACATGGCGGCTGAAACCAGGGGATGCTTGATAAACGTCAAGGGTCTGTGATCCTCAATCCAAAGATCCTTCTCCCGGGAGAAGGACCTGAAGGCTTCGAGTTGTTCCCGGCGGATGTCCAGGCCGGAGATCCCCTCTATCATGGGAAAGCCCTCGGGGCTTAAAGCCGCGAAGCCTCCATCCAGTACTCCATTGGGCAAAGGACCGGTCCTGTCATTTAGCCTTGCCGTCTTTACGGAGGGCAGCGTCCGCATGAACATGACCCAATTATCGTCGGCCGGGGATGCGAAAAGCTCCCGGCAGAAAAGCCCTGCAAGCTCATCTACATGAATGTACGACGCGCCCTTCAGCCGCATCAGTTCCCGAATATCCGGGTCCTCGGCCATGCCCGCCCCCTCGATTGGGGGAAGCATTAATGCCTTGAACCGGATGGCGCCATTCTTCCGCCGGAGGGTTCTGATCAACGCGGACATCATCCGGTTGGCGGCCGCGTAGTTGGTTTGGCCGGGATTCCCCTGGATCGCGGCCACCGAAGAAAGGCCCACGAAAAACCTCAAGCCGGCCTTCTCGGCAGCCAGGAATAAATTCCATGCACCGAGGAATTTGATGTCCGTGACAATGGAAAAATCATCCGGAGTCAGTTGGTTGAGGAATCCGTCCCTGAGGACGCCTGCACCATGGATGATCCCCCGGATCTTGCCATAACGATTTGCCAACTCGTCCATGACGGCACGGACCGCCTCGGGATCAGCGACATCGCAGGTATGGTAGGATGCCTCGATCCCTGAGGCGTGCAAATCAGCCAGGGTCCGGGTAATCTCCAAAGCCCTGTCTTCGAGAACAAAAGGCGTTGAAGTCGGATGCATGGTGCGGGGAGTTACATGCATGCCTGGATCGAGAGTCGTTCTTCCCAGAAAGACCAGGCGGGGCTTAAAGGGAACAAAACTGCGGGCCAGATGGGAGCTGATTCCCGTTGCGCCTCCGGACATGACGACAACGTCTCCTGGACTCAGTTCCAGGCTTGATACATCCCTGAAGAGCGACGGAGCGACATGTCCCTCGGAGGTGAAAACCCTCCCATTGCGATGCACCATCTCCACTATCTTGTATCCACTGTCCAAAGCATCACGTAAGGCAATGCGAATGTCGGTGTCGTGGTCGATTTCCAGTGTGCGAAACAGGACCGCCGGGTGTTCCAGCGCTGCGCTCAGAAAAAGTCCCGTCATCCCCTCCGCCAGGAGCCGAACCGGTGTTTCGGTATCCTCCCGAGAGTGGATCAGCATGACGAGTTTCCTGTCCGGTGTCTGGAGAAATGTTTTCAGGAGGATAAAGAAGCCTCTGAGAATCTGTGCAATATCCTCCATGCGTTTTAAATTTTCCGCCAGTTGATGCAAGGAGATAACCATCCCAACCGCAGACGTCAAACCCGCAATCCGATCGGCAAGCTCATGGCCCCCTTCGGCGGTTCTGATGTCGTGGCCTGTTTCGACTGGACCGGAGCTCCATTGCATGAACGACAGGGGAAATAAGTCAATTCCGCAATCCCGGCGGAAGATGTCTGCGACGCTTGCTGCAATGCTGTCCTCCCGGTCCGGTGAGAGAACGAGAACTGACTGGTCCGGCTCAAAATGTATGGGAATGGAAGCTGGTGGATCGACAGGGACATAACTGAATACGAGTCGCTTCAGGCTCACCGCATTCGCAGAGGGTTTCAGGATTTCATCCCGCACCATGCCGGGGTCAACAGCCCGGGTGGCCGGAAGTGGTCCGGAGCCTTCCTGCCTGGCGATTATCTCGGAGATCTTCTGCGCGATGTCCTTCACGGTGCGGACATGGATAAAATCCTGCAATTCGATAGTGATTCCGAATTGGTGTTCCGCAGCGTCCATGATGATCGGAAGGCGGCTGGAGCGGATGGAAAGGTCTTTCCTCAGATCCATATCGGGTTGGATCTCGCTTCTTTCGAAACCCGTAGCCTCCATGATGATTCGTATAAGACGCTCCATGTGATCCGGGTTCTCAGGCGCATTGTCTGGAGAAGGAGTCTTCGTAGTGTCGGGGGGTTCCATCCGGTTTTCGGGGGGCAAGGGGCCGCCTGTCATGGATTGGATATCTGATGCCGGTGAGGCTTCCGGGTATGCCGGGCTGATTTCCCTTTGTCCCATCAGATGTCCTTGCACGAAAAGCTGGGCAAGAGCTGTCCTGCAGGTCAAACTCTCTTCCCGGGGAAGGCAAGTTTGGATGCATGTTGCGCCAGAGAGCGTGTCTGCGATGAGATTGCTCAATATGTCGCCTGGACCGACCTCCATGAAGAGTCGGACGCCGTAGTCGTTCCAAAGCGTCTGAACGTTATGCATCCAGTGGACGGGAGATTCCAGGTGAGTCATCAGAATGCGCCGGATCTCTCCTGGATCGGATGGATACGGCGCCATGGTCGTGTTGGAGATGACGGGAATCTGCGGGGAATGAAACGGGATGGTGGCAATAAACGCTTCGAGTTCGTCATGAATGACTCTCATGATAGGAGAGTGGAAGGCCATGCTGACCCGTAAAAGGGTTGAGCGGAATCCCTTCTCTTTCAGTCTGATACCCAGATATTTGACCGCCTCGGTGTTGCCACCCAGAACGACCTGTTTCGGTGAATTGATATTGCAGATATGGACATCGTCCCGTTCCCGGACCATCTCTTTCAGCAATTCCAGGGGGGCGTCCGTGGCCGCCATGACACCCGGATCCACGTGCATGGCGGCGGCCTTGTCCATACAGAGCGCCCGCTTATTCACAATTCGGAATCCGTCCTCAAGGGAATAGACGCCGGACAGGCACAGGGCGGTCAGTTCGCCCAAACTGTGGCCGGCCATCGCCACCGGGCGGATGCCAAGTGAGAGGAGGAATTTCGCCATGGCGTATTCCAGAACGAACAGGGCCGGTTGCTGCCACCGGGTCATTTGAAGGTTCTCTTCGCGGTCATGGAACAAGAGATGAAGAAGGTCAAAGTCCGCGGCCGCCGCAGCCCGATCCATCCACCCCTTGATGACGGAAAAGGACTCGTAGAGATCCCGCCCCATTCCTGCATAGTGGGTGCCCTGTCCGGGAAATACCAACGCGAGCGGCAGCACCGGCAGATCCTCAGCGCCCATGAAGATTCCCTGATGTGCCAGGGATCTCAATGCCCTGGGAGTGGCGATTCCGTCTTTTGAAAGGAGGTGGCGCGATCTCTCAAAGACAGTGAGCGCCGCTTCTTCGGATTCCGCCACGACGGCCGTCCGGTAGTGACGGCCGTCCATCTGGGTCCGGAAGAAAGAGATCCCCTGAAGCTCAGAAGGCTCACCTTCGGGGGAGACAAGGATCGTGGCCGCTTCATCCATGGACTGTTCCAACTGCACCACGTAGTTGGAACCTCCAAACCCGAAAGCATTAACCTGGAGCCTTCTTAACCGGCCGGCCCTGCACTTCCAGTCAAGCGGCTCGGGGGTAATGAAGAGTCCCGATCCTTCCAGGCCGATTTCCGGGTCTGGATGCGTATAATTGAGGGTGGGAGGGAAAACCCCCGCCTTCATGGCCATGACGCCGCGAATGAGGCTGTTGATGCCCGAGGCGCCCAGTGTGTGTCCGATCTGGGATTTGAATGAGGTAATGACTGTGCGATTGGAAGAATGAAAAATCGCCTTCAGGGCACGGACCTCCTCCACGTCCCCTTGCCGGGTGCTCGTGGCATGGCATTCCACCAGGTCCACCGCATCGGGTCCATAGGGTGTCCCCTGGAAAGAGGCGCGGATGGCGATCTCCTGGGTGACACTGGAGGATTCTACCATGCCCAGATGGTTGTTGCTGGCGCCCATGCCCGTGATGACGGCGTGGATATGCGCCCCTCTGTGCAGGGCCGAGCTTTCCCGCTCGATAATGATCATTCCCCCGCCTTCGCCCAGTACCATTCCGTCTCTTTCGGCGTCGAAGGGGCGGGAGGTTTCATGAGCGGGCCTTTCCTGCCCGGACAACCCGAAAAGGGCGCCCAGGGCGGAGAATTCCAGAAAATGCATTCGACTGAGATACTCCTCGCCCCCTCCGACGATGGCTGCATCGATGATGCCGGTCCGGATCATCTGGATGGCGCTGTGAAGTGCGACCAGTGAGGTTGCGCAGGCTGCGGAGACGGAATGGCTGGGTCCCATGAACCCATACCGGTTGCAGATAAAGCCGGCCGCCGCGCAGTTGAGCCTGCCCAGGAGTGTGGTATCGTCCGGGGCCAGGCGTCCGGATTTCACCTCGCGTTCAGCGGCGCGCATCTGATCCGGACTGAGGTGAAGCACCCGATTGATATCGGCCAGGATGTCGTGAACATGCGCCCTTATGATTAAGATCGGTGAAGGTTGCCGCCGCTTCTCCGGAGTTCTGGGAGACAAGGACTGCGATTCGCTCCCGTGGGATGTTCGACTCCAGGATGCCGGACTCCCGGATGGCCTTGTCCGCCAGCCACAGGGTGAGCTTTGTGGCATCGGTCATGGTTCGGAAATCATGCGGGGAAATTCCGAGTTCGCCTCGGGAGATATGAACGTCCAGGAAGGCGCCCACCCTGCAGTAAGTCTTGTCCGGAGCAAACGGGCGGGGATCATAAAAAAGAGTGTGATCCCACCGGGAAGACGGAACCAGGGTAATCCCGCTCTTCAAGGCCAGGCTTGCCGCCCAGACCCCTTCCGGACTATCCCCCAGGGTATTGAGAATACTCATCCCGGTGATGGCAACCCTTTCATGGGCGTCTTTATGCAGCGCCGGTTTCATCAGTCCCTGGACAATCCCGCTGGATGGGGGTTTCATGGGGCGCGAAGCGCCGGGTGAAGGTTCCGGCATTCTCTCGGTGGAACCCCCGGGCTGATGCAGCAAAAGATGGCCTTCAGCCAACTCGCGATGGAAGGACGGCAGATTCAGGACATTGCTGATAAGGCCGGCACTGGCCCCGCTCATGAATTGTCCGCGTTCCAGGCAGGTCCGCTCATCCAGAGGCGCCCCGCCGGGTCTTTCCATGCCGCGGGCCGCGGTGAAGAGGCTTCCCGCCGTCATCTCTTCTATTTTCGTGCGGAAGGAACTCTCGTCTGGGTGATCCGCTGCAAATTCCCGCTCCAGGGATGAAACTGCGGCTGTTCTCGGGGACTTCAAGGAGCGCACCCGAAGTCCGGTGTCCCTGCCTGAAACGACCGTTCCGCCAGGAGGTGATTCCAGGACCATCCGCTGATAGAGCGCCGTCAGGGCTCCCGTTTCAATGATTTCACGGGTGGCCAGATATGCGGTGCCCATCTGGATGGCATCTGCTCCGAGCATGGCTGCCATGAATGCGGTTTCCCGGTTGAAAATTCCCCCGGCAAGAATCATGCGGCAATTCTGGAACAGGGATGGTTTGATTCGTTTCAGATCCAGTACCATTTGAGCAAGGGTAAGCGTGCTATGGCGGCCAACGTGCCCGCCGGCCTCATATCCCTCGCAGATCACATACCGGGCGCCGGCTTCAAGAGCGAGTCGCAACAATGCCTCGTTCGGGGCGATATACATGATCTCCAGTCCGCATGCCAACAAATCCCTTAAAAAGGAGAGATCCCCTCCCGCGATCACCACAAAACGGGGCCGGTGTTTCTTTATCCATGCCAGTTGGGTCTCCCTGAAAGGGTTCTCCGCCAGAGAGACGATATTCACGGCATAAGAGCGCCCGCCCATGATCTCCGGCAGGTGTCCCAGCTTCCGATCAAGGGTTTCGGCGTCCATCATGCCCAGGGCGATTGTGGGCAACCCGCCGGCCTCGGCAACCCGTGAGGCAAACTCAGGGACATCGGTGATCCAGGTCATGGCTCCCTGGATAAAAGGGTATTTGGATCCCATCTCTGCGGCGACGGGGCTGTTCAAAAAGCAGTCATTTTTTATAACAGCCTGGCGGCATGAGCTGTGAATCTCGTTCATGAAGGACTTCACGGCTTCCTCGGTTTCCGTTCCAAAACGCTCGGCAAAGGATGCGGCAAAGGCTGCCTCCACACCCAGAGGGATGGTCTCGCCCGGGGTGAAAGCACTCTCCAGAGGGTGGCGGGTCCCAATACTCACTCGGTTCTCGAAGGATCGGCGGCTTTCCTCCGTGATCCTTGCTCCGCACAGCGCGTTTTCGAAACTTTTGATCTCCTTGAACGCGATCGAGTTTCCCTTGTTGAAAATGCGACAGGGAACCTGCAGGTCCAGTCCGACCAGATCGGTTGAATCCAGGCGGAGGTTGGAGAGCCGCCGGCGTTGGAGATCATCAACAGCAACCAGGTCTGTCAGCCAATGGAGGCTCTCGAAGACGATCCCCGTGGCTCCGGTGGACAAAAATGCCGCAGCCGCCTCAGGAGTGAAAACACTTCCCCAGATGAGGATGTCCAAAAACTTCGATCGGCGTCGCAGCATTTCCTTGACCGCTGAATAAAGCGTCAGGGTCGTCTCACTGCTTACGAATCCGGATGCCTCGCTTCCTTTCAGGACGATGCGCCCGATTTCCGGGCCATCTGTCAAAATAGTCGTCAGGAGATTCAGGTCCCCGAAAATCGGGAAGAGGCGGTAATTTTGCGGCAATTCCCTCAATCTCTGTAGAAACGTGGAAGGATCTCCCTGGAAAAACTGCGGGTGACATTCGATCCAAAGGTTTTGGACGCCTGTATTGGGTAATATCTGTCCCAAAGACGGTTCCATAAATGCAGCAGCTGAAATCTTGATATCCCTGATCTGGCCGTCGGGGCCGGCTTTTTGCAGGGAAGATCGCAGCGCATCCACCCCCATCATGGAAAAATCGAAGATGGCCCTGCTCCCTGTTTGATGCGCCATTTGGATTACAGGCGGGGTCATCTCCTCGGGCCGCCAAACGAAAGCGATGATTGGAGCGCGATGTTCAGCCGACATTTACATTCCTCTGTTTCAACGTCATACATTCTCCTATTGATGACAATTCGCCGGTTGGGTCAATTGTCAGTGTTTCAAAGACAGGTACCACCCGGTGGCGTCACTGCCGATTCCCATCCGGGCAAGCTGGCGCAGGTCCACCTCCAGAACTTCGGGTGTACCGAACTCCAGTATGCGGTATTGCGGATCTGTCCAAACACGCAGCGTCCGGCCCAAGAACCTTGCTTCAGGCGGCAAGGTGAGGTGGATACGGTAGGTCAGATTGATGCCCGCCAGCACCGCTGTCTCCATCACAAAATCGGTGCAGTTGCCGGTCCTCAAGTCAAACAGATCGTACTTCCGCTGCGTTACGTATTCTTCGATCGTTTGATACCGTCGTCGGGTAATCGGCATTTTCCAGACGAACGCAGGGGGGCGACCGGGCTTGCCGATCTGGAACTGGCCATCGGACATCGGCTGCCACAAATAAGCGATTGGATCGGGATCTCCCTCCCGAACCCTTTGCATCACACCGTCATGGTAGCGCGGTTTCTCTTGCCCGAAGTTGCCGGTGTGGCCGAATTCCTGACGATTCCCGGGGCTTTCCAGGATGATCCAGCTATGCGCCGACGGATGCAGCCAAATTGAGAAGAGAAGCGACGAGGCATCGCTGAAATCCCAATTGGCAGGTTGGGTCAGGATATAAAAAAAATACCCTTCGTCTCCCACGGGCTTTCCGGTGGCGGGATCCAGGTCGGCATCGGGGGTAAAGCGGCACATGATCACGATAGGCTGGGCACTCCAGCCATCGGGTTGCATCGGAGCGTGGATCCGGTGCGCGCAGCCTGCCGCAACCCCTGTCAGCAATTCATCACCACGAGGAGCCGCGCTATATATACGCGTTCGGCTACTTTCCTTTTCATTCTGTATTTCTCATTTGGCTGTCGTCAATAGAACCATCGATATCAAATCCCGCATCCCGGAAATCCGGTGCTTGATCATAAAGACTTTCTGAATATGCGATATTTTTTGTATATTTTTGCGCCGGCTTCCTCTATCAAAGAGTTGATCGATGCATTGTCCTCAAGGGTCCAGCCCAGCTCCAGGGAGCGATATTTTTCTTTCTTCCTCACAACCTCATATATGTGGTGAAAGGCCAGCATGGGGAGTCCCAATTGCTGGTACTTCTCCTTGACGCCAAACATCAACAGCCGCAATCCGTTGATCTCCCGCCGATATAGCAGGAACTTCAGCAAGCCCAGCAGGCCGATCCGCCCATTGAGACGTTTGAGCAACGGGTTGATGTCTGGAAAGATAACACAGAATGCTGCGGGTTCATCTCCATAATAAATGAAGAAAACCATATCCGGATCCACAAATGCCATCACATTCTTTTGAATGTCCCGCATCTCATGATCGCTTAAGGGGACAAACCCCCAATTGCCGGACCAGGAGGCATTGTATATCTCCCTGATCAGGGCAAACTCGGCATCCGCATCCTTTGGACGAGACCGCCTGATTTGGATACCGCCTTTTTTGGCGATCCATTCGGCAAGGTGATCCATCCATTCGGGGAGCCGGTAATCGCCATCAATCAGAAAGGCCAGCAGATCCTTTTCTTTGACGAAACCGCACGATTCGACCAACCCCGGATAGTACGGCGGATTGTAGGCCATCATGATGGCGGGCGGGTAATTGAAACCCTCGATGAGAAGCCCCAACTCGTAATTGGTGGAAGGGTTGAGCGGGCCTCTGATGAAGGACATCCCCTTTTGGCGCGCCCACGTCTCTGCGGAAGAGAAGAGGGCCGACGCGACTTCCGGATCGTCGGCACATTCGAAGAATCCCCAAATGCCCATCTGTTCGCTGTGAAACGCGTTATGATTGCGGTCGATGATGCCCGCGATCCTTCCCACCGTTTCCGAACCCCGTCGGGCCAGAAAGAGGATGCGCTCGGAAAACTCCCAGAAAGGGTGTTTGCCGGGATCCAGCAGCCGGCGAATTTCCTTCTTAAGGGGAGGGATCCAATTGGGGTATTCCGCATATATTTTCCAGGGCAGATCGATAAAGGCCTTAAGATCCGATCTGCTTTCCACGGTAATGATCTCGATGACGGCCATGCTTGCTCTTTTTATAAGGTTAACCGCGAAACTTCCCGACAATATCGTTACAGCCAATTTTCATTTTTGTACCAGGCAACGGTTGATTCAGCTCCCCGGGCAAGAGAAATCCGGGGCTCAAAACCCAATAAAGTCCTGGCCTTGGTAATGTCGCAAACCCAGTTCTGCTGGATCATTTCCGCTGCCTTGCCTCTGTTCATGATGGATGGCTTTCCGGAGACCCTTGAGAGACATTCTGCAAAAAAGGCCACGCCGAATAGTATCTGTTTGGGAATATGAAGCTGCAGTGCATTGATCTTCATTGCTTCCGCAAAGATATCACCGATTTCCGCCGTCCGATAATCCTGCCCATCTGATATAAAAAATATATTTCCGTGCGCTGATTGGGTATCGGCAGCTAAAAGAATTGCCCGGACAAGATCCTGAACATGACACATGCTGATGTGTTGATCGATCCCCGAAAGGCAAGGAAGGATATTCCTGGAGAGGCACTTGAAAAGCGCAAGGAAGCCTTTGTCCCTGGGCCCGTAAACGGCACATGGCCGCAGTATAAGCAGCGGAAGCTCACGGGAGCGGGACAAAGCCAATTCCTCTCCCAGCAATTTGCTTTTCCCGTAGGGCGAAACCGGTTCGCAAGCGTCGGTTTCCTTTTTCTTCCCGCCGCTCAGGCACGGACCTGCTGCTGCCTGGCTTGAAATATGGATGAATTTATTGAGACGGGGATTGATTTCGATGCAGGCTTTGACAAGGTTCTCCGTTCCCAGGGCATTCACTTCGAAATACGTTTTTTCTTTGACAGCTGTTGTCGCACCCGCAAGGTGAAACACCTGATCGATGTCTTTCACGGCTTGTGTTAGAGAATGCTTCTCCTGACAATTTCCGGCAACAAACTCAACGGGGAGGTCTTTCACCCACCCTAACTGCTTCTTGTCCCGTACAAGGCATCTGATTTGGGCTCCGCGTTGAACGAGGGCTTCCACCAGGTGGCTCCCGATAAATCCTGTGGCGCCGGTTACCAAAACCTTCAATTATCATTCCCTGTAAAGAAAGTTAAATTAATAAAAAACATGCACCCGGTTGGATGTCAGAAATCGTCATTTTTCTTCACAGAGCAACCGCAGTTAGAATCGGCAATTCAATCATCCGGAGCCTACCGCCTGCGTACCCAGTCGCAACAAAGACAGGTCGGAAACGCGCTATAATCCGTTTTTCCAAAGCTGCTCCTGATCCGGGACAACTCAGGCCCGTTCCAGATTTCCTTGACGGTCTGGAAGTTCAGATTTCCGACGCCCTGAACGCCATTGTAATCCACACAACAGGTAACGGCCCTGCCGTCGCAGAGCACCGACAGGGCTGACCAGGGGTAAAAACAGACGGACACTATTTTTTCTCCCAAACGGTTGTAAGCTCTCCCGCCTCCAAAATTGTCCAAAGCACAGAAATTCAGGCAGTCGCCCGCCCGCTTATCCAGGACAGAGTGCCACAGAGATTGAAATTCCTTTGTCTTGCCTCCATTGGCTTCCTGAGGCAGGTATTGAAGAATCAATTTCGGAGTTCGTTTGTTCAGATCCTTTCTTATCCTCACAAACTCTTTGATGTTGTCAAGCGCCACATCGAAATCAAGCCGTTTCATGGTGGCGCGATACGATTCTTGATCGGTGCCGTAAAAACTGATCTTCATCACGTCCAGTCCCGCACGGATGATCTTTCCGGCTTTCTCGGGGAACAGTAACGAAGCATTGGTAACAAGATAAGTATGCTTTATCCCGCAGGCTTTTGCAAGCTTGATCCTTTCCGGCAACGACTCATCCAGCAGCGGTTCTCCAAACCCATGCAAATGCACGACGGGTTTTCGTTTCACGCTGGACACTTCACGTATGATCTTCTCGAACAATCCGAACTCCATGAAGCCGCGTTTTCGGGTCAGCATCTCGCGGGGGCACATGACACACTGCGCGTTGCAGCAGTTTGTATTCTCGATCAGGATCACGGCGGGCAATGGAAGATGGTATCGGTAATAAGGAGAAAAGACCAAGGGGGTCTTGGCCAATGACAACAAACCCCTGGTAATTTTGTCCCGGGCATTGAGAATCATGTTTTCTCTTTAATCAAGGCAACTCGAATATTTTACTGCAACTGATTTATCCGACATCAATCCTGTATGATATTTCATGTCAATAGCCAAATCAAAGCGTTTCAGTGCCGGATGGGATGACAAGCCGTATGAAAGTCCCGGCCGGCTGATTTTCAAATGCGCTCATCCTGTTTTTCCTCAAGAATCCGGCGGCAGACATTGGCGATGTTAACAGCCGCCGAGCCGTTCTGAAGCGGCATCAGTCGACGCAATTGGTCGGTATCGAAGTCCGAATAAGTCGCCTTGCCGAGCGCAACGCCGACGAAGGCGGTCGATGAAAAGCGGGTGATCAGGACATCGCAATTGGCGATCATTTCTTCTGCGCTCCCCGCTGCAAACACCAAAGCTCCCGGAGCGTGCGCCCGGATTTCCCGGGTGGCGCGCCCGACATTTTCAGCCGGGTGAAGCTTGAAGATGAGCCGCCGGCCGCCGGCGATATCTACAGCCCTTCGTATGAAGGATACGCGGTCCTCGCGGCGGAATGTCTCCCTTAGCGCGGATGTGCAGGCCAGTACATAGTGCCTGTAGGGAAAGTCGTTCGTCAGATATTGCCGGCAGTCATCGAAATTGGGTATTCCCGTAACGACGATTTTCCCGGGACGCACGCCTTTTCCGATGAATAAATCGCGGTATCCTTCGCTTGCCACACAGAAAACCGCGTATGCATCGCTGAGGCCGGTCATCGCCGTATCCGCCATCCATCGGGGAAGAAATCGGAAACGCTTGACGAGATGATACATGACGGATTCCGGGTCGATAATCCCCTCCTGAACCAGTACGATCCTGTTGCCTCGTATATTCTTTTGAAGGTATACGTCCGAGCAGGTAACCACCAGGTCGTAGGGCCGTTTCTTTCCCTGGAAGTCGATGGGCAGGCCATGATTCTCCAGATACGTCCGGCAGCGTCCCGCGGTTTTGTTGCCTGCGATCGTGAACTCGGTCAACCCGAATTTTCGAAGAATCTCGTCAAAACCCTGGCAGTAGAAAGGCGAGAACGCATGCGCGTAGTCGGAAAGGTGCTTGGAAATCTGATGCATCTGAGTAGTCTGATTCATCGAACCGCAGATGAAGAAGATCCTTTTTCTCATTCGCGTCCTCCGCCGTCGCCTGTTACAATTCCAAACAATGAAGTGAACAAAATGGAAAGGGGCTTTCATTTACGTTATTCCGGCAAATCAGGAATGACGTGGGTCTTGCTGCTTGATTCTGTAACTGTGCATCCGATTTTACATGAAAACCCCCGTCCAGTGGGCGGGGTCAGAGAAAGTCGGCTTTGCCGGTAAAATGCCCTTCTGCTCAACCCGTCACAGGGGTTGCCCCCGAAATTAAGGGTGTAAGGAGCAGCAGAAGAGCAGGTTCATGAAGTTATCGCATTTATTATGGCACTGTCAATACCCATAGCGGCATCCTGTCCGTATGGGACATAGAGATAAAGTACCCGGCGTGCCCATGGCGGATCAACCATCTCCGAGCCTTCAAGTTTCTTCCCGCCGGCGCCGCACTGATTTGTAATAAAAGGGTCATATATAACCATCGGTTAAATATGACCCTTTATTTCTATCCGCCAATGCCAGTCGTATAAGTGCATTGTTAACAAATTATTATTTAAAATCAAATAGATGAGTGGCTTGACGCTGCGTGTTGGAAAACTGGCACAATGCGTGCAACTGTATAATCAGGAACGAATTTGCCATCGTTATTTATTAATCGTGCAATCGTATGATTGCGCATCTAAGAAAAGGAGAAATGAAAATGAAAAAAGCGATTCTTATGACAGTGTTAATGGTGTTTGGGTTGGCCATGTTTTCGGGCTGCGCGATGATGACGGGCGAGACAGCAGGTGAGCATGTCGACGATTCATCGATTTATACACAAGCAACAGCGATCGTAGTTCAAGATCCGGATGCCCATTATTTAAAGATCGAAGTGACGGTCACAAAAGGAGAGGTTGTGCTTACCGGTTTTGTGAACAGCACAACGACCGAGAACCGGCTTGTATCAAACATCAGGAAAATCAAGGGCGTGAAATCCGTTAAGAACCTTTTGAAGGTCGAAAAGAAATAAGAATGGATAAGGGGCATTCCATCAAAGTACTTCCCATTTCGCCAGAATTTCGGGGTGCCCCTTCAAATGCGAGGTTTATGACGTCTCACTGCTCCATGGCGAGAGAACCGGTCTCTTCTCCGTCAATGCGCAAGATGAAAGGAGAAATACCATGCCGTTGATACAATTGGTCATTGTTTTGGTTGTCGTCGGGGTGATCCTGTGGGTGATTAACAATTACATACCGATGCAGAGCAGTATTAAGAAAATCCTCAATGCCGTCGTGGTTATTGGGGTTATTCTCTGGCTTTTGAGTGTTTTCGGACTCATTGGTGACATCTCAAGGATTCGTATCGGGAAGTGAATCTTCTGAAGATACACTCAATAAACTGAAAAGGAATTTTAAATGAAGGACAAACGAAAAGCATATGAAGAAAAGCTCGAGGCGCAGTTCCAAGAATGGAACGCGCAGATAGCGCTGCTTAAGGCCAAGGCGGACAAGGCCAAGGCCGATGCGAAGATCGAATACTACAAAAACATCGAAGCGTTGGAGCACAAACAAGAAGTTGCCGGAACAAGATTGCGCGAGCTGAAGACCGCCGGAGACGAGGCATGGGAAGACGTCAAAACAGGCGCGGAAAAAGCCTGGGATGAAGTCAAGACAGCCTACCACAATGCGGCCTCAAAGTTCAAATGAGCCAGGATGCCGGACCCATCGGTCTGGCGTTTGACGCCCCCTGTTCTGCCAATAAAAAGGAAAATGACGTGACCATGCTGCTGCGTATCACCACCTGTGTGAATGTTACCGGACGCCTCTTCGCCGCCTTCCTCTGTCTCATGCTCCTTTTCACCTCTCTCCCCGCAGTGGCCGCAAACAGGTCCGGCGATGAATTTCTGACCGGTTATGTTGCCTCCATCCTTGAGCGGGACCTGAACTGGGAAAGAGACAGCTATATGTTGAAGATTGTCAACGGAGTTGCCACAATTACCTTGTATAAAGAGGACCCGATTCGGCAGGAGGCGGCCGACAAGCAGTTGCGTGCTATCGATGGACTCAAGGGGGTAACGATCGTGGTAAAGCCTGCAGACGCCGTCAAGCCGGAAGCGGAAGGCAGTTTTATGGGGGTTACCGCCCAGGGAGAAACCTTTCCAGTTGGCGATCTGTTCTGGCCGCTCATTGCCGACCCGAAGCAGCCGCGGTTCTTTGTCAGCCTCCTTAGTTTCAGCTCACTGGATGTCCGATACACCATGGCGTCCGTCGGCTTCGGGGAGACATTCGGCATATACAGGTTTTTCGGCAGCCGCGAGGGGGACGGGCTTCAATTGAGCCTGGAAGGCGCTCTGTTCGCCCAATTCAACCTGGATTCCGCTTCCTCCGACCTTATCAATGCGGACTACACCATCGGCATTCCGGTTACCTACCGGTATGGCGACAATTCGCTCCGTGTCCGCCTTTATCATCAGAGCTCGCATCTGGGGGATGAACTGCTCCTGAGCGCCAATCATCCGGAACGGGTTAACCTCAGCTACGAATCCACTGAGCTCATCTATTCCCGCGATTGGCGAGAGTGGCGAGTTTACGGTGGCGGGGAGTACCTGGTCCACAAGGAACCGAGTGATCTCAAGCCGGCAATCGCCCACTGGGGGCTCGAGTATCGCGGTATCAAGCCGCTTGTTTGGAGCGGCAGACCAATCGCCGGGGTGGATATGAAGAGCACGGAGGAGAATGACTGGTCCGTCGATACCAGCATCAAGGCAGGCCTCGAGTTTGGTCATCCCTACCCGGGCCAGCGCCGCCTGCGCCTCATGGCAGTGTGGTACAGTGGGTATGATCCGTATGGCCAGTTTTATAACAATAAGGTTGATTACTATGGCATGGAAGTGTCGCTGGGATTCTAACGGTATTTGTCGTGAAGGCAAAAAAACAAAAGAAAATGCGCATATCATTAAGCATGTTGTTCGGTATTACGGCGGTGACGGTCTGTCGGTACACAAATTTATCGAGGAGAATCGGTATTTGAAGAAACACCAGAAAGAGGCGATCCTCATCTCGTTTTTGAAGGAAAAAGAAAGATATAAAAAACTTGCTGAATATATCGTTCGTCTGATCCAGGACGATCCATCGTCGCCAAAAGAAAGTCTGCACACCGTTATATACCGCATCAAGGACGAACAGAGGCTGATTGAGAAAATCAATATGTTGGATGAAGGGATGGCTACCGGTGCACGGATAATTACGGAAAAAAATTATCAGGAAAATGTCGGTGATCTATTGGGTGTCCGGATCATCTGCCTGCGTCTTTCGGATATTGAAAAAATTGAGACCTATCTCAAATTGTTGTCCGAAGAAAATATTTTGAATTTTGTAGAAGGTCCTGATCCAAAGAAGTCTTTCCTGCTGCCGGTTGATCCCGGCGAATCGATCCCGGATAGCGTAGATCCAAGATACACCGGATACTCTTCCATCCATTACAAGATAAAACTGGGCGAAAATTCGGATGCTCCGCCGGTGTTGAAGGACCTTTGCTTCGAGTTACAATTGCGGACCATTCTCGAAGAGGCGTGGAGCGAGATTGATCACAAATATCGATATATGAGCAGTCGAAGCGGCATAAAATTTCCAGAGCATATCCATGCAGGCTTTTACAATTTGAGCGCCTATCTCCAAGTGGCTGCGCATCAGGCTGAATATTTGTGTCGCCTATCGGAGGCGCACAGTCTAACAAATATTTCGGCAGTTAAAGGAAATGCGGCAACGCCTTGCAGTAATGGGACTGATGCAACTGCCATGGGAAAGAATAAGATTTGCCGGAAATTATCGGCGTCTGAGATTGAAACGAATATTGAAGCGATATTGGGGGTTAAGGTTACACTGAGGACACAGATTTATATTGAAAAACGTCTCGGAGAATTGAATTTTGAGGAAACACAGGCCAAAACGCTTCATCAGTTATTTGCAAAAAAACGGTTGCTCGAATTTAAAACCATTTTTCAGGAAATTTTTAATACTGAGCCCTTTTGTGAATGCGAAGGAGCAAAGCATTGATGTAATAAATGCTTTGAATTTTACAATTTTCTACGAACTCCAGGGGAAAAAAGTTGCACAGGAAGGATTGCGGGGAATTTTAAGATGGAGAAAAGATCGCATGATTGGGTAGCATCCGATGAGCGGCCGTAAAATGAAGGAAGCCAACAATGAAAAACAAGGATATCCAACCCGAAAAAGACACCGAACTGAGACGTCGGGCCGAAGAGATCGCCCGGGAAAAAGTGGCGCAGTCGACGGAAAACATCCAATCCCTGTCTCCTGAAGAAACCCGGCGGATGCTCCACGAGTTGCGCGTGCACCAGATTGAACTTGAGATCCAGAACGAAGAGTTGCGCGCGGCGCAGCAGGAACTGGACGCCGAACGGGGGCGCTATTTCGACCTCTATGATCTGGCGCCGGTGGGATATTGCACCGTCTCCGAAAATGGATTGATTCTGGAGACCAACCTGACCGCTGCGACGCTGCTGGGCATGGCCCGGGGCGCACTGGTCAAGCAGCCGATCACCCGGTTTATCCGCAAAGAAGACCAGGACATCTACTACCTGTACCGCAAACAACTCTCGGAAACCCTTTCGGCAGGCACAAGGCAGGCCGGTGAACCGCTGGCATGCGATCTGAGGATGGTGAAAAAGAACGGCACGCAATTCTGGGCGCATCTGGAATTGGCCACCTCGCAGGATACGGACGGCGCTCCCGTATGCCGCATCGTGATGAGTGACATCACTGAGCGAAAGCGGGCTGAAAAAGAGCTGCTCAAGACGGGTGCGCTTCAAAACGCGATTTTCAACAGCGCCAATTTCTCGAGTATCGCAACCGACGCAAAGGGCGTCATCCAGATCTTCAATGTCGGTGCCGAGCGCATGCTGGGCTATACGGCCGCCGAAGTGATGAACAAAATCACGCCGGCCGAAATTTCCGATCCGCGGGAAGTGATCGCGCGCGCCGAAGCGCTCAGCGTCGAACTCGGAACCCCGATTACACCGGGCTTCGAGGCGCTGGTTTTCAAGGCGTCACGCGGCATCGAGGACATCTACGAGCTGACCTACATCCGCAAGGACGGCAGTCGGTTCCCGGCAATCGTTTCGGTCACGGCCCTGCGCGACGAAAAAAACGCCATCATCGGTTACCTGCTGATTGGCACGGACAACACCGCGCGCAAGCAGGTCGAAGCAGAGCGGCAGCATTTGATCGAGATTCAGCAGGAGACAAACAAACAACTGCAGCAGGCCAACGTCACCTTGCGGGACAGCGAGGAAAAACTCGCGGTGACGCTCAACTCCATTGGCGATGCCGTAATAACCACCGATACCGAAGCACGTGTGACACTCCTGAATCCCCTTGCCGAAAAGCTCACCGGTTGGACGATGGCGCAGGCCGGCGGACGCCCGGTGAGCGATATTTTTCACATCATCAACAAAGAAACCCGCCACCCGGCCACGATTCCGGTTGTTGAAACCCTGGCGCAGGGCATGATACAGGGCCTGGCCAACCACACCGTGCTGATTGCACGCGATGGCGGCGAGTGCGATATTGCCGACAGTTGCGCGCCGATTCGCGACCGGGACGGTCAGGTGATCGGCGCCGTGCTGGTGTTCCGCGATGTCACCGGGGAATATGCGGCGCAGCAGGCCTTGCGCGACAGTGCTGCGCTGATCCAGACCATTCTCAATACCGTGGAGGATGGCATCGTCACCCTCCACGCCAACGGCGGCATCGTCCAGACGGTGAATCCGGCCGCCGAGCGAATGTTTGGCTATGCCGCCGAAGAATTCATCGGACAGAAATTCAGCCTGCTGATCCCCGAACTGGATCAGGACCAGCGCAATGGTTCGCTCGAGTATTACAGTGCGAGCGAAGAGGCGCGCGCTATCGGCCTCGGACGCGAAGTCACCGGCAGGCGCAAGGATGGCAGCACTTTTCCGTTGGAGATTGCGGTAAGCGAAATGTGGCTGGGTGGCCAGCGATACTTCACCGGCATTTTGCGTGATATCACCGTGCGAAATCAGCTCGATCAGCGCCTGCGCGACTATCAGTTCTACACGCGCTCCCTCTTTGAATCCAATATCGACGCGCTGATGACCACCGATCCGTCCGGCATCATCACCGATGTCAACAAGCAGATGGAGGCGCTCACCGATTGCACGCGCGACGAATTGATCGGCGCGCCGTTCAAGAATTACTTTACGGATCCGGAGCGGGCCGAGGCAAGCATCAAACGCGTGCTGAGC
This sequence comes from uncultured delta proteobacterium, assembly GCA_963789395.1. Classification (GTDB taxonomy): domain Bacteria; phylum Desulfobacterota; class Desulfobacteria; order Desulfobacterales; family Desulfatirhabdiaceae; genus RAAP-1. The sequence goes on along the minus strand of CAWBKP010000010.1, from coordinate 34,441 downwards.
GAAAAAAAGGTCACCAACTACGAGCTCACCGCGCGCACCAGGGACGGGCAGGAAACGGTGGTGTCCTTGAATGCCACCACCTTCTACGATCGGGACAGGAGGCTGCAGGGCGTGTTCGCCGCTGCGCGCGACATCACGGAGCGCAAACTCCTGGATCAGGTGCTGCAGGAAAAGACCGCCGAGCTGGAGAAAGCCAAGGCCGTGGCGGAAAAAGCCAACCTCGCCAAATCGGATTTTCTCTCCAACATGAGCCACGAGATCCGCACGCCGATGAACGCCATCATCGGCATGTCCCATCTGGCGCTGAAGACCGAACTGACGCCCCGCCAGCGCGACTACATCAAGAAGATCAAGCTTTCCAGCCGGCATCTGCTCAACATCATCAACGATATTCTCGATTTCTCGAAGATCGAGGAGGGCAAGCTGACGATCGAGCACACCGAGTTCGAACTGGAGAAGGTGCTTGACAATGTGGCCAACCTGATCGCCGAGAAGGCCGCCGCCAAGGGGCTGGAACTGGTCTTTGACGTGGACAGGAACGTGCCGCCCAACCTGATCGGCGATCCGCTGCGGCTGGGGCAGATTCTTATCAACTACGGCAACAATGCCGTCAAGTTCACCGAGCATGGCGAGATCGACATCATCATCCGCCTCAAGGAGCAGACCGACGACGACGTGCTGATCTACTGCGCCGTGCGCGATACCGGCATCGGCCTGACGGAGGAGCAGATGGGGCGGTTGTTCCAGAGATTTTCGCAGGCCGACACCTCGACCACCCGCGAATTCGGCGGCACCGGCCTCGGGCTGGCCATTTCCAAGAAGCTGGCCGAACTGATGGGCGGAGAGGTGGGCGTGGACAGCGAACCCGGCAAGGGAAGCACCTTCTGGTTCACGGCGCGCCTCGGCAAGGGCGTCGGCCAGCAGCGCAAGCTGGTGCTGTCGGCCGACCTGCAGGGCAAACGCGTGCTGGTGGTGGACGACAACGAGAACGCCCGCCAGGTGCTGGGCGACCTGCTTGGCAGCATGAGCTTCAAGGTCGACCAGGCCGAGTCGGGCCAGGCGGCCATCGGCGCCGTGGAACGCGCCGAGGCCCAGGGCATGCCCTACGAGATCGTGTTCCTCGACTGGCAGATGCCGGGCATGGATGGCAACGAAACGGCCAGGCAGCTGAGGGAGCTTCCGCTCAGCCGCATGCCGCACATGATCATGGTGACCGCTTTCGGCCGCGAGGAAGTTATAAAAGGCGCGGAGGAAGCGGGCATCGAGGATGTGCTGATCAAGCCGGTCAGCGCCTCGGTGCTCTTCGACAGCGTGATGCGCATTCTGGGAGGCGTTGTCGATGGCGCGCGCATCGCCGGGGATGCGCCGACCGACACCTTCGAGCAACTCGCCACCATCAAGGGCGCCCGCATCCTGCTGGTGGAGGACAACGATCTCAACCAGGAAGTGGCAACCGAACTGCTGCGCGATGCCGGCTTCATCGTCGATCTGGCCGAGAACGGCCAGATCGCGCTGGACAAGGTCAGGGCCGCCGATTACGACATCGTGCTGATGGACATGCAGATGCCGGTGATGGACGGCGTGACGGCGACCCGGGAGATCCGCAAGGATGCGCGCTTCAAGGATCTTCCGGTGGTGGCGATGACCGCCAACGCCATGCAGGGCGATCGCGACCGCTGCATGGCGGCGGGCATGAACGATCATGTGGCCAAGCCGATCGAACCCGAAAACCTGTGGAAGGCGCTGCTGAAATGGATCAAGCCGCGGCACGCGACAGCAGCAGTCCTGATGGCAAGCCGCAGGCGGTCGCGAAGATGTCGACCTGCCGTCCGGCATCGAGGGGCTGGATATGGCCAACGGCCTGCGCCGTGTGCTCGGCAAAAAACCGCTCTACCTTTCGATGCTGCGCAAGTTCGTCGCCGGGCAGAAATCCGTACTGGCGGAAATCCGCAAAGCGCTGGAGAGCAACTGCCTGGACACCGCGGAGCGGCTTGCCCACACGCTGAAGGGTGTTTCCGGCACCATCGGCGCCACCGGCCTGCAGCAGCTGGCGGAAAAGCTCGAAACCGCGATCAGGGAGCGCCATCCGCGCGAGGAGATCGATGCCCGGCTCGACGCGTTGAAAATGCCGCTTGAATATCTCATCACCCAACTGGAACACAAGCTTCCGGAGGAACGGGCCAAGGATGGCCGCCGCTGTAGACCCGGAACAACTCAAGGCTGTCTGTGACAAGCTGGAGGCAATGCTGGCCGACGACGACGCGGAGGCGGGTGATGTGCTGGATGCGAATGCGGACCTGCTTAACGCCGCTTTCCCCAACCACTACCGCAAGATCGACGAAGGCATCCGGTCATTCGACTTCGAGGCGGCGCTCGCAGCGCTGAGGGCCGCCGCCGGACCATCGGTCTGAAAGGAAACACCCATGGACGAACTCGATTTCACCGAAAGGACCACGATACTGGTGGTCGACGACACGCCGGACAACCTGGCGCTGATGAGCAGTCTGCTCAAGGATACCTACAAGGTGAAAATCGCCAACGGTGGCGAGAAGGCGCTGAGGATCGCGGCGTCGGACCCGCCGCCGGACCTGATCCTGCTCGACATCATGATGCCCGGCATGGACGGTTACGAGGTGTGCCGGCGACTCAAGCGCGATCCCGAGACGATGAACATCCCGGTGATCTTTCTCACCGCCAGGTCTGAAATGGAGGACGAGAAGAAAGGGCTGGAACTCGGCGCGGTCGACTACATCACCAAGCCGATCAGCCCGCCCATCGTCATGGCGCGCGTGAAGAACCATCTGGCGCTGAAGGCCATGGCCGATTTCCTGCGGGACCAGACCGCCTTTCTTGAACGCGAGGTGACCAATCGAACGGCCGAGCTTGTCATCGCAAAAGAAGCGGCGGAAAAAGGAAAACAAAAAGCTGAAACCGCCCTTTCCGAAATAAAAATGTTAAAAGATCAACTGGAAGCGGAAAGAGCCTATCTGCAGGAAGAAATCAAACTGGAATACAACCATGACAAAATTATCGGTCAAAGTGACGGGCTCAAATACGTGCTCTATAAAGTGGAGCAAATTGCCGGCAGCGATACCACCGTGCTGGTTCTGGGCGAGACGGGAACCGGCAAGGAATTGGTCGCCCGGGCCATTCACGGCTTGAGCTTGCGCAAAAACCGGTCTCTGGTGAAAGTAAATTGCGCCGCACTGCCCGCAAACCTGATCGAAAGCGAATTGTTCGGTCATGAGAAAGGCGCGTTCACCGGTTCCCATTGCCAGACGTCTGGGGCGATTTGAGGTCGCAAACGGCGCCACCCTTTTTCTGGATGAAATCGGCGAATTGCCGCTGGAACTGCAGTCAAAGCTGCTCAGAGTGCTCCAGGACGGCGAGTTTGAACGGCTGGGCAGCTCCCACACCGTCAAGGTCGATGTGCGGATTGTCGCCGCCACAAATCGCAATCTGGAAGAGGAAGTCCGCAAGGGCCGTTTCCGTGAAGATCTTTTGTACCGGTTGAATATTTTTCCGATAACCATGCCGCCGCTCCGGGACCGCATGGAAGACATCCCGCTTCTTGTGGATTTTTACGTCAAAAAAATTTCCAAACGGATGGGCAAGTCCATTGAACTCATTTCGGCGGGTGTCATGAGTTCCTTGCAAAACTATCACTGGCCCGGAAATGTCCGGGAGCTGGAAAACGTCATTGAACGTGCGGTCATCAACTCGTCGGGTCCCAAGCTGCGCCTGGTTGATGAACTCAAGAAGCCGTTCAAGGGTTTAAGCACAAACAAAAAAACCCTGGATGCGGTTGAGCGCGACTATATTGTCCAGACACTGGAACAGACCCACTGGAAAATCGGCGGAAAAAACAGCGCGGCTGAAATCCTTGGGCTCGACCGCAGCACCCTGCGCGCGCGCATGCGTAAACTTGGCATCCAAAAACCATAAATTCTCCACCCGTCTAACATCTCCGAATGTTCCGAGTTTTTCCCCGTTGGCGCAGCACTGAATCGTAATCAGATGATTTTCCTGAAAGCAATTCCGATGCAGGCGCCAGGAAAAAATCCATTATCATTTTAATCCGCCCTTATTTTTTGCCGCTCATCACACCGAAAGACAGAAAAATGGGCATATATGACCGCATGGTTAAATATGACCCTTGTTACAGGGCAGCAAATGGCAGGTCTGTAACTGCTTTGTTCACAAATTATACTTAAATATCGGAATATGGGTGAAATGATGCTGTGTGTTGAAAACCTGGCACAATAATTGAAATGTAAACAGTGCAGAACAAGAAGCATCTGTCAAAGCGATGGATGAGCGCATTGTTCTATTGGGTTCTTCATTCAACATCTTTCACCATAAACTTGTAGAGAGGATTAACCGCTATGAAAAAGAGAAAAATTATTATCCCTTATTTAGTTCTTCTGATGATGATCGCCACAATGATGGCCTGTTCATCGGCACCCAAACACGAAAGCACAGGAGAAGTGATCCGGAAAACCACGACCACGACGACCGAAAAACCCATACTCCAAGAGAGGCGGACCACCACCACAACAACCGAAAGTAATGATTAAGGTGCTCGAGAACCGGTTCAAAGTTCAACAGCCTGCAGGGAAAGGCTCTGCGGGATTTTAAAGCATGAAAGAAGATTTACATCGAATGCTTAAAAATTTCACAAAAAAAGGAAAAGTTATGAAAACAGCAATGTCGTTCGTATTTGTATTGGCAGTTTTGATTATACCATGCGGGTTATTTGCCCAACAGGGGATTGTAAGCACGGTCACGACAACGGAAACCGCCGGGACGATCAGCGAAGTCAGCCCCAACAACATCGTGGTCCGGTCCGAAACCAGTTCATCTCCGATGAGCTATAGCTACTCGAAGAGTACAACCTATGTTGACGAAACGGGTGCGCCTGTCTCCATCGAGACTGTCAAATCCGGTCTGCCGGTAACGGTTTACTATACCCGCGAAGGCGATCGCATGGTCGCTAACAAAGTGATGGTTCAGAAAACCACGATGACGACCGAAAAGCCCGGGATCGAAGAGAAACGGACCAGCACCACGACGACAATCGATAAGCCCTCTATCGGGAAAAAACAAACCAGCACTACCACGACGATCGAAAATCCAGCGATCGGAAAGAAGCAAACCAGCACTACAACAACGACCGAGAGTAATTAACTGCTCGAGCCGGAAAAAATTCAACAATCCGCGGGCAATCGCCCCGCGGATTGTTCGATTTCGGTGGATCGTTTTTATTGAACAGAAACTTCGATGATAAAACTCGGACTTGAGTACACCATAATTACCGGGATTGCTGTAGCGAACGCGAAGAAACAGGGATAAGCCAAACATGACATCCAGAAATATATACAAGGAAACAGCAGTGGAAGTGCCGTCTGCCCGGGCAATCGAAACGCATGAGGTCGCCGGAAAAGCAGTTCATCCAGCCGGCCCGCGACATGGCGTTTCAGAACGGCGTACGCCATCTGATGGAGCCCTTTGTCCCTTTCCTGTCCATTTCTCCTTTCGCCACGGATCCGGTGAGCAGGAAATACGTAAACAGGCAGAAAAGATGGTTCATGAAAAAGCGGCCGTGTCGATGGAAGACCGCAAGGCACTGGCGCCCGAAGAAACCCGACAGATGCTCCACGAGCTGCGTGTGCATCAGATTGAATTGGAGATGCAGAACGAGGAGCTGCGAACAGCATATATGAAAATAGACTCTATCGCGAGCACGCTATTTCGATCTGTACGACCTGGCGCCGGTGGGCTATTTCACCCTCAGCGAAGCAGGGACAGATTCTGGAAGCCAACCTCACTGCCGCCACCCTGCTGGGCGTGGTCCGGGACACTCTGGTCAAGCAGCCGATCACCTGGTTCATCCACAAAGAAGACCAGGACATCTACTACCAGCACAGCAAACAGCTTTTTGAGACCGGGAAACTCCAGACTTGCGAACTGCGGATGGAGAAAAATGGTGACGCACCCTTATGGGTACGGCTGGAGGCAACAACCGTGCAGGGTGCCGACGGTGCCGACATGTGGCGTGTTGCGATGAGCGATATTACCGACTACAAGCGGGTTGAAGCGGAAAAGACCGGACTCGAGGTCCAGAACCGGCAGCTCCAGAAGGCCGAAAGCCTGGGCCGTATGGCCGGGGCCATCGCCCATCATTTCAACAATCAACTCCATGTGGTGATGGGAAACCTCGAAATGGCCATGAAGGATCCGCCGCTGGGTGAAAATAAGATGGATAGCCTGGTCTCGGCCATGCAGGCAGCCCTCAAGGCAGCGGAGGTCAGCGGTCTGATGCTGACCTATCTGGGGCAAACGCCCTGTACGCTGGAACCCATAAATCTTTCTGAAACCTTCCGGCGAAGTCTGGCGCTGCTTCAGGCCGTGGCACCAAAAGGCACACTCCTAAAGGCCGATTTCCCGGTCATCCGGCCCGAGTCATTCGTGCGGACGCAGTCCAGATAATGCAGGTTTTGACCAACCTGGTCACCAATGCCTGGGAGTCCGCCGACAAGAACAGACGCGGCATTGGACTGACCGTCAAGATGGTTTCCGCGAAGATATTCCCGCATTAAAGCGTTTTCCTGTCGACTGGCAACCCCGGGACATTGCCTACGCCTGCCTGGAAGTCGCGGATGCGGGCAGCGGCATTGCAGAAGAGGATTTCGAGAAGATCTTCGATCCGTTTTTCTCCACCAAATTTATCGGACGGGGTCTTGGCCTGCCTGTGGTTCTGGGGATTGTGCGGGCACACCACGGGGTTGTCACTGTGGAGAGCACGCCGGGACGGGGCAGTATTTTTCGGGTCTTTTTCCCGGTATCGGCTGAAGTAGTTCCACGCCGTCCGGACAAAGATAGCCTTGATCCGGGAGAATGAAGGCGGCGGCACGGTGCTGTTGGTCGAAGACGAGGATCAGGTGCGTAATATGGTCAAGGACGATGATGGAGCACTTGGGCTATACCGTGCTTGAAGCCAGGGATGGCATCGAGGCTGTGGAGGTATTCCGATTGCATTCAGTTGAGATCCGTTGCGTTTTTTGTGATTTGACCATGCCACGCATGGACGGCTGGGAAACGCTGGCAGCCCTTCGCAGCTTGTTGCCTGGAATTCCGTTTGTCCTCACCAGCGGATACGGCAAGGAACATGTCATGGCAGGTGATCATGACGAATGGCCGCAGGCGTTTCTGGAAAAGCCGTATCAATTCAAGGCGCTTGGCGACTCGATCTGCCGCGCTTTGGCGAACAAGGCTCAACGGCCTTAGACTGAAGGTAACCCTTCGATTGCGTGAAAATTTGGGGAACACGGCAGAAAAGAATATCCCCACGAGGCTTCACCATTTCCTGCAGTATCGCACGATAACTTATTATGAGGTGAACCATGGGAGAAAACAATAGCACAGTTGATGAAACCGAAGAAGCCGCCGAAGCGTTCCAGGGTTCGGGGCAGTCAACCGGCTTCGAGAACGTCAAAAATATTATCGCTGATAAATTGCATCATATTGCCGATGCGCTAAGCGAAAAAGCGGGAGATTCGGACGTGCAATCCGGCATGGGTTCGGAAAACCCGGCATCGGCGTGGCTGGACCAATCCGCCGAGTATGTTCGGCAATTCGATTATGAACGGGCAAACGCCGGTGTCCGGAAATATATCGGGCAGAATCCGGGGCGCTGTCTCTTGATAGCAGGAGGCGCCGGCCTGATTATCGGAGCGATTTTGCGACGCAGGTAAGGAGGCGAATTTCCCTATGAACAGCAACGTGGTCAACAAGGACCCGGCAACACAACGCGAATCCTTGACCGAACTGCTGAAACAGCTTGCCAACAACTCGTCCGCGGTGGTTCACAACGAGATTGAGCTCGTGACCCAGGAAATCCGCGAAAAGGGAAGGGCTGTTCGCAGCGGTGTCCTGATTGTCGCGACAGGCGTGGTCATCGGTTTTGCCGCTTTCCTGTCTCTTTGCGCCGCATTGTTCATCGAACTCACTTTTTATATGGCCCCAGTCATTGCGGCGCTTGTCACGGGAGCGGCGCTTGCATTCATCGGCGTCGGCGTTGCCTTCATCGGATACAGGCTATTGAAGAAATCGACCCTTAAAACGTAGATGACAATACAGACACTGAAAAGGAGGACAAGCAATGGCCGACACAAAGAATCCTGGTGATACAGAGGAAGCGGATGTCGAGCGCAGTTCCGAAGACATCCGTCAGGATATCGCCAAAGGAGAAGAGAACATTTCCCAGACGGTCGCTCAAATCGGCGAGCTTATCGAAGAGAAACTGAATTGGCGTGAATATGTGAAGGACTCTCCATACCTGGCGATAGGGGCTGCCGCCGGCCTTGGGTATCTTGCCTCAAGGATATTGATAGCACGCGCCACGCCCATGGAGCGCATCATGGGATCCATTGCAAAAGAAGTTCGCGGCTCAGTCGGTGGCGTGTTTGCCGGAGCCGCCGGCTCCAGCCTGATTCTGGTGGCCCTGCAAAGAATCGCCACGAAGGCCGCCGCCAGTTGGATAAAGAAGGCAATCTCAGCAGATGCGGCAGGTGGCGGGGCCGGGCCTCAACCCCGGACAGGGAGCGGTTCAACCATCAGTCCGGAAGCGGATATATCAACAAATACTTAAATAAAAGATAACGTTTAATCTTTTTTAGGAGGATAACATGGAAGTCAAACACAAAAAACACGATACCCCCAAACAGCAAACTGCGGAAGAATCCGGCAGCGATAGCGCTGCTGAGCATAGCACCCAGGAAAACGGCGCTGAGGTTCGCGGCCAAGCGCAGGAGGCTGTAAGTGAAGTTTATGATAAAACAGCCCGGACGGTAAGTGAAACATATGAGCAGGTTAAGCGTTATGGCAGTAAAAATCCGGGCAAGACAGTGCTTCTCGCATTGGGGGTAGGCGTCGGGCTGGGGTATCTTCTGGGTGCAGGCTCTCGTCGTTCGGGCGCCACCGGCCGCTTTGCCCGGCCCGTGGTCAACGCGCTATCAGACGTGGCTCTGGAATTTTTCCGTTAAACCATCGCCTGCTGCCATCCAAATTTGATTTTTTGAGATCATCACCCATGGTTAAGAGATTGTTTTCATATTACAAGGAAAAGAAAAGTGAAACCCAACAAAATCGTGGTTGTACTTTTTATGATTGTCACACTCGGGTGTTTCACCCTGGCGTGTTCGGAGCATCGGTTTTCGCCTTTAAGTGAGGAGACTCCCTTGGATTATTCCCGGTATGGCAGGCCGCCGATTCCGGCGAAAATTCTGCTGCTGTTTCCGGCCGAGTTTGAGCGCTTCGAGCATACCAGCAATATTGAGAGCGGTGGTATCCGTTACTACCTCGGCCGTGATGCAGAACTTGAGATGAGAAACGCCTTTGGCATTGAATTCGCCAAGGTTGAAATAATGCCGGTGAAAAGCGAAGCCAGGGCGATAGAGATGCTTTTGCCGAATGATCCGGAAAACGCCCGGGTGCGGACCTATGATTACGTGGCGATACCTAAATTCCTGCGCGCCGATTCCACGGAAGACAAAGTGAAGTATGGCTTTGAAGTCGATCTTCAGGTGGAGTTTACCGCAAATAACGGCTCAAGCATCACCATCACAGGCCATGGAGAGTCCATGATTGGAAAGGACGCGCAATCGACGCGGGAAAAAGGCGCCAGCCTGGCACTGCAGTACGCGGTTTCCGCCCTTCTGGATGGCATTGAAAAAAGACGGAATCTTTTTGTTTACTAATGACCGGGCGTCTGGATTTCGGAGGTGTTCAAGTCGCGTATTCGTCCCATCAACCATACTATTTTCTAAAGACAAATTCATAAGGAGACAGACCATGAAACAAAAGGCTAACCAATTTATTTTCCCCGTTACACTCGTTGTTGTAATAATGGCGTTTCTATCCATTATCATTTTTGCCGATGCAAATCCTGCTTTTGCTGCCTCAAGCAAAAAGAAATCCTCGGATGTCGGCAGAACCTCTGCTGTCGAGTATACCGAGGCCCAAATCAAACAGCTTCAAGGCGCGCTGAAGATCACCGATGCCCAGAAAGAATTATGGAATAACCTTACCCAGGTGATGCGTGAAAATGCCAAAGAAATGGACGCGCTTACCAAGGACAGGACTGAAAAAACCATGACCATGAACTCTGTCGAGCAAATGAAATTCCGCGTTCAAATTTCCCAAGCCCATTTGGATCAACTGAAGAAGTTCATCCCGCCTTTCGAGGCGCTCTATGACAGTATGTCGGATAAACAGAAAAAAGACTACCGATACAATATTTCTGACAGGGCGAGATGGAAAAAACAGTATGCATTGATCATACATATTCAACCAGCGATTGACGCCAGGCAGGCGATTGGAATCGATCCAAGAATGGAGTGACATTATGAAAACATCAAGTATTTGGAATTATAGGACCATAGTGGGCAGGATTATGATGGGGCTTGTTTTAGCCATTATGATCGGTTGCATGGGCGTATCGCCGGCCCTCGCTAAAAATAATAAGGGAGGACATGACAACGGCCGTAGCGATCACAGAGGCCGCGGGTACGATCACGGAAGGGGCGGGTATTATCGCAACCCCTATGTGCATGGCCGGCAAGTGTATCGGCCTTATGGCTACAGTTATGACTATGGGGGTCGCGTTTATGCGCCGCCGCCGGTCATCTATGCGCCGCCCCCGCCGCCGGGCATCAGTATCTTTTTCCCGCCCATCATTATTTATCCATAAGGGGCATCGTGTCGGCAGCCTATCGTTCAAGCCGAGTTGACATGGGCTGCCGCGCATAAATTTTATTCCGGCGGGGTCAGCCCATCATGCCCGACAAGAGCCGCCTCGATCTTCTTTCCGGAATTTCCTTCAGCCCTCAACCAGTCAACAATCCATTTGGGCAGCCGAATCGATCTCCCGATCTGCTGCCTGCGCAGAGATTCGGGGGCAGGCGGCCGGCCCCGCCTGGATGATTCAATCCCTATCATCTGCATCAATAACTTGTTCATGGTAGCCCCTTTAAAGTACTTCTCGTCAATCTGTAATACGATAGGATAGTCCTTGATAGATTTATTGTCACACCATTTAATCAGAATATTACAGCAAAATTCAAACTGTCCCCTCTATCGGGCAGCCAATTGAAAAGATTTTTTTTGTAAAAAAGCACGCTACACGCAAGAGACGGAAAAAAGTCATATGTGACCATCTGGTTAAATATGACCATATTATATAAGACAGCAAGTGGCAGCTTTGTCAATGCTTTTTGGATTAATTGTTCATAAAAATCAACATGATGTATGATGTAAAGCGGCGTGAATGAAACCTGGCATAAAGAATGCACTATTATAAATGCGAAATAAATGTAGGTTATTCCCCTTGGATGCCTTGTTTCCGCTATCCTTCGGTCATTTATTCACCGGTTACACCGCCGGGCATCAGTATCATTTCCCTGCCCGTCTATATCGATCTCTACGTCCGTACGTGCGTGAGCTATTCAACTGATTGAACATCTAAAAAATGGAGGTGGCAAATGAATAAACAAGAAATAAGAAGCGTTGGCTATGTGACGGCAGCAATGATTTTTGGATTGATTCTGATTAGCGGCTGCGCCTCAATTCAAGTATGGCAGGATGATCAAAGAACTGCAGAGAACAAGATGTTTGTCATTCAGGAGAAGATTGGAGAGGGGCTGAAAACCGGCGCACTTAGCCTCGATCAGTCTCAGAGTTTTCTGATGAAACTGAAAGCGATTCGATCAGAATATGCGGCGCTGAAAGACAAAAGTGTCTACCGGGAAGAGTGGGACAACCTTATTACCAGAATTGATGGGCTCGGTGAAGAGATCGACAGGGCGATGGCCGGACGACAAGAATTGTTGAACCCGGCATTGGGAACAGGATTGCCGCACTTCAAAGGAGAATTGATGATGGAAGCACCAGCAAGCGTTTGTCTCTTGCAGCGGAGCGGGATTTTCAATTCAGATTGGACACCATTCGGCGTGACTATATGCGGATGACGGAAGGCGGCAGATACGCGACATACGAGGAAGAAGCAGACATATCCCGCAGGCTCGATACACTGGAATCGGATCTAAATCGAACCGGAAGCATTGAAGAACCAAGAAACGCGGACAGAACAATTTCTCGCGGAAGTTCTTACGCTCACGAATACGCCCTGACCCCCGTGGATTATTCTCAGTACGGAAGACCGCCGATTCCTGTGAAAATTCTGCTGCTGATTCCAGCCGAGTTTGAGACCTTCGATCATGTCGGCAACTATAAGAGAGGCAGCATCCGTTACCAACTTGGCCGGGAAGCGGAGCTGGAAATGAGAAAAGCTTTAGGGATCGAATTTGCCAAGGTTGATGTATGGCAGGTGCGAAGCGAAGCCAGAGCCAGGGAGATGCTTTTGTCAAATGATCCGGATCATGCCCGGGTGCGGAGTTATGATTATGTGGTGATTCCTAAATTCCTGCGAGCCGATTCCCTGGAACACAACGAGAAGTATGAATTTGAAATCGATCTTCAGCTGGAGTTTGACGCGAATAATGGCTCAAACATCATTTTCAAAGGGCATGGAACGTCTATGATTGGAAATTACGCGCAAACGACGCCGGAAAACGGCGCCAGGCTGGCACTGCAGTATGCGATTTCCGCCCTTCTGGATGGAATAGAAAAAAGCCGGGATCTTTTTGTGAAGTCATGAGCGGGCGATGGTGTTCTCAAGGCAGACCATAAGCAGGTCGACCGGCCGCCCCGTCCTGGACAAAAGAAATTTATGCTGTCTACGGAACACCATATTAGGAAGATCGGCTGAAACTCAGACGGGAGATTCTGATCTATGTCCATTCGCGTATGTCAAAATTTGATATTGGGTATAGTTGCTGTCGCAGCAGTGATGCTCTGGCTTCACTGCTGCGTAGCTTTTTCCGGGGATAAAACTGAACAAAAGGCTGATGCCATCGCGGAAAAAGTAGAAAAGAAAGCCAAGCAGACTGAGAAAGCGGAAGGGAAGAATGATCTGGTGAAGGATGCGGTCAAGGTGAAAACTGACGCCAAAGGTGAGCCGGTCGTTGAACAGGTCGGAGAGGCGTCCTGGTACGGCAAGGGGTTTCACGGAAAAAAAACCGCCAGCGGCGAAAAATTTGATCAACAATGACCTTACCGCTGCGCATCCGACATTGCCGATGGGAACTGAAGCAACCGTGACGAACCTGGAATCCGGCAAGTCTGTAGAAGTAACAATTAATGATCGGGGCCCTTATAGCAAAGGGCGTGATATCGATTTATCAAAAGAAGCCGGCAAAGAAATCGGCATAGAAAAAGACGGCGCGGCGCCGGTTAAAATCGAAGCGAAAGTTTCACCAGAAGATGAATAAGATAGACAAACGACAAAATATAAATCAGGTAGCGGGCCATACGGTAACAGGTTTTGAAGGAATCGAATCTGTCGATTCCGTAAGAAAATTAAAGAATCTGATTATTTTCATATTTATGCAGAAAGGAGCCTTTGGATATGAACGTTCTCCTTGTTTACCCCAAATTTCCGGATACGTTCTGGTCTTTCACGTACGCTTTGAGTTTTATCGGAAAGAAGGCGGCTTTCCCGCCGCTTGGCCTGCTTACGGTAGCGTCCCTGTTGCCGGTAAAATGGTCCAAGCGCCTTGTGGACGTGAACGTGGATATCCTCACGGATAAAGAACTTTTATGGGCGGATCTGGTATTTATCGGAGGCATGGCAATTCAGCGCAAATCGGCCAGGGAAATCATCGCCCGTTGCAATGCGCTGCATTTAAAAGTCGTTGCCGGCGGGCCTCTTTTTACTTCCGAGCCCGATGAATTCAATGGGGTGGATCATCTTGTTCTCGATGAAGCGGAATTAACCCTTCCCGCCTTTCTGTCGGACTTGCAAAACGGTCAGCCCAAAAAAGTCTACAGGGCTTCAAGCTTCTGCGATCTTTGCGACTCTCCGACGCCCTCGTGGGACCTGGTAAAAATGAAACGATATGCGTCCCTGAACATTCAGTTTTCCAGGGGATGTCCTTTCAACTGCGAATTCTGCAATGTGACGGCGCTGTTCGGTCACCGGCCGCGCTTAAAAACACATCAGCAAGTCATCGCGGAACTGGACCGAATTTATGCTTCCGGATGGCGCGGCAGTATATTTTTTGTTGATGACAATTTTATTGGAAATAAGGGCTTCCTTAAAGCGCATTTACTTCCGGCCCTGATCGAATGGCGCAAAGATAAAAAGGGATGTGTTTTTTTCACGGAAGCCTCCATCAATCTCGCCGATGACCCTGAACTTCTGGACATGATGGTAATGGCCGGATTCGATGCCGTTTTTATCGGTATCGAGTCTCCCGATGAAGTCAGTCTGACGGAATGTCATAAAACCCAGAATAAGAACCGGGATCTTCTGGAAAGCGTCAATATCATCCACCATTCAGGGCTGCAGGTGATGGGCGGTTTTATTGTGGGCTTTGACAACGATAAGCCTTCAATTTTCCAACGTCAGATCGATTTCATACAGAAGAGCGGAATCGTCACAGCAATGGTGGGAATGCTCCAGGCCATTCCGGGTACCCGTCTTTTTGACCGGCTTCAACGGGAGAGCCGGGTGGTCGATACCTTTACCGGAGATAATGTTGATGGAACAACCAATATCATTCCTCGAATGGGCATGGACAGCCTTTTGGAAGGGTATCAATCGATCATGAAACAGATTTATTCTCCGAAATACTACTACCGGCGTGTCAGAACGTTACTGAAGGAACTCAAGTCGTCTGAAATCAACCAGCCGATAAATATGCAACGGTTTCTTTCATTCTTTCGCGCCGCTTTCCGACTCGGGGTATTGGGGAAGGAGCGTTTTCGTTACTGGCAACTGATGCTCTGGACCCTGATCCGCAGGCCCAGACAACTGTCATTGGCAGTCACGCTTTCAATATATGGCCATCACTACCGCAAAATTTGTGAGCGATATATTCTTTAAACCATTTCACAATTTTAGAAATGCGGAATCTATATCTTTTGAGATCTTTTAAAGCATTTTAAGTCACCTCCATTGCTTAATTTTACACTTTTATCGAAAAGAGATTGAAAATGAATCTGACACTTAGGGTTCTTTTTATCGTCATCATAATGGCTTTCGTTTTCGGATTTGCCGGTTGCCAACAAGAGGGGACAGGCGAAAAGGCAGGGAAAAAGATTGACCAGGCAACTGAAAAAGCCGGCAAAAATATTGAACAAACGACCGAAAAAGTCGGCAAGAAAATTGAAGAAGCCGGAAAAGCGATAAACGCAAAAGCCGAAAAAGCCGGAGAAATCATGGATGATTCCGCTATTACAGCCAAGATCAAGGCGGAAATTTTGAGTGACCCGTTGCTTAAAGTCTCCCAGATCAACGTGACCACGACAAACAACGTGGTGATGCTGAGTGGCGTCGTTGATTCTCAGCAGAGTATCGACCGGGCAATGGAAATCGTCCACAGTGTCAAGAATGTAAAATCGGTGGAAAACAACCTTGCCGTTAAGTAAAAAAGTGAAATAGATGGCGCGCATAATGCCCTGTTGGATTTGGAAGAATTGGACGAGAATGAACTGGGTAAAATCCGAATCAATTATGAGAAGTTGGCAAAAAAAGCCAGGGAGGATTTGAAGCGAGGGGAGAGAGATACAGGCGTTCAGGCTGACACCGAAGGATAGCGGTCCTGCCGCATCTATGAAAATGACGCTTTGGGAAGCGGGAGGGGATTTTTTTCTCATGATGATTCTTATTGGAGAGAGCTGACACATGGCGGCGTCTTCCCGAAAGGTTATCTATGCGGCGCTGGCCGGCAATTGCCTGATAGCGATGACCAAGGTAGTCGCAGCCTTTATGACCGGAAGTTCGGCCATGATGTCGGAAGCGGTCCACTCCGGCGCCGATACAGGCAACCAGATTCTGCTGCTGTATGGACTGCGGCGGGCAAAATTGCCCGCCGATAATGAATTTCCTTTCGGTCATGGCAAGGAGATTTACTTCTGGAGCTTTGTCGTCGCCATTTTACTTTTTGCCGGCGGCGCGGGGCTGTCCATGTACAAGGGGATAGCTCAACTCGTTTCGCCGGTGCCGGTAAAGCACTCCTACATCAACTACGGCGTTATCGGCCTGGCGCTGGTTTTCGAAGGAATCAGCTGGTATATCGCTCTGACGGAATTCGCCAAATCAAAAGGCACGTGGGGATATATTCAGGCCATTCATAGAGGAAAAGATCCCTCCATATTTATCGTGCTGTTGGAGGATTCTGCCGCGATCGTCGGTCTTGTCGTCGCATTTACGGGAATCCTTCTCAGCCATGTTACCGGCATCCCCGCCTATGACGCCGCCGCAGCCGTTATTATCGGGCTGATACTCGCGGGAACCGCCATATTGCTGGCATCTGAAACAAAAGGTCTGTTGATCGGAGAGAGTGCCAATAAAGAGGTCGTCCAGGGAATACGGGATATCGCCTCTTCGTACAAAGAAATCAAACAGGTCAATGAAGTATTGACCATGCACATGGGACCAGACTTTATTCTCGTGAACATCAGCGTCGATTTTGTGGACCCGATCCTTGCGACAGCGGTTGAGGCGACCGTGGCAGGATTGGACAGTGCGATCAAACGAGCCTACCCGCTTGTTCAACGCATATTTGTCGAAGTCGAGACATGGCGGAGAAAGGAAGAGCCCATTTCAAAGGCTGACCTATATGACTTCCTTGAAGCCGTTTTGATCCTGCTCTTATTGGGCAGATTCTAATCAATTCTTAAATCAGACAGGAGAAAGACTATGAAATCAAGCACAAAAGACAACGCAGAAGGCAGGATGCACCAAGTGAAAGGTAAGATCAAGGAAACTGCCGGGAAAGTAGCTGGGAATAACGACTTGGAAGCTGGGCAAGGTCGAGAAGGTTGTGCGCAAGTAGAAAGAAGGAAGCTAAAAATATCCCGAAACCCTATATTCCGAAAATTTAAAGGGAGGTTATATGACAGAGAAACTTCAAGTTTATAAATGTGACATCTGTGGCAATATCGTTGAGGTCCTTCATTCCGGCGAGGGCGATCTTGTCTGCTGCGGCCAGCCCATGAAACAGACGGTTGAAAACACCGTTGATGCAGCAAAGGAAAAGCATGTTCCGGTAATTGAAAAAGTTCCGGGCGGCTTCAAGGTAAAAGTGGGCAGTGTCGCCCACCCCATGGAAGAAAAACATTTGATTGAATGGATTGAAATTGTTGCAGACGGTAAAGCCTATCGGCAGTTTTTGAATCCCGGCAAGGTTCCTGAAGCCACATTTATGCTGGATGCCGCAAAAGTTACTGCAAGAGAGTATTGTAATCTTCACGGCCTCTGGAAGGCATAGCAGTCACGTTGGCAAATTCAAAGCAGAAAGACTTGATGCAAAGAAAGGACTGGCCCCTCAGTTCGGATAGCTGGGAGGCTCAGACGATGTTCTGGGCTTCCGGCGGCTATCGATGCATCGCCCATGACCGTCGCGGCCATGGGCGGTCGAGCCAGCCCTGGAGCGACAACGATATGGGCACTTACGCCGACGACCTCTCGGAGCTCATCGAAACCGGTCAAAAATGCGACCCTAAAGATCTACGCCGGCGCACCCCACGGCCTTGCATACACGCAAAGATCAGCTTAACGCAGATCTGCTGGCATTTCTTAAAAGCTGATCTATCTTTGCCGGCGCGAAGGATAAACAATATGCCAAATGAGCCGACAAGCGCCGTCCGGACCGCACCCCGGCCAACCAGGTTCTCACTGGCGGCTAACTACGATCCGGAACTGGTTCCGAAGCTTGCTGCGTACCCGGTCGATGAAGTTTACGGCAAGTTCCCCGCAGACGGTATCAGCGGTGGCCGTCCCCGCTACCTGGCGACACCGCTCACGGAAGCGGATCTGCGGCGTTACATTCGCCTGCTCGACCATCATGGCATTGCCTTCAATTACCTTTTAAACGGCGCCTGTTTCGGCAATCGCGAATGGACACGCCCCTGGCAGAAACGGATGACGGCCCTGCTGACCAGGCTGGGCGGCTTGGGAGTCCGCCGGGTCACCGTATCCACCCCGTTTCTTCTGGAACTGGTCAAACGCCGTTTCCCCGAGTTCAAGGTAAGGGTCGGGATTTACGCCCAGGTGGACACGCCCCGGCGCGCCCGATTCTGGGAAGATCTCGGGGCGGATGCCATCGTTCTGGAGAGCTTCTCGATCAACCGGAATTTCTCCCGCCTTGCGGCTATCCGTCAGGCCGTCCGATGCGATCTGGAACTGATCGCGAATCACGTCTGCCTCATGAATTGTCCGATGCAAACCTATCATCAAAACGGTTTTGCACATGCATCTGACGACACCAACACACTCTTCATCGATTACTGCTTTATGCGCTGTTCCCGGCAGCGGCTGACGGATCCGTCGCAATTCATCAAGTCGGCCTGGATTCGGCCGGAGGACCTTGCTGTGTATGAAGCGATGGGATACACGTCCTTCAAGCTTCTGGAACGGGGGATTCCGTCAGCGGAGCTGCTGCGGCGCGTCAAAGCATACAGCGAGCGGCGGTTCGCCGGCAATCTGGCAGAACTGCTGCTGTCGTATGGCTTTAATAATCCGGTTCACAAGGAATCGCACTGGACTCTGCGCCACTTCTGGAAGCCGCGGCAGGTGAATCCGCTGAGATTGAAACCGATGCTTGACTTGGCGCGGCTGCAAGGCTGGCTCTCGCCGCTGCCGGAGTGTCCGATCCGGGTGGATGCGCAGCAGATTCCGGAGAATTTCCTGGACGGTTTTCGGGGCCGTGACTGCGCCTCCATGGACTGCCAGGCTTGCGGCTATTGCGAGCGGATTGCAGACCAAGCCGTTTCGATCTTGCCCGCGTATCGTACCGAGGTGCTTAGAAAGTATGCGGACATGGACGAAGCCATGGCAACGGGAGGGCTCTGGGGTGTTTGACTCACGCGCCGCGGAGATGGAGCTTCTGGACCTGCCGGACTGTGATCCGTCGCTGGCCGCCGCCAGCTACCGGTTCATGGAGACGGTCAATTATCGCTTCGGCGGCATCCGGTTGGTCCGGCGTTTTCTGGCCGCTGAAACTGCGGGGCGCCATGCCTTTGCCCCCCTACGCATCCTCGACATCGGCTCAGGAAGCTGCGACATCCCGCTGGCGGTAATCCGATGGGCGCGCGCCTGCGGCATCCCCCTGCACTTCACCTGCCTGGAAATGGCCGGCCATGCAATTGCCATTGCGCGCGGGCAACTCGCCCGAGCGGGCAATCCGCCGGTGAAACTGCTTCAGGAGGACGCCTTTACCCACCAACCCGCCGAACCGTATGATTATGCCGTGACCTCCATGTGCTTCCACCATTTCAGCAATGCACAGATCCTGATGCTGCTGCACAGGCTTCGCGGTTTCGTTCGCAACAGCATGCTGATCAACGATCTGCGCCGCTCGCAACTGGCGTTTCTGTCAGCAAGACTACTGCTTGTCGCCACCGCTGCGCCGGCAGGGGTCCGGCATGACGCCCTGCTCTCGATCCGGCGCGGCTTCAAGATTGAAGAGCTGAGAACCTTGTTGCGGCAACTCGACGGCGTCACGGTTTCAGTGGAGCCGGCCAGTTGGTTTCGGATCGCCGCCATCATCCGATTCAAACCAGGAGAAATTGCGTGAAATCCATTATCCTAAGAGGGTTGGGTACCGCCACCCCGCCATTTTATGCAACGCAGGAGGAGGCGTATGAATACTTCTTCACGCATTTCTCCCTGAAACCGGCCGAACGGGATCTGTATCGCCGCATTCTCCTGGAAGGCAAAATCAAAGGCCGTTATCTGGGGATGGATGCCAGAGAGGATGTTCTTGAAACCGATCCCGACCGGCTGCTGGCGCGTTTTCTCAAGTTCGGCCGTAGCACAGCCGTTGCCGCCGCACGCCGCGCATTGGCGGAGGCCGGCGTGGAACCCGCCGAGATATCCGGTTTGGTTGTCAACACCTGTACCGGTTACCTCTGCCCCGGTCTCTCCTCGTATATCGCGGAAGATCTGGGGCTCAAGACGTCGATTCGCTTCCTGGATTTGATGGGGATGGGGTGCGGTGCGGTGATTCCGAATCTCGAAGCCGCCGCCGGCATGCTGGTCCGAAGCGGGGAAGGTCCGGTTCTCAGCCTTGCCGTGGAAATATGCTCAGCCACCATTTTTTTCGGCCATGAGCCGGAACTGGTGGTGAGCAATTCCATTTTCGGAGACGGCGCCGCCGCCGCTGTTCTTGACCTGTCTCGGAAAGACCGTCAGGACGGACTGGTGAAAATGGTGGACTTTGCGGCGGCGCTTTTTCCCCGGTACCGCGAAGATCTGCGTTACCGGACGGAAAGCGGCCGCCTGCGGAATTACCTGAACAGGCGGGTGCCGGTTATCGGGGCGCGCACCGTGACGGAGGTGGCATCCGGGCTTCTGGACCGGCATGACCTCTCCCGGAATGACATTGCCTGGTGGGCGGTCCATCCGGGAGGCACGGCGGTGCTGGCCCAAGTCGCCAAAAAACTGGAACTTGCCGACGAGGCCCTGCGCTTCTCATACAGCATTTTCGAGAATTACGGCAACATGTCGTCACCTTCCGTTCTGTTTGTCTTGCGGGAGATTCTGGACAGCGGCCGGCCACAACCCGGCCAAAAAGGGATGCTACTGGCATTCGGTGCCGGCTTCTCCGCTTTTGCCGCGCTCATTGAATTTGCATCCGGTTGATAGCATGAAACCGGAACCACCGGAAACCAAGAAAGGCGAAGACGACGCCCACCTTTTTCGTTTCGGCCGCTGAGAGAGGATAGCTTTGCTTCTTGAAACCGTCATAGCCCGAAGCGGGGTTGAATCAAGAATAGGAATTCTAACCGCAAATAAGTCATATATGACCACAGGTTAAATATGACCTTTTATTATGGTTGTTAATGACAACCCTGCAAATGCATTGTTAACTAATTATTAATAAATATCAGAATGATGGGTGATGTGATGACGCGTATTGGAAACTTGGCACAAAGAGTGCAGTTATAAAAAGCAGCGCGCGGTTTAATTCCATCAATATTGTCTTGAACGGCATTGCCAGTAATTTCAATTAGGGGGTATCCATTTCGCTGGCCTATTATTGTGTGAATATAAATTATCATTGTTCACAACATACTTTATATGAAGTCCCTCCTCCATATAGAGCAATTGTCAGCATAAATTGTTAACTGATGTTCGGGTACGGATAGGCCAGCGAAATGGATACCCCCTTTTCAATTTTAGATCGTTTGTCAGCGCCTTGTTTGATTCTTCCACAGTCGAGACGAAAGAAGGCGTGGTAACGTTGGCAGGCAAAGCCAAAAACGCGGCTGAAAAGGACTTGGCCACCAAATTCGTGAGTGACGTTCACGGCGTAAAGAAGGTGGTTAACAACATGACCGTACCGTGAACCGTGTCCTGGACCGACCGAGGCAGCCGGCTCGTTTCGGTAAAGAACTTGCTGGAGTCAGTCAATTTGGAGTGCACATTATTTTAAAAAGGAGAACAAATCATGTCAATCTTACTTATAATTCTGATACTGGTACTTGTGGGGGTAATCCCTGTCTGGCCGCATAGCCGATCCTGGGGGTATGCACCCGGAGGCGTGGTCGGGCTGATTGTGGTTATTCTTTTGATCCTGCTCTTATTGGGCAGAATCTAACCAACGTTTAACTCAAAAAACTGGAGGAAGGCCATGAAACCAAGCACAAAAGACAATGTAGAAGGCAAAATGCACCAGGCTGAAGGCAAGATCAAGGAGACCGTTGGGAAAGTTGTCGGGAATCGCGAATTGGAAGCCGAAGGCAAAATCGAAAATCTGGACGGAAAAATTCAGGAAAAAGTCGGACAGGTCAAGAAAGTGATCGGTAAGTAGAGATGATTTTTGGGCGAATCCAAAATCAATTGAAAAGAGAATCCAATACCTCTGTTGTAAGAGTTTGAAAAGATGAAACATGGCTCTGCATACGAAAAAGGTTCTGTTCATAACAACGGGTGTCATCACGCTTGTTGTCTTCGCGGGTATCCTCGCTCTTTTGCTCAGTATCAAAGTTTTTAAACCGCAGATCGAGGCGGCCGCATCTACTGCTCTGAGAATGGATGTCCGGATCAAAGGCGGGATGGGCATCGCTCTTTTCCCGGGCTTCGGTCTATCGTTGACGGATGTCACCCTGCGGAACAGGGGACTGGATGTTGTTACGATTGAGCAGATCAGGATCGGGCTGAAGCTCATCCCCCTCGCGAGGTTTCAAATCAAGATAACCCAGGTGGGGCTTGTCAAGCCGGTTTTCTCCATAGTTCGGTTCAAGAATGGGATGTTCAATCTTGAAAAACCGGAACCCATGTCATGGGAAAAACTCGCTGCGGTGGAAAAGATATCCATCTCTCAGGGGAGCCTTGTCTATACGGATGAGACATCCGGCGAAAAAATCGAAGTCGGTGACTTGGATTTGAGCATCAGAAACGTTGTTTCCAGCGGAACGGACAGCTCCGAACCATTCAAGAACATCTCATTCACCGGGGATGCCGGATGCAAGATGCTCAAGATCTATAACTTCACTCTGAATAACCTCGTGATGAGAGCAGCTGGTGAAAAGGGAATATTCGATATCAACGCGGTCAGTATGAACATCTTCGGTGGAACCGGGAACGGAAGCATTCATGTGGACGTGACGGAACCGTCGCCTCATTACAGGGTAATCTATCGTCTTAATCGGGTCAGGATCGAAGAACTTCTTCAGCTATACTCGCTCAAGAAAATCCCCGAGAAAACCATAGAAGGATCGATTAACTTTTCCGCGGACCTGACGGCAATGGGCAAGAGCGCCGATGAGATAAAGCGGTCGCTTAACGGCGATCTTTCTTTGAACGGCGAAAACCTGATGCTTTACAGCATCGATATCGATTCTCTTATCACCGAGTACGAACGAAGCCGGAACTTTAACCTCGTGGATGTAGGGGCGTTCTTACTTGTGGGCCCCTTCGGGCCAGTACTTACCAAAAGCTATAACTTTGCAAGCCTGCTGCAAGAGTCGCAGGGCGGAAAAGGGGTCATCACAAAACTCGTCTCGGTCTGGAAGGTAAAAAACGGCATTGCCGCGGCGAGCGATGCGGCCCTTACGTCAAAAAAACATAGGATCGCCATGAAAGGGAAATTGAACTTGATCAACGAGCGGTTTGTCGACGTAACCATAGCGGTCCTCGACAAGCGAGGGTGCGCTATTTACAGCGAGAAATTGCACGGGCCCTTCCGTCAACCGCAGATCGATAAGGAAAAAATCTTTGAGTCTATTGCCAGATCCGTATTGAATCCTCTGGAGGATGCATGGAAATTCATCCAAAATGAAAAGTGCACGGTATTTTACTCAGGTTCCGTAGCGCAGCCGGAAGGGTAACGTAGATTCTGAAAGTGTCTGTCTAAGTAAAAATTCTCGCAGATTTGACTCTGCCGACCCGATTCATTTTCCCGATCTTTCGCTGTCCCGGAATTTTCACAATCAGCAGCAGAAACAGGGTCAGGGATATTGTGGCTCAAAACGCATAAGGAGATTCGATCATGAGCAAACACATGCAACTGACGGTTACCGTCCGTCCTTATTATCAAAAAGATCTGGAAGGGATTTACCCCAAACTGGCGCGTGATTTGGGATATCTGGATTCGAGTCTGACAACCCGTAATCCCTCTCTCTACGAGTTGGTGGGACAGTTGGATCAGCTTCTATACCGCCATGATGGAACGCCGCTAAGAGCGGTACTGCTCCGGCATGCTGAAAAGCTCCGGAAGCACTATAAACTGATTCAAGAGAATATCGCCGACTGGAAGCTTGCCCAGGCTGACAAACTTCTTTACGGCATCGAGGATACATTTGACGAAATTGAATCGGAATTGGAATAGTCATTGAGTGGAAAAGGAAACCGCTTTGACAATGCTCCCATGGAAAGTTTTTGGGAAACGCTTAAAACAGAGCTCGTTTTTCATCGAAAATATGCGAGCCGGCAAGAGGCTAATCTGGATCTCACTGAATACATAGTGTTTTTTTATAACCGCCAAAGACGACAAGAAAAACTTGGCTATCTTTCACCAGCAATCTTTGAACGTCGGTTTTATGAACAGGAACAATTCTCTGCTCAACTTGGTGTACATTATTGATGACCGACCTCAAACTATTCAAAGGGGACTTTTATGAAAACAGAAAGTAATACAAACCCGAAAAGTTCTACGGTGTACCTTATAGGCAGCGGAATTGCCGGACTGGCAAGTGCGGTATATTTGGAAAAAGATGCTGGAATTCCCGGCGGAAATATTCACATTTTGGAAAAAGATTCAATTGTCGGTGGCGCCACTGATGGCTCAGGCGATAAAGATAAAGGATTTGTCGTTCGTGGTGGAAGAATGCATGAAATGCATTACGAATGTTATTGGGAGCTGCTGTCTCACATTCCTTCGCTGGAAGACCCCGATATTTCGGTGCGAGACGAATCTTTTGATTTTAATGAACGTTTTGTTTCAAACGGACAGGCCCGTCTTCTGAAAGATGGAAAAAAAATGGATGTCTCTTCTTATGGTTTATCATTTAAACAACAAACAGACTTCCTTAAATTAACTTTCGTTTCAGAAAAATCTCTTGGCAATAAACGAATACAGGATTGGTTTGATCAAGCCTTTTTTGACACAACATTCTGGTATATATGGAGTTCCATGTTTGCATTTCAAAAATGGAGCAGCCTTGCCGAAATGAGAAGATACATGAAAAGGTTTGTGCATCTTGTCGAAGGCCTGCCCAGATTGGGCGGTGTAATGCGTACCAAATACAATCAATACGACTCTGTAGTTAGGCCGTTAAAAAAATACCTCGAAGAAAAGGGCGTGAAGTTTGAATTGGGCAAAGAAGTTGTTGATATCGATTTCAATCTATCCGCTGACAAAAAGACTGCTACCATGCTCCACCTTAAAGACAACACTGAAATAGTACTTGGAAAAGATGATTTTGTGTTGATCACAAATGGCTCCATCACAGAAAGTTCTGATAATGGAACCTGGGATACGCCAGCCAAGTTGAAAGGTATAGAAGACTCCGGCTCCTGGAAACTGTGGAAAAAACTAGCGACAAAAGACAAGGCGTTCGGAAGCCCAGATCCATTTTGTGACAATATCGGTTTGCAAAAATGGTATTCATTTACAGCCACCTATAAAGACAGCACCTTTCATGATTATATGGAAAACTTTTCCGGCAATGTCGATGGAACCGGCGGACTGGTTACCCTGACTGACTCCAACTGGCTCATGTCATTTGTCATCGCTCGACAGCCTCACTTTCCGAACCAGCCGGACGATGTAAAGATTTTTTGGGGGTACGGGCTCTATCCCGACAGAAAAGGCAATTACATCGACAAAACCATGGCAGCGTGTACCGGTGCCGAAATGCTCGAAGAGCTTTATTATCATTTGAAAATTCAAGATATCATGAAACCGGTTACTGCAGCCGGTAAGGCAAATTGTATTCCGGTTGCGATGCCGTTTATTGATAGTCTGTTCATGCCGAGAATAATTGGAGATAGACCAAAGGTCATACCGGAAGGCGCAACGAATTTTGCCTTTTTGGGTCAATTTGCCGAAGCACCGAAAGACTGTGTGTTTACGGTAGAGTATTCAGTGCGGACGGCGCAAATGGCTGTATATGGGTTGTTTGATACGGGACAGAATGTACATCCAATGTACGACTCGACTCACAATCCAAAGTATTTGCTTGGAGCACTTAAAGCCATCAGCAGATAATATTGAACTGCAAAAACAGCGGTAAGCTGAAAATAATGGACACCAAAATTTTGAAAGTTTACAAGTAGATAAGACGGAAGTGTCATCCATGGCGAAAATTCCACAGGACCGACAGACATAAGAATCCAGGGAAGAGGCTGCCCGGTTGGTTATTGAAAACGGAATGTCTGCAGGGGAAGTATCTGCGCGTCTTTCTTTGCCAAAGTCCACCTTGGAGAACCGGGTGAGGTCTGCCAAGTCTGGCAAGCTTGGCGATATCAAAACCCAGGGGATGGCCTGACGTGTTTTCGGTTATTCTGCGTTCCCTGACGAAATAGTGGGACGGCAAACTTATGACTGTCATTGTCTCCGGCCATGATTGTGATGAGGCAGCAGCACTGTCAAGTGCTGCGTCGAAGGCCGGCTGTTTCCAATGCATGAATTTCCATTTCTGGGTGTATGACACGGGAAGCTTATTTATCCCGTTGGTAGTGATGCTTCGGAGTGTGCCTGCTTTATAGGTTCACTCCGAGCCGGCCCACACGGTTTGCCGAAGTCTGGGTCGTCGCCCTGGGCGTAACGGTCCTTCGAGCAGGCCGGGGCAAAATGCGGTCATTGTCGGTAAAAAAAATTGTGGCACACATGCGAACAAAAGAAATTAACGGGAGATAACGTCGTGCCAAACAGCCCCAAGTCTGAGGTGAAGCAATGCTCGATTTCTTTCTATGTGATCCTGGGAGCGTCACTATTTGCTTTCATCCAATCGTTCTCGCTGCTGTCTCCCATTCTGCTGTCGATACTGCTCATTCTTCTGATTTCGCTCGCAATCAATCCGTTGATATCGCGGATGCGGGCTTTAAGGGGTGGTAGAAAAAGCGCGACGGGTCTGATCGTGGCGGCATTGGTTGTTGTCATTACCTTGATGGGCTGGGTTTTCTTCGGGCCGATGAAAGACTCGGTATCCAAGCTCTCGGAGCAAGTGCCCGCTTACTGGGAACGTCTCCAAAAGCCCCTGATCAAGATGGAGCAACAAGCGGTGCTTTCCGAGGAAAAACTTCAGGCGGAAGTCACCACTGAAATTGCCCGGACCGCGACGGAGGAGGGCAAGCCCGAGGCCGCTCAACAAATCGCTGAAGCGATTCCATCCAAACCCGTAAAAGAGTCGAAATCTCTTCGTTCCAGTTTGAGCGAGATGTTCCAGGGCGTGGTCGGTCGCTTCACGACGGTGGCGTTCAACGCAACTCAAATCCTGATTGTTTTGGTGACGGTCTTCTTCGGTGTAACTTTTACGCTCATGAATCCCCGTCCGATCTTTAGGGCCATATTTTCCCTGGTGCCCGAGCGCCACCACGATCAGACAGTGACCATCGTGCAACGCATTGGAAAATTCGTGCCCGGGTGGGTTGCAACGACGTTGCTGGGGATGTTGACGATTGGCCTGCTGGTTTTCCTGCTCATGTGGACGATCTTCGGATTCATGGACGCGCTGGTTCTCGGACTGATCGCGGGCGTCCTGGAAGCGATTCCCTTTCTGGGTCCGATCCTAAGCGCCGTGCCCGCAATCTTGTTCGCTCTCGGCAAAGGAGGGATGACCCCGGTGTGGGTCATACTGGCCTACCTCTTGGTTCAAGCTGTGGAGAACAATATGATCCTCCCTTTGATTATGGCGCGGGGCATGAAATTGCATCCGTTGGCAGTGATCTTTTCCATGCTTTTGTGTGTAGCCGCCTTCGGTGTGCTGGGGGTTTTGGTCGCAGCCCCTCTGGTCGCTATTGTGGATATCATTCACGACGAGCTTTATCGAAAGCGCTTTCTTCCCACGGCAACGGACGCTGACCTGGATTGTCTGGCTGGAATCGCTTTGTTTGAAAAGAGTAGTCCTTCAAAGGGACAAGATCAGTAACAAGAAAATGGTTCAACTGCCGCTGCGGATGTCACTCTCTATTTCGGATTCATTCGTCATTCCTGATTATTATCGTTAATCATCGGAGTGGTTTTTTATACACAAATGAATTCAAGCCAGAAGATTATGAAATTGAGTTTATCTGCTTTGAAAAAATTTGCCGCACTGGTCAGGTCAAGATGGCGTTGTTGCTCCATCAATCCACCAGCGCCCTCCCTGCCATGTGTGAGCTCTGTCATGCGGACAATTGTGATTTCATACTTCGTGCTTCTTAACGGTTGCTCCACCGCTACTGACTCTAATACTCTCTGACCGGGTGTAGTGAACAGGTGGTTGCGCTGCTTCAGGCGGTGCGAGCCGTGAACCAATGACCGGTGCATGTGATTGCACAGGTAAAAAATAAAAAATACGGTCCTTCTGCCTTCACACAACCCGCCAACCATTGCGGGATTCAGTAAACTCCCCGAATCTGGGCCCGCTTCAGATGCGCTGGAATTTCAGGGCATTTTCGTCTGGATGATTTCAGTTTTTTTGTTGGTGAATTATTTTACAGCCTCTTTTGTCGACGAAGGTATCGCTCAAAAAATTGAACGAATTGCGCATGCGGTGTTATGGGACAAGTGAAGGATGAAGGAACAAAAAGGTCATATATGATCATAGGTTAAATATAACCAATTTATTATGGCTGGCAATAACAGCCATGCGAATGCTTTATCATTTAATTATTCATAAATATCATAATGATGGATGGCGTGATACTGGATGTTGGGAACCTGGCACAACGTATGCATTTTGTTGATGAATACAATAATGCAATAGGGAGAATCGACAATGGCAGCTACAAATAGCAAATTAGCAATCACCGGAAAGCCTGTTTGGTTTATTACGGGTTGCTCGACCGGCATCGGCCGGGAGCTTGCAAAACATGTGCTCGAGTGCGGCTACCGTGCGGTGGTGACTGCCCGCGATCTGAATGACATAACGGACCTGGCCGCTTACGGAGATGCCTTGGTGCTCAAGCTCGATGTCACGGATCATGGCCAAATCGATGCGGCCATCAAGGAAGCTGAGAAAAAATTCGGTCGCATCGATGTGCTCATGAACAACGCGGGCATCTGCTATTTCTCATCTGTTGAAGAGAGTGAGGAAGATCAAGTGCGCCGAATGTTCGAGATCAACGTGTTCGGTCTGAGCCGAATGATTCATGCGGTTCTGCCTGGAATGCGAAAACGTCGCAAGGGATTCATCGTCAATCTCTCTTGTATCGGCGGACTTCGTTCTTTTCCGTCGATCGGCTACTACAACGCGACGAAATTCGCTGTCGAAGGTCTGTCCGAAGCACTCTGGCAGGAGGTGGAACCGCTGGGCATCAAGGTGATGCTTGTTGAGCCGAGTGGATTCCGCACCGATTGGGCCGGGCGTTCGGCGAACGAAAGCAAGCGGCAAATTAGCGATTACGCTGCAATGGCGGGCGCATGGAGCAATCAAGTGCGCACCATCTCCGGCAGACAACCCGGTGACCCGGTTCGCGCGGCACACGTAATCGTAAAGGCGACCGAGTCCCTGAATCCGCCACACCGTCTTCTCCTTGGCAACGACGCTTACGAAGCCGCTACGAAAAAGCTCGAAGAGTTGCGCAAGGAATTCTCTGCGCTGGAGTCGGTTTCTCGCATGGCTGATTTCCCGAAGGATATGCAAGGACAGACGGCTTGGACTGTATCTCAGTCAAGAAGGGGATGGGTCGATGGCTGATGGCGGTCTGAACGGTTACAAGTTTGTTTCCTTATCGCTTGGCGTGCGGCGCTTAGGGGACATAACATTCCTCAATCCATTGATGGAGCTCTGGGCAAAATACCATTTTTCGATTATCTTATGACATGGATAATTATTGTTGGCGGTTCGCGGGTGATCCTATCGCATGCAAATGGTAAAAGCGGATTGACTTGACACCAACAAGCGGGTGTCGCGGCTTGTGGAATAAACGGGCTGCGAGCAGTGGGGATTACTGAACGATTATGAAGGGAGATATTACATGTTGGAGGATCTGAATGTGGTCATTGCCGGATCGGCCGGTGAAGGCGTGCAGACCGTCGGGGAAGTTCTCGCGGAAACCATCGCTGGACACGGCTATGCCGTATTCGCCTGGCAGGAATTCGAATCCAGAATCCGGGGAGGGCAGAACAGTTATTCCATCCGGATCAGCGAAAAACCGGTCAATGCGCCGGTCATGAAAGCGGATATTCTTTTGGCGTTGAATGACGAAGCGGCCATTAAATACGGGCCGCTGATTCAAAAAGACGGAATTCTCATCGCGGAGAAAAAGGTCCGGGAGCGGATGATTCCCATCGCTTTTTCGGATATTGCCCGGACGGAACTGGGCAACAAGATATACGCCAACACGATGGCCCTCGGTGCACTGGCTGCGGCGATCGGCATGAATCTTGAGGTTCTCCATACGGTCCTTGCCAAAAGATTCGCCGAAAAAGGGGAGCCGGTGGTGGCGGCCAATCGCGTTGCGGCTGAGAAAGGTTATCTCCTCGCCAGTGAAGGCTGCCAGGGTATCTGCTCCTGGAAGCTTCCGGAGCGGGACAGCCGGTATCAACTCATCTCGGGAACAGAATCCATCGCCTTGGCGGCGCTTTTGGCCGGGTGCCGGTTCATTGCGGCGTATCCCATGTCGCCGGCAACCGGCATCATCACCATTCTGGCCGAAAACGAGAAGAAATTCGAAGTGTTCACCGAGCAGGCCGAAGACGAGATCGCTGCTGTCAACATGGCTATTGGCGCCAGTTTTGCCGGAGCCCGGGCCATGACAGCCACCTCCGGCGGCGGGTTCGCCCTGATGGCTGAAGGCGTCAGTCTGGCCGGGATGCTCGAAACGCCTCTGGTCATCGTCCTGGGGCAACGACCGGGACCTGCCACCGGGCTGCCGACCCGCACCGCTCAGGGCGATCTCCTGTTCGCCGTCCACGCAGGGCATGGTGAATTTTCCAAACTGGTGCTGGCGCCGGCAGATGCAAACGATATCTTCAGACAAACCGTACGCGCCTTCAATCTGGCCGACCGTTATCAGATTCCGGCCATTGTGCTCACCGATCAGTTCCAACTGGATTCTCTCTTTTCCGTGGAAGACGTCCGTCTGGAGCAATACGCTCCCGAATTCCATCTGGCGGATTCGTCCGGCATCGACAAATACCATCGCTATCAGGTGACGGAAACCGGCATATCTCCGCGCCTGTGTCCGGGCCAAAGCCTGCATCTGGTGACCGCGGACAGCGATGAACACGACTGCCGGGGACATATCACCGAAGACCTGGCAGGAACCGTTCCGGAAATGGTTGAAAAACGCCTTGCCAAGCATCGGGAGCTGAAAGCCGCCATCCGCCCGCCCGAGGAGGTCGATGTCGAGAAAGCGGAGCGGATTCTGGTGGGATGGGGATCCTCGCGCCCGGCTCTGTTGGAAACCCTTGAACGGCTTCGAAAAAACGGGAACCGGACGGGCATGATCCATTTCACGGAAATGTGGCCGCTGCCTGCATACCGGTTTCCCGAAGGCAAGGCGTACTGGAGCGTCGAAAACAATGCCACCGGCCAATTGGCAAGATTGCTGCGCTCCGAATACGGAATTACTTTTTCCGGCGAGGTCCATCGGTATGATGGACTGCCGTTGACCGGACCCTACATTCAGGAGAAGTTGCAATGGTGAAAATCGACGACTACAAAAACGATGTTCCGGTTCAGTGGTGCCCCGGATGTCCGAATTTCGGTATCCTCAACGCCCTCAAGACGGCGTTGACCACATTGGGGAAGAAGCCCCACGAGTGTTGCCTTGTTTCCGGCATCGGGCAGGCAGCCAAATTGCCACACTATCTCGAATGTAATTTTTTCAATGGATTGCACGGAAGGGCCCTTCCGGCGGCCCTGGGCATCCATGTGGCCAATCCGCGCCTGACAACCATTGTCGTTACCGGAGAAGGAGACTGTTACGGAGAAGGCGGCAACCATTTCCTCCATGCGCTGCGCCGCAATCCCGATATCACGGTGGTGATCCATAACAACGGGTTTTATGCCCTCACCAAAGGCCAGGCTTCCCCGACCACGAGAATCGGGGAAAAGCGAAGCCTCCAGATCCACGGTGTGGAAATTGCGCCCCTGAACATGCCGGCCATCGCCATCGTCCATGATTGTTCGTTCGTGGCCAGGGGATTTGCAGGGGACGGCGATCATTTAAAATCGCTTCTGCTGGAGGCCATCGGTCATCCCGGTTTGTCCATTGTGGAAGTAATCCAGCCATGCATCACGTGGGGAACCCATCCGGTGAGCTGGTACCGGGAAAGGGTCTATGCACTGGGCGAAGATTATGACCCGGCCGATCGAATAGCTGCCTTGGGAAAAACCATGGAAACAAAGGAAAAAATCGCCATCGGCATTCTGTTTCGCGCCGCGCCGCGCAAACTTTTCGCCGACCGGTTCCGGAAAGAGATTACCGACCGGCCTTTTGCGGAAATCAAACCGGTCACTCCGGAAATAATTGAGGGGTTTCTGTCCGGCCTGAGAAAAGGCTATCTTCGTGAGGACAATTCCCGCTCTCCAATGATTGGAAAGTAAAATGCGAGGTTCGGTTGTCATTATGCTGCCCCGGTGGGCAAACAACCATTGAAGGACAGGGAGAATCTCCGATCGGTTACTTCCGACACCCCTGCATCTGAGAACAGTTAAAAGATCCGAAACCATAATGGAGACATAAACGGAAATGTTAATGAAACTTCACCATTGGTGGCAAGAAAAACGGTCGAGCTTCTGGTTCGTACCTGCCTTGATGGTTCTGGACGCAGTGGTGCTCGCCACGGTCCTGATCACTGTGGACGCGACAGTCGATCTGCATGCTGTCGAGCGATGGCCGCTGGTATTCGGAGCCGGTGCGGCTGGTGCCCGCGGCCTGCTGACGGCGGTCGCCGGCTCGATGATCACGGTGGCCGGGGTGGTGTTCTCAATCACCCTCGTTGCCCTCTCGCTGACGTCCAGTCAGTACACGTCACGGGTCATTCGCAATTTTATGCGGGACCGCGTCAACCAGATCGTGCTCGGCGTGTTCGTCGGCATCTTCGCCTACTGTTTGGTGGTGCTGCGGACGATTCACGGGGGCGACGAAGGGGCGTTTGTCCCAGCCCTTGCGGTGCTGGCCGGTCTGATCCTTGCTTTCGTCGGAATCGCCTTTCTGATCTACTTCATTCACTACATCTCGATGTCCATCCAGGCGTCGAGCATTATTGCCAGGGCTGCCACACGAGACCATCGCGGCCGTGGATCAGTTATTTCCCAAGGAGATGGGTGAAGGCGATGATGAAGACGGGGACGACAACCTGCGGGCGTCTCTTGCGAATCAGCCTTGGTCTGCTGTTCCGACCCGGAAAACCGGTTACATCGAAAATATTGAAATAGACGTGCTCCTGAATGTGGCCCGGAAACACGGGACCATTCTGCGGATGGAACGCAGCATCGGGGAATTTGTCATCGAGGGCACGCCACTGGTTTCGGTGATCGACCCGGACGGTCTGGACGACGAGACGGCTGCCGAGCTGAACGCGGCCTATGTCATCAGCCGTCAGCGCACGGTGGAAACGGATGCCGCATTCGGAATCCGGCAGATCGTTGATATCGCCATGAAAGCATTGTCTCCCGGCATTAACGACACCACGACCGCAGTGATGTGTGTGGATTACCTGGCGGCTATCCTGGTTCGGCTTGCGGACCGACGGATTGCGACCCCCCATCGTTTTGATCAGGGGGAGCTTCGGGTGCTTGCCCGAGGCCCGCGCTTCGAGAGCCTGCTATCCGAAGCCTTCGACCAGATCCGGCAGAATGCAGCTGGCAACGTCGCCATCATGTCGCGGATGCTCTGCGCGCTTCAAACAATCGCCAGTCTGACAGCCAGCCCAAACCGGCGGCGGGCAATACTTGAAAGAGTGGAATGGGTCGCCGAATTGGCCGAACGCACCATCGCGTCCCCGTACGACAGGACAAGGTTTGAGAGCCAACTAACGCGTGTGCGCGACACACTCGAAGTGTTCTTCTCATGAGGATAAAAAATCGTGGGATCCTCATTTGCGCATACTCACGAAGTGAGTGGCTGTCACATCCCTGCCTCAGGCGGCGAGATTGGCCACATCGAGGATTTTATCATCGATGACAAAGCGTGGTCGACTCATCCCTGTTGAAGAAAACACAGAAAAGTAAAGGAGGAAAGGCAATGCGCAAGCGGATAATGAATCAGAATCCTCAAAATGTCTCACCCGTCGAACAAAGTTGGATAGACCTGCAACGCTTGGCGCAAGTCGAACTTACGTCCGAGGATGCGGCACACCCGATCGAGGCGGCGCTGATACCCGGCTTCGAATCGGGTTGGCGGGCGGCACAAGCCGGGGAGCAGACGATCCGCCTTCTGTTTGACGAGCCGCTGCGGGTCAGGCATATTCAAATACTGTTTCAAGAAGATCAGCTGGCGCGCACGCAAGAGTTCGTGCTGCGATGGTCGCCGGACGCCGGTCAATCTTACCGGGAGATTGTGCGTCAGCAATATAACTTCAGTCCGCCGGGCATGACGCGCGAGGTTGAAGATTACACGGTTGATCTCGTCGGGGTGACGGCGCTGGAACTAAGAATCGTTCCGGACATAAGTAAAGGAGACGCCCGAGCATCGATTGCACAGTTACGAATCGCA
>CAWBKP010000009.1:0-132233 GCA_963789395.1 uncultured delta proteobacterium | reverse complement strand
GGAAGGAGCACATCCGGCAGCGGCAGAGATCTGAAATGAAAAACCGCAAGGACGGCATTCAGGTTTTCGACAGCAAAATCGGCATACTTGAAGTAAGCCAGAATGCCGACATTCAATACGACTGCCAGGGCAACGACAAATTTTCTTCGTTCAGGGTCATGGCTGTGATCTACCCAGAGCCCCAAAAAGTAATTCATCAGCGTCGAGGCCAGTGCCAGAAGAATGAAAATCGGCTCTCCCCAGGCATAGAAAATGAGGCTGAACATCAGCAGCAGGGCGTTACGCGACGCTGTCCGACGCACAATCAGGACGAGCGTCAAGACAACCGGCAGAAAGATAAACAGAAAAAGAGCTGAACTAAAAACCATGGGAAAAAGCCCGGGTAAAATGGGTTGATCGCCAAGAGGGCGTATGAGGGGTTACGTTTTTCATATTGATGTCGTCTTATTGCTGCTCTTTTAAATTCAACACATGATCCGATGGGCTCGGCGTATTGCGGCGACTATTTTCAAACCAGCGCGTACGCAAACGATGTGAAACCTGTAATATGGGTTGCTCAACCAGACGATATCCTATCCAGCCATAGCCCACAACGGCCGCCAGCATCGTGAAGCAGGCAAGCATATTGTCTGATAAACTGCTCGGCGCCGGAGTTGCCATCAGCCAGAGTCGACCGATTGCCGAAAGAACAAGAATATGAGAAAGGTAAACCGTATACGAAACATCACCGATGAATTGCAGGAATTTTGGAAGGGCGAATGTATCCAATTTTTCAAGCATTACAACGGAAAGCACGAGAAATCCGTACAGCATGCCTATGATGACGCTCATGCGCAGCGTTCTCTCCGGTTGAAGAAGATTGAAGACATAAATAGCAGGAAGACCGACCGATAGAACAAAAGTGATTATCAAAACGGCGATACGAGCGGAAAATTTTGAAGCGCGCTCTCTGGAAATATAGACAGCAACCAATGCGCCGATGATGAACTCAAGTGAATATGGATGAAAAACAATACGTGCGCCTGCCGAAAAACCGGTAACCGTAAAGAGCAGATTGACTATCGTGACGATTGCACCCCATAAAAGCAGTGATGGTAACAGCAGGCGCTCATGAAATCTTAATAAAACAGCGAACACCATATAGAACCACAATTCGTGAATGAGCGACCAGGCAACCATGACAAGTGGCAGCTGATTGCCGGGCAGAAGAAGAAATGAGGAAAGAAACTGGAATTGATTGCCTTGTGTGGAATTGACCCAATTGGGTTTGATTAAGAAGATTGCAAACGTCAAGAAGAAGTAGAACCAGTAAGTCGGATATATTCGGGTAAGCCGTCCCCAGAGAAACCGCACCATCTCCCCATTGCGCGCGAAGCGACCTTTCGTTACAGTCACCATCACAAAGCCACTGATCACGAAAAACAGATCAACACCTGATTGTCCGATATAAAAAAGTCCGGAAGCAGCAGATCTCCGCCGGAGTATTTTTTCTCGATTACCAAAGCGTGATACGCTACGACACCGAGAACGGCTATGCCTCTGAGCGCCTGAATTGATATCAGTTTATTCATGGAAACGGTAAACTCCTGACGGAGCAGCGCTTGAGCAATTTTGTACGAGATCGCCGCCCGTAGGTGCAAGCTGCCGAGACAAATTCGATCGAGGCATCATTCGGCGCAGAATGTATTCCGACGCTGTTTCTTCTTCTGATTTCAATTTATCACCTGTACCTTGAAGCTGCAATAGAATTTGCCGGTTGCGGAATACCCGAGGTTGTGACGGCGCAAAACGACTGGTTGAGTCACTGTCCAGCGACAATCTATTTCCCTTCTACGGCGGTCAAATTCCCGTTTGCCTCTTCCTCGGGCAACAGAAAGAATTATAAATCAATTGAACAAACGATTTATTCATTGTATTTACAGCAACTCTTTCAGAGGAAAACATCTCATCTCATATCCATGATGCAAAGGAAGATATCATCATGATCGGATTTTTATCTCATTTTTCGTCGATTTCCACTGCCATTATGTTTGTTGCCGTCTTTGTCGTTTTTTCCCTTGCCTGCCTGTATCTTGTAAAAAAATTCTGTAAACCCTTTCTTTTCAATGACGTGACGGACTACGGCCAGATATTTGCCAGCGCCATCGGCGTGATGTATGCCCTTATCCTGGCATTTGTTGCGGTTGCGACATGGCAGAATTACGACAAGGTGGATGACGGCGTGCTGAAAGAGGCTGCTACCCTGCATAATGTCTACAGAAACCTGGGTGCGTACCCTGAACCGTTCCGCTCGCAAATACAGGAACGCATCCGGCAGTATGTCCAGTGTGTCATCAAGGATGAGTGGCCCAAACAAGCCCATGCCCAGCAGGATGAAACTGCGCATCGACTCGTCACGCATATCAACGATTCGATTCTTTCCTTTAATCCCCGCGACAACAGAGAAATGGCGCTTCACCAGGAAACCCTGAGAAATGTCAGCGAATACAGAGCGCTGCGACATGACCGGATTATCGGCGGCAGGCCGAATCTTACCCCCTCCATGTGGATTACACTTGTTGGCGGAACCCTACTGTATCTGATTTATCTTTGCTTCTTCGATATCCCGTGTTTCAAACACCATGCCTTTATGATCGGGATGTTCGGGGCGTTTGTCGCCCTTGTCTACTGTCTGCTGCTTACATACAATTTCCCTTTTACCGATCCGGGCACGATTTCGTCGGAGCCGTTCCGGAACCTTCTGGAATACTGGAAGCTCGAATAATTTTCAGCTGACTGAGAAGCGCTTTTCTGAGCCTCGCCTTAGACAAGCCGGCATTCCTGACGGCGTTTTTGTGGCGGCTTGCAGAAATAAAAAGGGGCGTTGTCCCGTTCGGAACAACGCCCCTTTTTTTTGAAACGGGTCTTAAAAGGAATTATTTGGCGAACAGTTTGGCGATCCCTGCTGCCTGCGGATGTGCATAAATGAGGATCAGCGCGATGACGAGTGCATAAATACAAAGAGACTCGATCATGGCCAGACCGATCAGCAGGGTAACGGTGACTTTGCCTGAAGATTCGGGATTGCGTGCAATGCCTTCAACAGCGGCCTTCAAACCAAGACCCTGGGCAATACCGCAACCAAAGGCTGCCACTGCAATACCGAAACCTGCTGCCGTTACGCATGCGATGAAAAACTGTAATGCTTGTGCTTCCATACTTTCTTTCTCCTTCTGGTTAAAGTGAATACATTTGGGCTTCTTCCATGATCCCAAACCGGGTGAACTTTTATGGGTAGTCGTTCAGCACGACGTTTAAACATCTTGACGAAAAACCGGCTGATGCTTCAGATCAATGCGCATGTTCCATGGCGCCGGTGAAATACATGATCGAAAGCAGAAAGAAAACAAACGCCTGAACCAGCGACACAAAAATGCCCAGCGCCATGATGGGCAGCGGGGCAAAAAAGCGCCGGCAAGGAAGAACAGGATGCCCAGAACCAGTTCATGGCCCATCATGTTTCCAAAAAGACGGAAGGAAAGGGACAGGATTCTGGCAAGGTGGCCGATGACTTCAATGGGCAGAATGATCGGAATCATCCACCATACCGGACCGCAGAAATGCTTGATATATTTGATGCCGTGGTATTTGATGCCGATAATATGGGTAAAGACGACAACCGTGAGCGCGCAGGAAAGCGTGGTATTCAGGCTGGCGGTCGGGGGGAAAAAGCCCGGCACCAGTCCAATCAGATTCGATAAGAAAATATAGATGAAAATCGTGGCAGCCAGCGGCAATAACCAGCGGCCTTCTTCTCCGGTGACATCCACCATGAATTCTTCAATTCCGGAGATGACGACTTCAAAGAAATTCTGCCCCTTTGAAGGAATCATGCTGATGCTTTTTGTGCCCAACGAGCCAAAGACGATCAGGAGTGCCATGACGACCCATGAATAGATGACATGGGGATAGGCATGTGCAAAATGTCCCAGGCCGATGGCCTCGAAAAGCTTGACAAAAAAGAGATAGGGATGTTCCACCTTACATTGCCTCCTTGAAAAAAAGGTTTTTAAGTTCACGCAGCGTGGCGAGCATGATGCTGGCAACAACAACGGAAAGACCGATAAAAAGCCCCAGGGGGTGGACATAATGTCCGGATATCAGGATGAAAATAATAAAACCGCTGAGGATGAACCGAACATAGTATTTGGCCAGAATGACATTGTGGGAGGTTAAATTGGACGGTTTAAGCGATTTCTTCAGGGTCCGGGACAGGAGATGAAAATTGACGGTGACGATCAATCCCCCGAAAAGAATCCCCCAGAGCATGTCCGGTGAGGCCAAAATAAAACCTCCGGCAACCACCACTGCAAATACCAGCCAGTTGGCCCGGGTGACAAAGGTCAAAAGGCTGTTTTGAATCGCGGTTGTTTCTGTGTTTTCTGTCATTGATGGCTCAGATATACTTTAGATAATTGTTCATGCATCATTACAAATTTCTGCTTTTTCGAATTGCAAGGCCGATGTTGCGGTAACCGGCTGCAATCCCGAGACAAAGACAAACAAGGGTCAGCCAGGGTGAACTCTGAAAATATCTGTCCAGGTAAATGCCTGCAGCCAGACCGATAAAAATGGACAGGGCCACCGATAATCCAAGGCTGCTGTAATAGGCCAGTTCCCTGATGGTCCGTCTGGTTTCCCGTTTCATGAAAAAGAACATCCTTTCGATCAGAAAGGGTTCAGGCTTCCTGTTTTAAGTTTCCTGCAACTAACATAGGATCATTTTCAAGTCAATGCAAAAAATCAATTTGACGGCTGTCCATCACCGGTCCGTCCAGGCAGGCATGGAGCCGTCCGGCATCCTGGCTTTTCCCTTTGACCGCGCAGCCCAGGCAGGCGCCCATACCGCAGGCCATGGCGGTTTCCAGGGAAATCTGGCAGGGAATGTTCAGTGATTCGGCAATGCCGGCAACACAGGCCAGCATGCCCGAAGGGCCGCAGGCCAGGATAATGTCGGGCCGCTGTTCTCCGGCGTAAATTTCCAGTGGGTGGGTGAGCAGGCACTGGTCGCCCAGGCTGCCGTCATCGGTTGTGATGGTGACCGGCAGATTCAGGGCGGAAAAGTCCGCTTCGCATAAAATATCGGCCTTGGACCTTCCACCCAGAAACAGGATGCAACGCGACAGGTCAAACTGTTTTTTAAAAAGCCAGGAGGCCAGAAACAGCATGGGGGCGACGCCAATGCCGCCTGCCGCCATAAAAATGCGACTGATGCCGGAATGGATGGAAAATCCGTGCCCCAGAGGCCCTAAAATGTCCACGGTATCGCCGGGCTGGCAGAAGGAAAGGCTTCGGGTGACGCTGCCGACGACTTTAACCAGAATTTCAATACCCTGGAGAATGCCGGTTTCAGACTCGATGAGCCGGTGAATGGAAAAAGGCCTGCGAAGCAGGGGATCTGTCTGGTTCGGCAGGCGAAGCATCACAAACTGGCCGGGGGTGGCATAGGCATACTGGGCGGAAGTGGTGATTCCGATCCGGTAGCAGGATGAGCCCAGGGGCTGATTCCATAAAATGGTGGCGTTATCGATTTGCATGGAAGGCTTTTTATATGACGCCAATAACCGCTGCAAACCGGCCGGTTGATTTTTCTTTCCGGTAAGAGAAAAAAAGATCGGTCCGGCACCGGGTGCAGAGGTTGCTGGAAACGATGTGGTTATCGGGAATTCCGGCCTCTGTCAGTTGATCTTTGCTCATGGCCCAAAAATCAAAACAGTCCGTGCGGTTTTTGTATGTCCAGAGCGCCTTTGGTATTTCAGAGCGGTAGTGGATAAATTCCGCGCAGCATGGACCCAGGGAAGGGCCGATGCCTGTCAACAGATTATTGGGGTTACTCTTGAATTCTTTTATCATGGCTTGGACCGTGAGTCCAATAATATTCTGAATGCTGCCCCGCCAGCCGGAATGGATATTGGCCACGGCTTTTTGAACCGGATCATAGATCAAGACCGCCTGACAATCCGCCGTCTGGATAACCAGGGATTTTCCCGGAGCATCGGTGATCAGGGCGTCTCCGGATTCGGTATTGCGCAATAAAAGCCCTATTGCCGGCGGACTTGCCTGAGGAATGCGTGATAATGCCCGTCCCATGGATCTGATTGGCGAATACCAGTTCGGAATGCCCCATGCAGCCTGAGATGGCCGCGCGGTTTTGAAGAACATGCTCAAGGCTGTCGCCGGTTCCCATGCCGACATTCAATCCCTGATAACAGCCCTTGCTGAATCCGCCCTGACGGGTAAAAATCCCGTGCCGGATATCCGCATATTCAGACAGGTGGGGAAACTCTAAATAGGAAAGGTTATGTTCGTGTCGGTGTATCATGCGTGATTATGCCCTTGCCAGCGTCAGGACATCCACACGGGCCGCTCCGGCCTGAATTAATATCCTGGCGCATTCATCAACC
Source organism: uncultured delta proteobacterium (assembly GCA_963789395.1). GTDB lineage: Bacteria > Desulfobacterota > Desulfobacteria > Desulfobacterales > Desulfatirhabdiaceae > RAAP-1. Next base: position 125,790 of record CAWBKP010000009.1, on the reverse strand, counting down.
GTTGCTCCGGTCGTGTAAACATCATCAATGAGCAAAATGGTTTTTCCGGCAGCTTTTCCCGGGGCCTTGACCCTGAATGCATCGGCAATGTTTGTTTTTCGCAGGTCTTTGCTCAGGCCGGTCTGCGGCGTTGTCCGGCGGTGTCTTACCAGCATGTCCCGATCGGTTTTCAGGGCGGAAAATGCCGGATCCGGATGCTGTTGTATGCAATCGGCCAAATGGTCGGCCAGGAGAAATGCCTGATTAAACCCGCGCATCCGGTGCCTTCCGGCATGAAGGGGAACCGGAATAATGGCGCCGGGAGCAATCGGATTCCCCGCGTTTTGTCCGTACATGTCGTAAAATGTATGCAGTATCAGCAGTCCCAAAGGCCTGGCCAGATAAATTTTGCCGTGAAACTTGAACTCCTGGATCAACCGCCGTAATGCCCCGGCATAGATCCCGGCAGCGCGGGCCTGATGAAAATGCCTGGGGGTGCGAATGCAGTTTTCACAGAGATGGTCCTCTCCTTCAAATGCGTCAAAGACGGCGCCGCACTGGCAGCATAAAGGAGATCGGGCAGGCTGAAAATCCATTAAACAGGTCGAACACAGGAAGCGGTTCATGGCCTGCCTGAAGGTTAATTCAAGGGTTGCGCCGAATGTTTCAATAAACCGATGCGGACGTATAAAGACCCCGCAGTTCAGACACCGGCTGGGAAACACGGCTTCTGCAAAGGCTTTGATGATCCGAAACAGGGCTCACTCCTCCATTTTTCGTATCATGGCTTCGGCAAAACCGGAACAGGAGACTTCGACAGCGCCGGGAATCTGGCGGGCCAGATCATAGGTGACGGTGCCTGCCTGCACCGTAGCCTGGAGAGCGGTTCGAATCCGGCAGGCCGCTTCTTTCCACGTCATATGCTCCAGCATCATGGCTGCGGACAGAATCAGGGAGCCGGGATTGACCTTGTCCAGTCCCGCATATTTGGGGGCTGTGCCATGCGTGGCTTCAAATACCGCGCACCTGTCTCCGATATTGGCGCCGGGCGCCATGCCAAGGCCTCCGGTCTGGGCCGCCAGGGCATCGGAAAGGTAATCCCCGTTCAGGTTGGGGGTGGCGATAACGTGAAATTCATCCGGCCGCAAGAGAACCTGCTGGAACAGCATGTCCGCGATGCGGTCCTTGATCACGATTTTCCCTTCGGGCCGGACCCCGCCATGGGTTTCAAAAAGCGCTTTTTCCGTGATCGTCTGATCCGCGAATTTCTCCCTGGCAATTTCGTATCCCCACTGGCAGAAGGCGCCTTCGGTGAATTTCATGATGTTGCCCTTGTGCATCAGGGTAACCGATGGCAGCTTGTTTTCAATAGCGTGGGTGATGGCGCTTGCAACCAGGCGCTTGCTGTTTGCCGGGCTCATGGGCTTGATGCCGATCCCGGCGTGATCGGGGATCTGAACGCCCATGGTCTCTTTCAGAAAACGGATCACCTTTTCAGCGTCGTCGCTTCCGGACGGCCATTCAATGCCTGCGTAAACGTCTTCTGTATTTTCCCGGAAAATCACCATGTCGACTTTTTCCGGATGCTTCATGGGACTGGGAACGCCTTTAACATAGCAGACGGGCCGGATGCAGGCGAAAAGATCCAGTTTCTGGCGAAGGGTGACATTCACGCTTCGGATGCCTTTTCCGACCGGTGTGGTGAGCGGTCCCTTGATGGCCACGACATGGCGCTTGATAGCCTCAAGGGTCTGTGCAGGAAGCCATTCTCCGGTCCGGTGAAACGCTTTTTCTCCGGCAAGGATTTCCAGCCACTGTATCTTTTTATTTCCCGAATAGGCTTTTTTCACGGCTGCGTCCACGACGCTTCGGGTGGCCCGCCAGATATCGGGGCCGGTGCCATCGCCTTCAATAAAGGGAATGACGGGAAGATCGGGTACGTTCAAACGGCCGTTGGGGTCAAGGGTGATGCTGGGGTATGCGTCCATGAAATGTCCTTGTATCAAATGCGTTCAAAGTCAAGAATTCAGCGTGGCAAGGCTGCCGGTGAGAGTTCAGTACAGTCAGGCATACAAAAAATCAGCCAGTTGTTTTCATGCGCTGCCGAACGGCTTCATACATGACCACGGCGCCGGCAACGGATGCGTTCAGAGAGTTGAAGCCTGCTGTCTGCGGGATCGAAATCAGAAAATCGCACTGCTTTTTGACAAGCGGTCGAATGCCTTTTTCCTCTCCGCCGATCACGATGGCGATGGGCCCTGTCAAATCCATATCGTAGATAGGCTGTTCGGCTGACTTATCCAGACCGGCAATCCACAATCCCGCATGTTTCAGCTCCTGAATGGTTGCGGACAGGTTGGTGACCATGGCCATTTTAAGATGTTCCATGGCGCCTGCCGATGACTTGGAGACAGACGGCAGGGGAGAAGCCGATCGGTCCTTGGGAAAGAGAATACCGTCGACTCCCGCGCAAAGGGCGGTTCGAACAAGGGCTCCCAGGTTCTGCGGATCCACGATGCCGTCCAGAAGCAGCAGAAAACAGGGAGACTGGCTTTCAGTCGAAGCCTCGGTAAGCGATTCCGGCTCAACCAGCGGGTATTCACTGACTTTTGCGCCGATGCCCTGGTGGGACTCTGTACCTGATAGAACGGATAGCTGGGCAGAGGTCAGGGACTTGACCGGAAGTTTCAGCAGTGTTGCAGCCTCGGTTACTTCCGATAGACGATAGGGGGTTCTGTCCGTGGTGATATATATCTCCAGACAGGTTCTTCTGCCGGCTTTCAGGGCTTCCAGTACCGGATGGATGCCGTATAGAATTTCGGTTTTCATAGTGGTATGGGCAATAGGCAATAAGTTATAGGTAATGGGCTATAGGCGGTAATGTGCCGATTTTTCCGGTAGGAGTCGATCAGCAGTATCAGTTCCCTGGTAGCGGTTTCCAGCGTGTCGTTCACGACGATATGGCGGTACCGATGGGCTTCGGCCATTTCTTTTTTCGCGTTTTTCAATCGGGTTTCGATGATATCCGGTTTGTCAGTGCCTCTTGATTCCAGACGATCTCTGAGGGTTTTCAAAGACGGCGGCCGGATAAAGATAGTAACGCTGGAAGGATAGCGTTGCAGTATTTTTAGCATTCCCTGAACATCAATGTCCAGCAGAATATCCTTTCCAGCCTCAAGTCCCTGATTCAGAAAGTTCGCCGATGTGCCGTAATAATTCCCGTGAACCTGGGCCCATTCCGCCCATTCGCCGGATTCGATCCGATACAGAAATTCGTCTTTGGTAATAAAATGATAATCGATTCCCGGGGTTTCGCCATGTCTTGGCGTCCGGGTGGTATGGGAGACGGAATACAGCATGTCCGGAAAATGCCGCTGGATCGCCTGACAGAGCGTGGTTTTTCCGGTGCCGGACGGTGCGGAAAGGATAAACAAACAGCCCTTTGTGCCGGATGGGCAGTTTTCCGGAATCGCGCCAGGTGGGGTCATTGTCCGTTATTTCCATCTTTTAATGTCGACAGCCGCTGGGAAATGGTTTCGGTTTGAATGGCGGAAAGAATAACGTGGTTACTGTCCGTAATCAAAACCGATCGGGTTTTTCGGCCATGCGTGACATCGATCAGCCGTTTTTCGTCCCGGGCTTCGTCTTTCAGGCGTTTGACCGGGGCTGAGTTGGGGGATACAATGGCAACGACCCGATTTGCCGCCACGACGTTTCCAAATCCGATGTTCAGCATGAGGTGATTGATTTTGGGAATGTTATTGGTGAGATGGGGTTCCAAGCTGCCTCCTTACTCGATATTTTGAACCTGTTCACGAATTTTTTCAAGTTCGGTCTTTACCTCGACAACGCTGTAGGATACCGAAGCGCTTTCGGTTTTTGATCCCATGGTGTTGAATTCCCGGTTCATTTCCTGAAGCAGGAAATTCAATTTCCTGCCTGCCGCCTCCGGCGCATCCATGAACTGACGGAACTGAAGAATATGGCTTCTGGCTCTGACGATTTCTTCGGAGATGTCGCTGCGATCCGCCAGAAATGCCGCCTCCTGAGCCATTCGTCCCGGATCGATATCAACAACTCCCTGGGTGATTTTTTGAATGCGGCGAATCAGCCGCTCCTGGTAATAGGCCACCAGGCCTTCGGAGTCCGTTTCGATTTTGGCCAGATGGTTTTCAATTGATGCAAGCCGGATGCGAATGTCTCCGGCCAGATACTCCCCTTCCTGCCGTCGCATGGCCACCAGTTCACAGACTGCCGTCCGGGTGCACGGCATGACGGCAGCCCAGGCAGCATCCATGTCTTTTTCAGATTCGCAAGGCTTGATGATTCCTGCAGTTGCCATCATCTGCAGGGATACGGGAGACTTCAGCGAGAACCGCTTTTTGATCTCGGTCAGGACCTGATAATAAGCCAATGCACGCGGTTCGTCAATTTCAAAGGCAGCGGGTGTTTCAGCGGCTTCCAATATCTGAATCACGATATCCAGGCGCCCCCGGCTGATCGTTTCAGAAATCAGGGATTTGATTTTTTCCTCGAGAGCGGCATACCCGGAGGTGATGCGAAGCGAAATGTCCAGTGCTTTGCTGTTGCAGGCGCGGATTTCACAGTTGACGGAGATGGCGGGCAGGACCAGTTTCGCAGTGGAAAAAGCGGTCATGCTAAGAATCATCGAAGGCCTTCCTTTAAATCTTCCATATATTTATTCCGGACAAGGGCGAAAAAATTCCGGATGGTATCCTGGGCATAATCCGGGTACGTCCAGGGAAGGGGTTGGTAGCCGTTCTTCTGATATATGAGCGTCAGGTCGGCGTAAATGCACTTGCCGATATAGATCCTGTGCGCAAAATTCTTTCCGGTCGCCAGCACCACCCGTTCCATCAAAAGGTATCCGGGGTCGATGTTGATCTGCCGCATGCCATCCGTGCTATACAGTGTTTCAATGGCATTGGTTCTCACTTTGATGTCAGCCAGATCGTCCTGCTGGATCAGGGGTTTAAAGACAAAAATTCTCCGAAGCAGCCCGGAGCCCATTTCTTTTTCATAATATGTTGTAAAGTCAAAGGGAAAAAGCGGACTGACCATGTCAATCGGCCCGAAACTTTCCCCAAGCTTTGCCGCCACGGCAGTCATCCGTTCCGGCATTCGGGTAAAGAGTCCGATGACCAGTTTGGCGGGTTTGGGGGGCTGGGGATGGCTCATGGAAATCAGACAAGCGGCTTGGCTTCTTCAATCAGCATGATGGGAATATCATCGCGAATCTCATAAATGAGTTTGCACTGGTCGCAGACCAGCCCATCGCCGGCCTGGTTCAGATAAATGTCCCCCTTGCATTTGGGGCAGGCCAGAATTTTTAAAAGTTCCGGGTGAATCGCCATATCTATCTCCTGTCAGTTTATGGGTTAGGATGTGGGGAACTTTTTATTTATCTAATTTATTTTCGAGTGAAATTCTGCTCGCGTGGATGCGATTTTTTCAGCGATCTGCGTGGTGCTGTAGCCCTCAAGCAGGGGAACGCGGCAGACCCTGCCGCCATAGGATTCAACAACATCCCTTCCCACCACCTGATCCAGGCGGTAATCCTCGCCCTTGACCAGAATATCGGGTTTTATGGCCCGGATGAGTTCAAGCGGCGTGTCTTCATCAAACAGGACTACCATATCCACACAGCCAAGTGCGCTGATGATGGCAGCCCGGTCCCTTTCCGCCAGGATGGGGCGGGTATTGCCTTTCAGGCGCCTGACCGATGCGTCCGTATTGAGTCCGACAATCAGGCGATCTCCCAGAGCCCTGGACTGATGCAGAAGATGAATATGGCCCGGATGCAGCAGGTCATAGCATCCATTGGTAAATACCACTTTTTGGTCGGAGCTCTGCCAGGACTTGACCAGAATCCGGGCGGACTCCAATGTAGCGATTTTGGATGCGCCGGTGCTCTGATGCTGCATGTCATTCAGGTCTACGGCAGCCGACAGCTCGGGGCGGGTAATCGGTTGGGTTCCCAGTTTTCCCACCACGATTCCAGCTGCCAGGTTCGCAAGTTGTGCTGCCTCGGCAAAGGAAAGCTTCAAAGCAAGGCCGGCTGCCAGCGTGGCAATGACCGTGTCTCCGGCGCCGGATACATCGAATACTTCCCTGGCTCTTGCCGGGATAATCAGGGAAGAGGCGGCATTGCCGCAAAGAACCATTCCCCTGGAGCCCCGCGTTACCAGAAGCCATTCCAGTCCGTATCGGCCGCGGATGGTCAAAGCGCTCTGATGCAACTGCGGCTCGCTTTCTTCGGAAGCGCCGCCCGTGACCAGCGCCAGTTCGGCGGTATTGGGGGTGACGCAGGTAGCGCCCTGGTAACGAGTCCAGTCCGCGCCTTTGGGGTCCACCAGAACAGGGATGCTGCGGGCCCTGCAATTCCCGATGAGTTGCTGGCAAAGACCCGGCGTCTGAAAAATGCCTTTTCCGTAATCGGACAAGACGACGACATCACAGGCAGGGGCTTTCTGTTCAAAGCAGGCGATGAATTTTTCTTCCAGCTCAGGACTTAAAATCCGGGGCTCTTCCTCATCCAGGCGAAGAAGCTGCTGGCCTCTGGCCATAACGCGAGTCTTGGTAATGGTCGGCCGCGTTATGCTTTCCTGAAGCAATGGATCGATGCCTTTTTCCAGAAGAATTTTTTTTAAACGGCTTCCGGCGTCATCGTTTCCGCATACACCCAGGATAGAAACCGGGCATTGCAGGCCGGCCAGGTTTGCCGCAACATTTCCGGCGCCTCCCGGAACCTCGGATTGCTGGCGGACCCGGACAACAGGCACCGGCGCTTCGGGCGATATCCGCTTGACATCACCCCAGAGATACCGATCCAGCATGATATCGCCGACAACCAGGATTCGTTTTTGGCTTAAGGCGGACAAATTCATGAATCCGGTTCCTTTACGGCTTCATCCACGCAGGATGCCCAGAAATGCAGGATGAAGCCGTGGGCTTCCTGGATTCTGGCGGTACGGGCATGCGGAACAATCACCGGGCAGCCGACTTCACTTTTGATGCCACCGCCGTCTCTTCCCAGAAGTCCGATGGTCTGCATTCCCATAGAAGCGGCTTTTCGAACCGCTTCGAATATATTGGGGGAATTGCCGGAAGTGGAAATAGCGATCAGCATATCCCCTTTCCGGCCCAGCCCCTCGACCTGCCGGGAAAACACCCGATCGAATCCGTAGTCATTGCCGATTGCCGTTAAAGCGGATGAATCCGTGGTTAGGGCAATGGCGGGGTAAGACGTCCGTTCCGTTTCAAACCGGCCCACAAGCTCCGCCGCAAAATGCTGGGCGTCTGCCGCGGAGCCGCCATTTCCGCAGATGAGTATTTTATTGCCGGATTCGATTGTTGCGGTCAGCATCCTGTGCCGAACGGAGAATCTCCGGCGCCATGAGCTTCAGGGCCTGAAAACTGTCTATATGCTCGGATATTTGATCCAAAAACAATTGTGTCCATCTTTTTCCTTCACCCAACCGTCATTCTTTTACGAGAACGTGGATCACGCTTTCAAGGCAGTTTCATAAATCGCTGCAGCCAGAAGCGGAATCATGATCTCATGATGACCCGTAATAGCATATCCCTTGCCCCCAGGCAATACGGGACGCTGAACCACATTTACGGTCGGCCGGTAATGCTGGATCATGTCAAAATTGGCGGTTGTAAAATGGGTAACGGAAAACCCCAGGTTGCGGGCAACGGCCAGGGCTTTTAAAAAAACCTCCGGCATCAGGACCGCGCTGCCGAAATTGAGCACGACGCCCCCTTCTCCCAGCCGGGAAACCGATGCCGCAAAAATTCGGAAATCCCGTAAAGACGCTTCTCCGATGGCGGCCCCGCTGGCCGAAGGATGCTGATGCACAATATCGGTTCCCAGCGCCACGTGAAGGGTATAGGGGATTTTCAACCGAAAACATTCATAGGTCAAAGCCCGGTTCAGATACGGCGGCGCTTCCTGTGAGAGAAGTCTTCCAACGGCTTCTCCAAAGCCTTCCTCCGGCGTTTCGGTTGATGCCGCAGACTGTCTGGCAGCTTCATTGACCAGGGCCGCCGTATCTTCCGCCATGCCAAATGATCCGTCTTCAAGCTGGGTGGCCACATCCTCGGAGGTATGGCCAAACCGGGCAAGCTCCGTATCATGAATGGCGGCGGCGCCGTTTGAGGCCACATGGGTAATATACCCGTTATCAATCAGACCTGCAAGCACCGGGCTGCATCCGGTTTTGATGACATGGCCGCCGATCATGGCAATGACGGGTTTGCTTTTCTTTTTTGCATTGACCACCGCCAGGGCAATCGCCTTCAGGGCATCTGCCTTGAGTATTTTCGGCAGCGCTTCCAGAAAATCGTGCATCGACATGTTGGCGCGAATGGGTCCTGCTTCCAGTTCCGTGCTTATCTTGGAAATCCGCGTCCTGGCTGAGCAGGTACGGACCCGGCTGATATCAATTTCCGGGAAGGGTGGCATGGCTTCTCCTGTTGATGCGTTAGCATTGTGTCTGAAGGAGCTACATACAATAATTATAAATTCGAATTTCGAATATCAAAATCCGGGACAATGATCAAAATCATAATGTTCAAAACCGTGCGTATTCAAGCTGCGGGTTTTGGTCATTCTGAGATGGAATTTTGTATTTGTTTTGAATTTCGATGTTCGAATTTCGGATTTTGCCTGCAATGAGGTTCCGGTATATGCCGGCCATTTTGTCGGCAACCTTGTCCCAGTCATGATTTTTGGCGACCTGTCTGGCGGCATCACCCATGGATTGGCGAAGCTCCGGATGCATCAAGCGGATCAGGCATGCCGTCATATCCCGTGCCGATGGGGTTTGAGGCAGAATCAACCCGTTGCCGCCATGGGTCACCAGATCGGCTGCGCCCACGGTAGCGCTGATCACGACCGGAAGCCCCGCTGCCATGGCCTCCAGAACCACAAGCCCGAAAGTGTCCATGTGTGAGGGCATCACAAACACATCGCTTGCCAGGTAATAGGCTTCTACGTCATCGGTTATGCCGGCAAAGACAACCAGATCGCTGATACCAAGATCTCCGGCCATTTTTGAGTACGGCCCCGAGTTTCCTTTTCCAACGACCAGAAGCCTTGGCAGGGGAGCGGAAACGCCATCTTGCCGCATGCCGGCAATTGCCTGAATCGTCAGATCCAGCCGCTTGATTTCAAAATTCATTCCCACAAAACAAATGACCACATCTGTTGCGGATAACCCGTGGCGGGCGCGGATCCGCTCGCGGCAGGATTGGGCATTCAGGCCCGAAAACCGTTCGATCGACACCCCCGGATGGACAACGGAAACACGATCTTCGGAAATGGCATAGTGTTTGGACAGCTCTTTTTTTACCAGGGTTGAAACCGGCAGAATCATTTTCAGTGCCGGGTTTTCAATCCCTTTTTTTTCCGCCCAGCAGGTGGCCCGGTCAAAACCGCTCAGGGATTTCCGGCGCATATCATGAATCCAGGTCTCATGCGGTATGCCGTGAAACGTCATCAGATCCATGCGAAAAATACGTTCATGGCTGTGGACCAGATCAAACGCCATGCTGGAAATTCTCCGCTGGGCAAACCCGGCGAAACTGATGGGCTGAAGCCACCTGGGAAAGTGAATCATGGGCACTTTATGAAACGTAACCAGGGAAGGGCCGAAATCCCATTTTCGGGCAAAAACATGCATATCAAATTCCGGCATTGCGGCCAGGCGCTCACAGAGCTGAAACGCCATGTTCTCGGCGCCGCCGATACGGCCGTACCGGGGAATCACCACGGCGATGGACGAACGACGGACGGCGGGCGATGGGTTGCGGCTCTTTTTACTGTTCTCCGTCATCTCTTATTTGTCATCCGTTTCAAGGCTGACCGAATAAAGGATCATTTTCCCCGTATCCGGGTGATCCCACCGGCCCAGTTCCTTGTATGTTTTAATGTCAACGGGCGCCGACAAGGTGAAATTGTGAAAAGGCCAGTGTTTTTCCTCCCACAGCACAAAATCCTGTCTGTTTTGCCGGAGATGGTCTAAGAACTGTTCCGGATCATCGGGAAAGGATTCCAGGAAGTTGTCTGGATCGTTCGGACAGGGCGGTGTTTCGTGATGATGGAGATTGGCATAAAAAGAGATCCATATCTGCGTGTGGCGGGATGTTGCGATCCTGATGCCGGTTGATTCAGGTGCATTCTGAAAAACGGTCTCACCAATCTGGATAAATACCGAATTGTCCGGGTCCGCCGATTTGAGGTTTTTGGGAAGACTGACGCCGATAATCAACAGAAAAATCACCCAAAAAACAGTCGCCGGCTGAGCATGCAGCCGTTTTGGGAGTACCTCCAGAAGTTTTTCCAGCCCGAAGGCGCAGAAAACGGCGCCCGGAATCATCACGATTGCAAAAAACCGGTAATACAGCATCCAGGTCTGAAGGGTGTGCACATAAAGCAGGGCCAGACCCGTGATAGTCAGGAACACCGGATATAACAATCTTGTGTCCGATCGGATTTTTTCGTGAATTCCCCGAAGGCCGATAAAATAAAATACGACAAACGGGTAGAAGAATGCTTCCAGAAAACGATTTAATACTGTTCCGAAAGCGATCAGCCAGATCTGGTTCCGGGCTTCGGGAAGGAAATATTCCACGTATAGATTCGGGCTGGACCAGACAAGACTTCTTAAGCTTTCAGCCAGTCTTTGATACTGGCGGATCGGCTCGATGAATTTTCCGATGATTTCATGGCCCCGATGCAGACTGATAACGGACAGGCCGGAGAGCATCAGCCCCGCAGCTGAAATAAATCCGATCGCAATGAGCGGAGAGAGAAAAATCAGGATATTGAGGGATTTCGGGTTCTTTTTTTCGAGCAGAAGATACCCCAGGGTAACCCCCAGAAACAATACGGCATCAATTCTGGCCCAGATCGCTGCCAGAAAGCAGAGGGATGAAACCAGAAGAAGCCATCGGGAATGCGTGGATTCCCTGCGGATTATGGCAAAGACGCCGGTGCACAGAAAAAACCAGCATATCGGATCCCTGACCAGTTCAGCGCTGCTGCTGACCAGAACCGGGGTGACCGCAAATACCAAAAGGGTTAGAATTGCGCAGTCTTGCCTGACCCATTCTTTGATCATCAGATAAAGGGGAACAAGAAGTGCCGTGCTGAAAATAAGGGAGATCAGGCGTGCCGACAGGACCCAGTCGTGAATCAGATAATACCCTCCGGCAATGAGCACCGGATAGGATGACAACGAAGTCAATCCGCAGGCTTTCAGGCTGTTCCAGTTTTTATAGTACAGCGCCATGGCCTGATGAATATACAGCGCACCATCCGGATTGACGATGACGGTGTGAAAGCAACCCCATAGCCGCAGTCCCAGCCCGGTCAGGATGACCAGCCAGGCTTTTGCTGAAATCGGCGAAATAACCTGCCGGACAATCGGGCCGGTTCTTGTTGCATATAAGGAAGACGGGGTTGCAGGCATTTTGCTTAAATAGTACAATCACGGCTCCAAGGTCAAGGATGTTTGACAAAATGACCCGGTGCATCCCTTGCGCGGCAGTTGAATTTGTGATAGTTTTTGGCCCATGAAACAATATGTTATTGATCAGTTGAGACCGGATGATTATTTCCGGATAAAGGCATATCTGGATATGAATCTCCGGCAGTCGGGCATCCCTGAGATTTACTGGCTGATCCTGCCCCGGGACCTGCTGGATGGAATTCAGGCCGACCATGCGGGCTGCCAGCCGTTTTATTTTGCCCTGGAACTCAGCCAGACAGCCCTGTCGTGTGAACTGCTGGTGCGGTCCCTGAACCGAGTCCGGTGCGACTGCATGGGTTATGCATCACCTGAACAGCGCAACTGGCTGATTCAGACCGTTGATGACATCGGCAGTCAACTGGAAATCGCAATTTGAAAGCCGTATCTTTTTTCCTGGCCACCGTCAATGCGAACGAGACGGCAAAGCAAACAATCCGTTTATGTAAAAGAAATTCATGAAAGTTTCCGATCTGTTTTATTATCTCTGTTCGGCGTTGATCATCCTGTGGGTGGTTTTAGTGGTCATTATTTTCGGTACCGCGGCCATTGTGGTTTCTTTTTTTGACAAAAAAGGGAATCTTGCCCATATCGTTGCCAGAGCCTGGGGCCAATCCATTCTTTCAGCCAGCCGAATCCATGTTACGGTTAAGGGCTATTCCAACATCGATCCCGATAAGCCCTATATTTTCATGCCCAATCACATGAGCAATTGTGATATTCCGGTGCTTCTGGCGCATTTGAAGGTGCAGTTCAGGTGGCTGGCCAAGGCGGAACTGTTTCGCATTCCGCTTTTCGGCTTTGCCATGAAACGGGCCGGGTATATCAGCATTGATCGTTCCAACCGCAAATCCGCCTTTGAAAGTCTGGCACGGGCTGCGCAGATCATTCGAAACGGCAGATCGGTTCTTATCTTTCCGGAAGGGACGCGCAGCCGGGATCAATCCGTCAAGGCGTTTAAGAAAGGCGGTTTTGTCCTGGCGGTGGAATCCGGTGTTCCGATCGTTCCGGTGGTTATTCACGGCACCTGGCGGATCATGTCCAAAAACGGGCTCATGATCCGGCCCGGAAACGTGACGGTGGAAATCCTGGAACCCATTGAAACCAAGGATTATTCCAGGGCAACCAAGGACGATCTGCTGGAACGGGTCCGGGAGGTTATTGTGGAAAATTTCGAAAAAGGAAAGGCCGGAGCATGAGCTTGAAAATCATCCCTCTTGGCGGACTGGGAGAGATCGGTCTTAACATGATGGCCTTTGAATGCGATGATTCCCTCTTTGTCGTGGACGCCGGGTTGATGTTTCCCGAAGATCACATGCTCGGTGTGGACTTTGTGATTCCCGACATGGACTATCTGAGACAGAATCGATCCAGACTGAACGGAATCGTATTGACCCATGGGCATGAAGATCACATCGGTGCGCTTTCCTACCTTTTGAAGGAGATCAATGTGCCGGTGTTCGGCACACCGTTCACGCTCGGCATGGTCCGTCACAGGCTCGAAGAGTTCGGCATCCTCCACTACTCGACCCTTCACAGCGTTATTCCCGGCGATAAGATCAGGCTTGGCGTTTTTGAAATAGAATTCATCCGTGTCAGTCACAGCGTTGTGGATTGCGTCGGACTGGCCATTTACACGCCTGTCGGGCTGGTCGTTCATACCGGGGACTTCAAGATCAGCAATTCCGCGATTCCCGGCATGAACACCGATGTGGCGCGGTTTGCGCTGTGCGGCGATGAAGGGGTTCTGGCCCTGCTTTCCGATTCCACCAATGTAGAAAAAAAAGGGTATACGGCATCTGACAGGGAGATCGGAGACAACCTGGCAAGCATTGCTCAGCAGAGCAGGGGGCGGATCATCATCGCCTTGTTTGCATCCAGCATCGTGCGGATTCAGCAGATTGTTGACATTGCGGCATCCAGAGGCCGGAAAATCGCGTTTAACGGAAAAAGCATCGAAATCAGTGTCCACATCGCCAAGAACCTGGGATACCTCACCATCCCGCAGGACATGGAAATTTATATCAACCAGATCAATAACTTTCCGGATCATGAAATTGTCATCGTCACCACCGGCAGTCAGGGAGAGCCCATGTCCGCCCTGGCCAGAATGGCCAGCGGCATTCATAAAAAAATCAAGATCAAGCAGGACGATACGGTTATCCTCTCCTCAAAATTCATTCCCGGAAATGAACGCGCCATTGCCAAGATCATCAACAACCTGTTTCGAAAAGGCGCCGATGTCATTTATGAGAAAATTTCCAACATTCATGTGTCCGGCCATGCGTTTCAGGAAGAGCTGAAACTGATGATCCAGTTGACCCGGCCCAGGTATTTTGTGCCCATTCACGGGGAATACCGGCATCTTGTGCTGCATGCGCGCCTTGCCATGGAGCTGGGGATCGCAAGGGAGAATATCTTTCTGGTTGAAAACGGCCAGACCATTGAATTCGATGATGGCGCCCGACTGCTGGAACGCGTCGATACCGGCAGGACGCTGATCGACGGGAAAGGGATCGGGGATGTCGGCAAAAGCGTTCTGAAAGAAAGACGGGTGCTGTCCGAAGACGGCATTGTCGGGGTCACGATGGCTTTTGACGAGGAAACCGGCATCGTGATCTACGGCCCTGAAGTCTTCTCCAGAGGGTTTGTGTTTGAAACCGAAACGGGCCATCTTCTGGAAGATGCCGAATGTGTGATTCTGGAGGTTGTCGAGGACATCCCGCTCGGAACACCGGGCAGGGTGGACCTGATTCGAACGCGAATGCAGACGGCCCTCAGGAAATATTTTGATTTCACCATCCACCGGCATCCGATAATCCTGCCGTTTTTCCTGGAAGTGTAAGCCGACCTCTCAGGTCATCCATTGGTTTGCAGAAACACCGGACATCTCTTAGAAAACTACGGCCTGATTTCCCCAAGGGTCATCCGCCAGCAGTTTTTCGTAGTGGTCATGGGCGGCCGGGTCCAGTGACCGCCACATCAGAAGCTGCCTGCGGATGGCATGCAGAAATGCCTTGTTGATTCGTCTCCATGCATTCGACTCGCCGGACTGCGTTCCAGCAGAACGTTGACTTCCAGAAAACCCGGCTCCTCCTTGGACTGGCAAAACCGCAGGATTACCTGCTGCATGATGCCGAAATCAAACGGCGCCAGCCAGACATGGGCGTTGATTTCAATACAGGCATCCTTGCAGCAGCTTTCCCCTTCACAGGCAGTCGGTGCTTCCTGAAACCGGCGGCACCGGGCAAACCTGGCTGAAGGTGATTTCGCCGGTGGAAAAAAGTCCGTGGGAGACATCCTGGTAGCTTTTGAAGTAGTCGTATAAAAAACCGGTGATGCTGCGGTGCTCCCGGTATTTCATCAGAAACGGAAGCGTGATTTCAAGTAAGATTGCCTTTGGATGCGGGAAGGGTCCAGGACCGGTTGACATCGGGGATGGCGATTTCCGCGGCGACCCTTGAGGGGTAAATGGCCGATATCAGCACCACCAGGATGACCAGTATCATGGCGGCCACGCCGGAAAGCGAGGAGTAGTTGACGGTGATTCCCGACCACAGCGACGTTCCGGCAAAAAGACTGGCGCTGGTCTGGGCCAGAAGATACCCCATGACCACGCTCAGAACGGCGAACGCCATGGCTTCCGCGATAAAAAGAAAGCTGACATGGGACGGGGCAAGTCCCACCGAGGTATAGATGGCGATTTCACGCTTTCGTTCATAGACGCTGCCGATCATGGTGTTCAGCACGATGCAGATGGAGATGATGATCGGAATCAGGATATTGGGCACGCCGCTGTAGCTTAAGGCGTCGCTGGCATTATACAGCATGAACGCCATCCGGCTCGCCGCTGAAAAGCACCAGTCCGAACCGGTCGACCAGGTGCTGAGCGGCTTTTCGGGCGTCCGTTGTCTCCTGTATGCCGGACCGCAATGCCTTTGAGCTTGCCGCCGAAAGACAGCAGGGTCTGGGAGGGAACAATCAGCGTCAGATCTCCGGAAATATGCTGGTACCTGCTTTGATAAGACCGGACATCATCCCCGGATTCCATGGCATCCATCTCAACCTCGGTCATTTCCTGAGAGGCTTCACGGGGAAAAATGGCCGGTGTCAGGGGTTCGCCGTCCAGATCGGGCCGGTCCTGAAGCTGTTTTCCGGAAAATATGCCGGTCACCTGAAACGGAACCCCCCAGATTTGAATGACCGCGGATTCAGGCTGATTCAAAGGAAATCCCCAGCTCCCGCGCCATGCGATCGGAAATCAGGACCACGTCTCGCTCTTCGGGCTTGAACCACCTGCCGCCAACCAGAATTTGATCAAGTCCCGTCACGCCGGGTTCATCGGCGGAAAGTCCGATCATGCCCTGGGCTTCAAATCCGCGGCCGTCATATCGGATGGGGACTTCATCGGATCGGGTCCGGTCTTCATCTTCCAGCCAGACCCGGGGCGCAATGATACCGGAAGCATCAAAGGCATGGGTCAGAACCGGGAGCGCTTCCTGGGGAATGTCCTGCCAGTTCACATTTTTCAGCATGAAACCGGAATAAGGCGCATGGGCCTGATATTGAATTCTGGAATGAAGGCGCATGCTCTTGACCGATGTGAAGCTCATGATGGTAAAGGTCAGGATGATCAGCGTTGCGCAGGTCAGGGCCGTTCGAATCCTGCGGCGCCGAAGGTTGCTGACTCCCAGGAAAAAAGAGGCCGTAAAGGCTTTCCACCGGGAGATATCCCCGGTTGCATGCGGGTCTTGCCCGGTTCTGAAGCCGGTTCATTTCTGCTTCGAACCGCAGAAAAATGATCAGCGTCACCATGAAGGACAGGCCGATGATGAAAAAGGCCAGGATCACGACAAGCGGACTGTACGCCAGTTGAAAGGCCGGGTGGACCTGGTAGATGATCGCAATCACCAGAACCAGAATGACGCTGAAGGCAATGATCCGCTTGTAGATGTTGGAATAATGAGAACAGGAGCCGCTCCATGCAGAAGGCAAACGGAACAAACAAGGCGATATAGAACAGGACCCCGAAAAGCACGTCTTTCTGCGTCTGCTCGACATCGTCATAGACCCGGCTGGCAAGCGCCCAGGAAGCCGATGACGGCTTCAATGAACTGGTCGTATTTTCTTTCGGCCAGCGCTTGTTCGGCTGTTTTCAGTGCGGATTGTCCTTCCTGCTGAAGTCTTCGGATCTGTTCGTTGAAAATGCCGTGTTTTTCAAGGTTGGTGATCCGCGGGTTTAAAAGCGCCCACATGTCCCTGGCCGCCAGGTATTCGGTTCGGTGAAGGATCGGCCAGTCATCGATCCGATATCCCGTTCCTTCGGGATGTTCGGGGTCTGCGTGGGTCAGAATCAGTTTTTTGTGAAGCACCGAATCCGAGAGCGTCAGTTTCAGGCGGGTTTCGGATTCCAGATAAATGGATAGTCAGCACCGAAGACCGGGTATCGATCCGG
This sequence comes from uncultured delta proteobacterium, assembly GCA_963789395.1. Taxonomy (GTDB): domain Bacteria; phylum Desulfobacterota; class Desulfobacteria; order Desulfobacterales; family Desulfatirhabdiaceae; genus RAAP-1. The sequence continues at coordinate 108,798 of CAWBKP010000009.1, read as the reverse complement.
CTGTACCAGTATTTGAGGGGAGCGGCCTCGCGCCGGCCGTCTATCAGGTTGATCTTTGTCATGTACCTGAAGCTGCGCGGCTCCATCAAATTGAACAGGGTGGTGCCTTTGCAGGCAAACATGATCAGATCGGTCTGCATGGCGGTGCGCTGCATTTTCAGGCGGTAGGCCTCTTTTCCGGTCTGCTCCTTGTCAATGGCCCACAGGACATTTCCGGTTTCAGGGTCAAACCGGTAACCTTCGATGATCACTTTGTCCAGAACATGTCTTTTGTCGGCAACCCCCTTGATCTGAAACGTTCCCAGATCGTCGACCATTGCATAATACCTTGCGTTTCCCTGGTAGGCGAGAATGACGGTACCCGGCGCCGGCTGGTCGGCAAACAGCTCGCCATGGCGGATAAAGCTGGCGCGGCCGCTGACCGTTGAAAATCCGTTTTGCGGCAGGTTTTCATTGTAAAGTTCTGGGGCGGATGCAACACGGCTGATCAGGCTGCATACCTGACGGCTTTGTTCCGTGGCATAAGACCAGTCGATGGCGTCCGGAACATCATAAGGCGTTCCCCAGAGATTCCGGGCGTCATGGACGGTGGCCAGGCTGGCGCCGATGTAACCGGCAAGCGCGCTGACTTCGCCGCCTAAAAAAGGCCGATCCGCGAAATAACTCTGCCAGGTTCTGAGTTTGCTGGGTCTTAGCGTGTCCCTGAAGAGGGATAAGGAAGATTTTTGGGCCGATTCTTCAGAAAGCGTGGCCTGGCTCATGGCGTCATCCAGGGCAGTGTATAGGCAGAGGAACGGTTTGCGCTGGGCTTTAAGGGATAAAGCCAGCCCTTGCTGAAAGCCCCGAATCCATCGCCGTGGCTGGACAGATGCAGCGAAATCGCCACCATCAGCTCCCGGCTTTTTATCAGGGATCTGAAGTCGAGGGCATTGTCGAGAAGCTTGGTCTGACTGGAGGCATCCCGAAGAATGGCTTTCTGGTGCACGGATGACGGAAGGCATGAGCTGATCCAGGGTAGCCTGCTCTTCCGGAGGAAGTCCCTTGAAAGAGGGTTTCCAGCCGAGTTGCCGAAGCATAAGCCTGTCTTTGGCAAGCTTCCTGAATTTTTTACTGCCGATGTTTTCAGCTGATCCGGCTGCTCAAGCCGCAGCCGCATCAATTCCCGGGATATTTCATCGACCCGGGTCTTGATTTCATCGCTGATGGCATTTTTGACCAGTGTTTCCAGGGGCGAATCTTCAGCATCCGGCTCTGTATTTTCGGCCGATGCCTTCCCGCATTTTCGGATCCAGCGCATTCAGAACTTTTCGCGTATCTTTGACCAGATCCCGAAGATGCTTCTTTTGCTTGCGAAGGTCTTTGGGAGAAGCCCGGAGGCTCCAGATCAGATCCCTGAGGCCGGCCAGGCTCTGGGCATGGCCGCTGGTGGCAACCAGCAGAACCGAGCGCTCCGGCGGTGTTTTCTTGAACTTGCGGGCAAGTTCAAGCAGGGTGGCGATGCTGACGGCCTCGTCCGCGCCCGGAGACAGTCCCGGAACATAGGCGGTGCTGTCGTAAAATGCCTCGATCATCATCAATTCTTCCTGAAGATTGGCATTCCGGCCGGGGATCAGGCAGTAGATATTCTCGCTGAAAACTTCTTTCCAGCTGACTTCGGAATTCAACTGGATTTCGGGCAATACCAGGCCGTTTGAAGCGGTTTCAAACTCCCCGAAATACTTGCGGGCATCCTCCAGGGAAATCCAGAAACGGGGAAACTGAATGGGCGTAAGCTCGAGCTTGTCCTCGAACAATGCCCTTGAAGACTGGCCCCTGTCCACATAAATCAATGCTTTGGCGCCAAGCGAGGCTGCCTGAATCCAGTTTTCTCCGGAATCCAGCTCCATCAGTAAAATGGCGCCTTCAATGGATTTGCCGTTAAATTCGGTCAAAGTCGCCGGCGCCTGCATAGATGAGCGGCCCTTTCAGCCCCTGGGGATCGATGGCCTGGGGGGAAATGGCATTTCCCAGAAGCGGGTGAAGGGAAAGCGTCATGCCGCGATCGGGAACCGCCATTTGGCTTTTTCCCTGCTGCAGGATCGGAAGTGAATACCGGTGCACGCCAACCTCGGAAAAGCCCGCTTCCTGAAACTGCTCCTGGATGTATTCGGCGGCGGACCGGCAGCCTGAAGTTCCCGTGCTTCTGTCTTCGAATGCGGACAAGGCCCGGATGTCCCTTTCAAAATCGCCGGCTCCGGCACTGGACAGCCATATCAGCGCAATTCCCGTCATCAGCGTCAGCTGCTTGGACAATAGCCGAAAGCCGGATGGCGATGCATCGCCGGAACATAACCTCGAGCGGATCTTTCAGGATTTCGACGCAGCGCAAAAACGCCGGATTGTTTGGGGAAAGTGTTTCATACGGTCAACATTCGCTCAATGTGTCATGTCCGGGTTTGGTGCCGATCTGGCCGATCGAAATGGACAGCTCATCCCGGTTTTCAATTTTGTCGATCCGGCCATCCCGAATCCAGACGACCTGATCCGATACATTCAGCATCTTGATGTCATGGGTTGCCGAGATGATGGTGACGCCCCGCTCGCGGCTGAGCTGCTTCAGAAGGTAAATGATTTCCTCACCCGTATTCAGATCCAGGTTTCCCGTCGGCTCATCCGCCAGAATGATGGCCGGGTCATTGGCCAGGGCGCGCGCAATGGCCACCCGCTGCTGCTGCCCTCCGGACAGTTCAAAGGGCTTGTGCTGAAAGCGATCCCCCAGACCCACCATCTCCAGCAGCTTGATGCCTTTTTCCGCGGCCGCATCATCGGCCATGCCGGCAAAAGTCATGGGAAGGGTGACGTTTTCAAGGGCGGTCATGACCTGAATGATGTTGAAGGTTTGAAAGATATAGCCGATTTTCCGGCATCTCAGCCAGGCCAGTTCATAGGCATCGAGCTGGGCGATATCCACTTCGTCAATAAATACTTTTCCGGTTGTGGGCTTGTCCAGTCCGCCGATCATGTTAAAAAGGGTGCTTTTCCCGGATCCCGGACGGGCCCATGATGGAAATGTAATTTCCGGCGGTGATTTCAAGGTCAACCCCTTTCAGCGCCAGAACATCCAATTTGCCCAGCTTGAAGGATTTGGTCACATGGGTAACCCGGACAATTTTTCTGGAATCAGTCATGACAGTTCCTGTGGATAATGTTACTGTTCAACCCGCATGGCCTCAACCGGCTGCATGCGGGCGGCAACGATCGCCGGATACATCACGCCGACAAGGCTCAGCACGCATCCGATAAGCGTGGCGCCGGCAACGGACAGCCCGGCCTGGGTCCAGGACAGGGTGGTGATGGATACGGTTCCGAATCGAAGGAAAAAATTAATCAGGGCAAAAACGCCGCCGGCAATCGCCCCCGCGCCGGATCCGATCAGCCCCTGAATGCCCGCCTCAAGAAGAAAAAGCCTCAGGATAAAGCGATCCAGCGCACCCAGACATTTCATGGTGCCGATTTCCCTGAATCGTTCGGTAACGGCCATGAGCTGGGCATTGACAATCCCACCACGCAGACCAGGAGCGAGAGCACAATGATCCACTGCTGCTTGGGGCTGTTTCCAACGGAAACATCCTCCGGCCGCAGATCGTATCCGGAGCGAATCAGGGCCTGGCGCAGCGCGGGATCGCCGGTGGACAGCAGTCCGTTGGCCACATCGGCGCCCACGCGGGTAAAGCTCAGAAACGACACTGCCAGAACCAGGCTGATGGTGGTGATCAGTGATCTGAAAAAACGGACCCGGATGCTTTTTATGGCAATTTCCACGGATTTCATAAACGGCAGGACGACAAGCCGGTTAATCTTGTCGGATTCAAGTCCGTCGGAATGGAATATGGAATGGTTTTGCATGGAAAGTCTCCCTGCTTACGGATCTCCTGGAATGTCGTTTTTGATTCTGCTGCCTCTGACCCGGTTGAACCGGAACGGAAATGGCCTGAACCGGAATGCCGTGGTTTCGAAGCTGCCCGCTGGTGAACATTTCCGCGCTGACGGCAAGCGCATCGCCGCGGTATTTAAACCAGTCCGTTACATAATCATGAAATTCATCCAGTTTGTTCATATAAATGTTCATATGATCCGCGGCAGCCGACGGCAAACCGGTCGTTGATGCCGTCAAACCCGTGAAAATCCGGAACATGGACATAGGATAAATCCAAAAGGGATAAATTATCAAGCGGTTTTACAAACATCAGATCCGGACGGCAGCGAATGATGCGGTCATAGCGGATTCCGTGCTCTTTTTCATGCTCCGATGCGAAGCCGGTTGCATTGCTTCATGCCGTAAAGCTGCTGCAGATAGGGCTGAACCCCGGTTTTCAAACGGCAGTTGACGCCGTTGACCAATGCCCCTTCATTCAGATGGCGGATCATCTTCAATCCGAATCACGGTCGGATTCAGCAGCGCCGCCAGGTGACTGTTGGCATCCCGCGGGACAAACATGAACAGATCATAGTCCCCGATTTGATTCAACAGGCATTCCCGGATTGATTGATGGGTCTGATCCAGGCCGGCGCACCGGCCGGACATGCATACCGCGGTTCGGGGCTGTTTGCTGCCGGTTTTATATCTGGCAGGCTGTTTCCCGGCAAACAGGTGCTTCGAAGCGGCGATGCCGGATCAACGGGTGGTTTGCATTAAAGTGTTCCTGCAGAAACGTTTCCGGGATCCGGTAAGAACCTGTTTTTTTTTCCGGTTTTCCCGGCAGGGGATAAATGGAATTGGCATCCTGAATCTTCATCCGGTGTTTCAGATCCGATGTAATGGCATTCATCAGAAACGTTGCGGGAAGGGTCCAGTATTTTTTCCGGCGCGCATAGGACTTGCGGTTCATATTATGGGTGGTGATGACATTGAACTGGATTCTGTGGGAATTGTACAGAAGCGCCGTCAGATGATTCAAAATGTGCTGGGAATACAGCCAGGACTCGCAATCGAATCCCGTGTAGTACGGAAGCAGAAAGGAGATGGCTTCGCGGTGAAACGCATTAAAGAGCGCATCAAAATTATATCCGAGATTGACCTCGGAACCCGGTTCGTCGTACTGCCAGGAATAGCGGGAATATCCGACAGCCGGTTCCCATTCCAGAAGATATTTTTCAAATGTTCGAAAAGGGTTGCCGCAAAGCGGCACGTTCAATGCTTGGGCCAGTTCCGTGTCTTCCTTGACAATGCAGTCTCCGTCCAGAAAAATATAATACAGATATCCGGCGTTTCGGGACACTGCTTCTTTCAGGAGGCGGTTTCGTCCTTCATTCCAGGTGCTTTTCGGATAAAAAATGGCGTCTTTTCGATCAGAAGGTGCTTTCCAGGTCAGCAGAATAATGTCATTATTGTTCATCCGGCAGATCGGAATACGGCATGTCGGATTCGGATTGAATCAAGTAAACAAAAGGCTTCATGTCCGGACCTAACGCTTTCTCGTTTCGGATTCACGTATCTTGAGCGTGTGTCGTTTTTTAGCATCTTTCAGCAAAATTTCAATTTCCGTTTTTTTCTCGGGGTCCGTGGTCGATTCCATTGCCTTTTCAAGCTGAACAACCGCGTTTTTATAATCCCCGCGGATATAATAATAGCGGCCAAGGTAGTAACAGGCATCCGAAGTCCTGCCCAAAGAGCCGTAAGTGCTGCCCAGATAAAACATGGCATCGGGATAATCCGGGGTGTTCTGCAGCAAGGATTCCAGAAAACGGGATGCTTCCTGAAATTTTCCCATCTCGATGAAACAGCGCCCGGTGTAGAAAAGCCCCTCTGTTTCATCGGGAGAGATGTCCAGGGCTCCCTGCAGAATACTGAGCGCTTCGGCATATCGGCCATCCAGAAAATACGTTCTTCCCAGTTCAGTGAGAAGGATTGGGTCAAAGGCCCGTTTGGTCAGCGCTGCCCGGAACTGATCCATTGCCGCGTTTCGATTTCCCGTTCGGGTCAGGATCAGTCCATAGCCGTAATGGGCCAATGGCATTGTCCGGTGCTTTGGGCGACCTGGGCTTTGAAATCTTTCAGGGCTTCGTTTTCAGGTCCGAACATGGCGACCAGTCGGGTGTGGGTCCAGTCAAAGGGATTCGGGGAATGCTGGGGAAGCTGGTTGATTATTGAAGCGTTGGCTTCGATCCAGCTGAACGATAACCGTATCCGGTCTTCGACGGCCGGGTGGGTCATCATGTAGGTGGGAACCTGATCCTTTCCATACCACTGCTTGCTGCGGATTTTGGTCAGTGCCGTCATAAGTCCCTTTGGGGTTGTAGCCGGCCTGGGTCAGAAAATCCACGCCTCTTTGATCGGCCTGCATCTCGTCTTCCCGGCTGTGGGCCAGAACGAAGGACTGACCCGCCGCCATGGATCCGATTGCTGCAGCGCTTGCCGCAGCGCCGCCTGCGCCTGCCGCCCCCAGCAGAATGCCGGCGGCGACGCCGGCCAGGGTGCCCATGCCCACTTTTTTGGATTGTTCAATTTGTTGGGAGATATGCCGGCAGGCAACGTGAGAAATTTCATGGGCAATAATGCCGGCAATTTCATCTTCACTCTCCAGGGCTTCAAACAGGCCGCTGTTGATAAAAATCTGACCGCCCGGGTCCGGCAAATGCATTGTAGACATCTTCCTTTATGACATAAAAATGGTACTGAAACGGTTGCGGCGGCACGACCGCCAGGATTTTATCGCCGATCTGATTGATATAATCCGAAATGATCGAATCATGTATGATTTCATAATGTTCGTTGACTTCGATCATGAATTCCCGGGACAGTTCTTCTTCTTCCTGGATGGTAATGGCTCTTGCGATTTCCGGAAAAACCATCAGCACGACCGCCAGCCAGACCCGGATAATATTTTTGGTGTTCATTTCCGTAAACTCCTCCCTGATGCTCTAAAAACTGAACTATACAATGACATATTCGGTTGGACTTTTCAAATACCAATTTTTGTGATACCGTTTGCACCATGGCAACCACAATATGTATCGCGAATCAGAAAGGCGGGGTTGGGAAAACAACCACCGCAATCAATCTGTCTGCAGCACTTGCAGTATCCCAAAAAAAAATCCTTCTTGTGGATTGCGATCCTCAGGGCAATGCCACAACCGGCGTCGGGATAGACAAGGCAGCCCTTGCCCGGACCCTGTATCACGGGATGATCGGCGAGGCATCCGCTGAAAAGATCATTCAGGACAGCGAGATTGCTTTTTTGAAGGTGATTCCCGCACGGGTGGAGCTGATCGGTTTTGAAATCGAAATGATATCCAGCGCCAACCGGGAAAACATCCTGAAGGAATTTCTGTCCGGATTGACCGGCGCCTATGACTACATCATTCTGGACTGTCCGCCGTCGCTCAGCCTGCTGACGGTGAATGCCATGACTGCCGCCGATTCCCTGCTGATTCCCCTTCAATGCGAGTTTTATGCGCTGGAAGGTCTGGGCCAGCTCCTTCAGACCATGAAACGGATCAAACGGGGGCTGAATCCGCATCTCAAGCTTGGCGGGATTCTGCTGACCATGTTCGACAAACGCACCAATCTTTCGGGTCAGGTGGCGGATGAAGCCAGAAAATATTTTAAGAACCTGGTTTTTAAAACCATCATTCCGCGCAATGTCCGGCTGGGAGAGGCGCCGAGCTTCGGCAAGCCCATCCTGCTGTATGACGCTGTCTCGGCAGGGGCGGTCAGCTATATGGATCTGGCCAGGGAAATCATCGACCAGTCTTCGGTCTCCAGCCTGAAAACCTAATCTGTTACTTTGAGCTTTGAGATAAATGACAACAGAACAATTCCAAAATGAGGGCGGGTCCTTAAGACGAAAGAAAATGGCGCTGGGAAGGGGCATTGAAGCCCTGATTCCGGACATTGATCCTGCCCAGGAGCGATTCCTCCGGGGAGTATTTTACCTGCGATGTCCGCCTGATTCGCCCCAATCCGTTCCAGCCCCGCATCCGTTTTTCTCAGGAAGAGCTCGATGAGCTGAGCCGTTCCATTCTGGAACAGGGCATTCTTCAGCCCCTGATGGTGCGAAAGGCGGAAACCGGTTACGAGCTGATTGCCGGTGAAAGACGCCTTCGGGCCGCCAGAATGGCCGGCATGAACGAGGTGCCGGTTGTTGTCAAAAATGTTTCCGATGGTCAGCTTCTGGAGATTTCGATCATCGAGAACATCCAGCGCGAAGATCTCAATGCCCTGGAAGAAGCCGAGGCCTACAACCGGTTGATGGACGAATTCCATCTGACGCAGGAAGAGGTTGCGGTCCGGGTGGGGAAAAGCCGTCCGGCCATTGCCAATTTCCTGCGGCTTCGCCAGCTCCCGGAACCGATCAAGGCCAGCATGATGGATGGGACATTGTCCATGGGGCATGCCCGCGCCATTCTGGGCGCGGATACGCCGGCCCAGCAGAATGCCGCCTGGAAAGCCGTTATCGCCAAAGGCCTTTCTGTCCGGGAAACCGAAGCCCTGGTGAAACGCCTCAAGAATCAGAAACCCGAAGACCGAGAGTCCGCCTCCCAAATCCTTTGACGTCTATCTGAGCAGTCTGGCCAATGAACTGTCGCAGGATTTCGGAACCCGTGTCAAGATCAAGCGCAAGGGCCGAAAGGGCCGGGTGGAGATAGAATTTTACAACGATGACGATCTGGATCGGTTGATCGGTCTTCTGAAGCGCACCTGAAGCAGCCCGATGTCTATCCATATCATTATTGACGGGTATAACCTGATCCGTCAGTCCGGATTTCTCGGCAGCTCTGGAAAGCCAGGACATTCAGGCGGGCAGGGATGCGCTTGTGGAGATGCTGGCAGCGTACCGAAGGGTCAAGCGCCACAACATCACCGTTGTCTTTGACGGTTCCAGCGCACCCTGCGATTGTCCGTCCCGGGATCGGATTCAGGGCGTCAGCATTGTTTTTTCAAGATGCGGCGAGCTGGCCGATGCGGTCATCAAGAGAATGGCGGCCAAAGAAAAGGAAAAGGCCATCGTGGTTTCTTCGGATCAGGACATCATCCGGCATTCGGCCGCATTCGGGTGCGCGACGCTCAGCTCGCCGGTGTTTGAACAAAAACTGATGATGGCCTCCCAGTTGAATTCCGGAGATCCGGATAACGATTCAGACGGCGGCTGGATTCCGACAACCCGGAAAAAAGGTCCTTCCAGGCGGCTTTCCAAGCGCATGCGGCAGAATCAGATAAAAACCGACAAGCTTTGATGCGTGTCTGAACCGAGTGTCGGATTTCGATATTCGAATTTGATAATTAATCATGGGAGTTGAAATGAAACGTATCTGCGTTATTGATGGTCAGGGCGGCGGCATTGGCAGCGCCGTGATCAAAAAGCTTAAAGAGGTTTTTGAAGAGACCATCGAAATCATCGCTCTGGGCACCAATGCCATTGCAACATCGCAGATGCTCAAAGCCAGAGCCAACCGGGGAGCGACCGGCGAAAACGCCATTGTCCGGACAGCCGAAAGGGTGGATGTGATCATCGGCCCGCTCAGCATTGTCCTGGCGCACGCCATGATGGGCGAAGTGACGCCCAGAATCGCCGAAGCCATTGCCGGCAGTCCCGCCAAAAAAATTCTGATTCCGCTTTTTCAGGAAAATGTTGAAATCGCCGGATTAAGTCCGATTCCGCTGCCCAGGCTGATTGAAGCCCTGATTCAGCAGAATCTGTCCGACCCTGTTGATTCAAGCACCGGATGAACACGCAACAATACAAACCCCTAAACCATGAAGGATGATGCCATGTGTGAAGCCAATGCATATCTGATTGAAGGAGAAGAAAACCGTTTGGTAATGGAAGCTGTCGATGTTGTTGAACCCGAAAATGACGGGGTCCGGCTGATCAGTATTTTCGGAGATCAAAAATTTCTCAAAGCCCGAATCTATTCATTGTCTCTGGTGGATCATAAGATCTTCCTCAAGTAGTCGCCTGAACGGAAAGATCCGTTCAGGCAAAATCCGAATTCGAATTTCGGATCCGAATTCATGAAAATCATCATCGCCAAGACCGCCGGCTTTTGCATGGGGGTGCGAAGAGCCGTTGAAATGGCTCTGGACTCTCCGGGCAAACACCGCGGCCCCATCTTCACCCACGGTCCCTTGATCCATAATCCCCAGGTGCTTGACCTTCTGGAAGAAAAAGGCGTTCACATCATTCAGGATCATCCCTGAAGCCGGAGAGGGAACCGTGCTGATTCGCGCCCACGGGGTGCCGCCTGCCGTCAAAAAGGATCTGAAAAAGGCCGGCTTTGCGGTCATTGACGCAACCTGCCCCAGAGTGATCAAGGTTCAGGCGATCATCAAGAAACATGCCAGGCAGGGATACGCATCCATTATCATCGGAGACCGGGACCATCCCGAGGTTGTGGGGCTGATGGGATTTGCCGCGGACAAGGGCTATATTGCCGGAAGCATTGAAGAGCTTGAAGCGCTGCCCGATTTTGACAAGGCCATTCTGGTTGCCCAGACAACGCTGAATACCCGTCTGTTTGAAGCTGTCAAAAACTGGGCACAGGCGCGCCACCCTCACTACAAATGCTTTCATACCATCTGCGATTCAACGGCCCAGCGCCAGGCCGAAGTTCAGAAAATGGCGGCAATGGTGGATGCGCTGATCGTTGTCGGGGGCAAAAACAGCGGCAATACCCAGCGGCTTGCCGAAATTGCCGGTCAGTCCGGCATTGCAACCTATCACATCGAAACCGAATCCGATCTGGACGTCAAGGCCCTGTCCGCTGCGGAAACCATCGGCATTACCGCGGGCGCGTCAACCCCCAACTGGATCATCAATCGGGTGGTCAGGGCCGTGGAAAGACTGCCGTACCAGAACAGCGCCGGGATTCAGAAAATCGTTTTTTCCATTCAGCAGGCCCTGCTCCTGACCAATGTTTTTGTCGCCGCGGGCGCGGGGTGTCTGAGTTACGCCTGTGCGGTGCTGATGGGGATCGGCGATTTTCTTCCCCATGTATGGATATCCATGCTCTATGTGCTGTCGATGCATACCTTGAACAATCTGACCGGACTCAAGGCGGACCGGTATAATGATCCGGAGCGGGAGGCTTTTTACCGCGGACATAAACAGTTTCTGATATGTCTTGCCCTGTTTTCCGGGGCCGCGGGGCTGCTCATCGCCTATTCCCAGGGCATCACCACTTTTCTGGTGCTTCTGATGATGAGTATTCTGGGGCTTTCCTATAACATCAAACTGATCCCAAAGACGCTGTTCATTGGAAAATATTCACGGATAAGGGATATTTCCGGCTCCAAAACCATTCTGATCGCGGTTGCGTGGGGGGTGGTGACATCGGTTTTGCCGGCCATTTCCGCCGGCAATCCATTTGACCTGAAAACAACGCTGGTGTTTTTCTGGGCCACGGGGCTGGCATTTGCCCGAACGGCTTTTTTTGATATTCTGGATATGCAGGGGGACCGGATTGTCGGCAAGGAAACCATTCCCATTCTTCTGGGAGAAAAAAAATCCATTCGAATGCTGAAAACGGTCCTGGGAATATGGGCTGTTCTGATCATTTCTTCAAGCCTGACAGGAATCATTCCCGCCCTGGGGCTGGGTCTTTCCATCTGTCCCGCGGCCATGCTGGCGCTGATCAGCATGCATGAAAACGGATTCATGCTTCCGGGTATCCGCCTGGAATTTCTGGTCGAATCCCATTTTTTTCTGGCCGGCATGGTGACCCTTCTCTACACGGCCGTCTTTCAGTCATAGCCGGGATGGCCTGCCTTGACAGCCGTCCGGATGCGATTTATTTTTGGCAGAGTCAGAATTCAGAATCCAGAATGATTTCGAGGATATTGCTTTTTATCGGTCATCTTTGTCAGGAGGTGATCAATATGTCGCAAGTAAGATGGGATCCGTGGAAACGCATCGGATTTCTTCAAAATCGCATCAACCAGATGATTGCCGAATCCGCATCCGATCCCCGCGCCGAGGATGAAATCGCCAGATGCGAGTGGAAACCGGCGGTGGATATTCTCGACACTGCGGAGGGTGTCATTATCAAGGCGGACCTTCCGGGTGTAAAAAAGGAAAATGTCAGTGTTGAACTCAAAGACAATCTGATGACATTAAAAGGAGAACGAACAGCGGATATCCCCGTTGAAAGCGAAAAATGTTACCGGAGGGAACGATGTTTTGGTTCATTTTTCAGGGCATTTACGCTGCCGGACCGCATCAGCGCCGATCATATCCGGGCGGTTCTGAAAGACGGGGTTCTGGAAATCCATTTTCCAAAGCCTGAAAAAGAAAAACCCCGGCAGATCATGTTCAAGTGAATTGATGGATTCGGGATTGTCTGTGACCCCACTTCATCTTGATCCGCAAGCACTTTCCGGCCAATTTGTATTTTGGCGAAAACGCCTTCAGGCCTGGTATGCGGACAATCACCGAAGCCTTCCGTGGCGAAAGAATCCCGGAGCCCTATTCGATCTGGGTTTCTGAAGTCATGCTTCAGCAGACCCAGGTTAAAACCGTGATCGCCTATCATGACCGTTTTTTGAAACGATTCCCGACAATTCATTCCCTTGCCCGCGCGGATCAGCAGGATGTGCTCAAACTCTGGGAGGGCCTGGGATATTACAGCCGGGCCCGTAATTTTCATAAAGCCGCCATTCAGGTAACTTCCCGGCATTCCGGCCAAATTCCCGCTGACTGGAATGCCTTCAGGCAGCTTCCGGGGGTAGGAGACTATATTGCCTCGGCAGTTCTCAGCATTGCCTTTGATCAGCCGTTTGCGGTCGTGGATGGAAATGTCAAGCGGGTGATTTCCAGGCTGTTTGCCATGGATACGCCGGTAAATGGCTCCAGGGCGCACGCGGTATTTCAGGAACCGGCAACGGCATTGCTGGATCGGGATGCGCCCGGAATCTTCAATCAGGCCATGATGGAACTCGGCGCCCTGATCTGTAAACCCGCAAAACCCGTCTTGCACCCAGTGTCCGCTCAATCCATTCTGCGCAGCGGTTGCTTCCCGTCAGGTCGATGTCTATCCCAAACGCATAAAGGCGCCGCCGGTGCCGCTCTACCCGGTTGTGGCAGGCGTCGTCTACCATCAGGGGCGAATGCTCATCACGCAAAGAAAGCCGGATGGCCTTCTGGGCGGATTATGGGAATTTCCCGGCGGAAAGATTCAGGAGGGAGAAAGCCCCGCCGATGCCTGTGTGCGGGAAATTCAGGAAGAAACCGGGATTTCGGCAAGGATCGTATCGCATCTTTGCCAGGTGAAACATGCCTATACCCATTTTAAAATTCAAATGCAGGTGTTTATCTGTCACGCGATTTCCGGAGAGGTCCGGTTGAACGGCCCTGTCGATTTCCGCTGGATTACCCCGGATGACATGGACCAGTATCCGTTTCCCGGCGCCAATCATAAATTCATGGGACTTCTTAAGGACACAGGAACAAAGATATGAATGTCAGAGCCTCCAGTTTTGAACAGGGACCGATCCGCCCCCCCAACGAAGCCCGCAGCCTGCTGCTTCGCCTGACCCGCAACTGCCCCTGGAATCAGTGCCTGTTTTGTCCGGTGTACAAGGGCCGGAAATTTTCCCTTCGAACCGTTGACGAAATCAAGCAGGATATTCAGACGGCGCGAAACATTGCGGACGATATCCGGGAGCTTTCCCACAAGCTGGGGAGAAACGGCGCCGTGGATGATGCGGTGATTTCCCATATTTCGGGGGGTTCCGGGTTCAGCCAGTGTTATCGGGGAATGGCTGTCTGGATGTATTACGGCACGGCCGCCTGTTTTCTTCAGGATGCCGACAACCTGATCATGAAAACCGATGACCTGGTGGCGGTTCTGACCTTTCTGAGGGAGAAATTCCCGGAGATCAGCCGCGTGACGACCTATTCCAGATCCAAAACCGTTTCCCGCAAATCCCTGGAATCGCTTAAACGAATCCGGAAAGCCGGCCTGAACCGCGTGCATATCGGCCTGGAAACCGGATATGATCCGCTTTCTGAAATTCATGAAAAAAGGGGTGAGCGCGGCCGTTCATATCGAGGCCGGACAAAAACTCATCGAAGCCGGCATGGAAGTGTCGGAATATGTCATGCCGGGGCTTGGCGGGCAGGCCATGTGGCGGGAACACGCAATCGAGACGGCCCGCGTGCTGAACCAGATCAATCCGCATTTTATCCGCCTGAGAAGCCTGCGGGTTCCGGACCGGATTCCCCTTTATGAAAAACTCAAAGACGGCAGTTTCGTGATGCAGACCGATGATGCGCTGGCTGAAGAAATCCGGGTATTCATCGAGGCTCTGGACGGAATTACCAGCAGGGTGTCCAGCGACCACATCATGAACCTTCTCGAGGATGTTTCCGGAAAACTGCCCGAGGATAAACCGGCCATGCTGAAGGTGATCCAGTCCTATCAGGCGCTTTCCGAAAAAGAGCGGACTCATTTTCCGGCTGGGCAGAAGAGGCGGCGTCTATCGCTCCATCGAGGATTTCAGACGCGATTCCGAAACGCATCAGAAAATCAGCCGGCTGATCCAGGAAATCGAGGCTTCCGAAGGCGCGCCAGGGGTGGAGCGGTATATTACCGAAATGGTGGACCGGTATATTTGAAGCCGTTTTATTACAGTCGCTTTCATCCAGCAATATATTCAAATAAGATTTCAGCAGTTGTCCTGAATCGTATCAGACTGCTGTTTCAGTCTGTCCATCAGAGTGGTGTACAAACAGCAGATAACCCGAAAGGCAGAAAAAGAAAACGTCCCGCAGGACAACCCACCAGGAGAGTCCGGTTGAAGTCGTTTCGGTGGAAAAACACCCGCAGGAAATGTTGAGGCCCCTGGCCGTGTTGATGATCAGGGCGCCCAGGAAGATGATCATTAAGAGATTTACCCCAAGGACAGCTCCGGACAGCCAGATCCCGGAAAGAAGCAGCACGCCCAGAATCAGCTCCAGCCAGGGCAGTATCAGGGCCATCAGGTTGATCAGTTGAGCGGGAAGAAGCTGATAATTAAACACTGCCTCTGCAAATGCGGCCGGGTGAAGGATTTTGTCCAGACTGGCATAAATAAACACCCCGCCCAGTATCAGTCTTGCCGCAAGGGCAAAGTGCCGGGGCCATGCCTTATCCGTCCAGGCAGTCCGGCTGTCGCCATGTTTGTGCGGCTGGGGAGGGGCTTACGGCAGCGCAGGTATCTTCGCAGAAAAGGTTCCCGTTACCGCAGGCATTGGTTTCAAACTGCAGGACCGGGTGATCGATGCCGAACTCGTGGAAAAGCGCGTGGCTGATTTTTTCCCGAAGTTGCCGGGTCTGACTGATGGGCTGGTCCTTGACAACCACATGACAGGAAAACGCCACGCCGGATGATCCCAGGCTCCAGGCATGGAGATAGTGAACGCCTGAAATATCCGGAAAATCCTGCAAAAACGTTTGCACCGCCTGGATGTCCAGATCCCCGGGGGTGGCGTTCATGAGAATGGCGGTCGATTCCTTTAAAATGCTCCAGCAGTTCTTCACGATAAATATCACGATCATCAGGGACAGAAGCGGATCCAGCCAGTACCAGGGCTTATAGATCAGAATCAGGCCGTTCAGAAGCACCACCACGGATGTCAGCATGTCTCCCATCATGTGAAGAAAAGCCCCGCGCACATTCAGGCTTTCCTTGGCGTCCCGGTGAAGCAGCCAGGCTGAAAAACCGTTTCCGATAACGCCGATGGCCGCAATCCCCATGACCAGGCCGCCGGAAACGATCTCCGGGTTTTGAATCCGTTGAAACGCGCCATAGACGATTATTGCGGATGCGCCAAGGAGAATCGCCACATTCAACAGGGCAGCCAGGATCTCGGCCCTTCGGTATCCGAAGGTGTTTTGAAGGGAAGCGCCTTTTTTGCCGATTTTCAGGGCGATGTATGAAATCAGAATCGCCGTAAAGTCGCTGAAATTATGCGTGGCATCGGAAATCAGGGCCATGCTGTGTGCCGCAATGCCGCCGATGATCTGGATCACCGGAATAATGAAATTCAGGGCAAGGGTGATCAGAAGCCTTGTGCCCGTGGAATTCTCCGAAAGAGGGTGGTGGTGCGAGCAGCCGTTGGAATGCCCCGTGGAACGGATGCTGCATTCCTTCCCGTTTTCAGGTGCCTGATTTTCTGCTGTGTTGATATCTTGAGTCAATGTGCTCTGTTCCATTTATTTCTTTTTGATCTTCCGGTCTAACCGTCTCTTATCTTCGCCTGTCTCAACCGGCAGTCCGGCATGCTGCCATACGGTCCAGCCGTTGACCAGTATCCGGACTTTTGAAAATCCCAGATTCTCCAGAAACAGCGCCAGATCCTTGCTCAGGTCACAGGTGTCTCCGTCGCAGTAGGTAATGATCACGGCGTCGTTTGCCATATCGGCGGTGACATCCATCACGCGCTGTTCGGCTTCGTGCCACGGAAGGCTGATTGCACCCTGAATATGCCCCTGTGCGAATTCCTCCAAAGGCCGGGCATCCATAAACACCGCGCCATTGGATTGGTGCAGATTCTTTGCCTCATCCAGGGAAATGGCCATCTGCCGGCCGGATGGGGATGTCAGCCGCGCTTCCTGCGACCAGTTTCCCACAAGCGGCAGCGGCGCCGAGCGGAAATGATTCGAAATCAAGGCAACTGCCACCGCCGCCAGTACGATCACTGACAGTTGCCGCATGGACCGGATCCACGAATGCGTTATATTTTTATTTGTCATGATGCGATAATTACTGGAATATCTTAAATGGGTTGAGGCAACCCCCTGGTCACCCTGATATCTGCAATCTGTCTTTTCTGGGAATTCGAAGCATATCCCGCCAACGCCAGGCCGCGGACCTGATTCCTTCCTTCTTGCTTGGCTTCATGGAGCAGTGTTTCGGCAGTGGATACCAGCTCGTTGGGGTGCCGGTCGGGTCCGGGCATGGTAACGGCGACGCCAACACTGATGGTGACAACTGAAGCCGTGCTCGGAAGCGGCATGAGGGATGGCTTTGTCACGGATCGCCCAGACCATTGCCTCAGCCTTTTGAACGGCTCCGTCAAAATCGGCGTCCGGGAGGATGCAGGCGAACTCCTCGCCGTCATAGCGAGCCAAAAGATCATGGGATCGCCCTATCTGTTTTTTCAGGATGGCCGCCACGGCTTGCAGGCAAGCGTCTCCAGCCAGATATCCATAAATGTCGTTATATTTTTTGAAATTGTCAATGTCGATCATGAGCAGGGCCAAAGGGGTTATGAGTCGCCTGCAACGGCGCCATTCGGCTTCAAGGCGCTCTTCGAACCTCTGGCGGTTGACCACCCCGGTCAGTCCATCGACGCATGCCAGCGAATGGAGCAGATCCGACTGGGCCTTCAGCACCAGGTGGGTATTTACCCTGGCACGGACAACCGATGGGGTGACCGGTTTGGTGATAAAATCAACTGCCCCGGCCTCCAGGGCGTTGACTTCGGATTCCAGGTTATCCCGCGCGATCAGGAGAATAACCGGAATATCCTTTGTCTCCGGGTCGGCCTTCAGTCGCCGGCAGGCCTCAAAGCCATCCATGTCCGGCATAACGGCATCCAGAAGGATCAGCTGCGGCAGGCAGCTGCGGCACTTCTCAAATGTCTGAACGATGTTGCTGGCTACAAAAACATCGTGATCCCGTTGAAAAATCTCCACCAGGGTCTGGGCGAAGGTCGGCTGATCGCCGACCATCAGCACACTGGGACAGGGTTTAGCACCAGTGATCGGTTTCAGTTCAGGCGGAAGCGTTACGGCGGAAGTCATAATATCGGCACCTCTTTGTATTTTGGCGTTAAGTCATTGCCTGGCTTCCGGTCTATATAACGTGAATAGCCGGGCCTGGCATGACAGATGCGGTGAGAAGCGCAAAAAAATGAAAACTGTGATAGTATATGTCTCATATCCGGAATATGCTTTGATATCCACTAAGGGATTTCGACAAATTGCTCATAACAGAGGCAACTGGAACGCGTGCATGATAAAGCAATATGGTTTGAATTTCAATGGTTATCGGCAGGGTTGACGGTACGGGATCATTCGGGGAGTTTTTTCGCAACAAATCATGTATTTTTGTAATATCGGGATCAATTATGCATCATAACGCGGGGTATCCTGTCATGATGACGATTCAACCGGAAGATATGGAAGATTTGAAGACCGCCAAATGGCTCTTGGAGAATCCGGGGATTGCCGCGAAAATAACGGATTTTCTTGGAAGCTCGATTCAAAGAGGGTTCGAACTCCTTCCAAAGAATTGGAATGCAGCGATTGGCGCGGTAACCAGGGCTGTTTTGTTCATGTCCGTCAATGCGGCTGTCCTGACGATGGATATTCAGCCAAGACGGGAATCTTCAAATTTATGGCATAAATTGGCGGTTGCGGCAACAGGCGGTATCGGCGGTTTCTTTGGGCTGCCGGCATTGGCGGCAGAGCTTCCCGTATCCACGACAATCATGTTACGGTCTATTGCCGATATTGCCAGAAGTGAGGGAGAGCGCATCAACAGCGGCGAATCCAAAATGGCCTGCATCGAAGTCTTTGCTTTGGGGGGCTTAAGCAAGGGAGATGACGGTGCGGGTACAGGGTATTTTGCCGTTCGCGCGGCATTGGCAAAGTCTGTAACAAAAGCCGCCGAGTATATCGCGGAAAAGGGAATTGCCGAAGAAGGTGTGCCGGCACTTGTTCGACTTATCTTTCAAGTTGCGGAACGATTCAGTATCCAGGTTTCCGAGAAAGCAGCTGTCCAGGCTTTACCGGCAATTGGCGCGGTTGGCGGGGCACTTATCAATACGTTGTTTATTGACCATTTTCAGAATATGGCCCATGGACATTTCGTTGTGCGCCGTCTTGAACGAAAATACGGGGTTTCTGTTATTCGGAATGCCTATGGCAGCCTGTAAATGGAGGTATATGAATCTTCACCGTCGCTGACTATGAGGACAAAGTTGCCGGCCGCCGTTGTCAGGACGGCCGGCTTTTCGAGCAGTGGATACGGCTTGTGCCGGAAATCGGCATTCAGCTTCACACAAGACTATCCGACAACCATAATGATATCCCCGGTCGAGACCTCGCTGCCCTTTTCAACCCGGATTTCCTTTACTGTGCCGGCAACATGGGTGGTCAGGCTGTTTTCCATTTTCATCGCCTCCAGCACGGCGATAGATTGACCGGCACTTACTGTGTCACCGATTTTCACCTTGATTTCCAGAATCAAACCGGGGATCGGGGCTAAAATGGGTTCGCCCATACCTTGCGCGACAGGCGGGGGGGATGCTTCGGGTTTTTGAGGGGGGGCGGCAGGGGCCGGTGTTCTTATCGTCTGGGCCGTGGCCGCCGGATGGACGGTGGTCGGCCGTATGGCCGGCTTTGTCAGGTTGCCGATACGAACTTCATAGGCTTGCCCGTTTACCTGAACTTGGGCCGTATTTCCGACAATGCCGCCGATGGTGACATCAAAGTTTTTCTTATTGATTTCAAGGTTGTATTTCATTGGATTGCCTCGTGATCGGT
This sequence comes from uncultured delta proteobacterium, assembly GCA_963789395.1. Classification (GTDB taxonomy): domain Bacteria; phylum Desulfobacterota; class Desulfobacteria; order Desulfobacterales; family Desulfatirhabdiaceae; genus RAAP-1. The sequence goes on along the minus strand of CAWBKP010000009.1, from coordinate 89,286 downwards.
TCGGATGAAATCGGATCCGTATTGTTGATCATTCATCCCTACCGGTAAGATCAAAAGTGGTTTTTGGGATTGACCGGCCGCAGAAAGGTTTGAAACCGTGCGTTTTGAATATCTGCACGGCCATACTGAACCCATGAATTCTGATCGGTCTTTATGGCGTCAATAGTTTCTCGGGATTTTTCCGGAGCCAGATGCAGATGAAGTGCTGTCGCTATGGCTGCAACCGTGTCCGGGTCCGGTGCGGATGGGAGTAGCCTGGGTGGTTGAGCGGTTCTGCTCGCTGCGCAGGCGCCGGTTGGGAGGGCTTAGACGATGGGGCGGCAAGTCGGGTATGTCTTTTAGCTATGGCGATAAAGACTTGTCCGGCAGCCAGCATGCCGATCATCAGCATCGACAACACCAGGAAAATGCCGAATAAACGGACAACCAGAGTCCCGATGGCATAACTCCAAAAATAATCTTTGGGTCCCCCGATAATTTGAATCCGGCCGTCCACGATTCCATCGCTGTCCAATTCCCCGCCATCCATGACCCGAATGACGAATTGATTGGAATCGTCTGCTCCATTTTCTGACTTTATTCCGGAATTAAACCATTTTGCCTGCTTCTTTGAATTGTAAATCCAGTATTCGGTTGAAACCGAAAAAAACGAAGATGAAATGACGAATTCGACTATTCAGAGCCCGGCGGAAACCTCCTCGATCGTTACATCGAAAAATGAGGATTTGAATTCTTTAATGTCCACATCCGGTGTCTGGAGGGCTTCAAATTCAATGGCCTTGACATCCGCTCAGGTTGCCATGGGCCGTATTGAAATCAATCAAGATGCTTGTGCTTTTGGCTCTGGGAATCAGTTTGGCTGTTATGGTTTTCCCCGCACGGGAAAACATGGGGACGGGTTTTTCAGCGTCTTCTCCAATTGCGGCCAGAGATTCATTCTGGATGAACTAGCGGCAATAACGCCGCGATCGATAAGCCATACCATGCGGACAGGCTGAAATAATGGGATATCATGATGGCCTCCTTCTATTGAAACATGGCAATAAACATGCCTGCTGCCGCCGCGGATCCGATGACGCCTGCCAGATTGGGCCCCATGGCATGCATGATCAGCCAGTTGTCCGGATCTGCCTTAAGTCCTTCGAATGCGACACCCGGGCCGACATGGGTACGGCCGAGACCCCGGCGGAGCCGATCAGCGGATTCATTTTTTCCTTCAGGAACAGATTCATGATATGGACCGTCAGAATTCCGCCAATGGTGCATACCACAAAATCCAGAAGACCAAAGGCAAAAATCAGCATGGGTTTCCAGTTTAAAAAAACCTCCGCCTGCATGGTGGCCCCCACCGAAAGCCCCAGAAAAATGGTCACGATGTTCATCAGGGCATTCTGGGCCGTATCCGAGAGGCGTTTTACCACCCCGCTTTCCCGCATCAGATTGCCGAACATGAACATGCCCATGAGCGGCGCAACAGCCGGAATCAGCAGGACAATCAATACGGTTGCGATCAGCGGAAAGAGCAGTTTTTCCCTTGAGGATACGGGCCTGAGCTGACGCATCCGGATCCGGCGCTGAGAAAGCGTTGTCATCCATCGCATGATGGGAGGCTGAATCAAAGGAACCATGGCCATGTAAGAATATGCGGCCAGCGCGTTTGCGCCGAGCAGGTGAGGCGCCAGCTTGGTGGTCAGGTAAATCGTCGTTGGGCCGTCCGCACCGCCGATAATCCCGACGGACGCGGCTTCCTTCAGCGTGAATCCAAAGAACAGGGTTCCGATATAGGTCACGAATACACCCAATTGCGCTCCGGCTCCGATGATCAGGGTTTTGGGATTGGCAATCAGCGGCCCGAAGTCCGTCATGGCGCCAAGCCCCAGAAATATAACGCAGGGGATGATTTCCCACTCGACCCCGTATTTGTAAAATGCCCGGATCAGATCCGGCGTTCCATGCTCCGTATAGCCCATCAGTGGCGTAAGCGGGAAATTGACGATGAAAATGCCGAATCCGATCGGAAGCAGCAGCAGCGGCTCATAATCCTTTGCAATGGCAAGGTAAAGAAAGAGCAAGTCCGACGCAGATCATCAGTACATTGCCGCCCGACAGATTGGGGATTCCGGTTTGGGTGAATAAAATGTTTCGAATCAGTTCAACCAGCTGTTCCCAGGACATTTTCTGTAATCTCCTTATCTAAAGCGGGATATTCCCATGTTTTTTAGGCGGATTGATATCCCTTTTGGTTCTCAGCATCTTAAGGGATTGAATCAGCTGCGGCCGGGTTTCCGCAGGATCAATGACATCATCGATATAGCCCAGTTCCGCAGCCCGGTAAGGGTTGGAAAACTTCTCCCGGTAATCCGCGATCCGCCGCTGACGTTCATCCTCGGGATCCGATGACGCTTTGATATCTTTTCTGCAAATGATGTTGACCGCGCCATCCGCGCCCATGACGGCAATTTCGGCGCCGGGATAGGCCAGATTGATATCCCCTCGGATATGTTTGGAATTCATGACAATATACGCTCCGCCATAGGCTTTTCGGGTGATAACGGTGATCCGGGGAACCGTCGCCTCGCAGAAGGCGTAAATGAGTTTTGCGCCATGTTTGATGATGCCGCCATGTTCCTGGTGGGTTCCGGGAAGAAAACCCGGCACATCTTCATAGACGATGATCGGAATGTTGAAAGCATCGCAGAATCGGACAAACCGGGCACCCTTGATGGATGCGTCGATATCCAGGCATCCGGCCATGACGCTGGGCTGATTGGCGACAACCCCGACGGGCATGCCGTCCAGACGGCCGAAGCCGATCACGATATTTTTGGCCCAGTGCTGATGAACCTCAAAAAAATACCGGTCATCCATATTGGATCGAATAATCTGACGAATGTCATATGGCTTGTTGGGATCAGCCGGAACCACATCGCGCAGGGATTCATCCAGGCGCGAGGGGTCATCCTGAGTGGCGGATCGGGGCGGATCTTCCATATTGTTCTGGGGAAGAAACGACATCAGCTCGCGGATCATTTCCAGGCAGGCGCTGTCATCGGGCGCGGAAAAGTGGGCCACGCCGCTTTTGGCATTGTGTGCCATGGCGCCTCCCAGGTCATCCTTGCTGACAACTTCACGGGTAACAGCCTTGATGACTTCCGGGCCGGTGATGAACATATGGCCTGTTTTTTCAACCATGAAAATCCAGTCGGTCAGTGCCGGGCTGTAAACCGCGCCGCCGGCCGAAGGCCCCATGATCGCGGTAATCTGCGGCACCACGCCTGAAGCCATGACATTGAGCAGGAAAATATCGCCATAACCGGCCAGGCTCATAACTCCTTCCTGAATTCGGGCACCCCCCGAGTCGCACAGGCCGATGACCGGTGATCCGGTTTTCATGGCGGTTTTCATGATTTTACAGATTTTTTCCGCATGGGCCTGTGACAGGGAGCCGCCCAAAACCGTGAAATCCTGTGCAAAAACAAAGGTCTGTCTGCCGTGGATCATGCCGTATCCGGTGACGACGCCGTCTCCCGGAAAATTCTTATCAGCCATGTCAAAATCGCTGCATCTGTGGGCCTTGAAACGATCGACTTCAACAAAGGTATCTGGATCCAGCAGCCGGGATATCCGCTCACGGGCAGTCAGTTTGCCGGCTTCATGCTGTTTTCGGATTTTGTCCTCTCCCCCTCCTGCAAGGGCCAGCAACTGCTTTTGCTGGAGTTTCTCAAGCAATTCAGATGATTCCATGGGCTCTCCTTTAGTAATGTCAACATGATGAATCACATATCGACCTATTTATCCAGAGTCCGATCGGAATAGCAATATTAAACTGGATGAAAATAAAAAAATAATTGAGATTTCTGAGAGCTGCGTGATCAGTTGATCGCATTGAGACATGACATAATTAAATGCATTTTGGCATTGCCGGTTGATTTCTATTGAAAACTCCTTGATTAACCGGTTCGTTTCAGTTACAGAATTCATGCATTGGCATATATTTCGATGGATAATGCATGATTTCAGGAAATACGGTTGTAAACCAACATCATTGGCTGGAGGATAGTGGCGGTGACTCCTCATCATGAAAAATCAATTAGCTTGATGGAATATGCGCTGGGCCAGGACCAGCTGGAAAAAATTGAACGGATTCTGCAGTCCGATCTTATTGCCAGCGGTGTACACTGCGCCTTACTGATTGACTTTGCCGGTAATATCATCGCAAAAGGGGATAATGGACTTTCCCGGATCGACGTATATTCACTGGCAGCCCTTTCCGCTGCCAATTTCGGGGCTGTTGAGGCAATGGCGAAAATCGTGGGTCAGGAAGAATTTGCCCTGCTCTTTCATAAAGGCGAAACTGAAAGTTTATACTTCAGCAAAGTGAACGATGAATTGCTGATTATCACGGTATTCGGAAAAAAAATTTCTCTTGGCCTTTTACGGATGAAAGTGGCGGATGTCATTCAAAAAATCCGACGAATCTGGCAAATCATCGTCCGGATGATGCCCGGGATGTTGACGGCTTAATCAGAAGGGAGTTTCTGTATTGGCATTCATCAATATGAAAAATAAAGAAGTTCAGGCCAAAATCGTTTATTACGGGCCTGGGCGATGTGGAAAAACCACCAACCTGGAATATATCTACCAGCAGTTTCGGGATCGGATCCCCTCTGAGATGGTCAGCATCAAAACGCATGGAGATCGCACCCTTTTTTTTGATTTTGTTCCGTTTGATGTGGGCAAGATCAAGGGATATTCGGTTCGCATGCAGCTTTATACCGTGCCGGGCCAGGTGAAATACGACGCCACCCGGAGGCTGGTTTTAAAAGGCGTGGATGCCGTGGTGTTTGTTGCGGATTCTTTGTCTGTCCAGCGGGAACAAAACCTGATATCCCTGAAAAACCTTCAGGAGAATCTGGCGGCTGCATAAAAAAGATATTTATCAAATTCCCCTGATTATTCAGTACAACAAAAGAGATCTGGAGAGTCAGGGAATCCCCGTCATGCCCCTTGCGATGATGGAAAATGATCTGAACGGCAAGCTTAAAGTTCCTTCAATTCCCGCCAGCGCCATTAAAGGGGACAATGTGGTGATGACGCTTAAAAAAATCATCGCCATGACCCTGGCATCTTTTCAGAAGGGTTTTTAAATTGGAGAAGCATTCATGAGCGCAGAAAATGTCGATACCGGCAACCCGGAGGCTGATAAACGGATGGATGAGATTTTGAATCCGGATGACAGTTCATCCGGGTTGGCATCGGCTGTACCGGCTGATGACAGTCGCGTGGCGTCGCCGCTGACGACATTGAAATCCATTGTTTTGTCCATGGACTGGGAGATCAGTGATCGCCATTTTGACAGAGTTTATTCAGGAATTGCACCGGCTGAAAACCGTTCTCAAGGATGATGGCATTGTGCTCAAATGCCTTCAATTGCTGGAAGCGATTGGAAAGTATATTCTGCAAAAAAAAGCGCAGACCCACCCGGATTCCATCCGACTGCTCCAATCCATTTACCGTGATCTGGAAATCCTCTTACTCTCCAAAGGCGTATCGGAAACCGCCAGACGAAACATTCTTGCCGATGAAATCGCACAGTTCAAAAAGCTTAAGGAAAAACTGACCGAGCCTGTAAAATCCGCATCCGGGGATTATTTCAGGAATGCGGATAAACCGTTCGGCTATTCTGTTCCAGTGAGGCAGAACCGCCGCCGCAGGGCAAGTCCGTGTCGGAACACGAAACGATGCCGCCCCATGAAGCATTTCTTTATGCCGTCGAAGAAATGAAAAAAACCATTCAGGCGGAGTTTGGCGCCATTCGGGCGGAACTCAAATTGTGGCGAAAAGAAAGATAACTGTCCGAATCATCTCCTTAAACGGCCTGTTTGGTCCGTTTGTATTTTCCTTCGTCTTGCCGGATACGAATACGGGTTTTCTCATGATTCAACAAAATGCCCTTCTGGTGGATAATGATCGCAAATTTCTGGATATCCTCAGGGATATTCTTATCGCAGGAAGGCTATCATGTCCGGACGGCAAGGGATGGAAAAGAAGCGCTTTCAGAGATTCAGCGCAATCCGCCGGATGTGTTGTTTACGGATCTGATCATGCCGAAAATATCCGGCGAGCAGCTTATCCGGTATGTCCGGGACAATCCTGCTTTTGCTCCAATGGTGATTGTGGTCGTTTCAGGAGCCATTCTGGAATATTCGGGCATGAACAGATCGCGGCGGATTATTTCATCACCAAAAGCAATATCAATTCCTTCCGGCAGCAGATTCTGATCTGTCTCAACAAATCCGTTCGTGCACAGTTCCGGAAAAGCCGTAGCCGGCCCTGATTACGGATCAGAGCCTGAGAAGCCGGAAAATCGTCGAAGAGCTTCTGAACAATCGCCAGCACATCCTTCAGGTGCTTGAAAATCTGCAGGCCGGTCTTCTTGTGTATGATATTGATTTTCGGATTCTCAGCGCCAATCCCGCTGCCGAGATTCTTCTGGAAAAACCCATCAGTCTGATTCTGGGGAATCTTGTAGAGGATCAGTTTGAAAAAGACTATCATGCAATGCTTCAAAAACGCCTTGAACCCGGCGATGAAAATCAGGACATATCCGGTTATCTGACCGTTCATACTCAGGACAAAATACTGAATCTGAATATATCCCATCTGAAGAATTCCCAGGATGGGTCCTGGCAGGGCGGACTGGTGCTGATGGTCGATGTGACCCGGCTGGAAAAGCTTCACGGGTATCTGGAATCAGCCGCGCGCGTGGCGTCCATGCTCTTGAAGCGGGAGAACGCGCATGAGCAGGTGTTCAGTGTTCTGGAAATCATGGGCAGGGCAGCAGGGGCAAGCCGGTCCTACTGGTATCAGAACTCCCGGGATCCATCCGGAAATGTCTGGATGAGCTTGAAAGCCGAATGGTGCGCCGAGGGCGTATGCTCTCAGTCGGCGCTGGCGGACCTGCGGCAGATTTATTATAGTGCGGGGTTTTCAAGGTGGCATTCGGAGCTTTCCGCCGATCGCATCATTGCCGGGGCTGTCAAGGAATTCCCGGAGTCTGAAAGCCGCTTTCTGCAAGTCTTTGGGAATTCGTTCGATACTTGATTATGCCGCTGCTGATGAAAGGCCGTTTTGAAGGGTTTATCGGATTTGACAATTGCTTCAGGGAAGTTCCCTGGAAGGAGCCGGAAATCCATCTGATGCGGATGGCAACGGATTCTCTGGCCAAGGCATTTGATTATGAAATGTCGCTTGCTGAAAAAAACAAGCTGCAGGATCAGCTGCTGCATTCCCAGCGGATGAAATTCATGGGGGAGATATCCGCGGGGCTTTCCCATAATTTTCGAAACATCCTGGCCGGAATCCTGGGCAATGCGGAATTGATCCGTTTGAAATATCAGGATATCGCCGAAATTCAAAAATGCACCAGCGGGATCATCAATATCGCCCGGAACGGGTCGGATCTGATTTCCGGCCTGATGAAATTTTCACGCATGGAGCCCCGAGGGCCCAAACGCATCTTTAATTTGTCCGATACGCTCCAGGAATGTTGCCAGATTATTTCAACCTCATTCAGCAAGCACATCAAGATTCAAAAAAAATGGCCACAGTTGATCGCCGTTGAAGGGGACCCGTCGGAACTGAGCTCAGGTATTTATAAACCTGTTTACCAATGCACGGGATGCCATGCCAGAGGGGGGAACCCTTCATATTGAAGCCAGGGAAGGCGATCAGCAGATCATCATTCGGGTTTCGGATACCGGTTGCGGCATGACGGAAGAAACCGCCAGAAGAGTTTTCGATCCGTTTTTTACAACAAAGGAGGCGGGTCAGGGAACCGGACTGGGACTTTCAACCGCTTACGGCATTGTGCAGCAATTATGGCGGCGACATTCAGGTGTTTTCCCAGCCCGGTCTGGGGACTGTTTTTACCGTGACCCTTCCCTGTCCGATGGCTCATGAGCCGCAGTCATATCCGTGTGACGATATTGTGACTCCCGGCCAGGGAGAAAAAATCCTGATTGTGGACGATGATGAAACCATATTCGGAATTTTGAAAGATTTGCTGGAAAACAACGGATATATCGTTTCGATTGCCACATCGGGCCAGGAAGCCGTGACTCTTTATCCGGTCTGCCGGCCGGATCTTGTTTTGATGGATCGCAACATGCCGGTGATGGATGGTGTTGCAGCCGCCACAAAGATTCTTGAGATGGACCCGTGCCGCCCGGATCATCATTGCATCCGGCTATGAGGCGGAAGGGCCTGACGGGGTTCCGCCCCATCTCCGGAATGTGATTAAGGGATATATTGTCAAACCTTTTGAAATTGCCAGATTGTCCAAACTGCTGGCCGAGGTACTGAAACCGTGAGTACAAATTCCATCTTATCCATGTCAGAAATAAACGCCAAAATTCATGAGGCTGAGGTATATCAGTCCATGGGACTTCTGGATGCCAGTCTTGACACCTATCAGCATCTGCTTTCCGATTTCCAGATACCGGACTCCCAGAAGGAGCAGGAGATTCAAAACAGAATGGCATCTTTGCGATCTCAGACTTCACGAACTGGAAAAAGAAGGTGTCGGCAAGGTCTCTCCAAGGGAGCTTTCCATTCTTACAGGGCAGTCCGGCCGAAGAGACCATTGAAACCCTTATCGAAAGCGCTGCCGCGCTCAGGGAACTGGGGCTTGTCAAAGAATCCGCCGGCGAGTATGAAAAAGCATTTAAGAAAAGTCCGTTTACCGCGGATCTGTTGCCCCGCTTCATGGATTGTCTGTTTCTTTTTAATTCTCCGGGCCAGGTTGCGGAGCATCTTTCCCCCCTTATTGATCAACTGGATATCGAAACGTCCCAGAAAGCCAAACTCGTTTCCGACATGGGTCTTGATATGGAAAAACGGGGACATAAGGATACGGCGATTGAATTTTATAAAGCCATCCCTGATGATGGCGCCCGGGGTCAGTGAAGTTGAACAGAGACTCAATGCCCTGATGGCGCAGATGTTGCCAGGATCCCGTTACGATTACCTGATTCAGGAAAAAATGGTTACCCCGGGACAACTTCAGAAGGCGCTGGTCAGTTCTCAAAAGACGCGAAAAAGCGTAGAGACATGTTTTGATCGAAGAATTTCAGTTGAAAAAAAGCGATATCGGAAAATCGCTTTCCCTGTTTTACGGCGTGCCGTTTAAAGCGTTTGATCCCAACCATCCGGTTCCCTTTGAACTGATTCGCAGTTTAAAAAAATCGTTTCTGCTTGCACGATGTATGGGTTCCACTAAGCTGGGGGAAAAAGCAGTATCGATATCATTGTGGATGATCCCAAGGATATCCGGAAAACCGATCACATCAAAGCGCTGATCAAGATGCCCAATATTCATCTTTCGGTGGGGATAAAAGAAGATATCGAGCAATATATCAAACGGTTTTACGAGCAGGAACAGAGCGCGGATTCCATGGAATCCTCGCTCGATCTGGATGAGACTCGTCCCGGATGTCGTTTTTGAAGAAGATGCGGAAGAGGTTATGGAATCGCTGGATGAATCCGCCAGCCAGGTTGTCCGTCTGGTGGATCAGGTCCTGGTTACGGCGTATCGGACAGGGGTTTCGGACATTCATATCGAACCTTCCCCGGTGACCAATAAAACCGGCATCCGGTTTCGCATGGACGGCGTCTGCCAGGACTATCTGAAAGTTCCCAACACCATGGCAAAAGGCATTCTCTCGCGGATCAAGATCATGTGCAATCTGGATATATCCGAGCGACGGCTGCCTCAGGATGGAAAAATCAAGTTTCGCAGAAAAGGGATTCAGCCCTTTGAACTTCGCGTGGCCACCATTCCCACAACCGGCGGATTTGAAGATGCGGTCCTTAGAATTCTGGCCAAGGCCGGGGCCATGAAGATGGATCAGATGGGCTTGAATGATCGGAATTTGAAGATCATGGAAAAAATACTGGTCCAGCCTTACGGCATGATTCTGGTGGTGGGCCCGACCGGATCAGGGAAAACAACCACCCTTCATGCGGCGCTGGGACACATCAACAAGCCCGGCATCAAAATCTGGACTGCCGAGGATCCGGTTGAAATCACCCAGGCAGGACTGCGGCAGGTTGAGGTCAAGCCTCGAATCGGCCTGGATTTTGCCAGAGTCATGCGATCCTTTCTGCGCGCAGATCCCGATGTGATCATGATCGGCGAAATGCGCGATGAAGAGACGGCATCCACCGGCATCGAGGCATCTTTGACCGGCCATCTGGTATTTTCAACCCTTCACACCAACAGCGCGCCGGAGACCATTACCCGGCTCCTGGACATGGGGCTGAATCCCCTGAATTTTTCCGATGCATTTTTAGGCGTTCTGGCGCAGCGGCTCGTCAGAACCCTTTGCAGCAGTTGCCGTCAATCCTATCACCCGTCCGAGGAAGAATTCAACGACATTGTTGATGCGTATGGCCGTGAAGCCTTTGCGCTCACCGGCATCACCCATACGCCGGAGCTTGTCCTGTATCGCACGGTTGGCTGTGATATCTGCGCGGGAAGCGGATACAAGGGCCGGATGGGAATTCACGAGCTGATGGAAGGCACCAAGGAAATCAAGCGCATGATCAAAAAGCAGGCCTCTGCCGAAGATCTTTTTCATCAGGCCGCCAAGGAAGGCATGACCACGCTCAAGCAGGATGCGATTGTCAAGCTGATTCAGGGATTCACGGATATGAAAGAGGTTAACCGGGTTTGCATCGGATAAAATAGCAGACTGTTGCGATGGAAGACATCCATGAAGTCTTCTTGCAGACTGAAGCATGAAGCGTGAAGGTACGTAAGGCCTTCACGCTTCATTTTTGTCATTTCCTATTTTTCCTTTAGTGCGGCATGGGCTGCCGCCAGGCGTGCAATGGGAACCCGGAACGGAGAGCAGGATACGTAAGTCAGTCCCAGTTCATGGCATAAATGAATGGACTGGGGATCCCCGCCGTGTTCACCGCAGATTCCGCATTCCAGATCGGGTTTGACGGACCGTCCCTTGATCAGAGCGGTTTTCATCAACTCTCCCACGCCATCCCGATCGATGGTGGTAAAGGGATTGTGCGGCAGAATGCCTGCTTCCAGATAGTGGACCAGAAAGCTGGCTTCCGCGTCATCCCGTGAAATGCCAAAAGTCGTTTGCGTCAGGTCATTGGTTCCAAAAGAAAAGAATTCGGCGTATTCGGCGATTTTTTCGGCTGTCAGCGCAGCCCGGGGAATCTCGATCATGGTTCCGAATTTATAATCGATATCCATGTCCCAGTCATCCATGACCTTTTTCGCTTCAGCTTCAAGAATTTCGCGTTGGAACTTCAGCTCGTTCACATGGCAGGTGAGCGGAATCATGATTTCCGGATGAACATGAATCCCTTCCTTTGTGGCCATGCAGGCTGCCTCAAAAACCGCCTTGACCTGCATGATGGTCACTTCCGGTATGTGAATCCCCAGACGAACCCCGCGCATTCCCAGCATGGGGTTGGATTCTCTGAGGTTCTCCAGCCGTTTTAAAACGGTTTCCTTGGCGCGGATCTGATTGAGAAGCTCATCGAGTTCCGTAAGATTGGCGGCCTGTTTGATGCGAAGCTTTAAATCCGACAGATCCCGGACCAGATCAACATGGTTGGGCAAAAATTCATGAAGCGGCGGATCCAGCAGCCGGATGATGACCGGAAGCCCGTCCATGATCTTGAAGATGCCGTAAAAATCTTCCCGCTGAAACGGCAGAATCATGTCGAGGGCCTCGCGTCTTTCGATCGGAAGGTCGGTCATGATCATTTTCTGAACAAAAGGAAGTCGTTCGGTTTCAAAAAACATGTGCTCGGAGCGGCACAGCCCGATGCCTTCGGCGCCGTATTCCCTGGCCCGGGCGGCATCCCGCGGGTAGTCGGCATTGGCCCAGACGCCTAGACGGCGGAATTTATCCGCCCAGGACAGCAGCTTGATGAGCCAGGGGTCGTTGATGTCCGGAATGGTGGTGTTGAGCTTGCCGAGATAAACTTCTCCGACGGTGCCGTCAATCGAGATCCAGTCCCCTTCCCGGATGACTTTGTCCTTCATCATGATGCGGCGTTTAACCATATCGATCCTCAGATCGGTTACGCCGACAACGGCCGGCTTGCCGAACTGCCGGGCCACGAGGGCCGCATGGCTGGTTCTGCCGCCCCGGCTGGTCAGAATGCCCTGGGCGGCCAGCATGCCGTGAACATCATCGGGCCGGGTTTCGGCCCGAACCATGATGACCTGTTTGCCTTCCTGCTTGGCCCATGATTCGGCCAGATTGGCATCCAGCGCCACCACGCCGTAGGCGGCTCCCGGAGAGACGTTCAGGCCGGTTGCCAGAAAATCGCCCGAAGCTTTGGCCGCCTGTCTGGACTTGCTGTCGAACTGGGGATGGAGAAAAAAATCCACATGATCCGGAGTGACCCTGAGAACGGCCTGCTCGCGGGTAATGAGCCCTTCTTCGGCCATGTCCACGGCAATACGGACTGCTGCCTGGGCGGTTCTTTTTCCATCCCGGGTCTGCAGCATCCACAGCTTGCCTTTTTCAATGGTAAACTCCACATCCTGCATTTCGCGGTAATGATTTTCAAGACGTCTGGCGATGGCTTCAAATTCCGCATAGGCGCGGGGCATTTCCAATTTCAACTGGGAAATGTCTTTTGTCAATCGAATGCCGGCCACTACATCTTCGCCCTGTGCATTGGTCAGGTAGTCCCCTTCGATTTTATGGTCCCCGGTGGAGCCGTTTCGGGTCATGGCAACGCCTGTGGCGCTGTCGTTGCCCATGTTGCCGAAAACCATCGTTACAATGCTGACAGCTGTTCCCAGGTTATGTGCAATTCCGGCTGCATTCCGGTAGTCGATGGCTCTTTTGCCGTTCCAGCTCTTAAACACCGCCTCTGTTGCCAGACTGAGCTGTTCATACGGGTCGGTCGGAAAATGATGTTTGGAATGGCGCCTGAAAATTTTCTTGAATTCTTCGGTAACGGCCCGCCAGTCCTTGCCGGAAATCTCCGCATCGCTTTCAACCCGAGCGCGCTGACGGGTTGCAGTGATCACTTCTTCAAAATGCTCATCCGGAATGCCCATGACCACACTGCCGAACATCTGGATCAGGCGTCGGTAGGCATCATAAACAAAGCGTTCATCCTGGGTCAGTCGGACCATGCCTTCAGCGGTTTCATCGTTCAGGCCAATGTTCAAAACCGTATCCATCATGCCGGGCATGGAAAACTTGGCGCCGGATCGGCAGGAGACCAGAAGGGGATTTTCCGCATCGCCGAAAATCTTTCCGGTTCTGGCCTCAACCTCATGAAGGGCCTGAATTTCCTGATCCCACATGCCTTCGGGAAAAATGCTGCCGGCGGCCAGATAGGCGTTGCAGGCTTCCGTGGTTACGGTAAATCCCGGGGGTACGGGGACATCGATCCTGGCCATTTCGGCAAGGTTTGCGCCTTTGCCGCCCAGAAGGCCGCGAACCGCATCCCGGCTTCCGCCTGTATACGCTTCAACCAGTTGCACTTCATCAAAGAGATACACCCATTTTTTTGTCATCTTTTTGCCTCGTCTGCTCGGTAGATTGTCTTAAGATGTCATTTGCGGTCTCTTCCCGGATGAGATAAGGACTGACTCCGGTGCCATCGCGTTTTCAACGGCCATTGTCCTGTCGGGCCAAGATTATACACTGGTTATAGAAAAAATGATTTCTTCTGTCAATCCGGAAAGATGGAAAACGTCATTGCGCTTTAATGGACGCTGTGATTTGATATGCTTTAAAAAGTGAAAAATCGGTATAACATGACGCGATGATGGTCTTTACATCAAGCGTTAATAAAGGTATTGTCAGATCAATACCAAAGAGAAGGTCGATGGACAACCATATCGCGCTGTTTAAACTGTATTGAACACGCATATCGCATAGAATCAGGAGTAATCGTACATGGACAAGCTGGATGCCATTTTTTCACCGCAATCGGTTGCTGTCATCGGGGCCTCGACAACACCGGGAAAAGTCGGGCATGATATTTTTGCCAATATCTTGAAGGGGGGGTACAAGGGAACACTGTACCCTGTTAACCCCGGCGCCAGATCCATTCTCAGCGTCAGGGCTTTTCCTTCAATAACCAAAATTCCCGATGACATTGATCTGGCAATGATCATTCTGCCGCCAAAACCCTGCCTGGGAGCGGTTGAAGAGGCCATTCAAAAAGGGGTCAAGGGCATCGTCATCGTATCCGCGGGTTTCCGGGAAGTGGGGGCGGAAGGGCTTGAGATCGAGAATCGGATCGTCTCCATGTGCCGGGAGGCGGATATCCGGGTGATCGGACCCAACTGCCTTGGCGTCATCAATCCCCTTGATGCTGTGCGGCTGAATGCCAGCTTTTCGGCAAGAATGCCCAAACCCGGCAATGTGTCCTTTATCTCGCAAAGCGGCGCGCTGTGTACGGCAGTACTTGACTTTGCCGCTGACCGGGATTTCGGGTTTTCAAAATTCATTTCCATCGGCAACAAGGCCGATGTGGATGAGTTGGATCTGCTTCGGTATCTGCATAACGATAAGGATACCGAAGTCATCATGATTTATCTGGAAGAGCTGCGAAGAGGCCATGAATTTATCGATGAAGTCCGGGAAATCACCTCCGGTGAGCGGCCCACACCGATTCTGGCCATAAAATCCGGCAGAACCCATGCAGGAGCCGCCGCTGCCGCTTCCCACACCGGTGCGCTGGCAGGCTCGGAGGCGGTGTATGACGCCATTTTCAACCAGTCCGGCATTATCCGGGTGGACTCCATCGATGAGCTCTTTGATTATGCAACCGCCTTTGCCTATAAAAATCTCAGCAATCTGGGAAAGCTGAGAAAAAAAATTCCCGATGGCAATCGGGTTGCGATAATCACCAATGCCGGCGGTCCCGGAATTGTGGCAACCGATATGACCGTATCATCGGGTCTGAGGCTGGCTCAGTTCCACAGTGAGACCCTGGAAGCCCTTTCAAGCCATCTGCCGCAAACGGCCAATATCCATAATCCCGTGGATGTGATCGGCGATGCGGCCCAGGACCGGTACGAAAACGCGCTGGGGGCCGTGGTCCGGGATGAAGGCGTTGACGGCGCGCTGGTCATCCTCACCCCCCAGTCCATGACCAACGCGCTGGGTACGGCAGAATCCATTGCCAGAATCGCCCGGCGCACGCACAAGCCCATTCTGTGCTGTTTTATGGGGGTGGTGGATGTTTCCGCAGGGGTTAAATACCTTCAGGAGCAGGGGATTCCGGTGTATAAATTTCCGGAAAATGCGGCCAAGGCTTTTGGCGCCCTGTACAAATATTCCAGATGGCTGAACCGTCAGATTCTGGCGCATTTCACGTTTTCACATGATTCGGATCGGGCTTCCCGGATCATTGAAACCTGTATCAAGGAGGGACAACTCCACCTGGGAGAACTGGAAGGCCTGGATCTTCTGGCCTGTTACGGATTTCGGGTGCTGCCGACCCGTCTTTCCGAAAGTCCGGAAGAAGCCGCTGGAATCGCTGAAGAGATCGGATATCCCGTAGTGATGAAAATCGTATCTCCTCAGATCCTTCATAAATCCGATGCCGGCGGAGTCAGGGTTGGACTGGCGACTGCAGAAGAGGTAAAGGCGGCCCATGTCGCCATCACCCGAAATGCGGCGGCCTATGATCCGAAAGCGCAGATTCGCGGGGTGCTGGTGCAGAAAATGGCCCCGCGCGGCGAAGAGGTCATTCTGGGAATGAGCCGTTATCCGATATTCGGGCCGCTGATCATGTTCGGCACGGGCGGTATTTTCGTGGAAGTGTTTCAGGATGTGATTTTCCGGCTGGCGCCGATTCAGCGGAATTCCGCCCGCACCATGATTCGGGGGATAAAAGGCTTCAGGCTTCTGGAAGGGTTCAGAGGCAGGCCAAGGGTGGATCTGGCTGTTCTGGAAAAACTTTTGGTCAGTTTTTCGGATCTTGTCTGCCGGCATCCGGAAATTCAGGAAATCGACGTTAATCCGCTGCTGGTTCATGCGGAAGGGCAGGGCGCAACCGTTGCCGACTGCCGGATTCTCCTCAGAGAAAAGGCTGAAGGCTGAAGACTATTTACCCAGTCATTTTGGCGGTTCCGGAAGTGGACCGCCGGTTGCGGGGCAGGGATAAAGTCCTGCGGCTGAGCAACCTTGCACGTCAGGCCGTGCAGCTTTCGGCTGATAAAAGTGGCGTCAGGCTCGGCGAATTGATAAAATCCGAAGAAGGTGCGCCGCTTCCATCCGGCGGTTATTACTGGTCTCTGGCTCATAAATCTGAGTATGTTGCCGGGGTCGTGGCTGATTTCCCCATTGGCATGGATATTGAGAAAATCAGGCCCTGTGCGCCGGGGCTTTACCGCATGGCGGCTGATGAAACGGAATGGAAACTGGGAGAGACGGTAGATGATCTGCTGTTTTTCCGTTACTGGACGGCCAAGGAAGCGGTGCTCAAATCCGCGGGAATCGGCCTGAGGGCCCTTTCCCGGTGCCGGGTCATCGAGATTGTGGATGATGATCACCTGACGCTGTCTTACAACCATCAGGAGTTTGGCGTCGAGCATTTTTATTTCAACGGCCATATCGCCGCCATCCTTGCGCATTGCGCTATCCGGTGGATGGTTCAGGAAACAATACGGGCGGCGGATTCGCCCCCATTCCCCAATAAAAACAAAGGCGATTGACGATCGTATGACCCATAGCGCTTATTTTATTTCAGACGCCCACCTGGGCGCAAAGGCCCCGGACGCCGAAAAAAGGGAAGCCAGGCTGGTCGGTTTTTTTGAAAGTATACCCCGTAAGGCTGCTCAGTTATTCATCATGGGGGATTTGTTTGACTTCTGGATCGAGTACACGCATGCCATTCGGCCGGATTATTTCCACGTGCTGTATGAGCTCAGACGGCTGGTTAAACAGGGCGTTGAAATTCATTACCTGGCGGGAAATCATGATTTTGCGCTGGGGGAATTTCTGTCTGAAAAAGTCGGCATTGCGGTCCACCCTTCGGGGTTTCTGAATCTCAATCTTCAGGGTAAAACCGTTTTCTTGAGTCATGGAGATGGCCTGATGCCTTCGGACCATGGCTATCGGGTTCTGAAAAAAATTTTGCGAAATCCCCTGTGCCAGAGAGCCTACAAACTGCTCCATCCCAACTGGGGGGTTCCCCTGGGGGAAAGATTTTCCAAAACCAGCAGAGATCAAAGTAGCTTCAGGTCTCAGGAAAGCGAGCGCAGTGCGTATCGCCAAGTTGCCAGGAATATGTTGAAGCAAGGGCCGGATATCGTTGTTTTCGGCCATACCCATTGTCCGGAGATGCGCTCCTGGAACGGCAAAATCTACTGCAATACCGGAGACTGGATTCAGCATTTTACGTATGCTGTGATGGAAAACGGAAAGATCCGCCTTGAAAAATACGGCTCAGACACCCCGCCTTTTGATGTATTACCATTTCCCGCGGATTGATCGGACTGCGTTGACCACGGGCTTTGATTTTCCCGCAGCGGAAAAAAATCCCCAATACGCTTCCTGGATATGGTCACTTCCGGGAAAATCACCTTTGATGACCGCCGGTTTCCAGGGCGCATCAAAGGCTTCGAAACAGGAAATGGCCCTGGTTTCCGAAGCACCGGACTGCTTCAGAAGCTCGGACCAGAACGCGCTTTGATACGCTTCGGTAAACCCCATCGAAACGGGCCCCGACGGAAGCCCGGTTTCCTTGACGATAAGAGGTTTGGGATACTGGGATTGCAGTTTGTCCGCCACATTCAGGACAAAGGCTGCGCCATTTCGGGAATCCGATGGTTGAAACCATTTTTCGAAAGTGGGATGGATATTGGGAAGCAGCAGATCCATCGCGTTAAAATAATCGAAATACTCCGGCTTGAGATACAGAAAAAAAGGCTCTGAAGTGGTCAGGGAAATCGACGGAAGTTCTTTTCGGATGCGATGGATTGCGTTTTCGACATCCGCCGGAGCATACCGTTTTGCATAAATTCCCTCGTTGCCAACAGAAATGGATAGTATCAGTTTGGGATATTTTTTTGCCAGGCGGATGGCGTTCCGGATTTCGATTTCGGATTTTGGATCCCAGATGCCGATTATGACAGACAGATAGTTGAGTTTTTCAGCAGCGGCCGGGACTTGTTCGAGGCCGTTGCTGCAGGAATAGGTGATGAGGCAGTCAAAGTCGGTGCGAAGCAGCGTCAGATCCGCTGTAATGCCTTCCGGAGATGCCGGTTTCGTTTGCCCGTTTTCCACGGAAAAGCTTCTTGGGGTATAGGACATGAATCGGGCATTTTTTAGAACAGCTCCCATGCTTGGGGCAGCGGCTTTTGCTACCGCCATGACCCACAGGGACAGAAGCATAGCCCATAAGATAATTCGGAATGTTTTCATTAATGCTTCCTCACCATACTCTGCAGATCAGTCCTTTGAGATATGTCCCTTCCGGGAACTCGAGTGCTGTCGGATGATCGGATGCCTGATACAGCCTGCGAACGATCTGCCCGGTTCTTCCGGCATCCCTTGCTGCATCCGCGACTATTTTTTGAAACAGATCCTGCGGCATCAGCCCCGAGCAGGAAAACGTGATCAGGGTTCCGCCGGGGCTCAGAAGTTTTGCCGCCAGAAGATTGATGTCCTTATAGCCCCTGCAGGCCTTGGGTATCTGGCTCCGGGACTCGGCAAACTTGGGCGGATCCAGAATGATCACATCAAATTTGCGCCGGCTGTCCCGGAAACGGCGAAGGGTGTGAAACACATCCTCTGCCAGATTCTGCACGCGGGAAAAATCCAGTCCGTTGAGCTGGGTGTTTTCCCTGGCCATGTCCAGAAGGGCAGGATTTGATTCAATGTTGGTGACGGATTTCGCGCCGGCGGCAAGCGCAGCCACGCCGAAAGCGCCGGTATAGGCAAAGCAGTTCAGGACATCGGCCCCTTTGCAGAATTCCGGAATCATGGCGCGGTTTTCCCGCTGATCCAGGTAAAAACCGGTTTTATGCCCTTTTAAGACATCCACCCGGAACCGGAGATTATTTTCCTCAATCAGAATCGGCTCCGGCGGGCAGTCGCCGCTCAGAATCCCGGTGGCCGGAGACAGGCCTTCCTTTTCCCGGACCGCCACATCCGAGCGTTCATAACTGCCCTTGCAGGGGGCAAACTCCTCCAGGATCCGAACCAGATCGGTTTTCCAGTACTCGGCGCCTGCGGAAAGAAACTGGCACACCAGATAATCCCCGTATTTGTCGACGGTAAGGCCGGGAAGTCCGTCTGATTCGGAATGGATCAGCCTGCATGCCGAAAAATTCTGCCGGGTTCCCGGAAGCGTTCTGGCCAGAATCGCCCGTGATATCCGATTCCGGAAAAACGCGATGGAGATTTTTTCATCCTGATCAAATGACCAGATCCTTACGGCAATCTGAGACTGAGGGGAAAAAGCGCCTGTTGCCAGCCATCTTCCGTTTGCCGATACAAGATCAACTGTTTGACCCGATTCGATGTCTCCGCTGATCGCATCGATAGCACCTGAGAACACCCAGGGGTGGCGGTTGAGAAGGGATTTTTCCCGGCCTTTCTTTAATCGTACGGTTGGCATATTCACAAAATGGGGCAGTTGATAATAGGCTATGGGTAGTGGGTCATACGGCCGGGTTTTCATATCCGACGGGAATGGCGCCAGGATTAGTAAAGAAGTTCACCGAACATGGCGGTCTCACCCTGAAATCGGATGATCCGGGCTGTTGCCAATGTGTTTTTGAGATGATCCTTGCCTGCAACCATCACCGGGATATAATTGGAAGTCATGCCCTTTAACAGGCCGGTGGAAGGATTCCGCATGCCTTCGATCAGGATTTTGACTTCTTTTCCGATGTGGCTGCGATAAAATGATTTTTTTTTGGCCTTGCCTGTCGCCCTGACAATGCTGCACCGGGTCTTGACAACCGAATGGGGAATCTGGTCCCTAAAGCCGTACGCCGGCGTGCCTTTTCTGGGCGAAAACGGAAAGACGTGCAGATAGGTGACCGGAATCGCCTCGATCAGCGAAAGCGTTTGATCAAACGCTGCATCGCTTTCTCCGGGGAAGCCGACCAGGACATCCGCACCGATGGCGGCATCCGGGATTCGGTCATGAATCCGTTGAACCAGTTCTTGAAACAGTTCCCGTGTGTAAGGCCGGTTCATCCGCTGTAACACGCCATTGTCCCCGCTTTGAAGCGGAATATGAAAATGACGGCAGAATACCTGAGAGCCGGCAACCCGATCGATCAATGCGTCGGAAATTTCGGCGGGTTCTATGGAGCTGATTCGGATCCGCTCCATGCGTCCGTCATTTTCAATGGCAGCCAGCAGATCGCTCAGGCAGGTTCGGGGGTGCAGGTCCAGGCCATAATGGCCGATATGAATGCCTGTCAGAACGACTTCATGAATGCCTTCAGCTTTCAGTCGGCCAATGGATTCCAGTACGGATTCCATGGAAAGGCTTCGGCTTCTGCCCCGCGCAACAGGCACAATGCAGTAGGTGCAGAAGGCATTGCAACCATCCTGGATTTTTAAAAACGGCCGGGTGCGGCTTTGTTGAAATAAGGCTGAAGACTCAAAACCGGAACAATTGTTCATGGCACGGCTGTGACTTTCCGTCGCCTGACTGAGGCCATCCGCCTGAAAAATTATTTCCGGAATCCTGGACTTGTTTCCATGCCCGACAATGTCATGGACGCCTGCTATTTTTTGAATGGCTTCGGGTTCGGTCTGGGCATAGCAGCCGGTTACCAGAATCCTGGCTCCGGGATTGGCGCGGATGGCCTGCCGGATGGCCTGCCGGGATTGCATGGATGCTTTCTGCGTGACGGTGCAGGTGTTGATGATGCAAAGACCAGCCGCCTCTTCCCCGCCGGCCTGCCGGTACCCATGGTTGACAAGCGACTGTTCCAGGGTTTCGGATTCAAATTGATTGACTTTGCAACCCAGCGTTTTTATCAAAAATGTCGTCATCGGGAGCGAATGAAATTGACCGCGTTCTCAAGAATGCGGATTCCCGGTGTCACGCCGGGAGCTTCGGTGATGCCTTTTCGCCGGTTCACCTCCCGGATCCGGGTCCAGTCCGGATGGTTGGTGAAATGGTGATAGGCCTCCGGATGCGGCATGAGGCCGAAAATCCTGCCGGTGGGATCACAGATGCCGGCTATATCGTGAACCGACCCATTGGGGTTATGGGGAAAACTGCCGTTTGCCGGCGATCCGTCCGGCAGGCAGTAGCGCAGGGCCACTTGGTGGTTTTTCTCAAGTTGGCTGATGATGGCAGGCTCAGCATAGAATTTCCCTTCTCCGTGGCGAACCGGGAGCTCGAGTGCGCCCATTCCCTTTGTAAACACGCAGGGGGATTCGGGGTCCGCTTGAAGCGAAACCCACTGATCCCTGAAGTTGCCGCAGTCGTTGAAAGTGAGGGCCACCGAACGCCGGCGGTAATCCCCGTCAAGGCCGGGCAGCAGGCCGAGATTTACCAGGGTCTGAAATCCATTGCAGATGCCGATGACAAGTTTTCCCTTGTCGATAAATTCCAGAAGCTGTCCGCCGATATGAGTTTTGAGCCGAACCGCATGAATCACGCCGGCGCCGTGGTCGTCGCCCCAGCTGAATCCGCCTCCGAAAACCAGGATCTGATAGGACTCCAGCCGAACGGATCCGTCCACCAGGGAATTGATGTGAATCCGGGTGGGAGAAGCACCGGCAAGCGCGAAGGCATGAGCGGTCTCAAGATCGCAGTTCAGTCCGTAGCCGGTTTGAATCAGAACATTCACTTTGCTCATATCAAAGCTCCAAAAGGCTTTTTCCAGGCAGTTTTCAGCTCGGCAATCGATACGTGCAGAATCGGGTCTCCGGATGCTGCCCGGATTTCAAGACTGCCGGCTTCATCCGTGGTGTTTCCGATGCAGGCAAAAGGATGCCCGGCCACCAGCGATTCAAACGCCTGCAAATTGTCCGCGGATACAGTAACAATGAAACGGCCCGCGGATTCCGAGAACAGGGCCAGATCGTCTCTCATGGGTTCTTCAAGGGGCAGATGGGAAAGCTCGATGGTCATACCGATATTGCCGGCCATGGCGACAAGGGCCAGATGAACAGCCAGACCCCCGCTGTAAATGCCGTGGCAGGAAGCAACCAGCCGGTTTTCGATGGCTTTGGAAAGCGCCCGGTACATCGGAAGAAATTGATCGGCAAATACCTGGGGAACATGCAGTCCCACATAACCCAAATGGTCATAATATTCCGAGCCGCCCAGCTCGTTTCGCGTCAGGCCCAGAACATAGATCCGGTCGCCAGACGCTTTGGGATCCAGGGTCACGCACCGGCTGATATCGGAAATAAGGGTGCTGGCGGAAAACTGTAGGGTCTCAAGGGCGGAGACTTTATGGGTTTCGCCGTATTTTCCGGCAAGATGCCCATCCACATACATGCTGTCTTTTCCGGAAAGCAGTGGAATGCCGTATGCCAGGCACATTTCTTTCAGGGCAAGACAGGATCTGACGAGCTGAGCCGCTTTCAGGCGGCCGTCCGGATTGTTTACCGGATGATATTGAATGCTGGGCCAGCAGAAATTGTCCACCCCGCCGATCTGGTCCATATCTCCGCCGACGGAAATGAGTCTTCGAACCGCTTCGTCTATGGTACAGGCGGTCATGGCATGGGCGTCGATCTGTGAATACAGGGGGAGCAGTGCCTGGGTAAAGACAATTCCGCGTTCCGATGTCAAGACAGGCCGGATAACGGAAGCATCGCTGCAAACATCCCGGTCCTTTCCCACCAGGGGTTTAATGATGCTCGACCCCTGCACTTCGTGATCGTACTGACGTGTGATCCATTCCTTTGAACAGAGATTGGGGCGGGACAGCATGTCCAGAAGCAATGTGCGATAGTCGCAGGGTTCTTTGAGAACGGGTTCAAAGTATCCGCGTGTTTCAGGGCTCTGCCAGTCGGCATCGAATTCCCACTGGGGGAAACCGGATGACAGCAGACTCAGGTCGATCCAGGCACAGGTTTTGCCATCGTAACTGATATGCAGCTTGCCGGAATCGGTATATTCTCCGATCACGGTACTTTCCACGGCATGTTTGCGGGAAAGGGACATGAAAGCGTCCAGATGATCGGGTTTGATGGCAAGGGTCATGCGCTCCTGGGATTCGGAAATCCATATCTCCCACTGGTCGAGTCCCTCGTATTTCAGCGGGACTTTCTCCAGCTGTATGGCGCAGCCGTTTGAAAACATTGCGGATTCGCCGATAGAGGATGAAAGTCCGCCGCCGCCATTATCCGTGATGAACTGAATCAGACCCGAATCCCGCGCTTCCAGGAGAAAATCCTGCATTTTTTTCTGGGTGTAGGGATCGCCGATCTGAACGTGCCCGGCCGGCGTATGCTGGGAAAAAACCTCCGAAGATGCCGTCACGCCGTGGATGCCGTCTTTTCCGACCCTGCCGCCGCACATGATGACCAGGTCGCCGGCCGAGGTTTTCTTCTCCTCTGCGGGCTGTCCGTTGATTGTGGCGGGCATGATGCCAAGGGCGGTGACAAAAACAAGACATTTGCCCATATACCCGGAATGAAAGAGGGTCTGGCCGAAGATGGTGGGAATGCCGCTTTTGTTGCCGCCGTCCCGAACCCCTTCGATGACACCGTCCAGAAGCCTTCTGGGATGAAGCCGCGGCTTCAGATCTCCCGCATAATTCCGGGGTCCGACGCAGAAGCCGTAGCTTCCCATGATCAGGCGGGAGCCTTTACCGGTCCCAAGCGGATCACGGTATACGCCCACGATTCCGGTGATGGCGCCGCCATAGGCTTCCATGTTGGAAGGCGAGTTATGCGTCTCTCCGGTGATGACATAATAATGGTCATCGTCAAAGCGGGCGGCGCCCGCATTGTCCCACAGGACGGATATCACCCAGGGTTTCTGCGCTTTCAGCGCCAGGGTCGGTGCTTCAATGCAGGTCTTGAACAGGTTGTTGACGGTCACGCTGTCTCCGGTGTCAAGGTTCCGATACCGGAAAAGGCCTCTGAAGGTATTGTGGTTGCAATGGTCGCTTCTGGCCTGGGAAAGATATTCCAGCTCGATATCGGTGGGATCTGAAAGCCCCCATTTGGATCGATCCTGCCGGACCGACGGGTCGAAAAAATACCGGCGGATGATGGGAATGTCATTGGGATTCAAGGCCAGATTCCGGGACAGGCTGACGGCCTCAAGATTCTCATCGCGGTCCACGGGAATGACGGTGACAGCCGGGCTGTGGTTGAGCTGAACCTTGGGGATCATCATGCCGATGCCATCAACCGGATCCCAGCTTGATTTCGAGTAAATCCGCCACTGCTGGATGATGTCGTTTGCCAGAAGCTCTCCGGCAACCGCATCTGCCTGAAGACGCGTCAGATCCTTTGCCTGAATGCAGTAGCGTTTTGAGGTGTATACCGCCTCGCCGGGATTAAGCCTGATTCCCAGAACATCTTCAACAGCTTCTACAGCCGTGCTGCCGGCATTATCCTTGACGCCGGGCCTGAATCCCACCCAGATACACCAGTCGAAATCGAGGGAAAGGGGGGAAAATGCGGAAACCTGGGTCACCGGGTTGGTAAAGATTTCGGTCTGAACCTTGGAGAGTTGTTCGGGCGTCAATGCCGCATCGATTGTAATCACCTGAATCGTCCGGACGGCATCCAGGGATATGCCGAAATAGTTCAGGGTCTTGTTGCGGATGCCCTGGCCTTCTGCGTCAAACAGACCGGGTTTCAGCGTAATCTCAAGTCGGTGGGGCATTGTATTATCCTGTGAAGAAGATTCGGTTGATATCGTTGTAAAACACGAGAATCATCAACAGGACCAGCGCGGCGATGCCGGCCTGCTGGGCCAGTTCCCGAACACGAATGCTTAAAGGGCGGCGGATGACCGCTTCGATCAAGAAAAAGAACAAATGACCGCCGTCCAGCACGGGAATGGGCAGAAAATTGAGAATACCGAGATTGATGCTGAGAAGTGCAATGAAAAATACCAGGCTGGCCACGCCTTCTTTGGCCTGTTGTCCGGCCATCTCGGCGATCATGATGGGGCCGCCCAGTGTTTTGGTGGATACGGTTCCCTGTATCAGCTTGATGACGCTAAGAACAGTCAGCTCTGCTATCTTATAGGTTTGCTCCAGACTTTCCGACAGGGCTTCCCCAAATCTCAGCTTGCGGATGTGGACATCCCCTGAGGACATAACGCCGATCACATACCGGTCAATGGATTCTCCGAAAAGGTTTTTAGAGGGTTTCGGCTGAGGGGCTACCACGATATCAAGGATCTGACCCTGCCTGAGAACGGTCAGGGTCAGATCCTGCCCCTTGCTGGAGGTGATCATTTTGGCCATTGCTTCCCAGCTGTCGATGGCCTGGCCATTGATGGCGGTTACGTTGTCGCCTTCTTGAATCCCGGCCTTGCCGGCAGGGGAACCGGCGTCGATTTTTCCGATCACGGGATTGAGAACGGGAATGCCGGTGATCAGAAAAAGACCGAAAAAAATCACCACGGCCAGCAGCAGATTGGAAAAAGGGCCGGCTGCGACAATCAAAAAGCGCTTAAATAGCGGTTTGTGGTTGAACGACAGGGGAATGTCTTCCGGCGGAATATCGACATCGGGCTCATCGCCGACCATCTTGACATAGCCGCCCAGAGGAATTGCAGACAGCCGGTAGTCCGTAATGCCGATGGTCTTTCCAGCGATACGGGGTCCGAATCCGAGGGAAAATTTGAGAACCCCTACACCAAAAAGCCTTGCCACCAGAAAATGGCCGAGCTCATGGACGAGAATCAGGATACTGAGCACAATGATAAATGAAAAAATATTGGTTGTCATAATAAATTAGTAAAACCGGCTCCTCTTATTCCGTATTGCGTTCAACATGAAACTCCCGCAGGCATGCAGTGTGATGGCGAACGGGGATTATTTGTATAATTTTTCAACAGCCTTGGTTGCTTCGGCCCTTGCCCAGGAATCCGACCTAAGAATTTCATCCAGGCCCGGAGACGGGATCACCGTGTGATGGTCCATTGTGTTCCGAATGATTTCCGGGATGTCGGAAAACCGGATTTTTTCATCCAGAAATGCCTGAACCGCAATCTCGTTGGATGCGTTCAGTACGGCAGGCAGTGTTTCACCGCAATCGCAGGCCAGGCAGGCAAGTTTGAGACAGGGAAACTTGTCCATGTCCGGGGCTTCAAACGTCAGGGCGCCGATCTTGGGAAAATCCGGCAGGGCCTGGCCGAGCGGCAGCCGCTGCGGGTAAGACAGCGCATAAGCAATGGCTGTTTTCATGTCCGGTATACCCATCTGCGCCATAACCGATCCATCCTGAAACGCTACCATGGAATGTATCACACTTTGGGGATGAATGACAACATCGATCCGGTTTCGGGAAAGCCCGAACAAATGATGGGCTTCGATCACCTCAAGTCCTTTATTCATCAGGGTGGCGGAATCAATGCTGATTTTCTTTCCCATCTCCCAGTTTGGATGGGAAAGGGCTTCTGTTACCGTGATGCCGGAAAATTCATTCATGGGCTTATGGCGAAACGGACCTCCGGAACAGGTCACTATCAGCTTCCGGACGGCAGCGCTGTCGCTGCCCTGAAGACACTGAAGAATCGCACTGTGCTCACTGTCTATGGGAAGAATGCGCACCTTGCGTTCCGCGGCAAGGCCCATGACCAGGCCGCCTGCCATGACCAGGGTTTCCTTGTTGGCCAGGGCAATGTCTTTGCCGGCGGAGATGGCTTCCAGAACCGGGATGAGGCCTGCTGCTCCCACCATAGCGCCTACCACCATAGAGACTGAACCGAGTGTGGCGGCGGCTTTTAGCCCCTCAGGGCCGGACAGGATATTTATTTTGAGTCCTGCCGGCAGCAGCGCTGAAAGCTTATGCGCCGAGTCCGCATCGAAAACCGCGGCAATTTCCGGCCGAAATCTTTGAATCTGCCCGGCAAGTCGTGTGATGTTTGATTTGGCGGCAAGGGCTTTGACGCAGAACAGTTCGGGAAACTGTTCCACAATGCGGAGGGTGTTTTGGCCGATGGAGCCCGTTGATCCGAGTATGCAAAGGGATTTCATATTACGCCCACTGAAAAAGAGGGGCAGGGCACCCTGTCCCCTTATTTAAGAATATATTCTTTGAAAATAAGTGCAACCGGTGAGGCGAAGAGCAGCGCATCTATCCTGTCCAGTATCCCGCCGTGACCGGGCAATAATGTTCCGGAATCCTTGATATGAACCGAACGTTTCAAGACGGATTCAAACAGATCGCCGATCTGTCCGGCTGCGCCGACGAGCAGAAACATGAGCAAGCATGCTGTCCAGGAAAGCGTCGGGAGAAACAAGGCCTTGATGACTCCGCCCGTTAACAGGTTTGCGCAGAGTCCGCCGATTGAGCCTTCGATGGTTTTATTGGGGCTGACCGACGGACAGAGTTTATGGCGGCCCAGGTACGAACCCGCATAATACGCCCCGATATCTCCAGCAAAAACAATTGCCAGAAGAAAAAAAATCCACAGAACACCCGTTTGATCCGTACCGCGAATTTGGATCAAACTGCAAATCAGAACCGGAATATACACCGTTCCTTGAATCTGCACGGCAACCGCATCCACAATGGAGGGATCGGTTTTGTAACGGTGTAATGAGAAAAGGCTGCATAAAAGAAAATTCAGGGTGATGATAACCAGAATGAACGCCGCTGAATGCGAATATGCCGCAAAGGGGATGGACAGCCCGGTGGTATACCCTAAAATGGTCAGTTGCGGGTTCACGTCATTGCCATTTGCGCCGAACATCATGTGATAATATTCTCGCAGCGACAGCAGACAGACCAGTGCGATCAGCAGACAAAACATCAGGGGGCTGCCCCAACCAAGCCAGAAAATCAGGACCGGAAGTGCACTGAGGCCTGTCAGCCAGCGTTTGGTGTGAGAAGAAAGGGTCATGCGTTTCCGAATCTGCGTTCGCGCTGCTGATAGCCTTTCAGGATATCCAGATATTCGTTCCGTGAAAAATCAGGCCACAGGGTGCTGGTGATATGAAGTTCCGAATAGGCGATCTGCCAGAGAAGAAAATTGCTGACCCGCATTTCGCCGCTGGTTCGAATCAGTAAATCCGGATCCGGAAGGTTATGCGTGTACAGGTGAGCGGCAACGGTTTCTTCGGTAATGGAATGGGGATCCAGGCTGCCGGCCTTGGCTTTTTCCGCCAGCATCCGGGCCATGCGAACAATTTCCGACCGGGCGCCATAACTGAGCGCCAGATTCAACACCATTCCCGGATTGTGGCGGGTGGCAGCGATGGTCTGCAGCAGGACGTCCTGTACATCCTCGGGGAGACGCTCAACCTGTCCGATGGCATTCAGCCGGATGCCAGTGTTCATCATGACGGGTTTTTCAGACACAAGAAATTTTTTTAAAAGCGACATCAGGGCAGTCACTTCCATTGCGGACCGCTGCCAGTTTTCCGTGGAAAACGCATACAGGGTTAATGTGGGAATGCCGATTTCCCGGCTGGCGGTAACAATGGTTCGCACCGTCTCCGCGCCTTTTTCATGTCCGTGGATCCGGTTAAGCAGGCGCTGTCTGGCCCAGCGGCCGTTGCCATCCATGATAATGGCTACATGGGCAGGTAGATGGTGAAGGTCAATCCCTTTTTCCGCTGCAACGACCTCAACGGGCGGCAGTTTAGAATTCAAGGATTTCTTTCTCTTTTTCGCCATAGATGGCGTCAAGCTGTTTAATGTAATCGTCGGTGATCTTCTGGATTTGATCCTGGCCTTTGAATGCCTCGTCTTCAGAGATCTCTCCGTCTTTTTTCAAGCCTTTGATCAGTTCATTGGAATCCCTGCGGATATTGCGGATAGCCACCTTGTGCTCTTCGCTCATTTTATGGATAACCTTTACCAGACTTTTCCGCCGGTCCGCTGTCAGGGGAGGAATGGCGATGCGAATGATTTTTCCGTCATTGGATGGTGTCAGACCCAAATCGGATTTCAGAATGGCTTTTTCAATTTCCTTGATGATCGACGCATCCCAGGGTTGAATCGTAATGAGGCGGCTTTCCGGAACAGAAAGAGAGGCCATCTGGCTGAGTTGCGTCAGGGTGCCGTAATAATCCACCCGGATACCATCCAGGATCGACAGCGAAGCCCGTCCGGTACGAACCCGTTTGAACTCGTTTTTCAAAGCAGCCAGGGATTTGTTCATTGCATCTTTGGTTTCTTGATAAATGGATTCAATCATGGGGTCCACCTTTTATTATCAGGAATCGGAAAAACAGAAGTCATTTTCACAAACAGCCGGGTATCTATCCCCGGCGGCATTCAGTTGCAGATCCGGGTACCCACATCTACTCCGCAGACAACCTTTCGGATATTTCCCGGGCTGTGGAGATTGAATACTGCCAGTGGCAACTGGTTATCCATCGCCAGTGAAATCGCCGTCATATCCATGACTTTCAACTGGCGTTCCAGCACTTCCATATAGCTGATCGTTTTGATAAACCGGGCCTCCTTGTTCTTGACCGGGTCGGCGTCATAGATTCCGTCAACCTTGGTCGCTTTTAAGAGAATTTCGGCGTGGATCTCCTGTGCCCGCAAGGCAGCGGCGGTATCTGTGGTGAAATACGGACTGCCGGTTCCGGCGGCAAAAATCACAGCCCGTCCTTTTTCAAGGTGGCGAACCGCTCTTCGTACAATGAACGGTTCGGCTACCTCATGCATGGAGATGGCGGTCTGAACCCGTGTCACAACTCCTTTGCGCTCCAGAGCATCCTGAAGGGCAATGCTGTTGATAACCGTAGCCAGCATTCCCATGTGGTCGGCCGAGGTCCGGTCCATGCCGAAGGAACTTGCGGCGATTCCCCGGAAAATATTGCCGCCGCCGACCACGATGGCGATCTGAACGCCGATGTCAATCACGGAGCGGATTTCATCCGCTACGTATTTGATCATGTCCGGATCAATGCCGAAACCCTGGTTTCCCATCAGGGCTTCGCCACTGAGCTTGAGAAGGATCCGTTTGTAGAGCGGCTGTTTCAAGGAGTTATTCTCCTACCTGGAATCTGACAAAACGTTTGATGGTAATATTCTCGCCGATTTTGGCAATCTGTTCGTTGATCAGATCGGAAACGGAGATGTTGGGGTCGCGGACATATCCCTGATTGAGCAAACAGCTTTCTTTATAGAATTTGCTCAGTTTGCCCTCTGCAATCTTTTCGATCATTTGCTCGGGTTTGCCCAAGGCTCGGATCTGCTCCCGATAAATCTCCATTTCTTTTTCAACCACTTCCGGGGGGACATCCTGCTGGGAAATGGAGACGGGATTGGTGGCTGCAATGTGCATGGCGATATTTCGGGCAAACTGGACGAAGTCTTCATTTTTGGCTACAAAATCGGTTTCACAGTTGACTTCAACCATGACGCCAAGTTTGCCGCCGGTATGAATATAGGTTTGAATGGTGCCTTCGGACATGGCTCTGCCGGCCCTTTTGGCGGCGGTTGCCAGCCCTTTTTTTCTGAGAAAATCAATGGCCTTATTGATATCCCCGTCGCTTTGTTTCAGCGCTTCCTTGCAATCCATCATTCCGGCGGCGGTTTTGTCCCGCAGCTCTTTAACAGTCGATGCACTAATGGTGGTCATGATGCGTATTCTCCTTACAGCTTATTCGCTGAATCCCCCAAAGGGGATGTTTTTTTCTTATATGGTTCAATCCTGACAGCATCAAACGTCACTGTCGTCGTCGCTCTCTTCTTCGTCGATTGCATCATATTTGGATGATGCCTTCTTGATGATTTCAATGACCGGGCCATCCGCGCCATCGGAAATCACTTTGCGTTCGCCGGTTTTCAGATCCGCACCGGCCGGGACCATCTCGGATTCGTCAATGGCTTTGTCCGAATCGGCCTGTTTTTTCTCGGCATAGCGCTGCTGGCCTTCGATGCAGGCATCGGCGATTTTGGAAGTAAGCAGGCGAATGGACCGGATCGCGTCATCATTTCCCGGTATCAGGTAATCAATTTCGTCCGGATCGCAGTTGGTATCCGCGATTGCGATGATGGGTATGCGCAGCCTTCGTCCTTCTCGGACGGCGATGGCTTCATTTTTGGAGTCCACGATAAAGATGGCGCCGGGAAGGCGTGACATGGTGCGGATACCGCCCAGAATGCTGTCCAGTTTCACGCGTTCTTTTCCCAGTTGCTGGCGCTCTTTTTTCGGGTAGAGGTTGATGGATCCGTCAGTTTCAATGGAATTCAAGGTATTTAACCGGTCGATGCTTTTTTTGATCGTCTGGAAATTGGTCAGCATGCCGCCCAGCCACCGGTTGTGAATATAATACATTTCACATCGGCTGGCTTCTTCGTAAATAGTTTCCTTGGCCTGTTTCTTTGTGCCGACAAACAGGACGGATTTGCCGTTTGCGACCGTATCCACTACAAAATCATAAACGTCCCTGAACATGCGCACGGTTTTTTGCAGATCAATGATGTAAATTCCGTTTCTTGCGCCAAAGATAAACGGTTTCATCTTCGGATTCCAGCGTTTGGTCTGATGACCGAAATGAACTCCGGCTTCAAGCAGTTCTTTCATAGTAACGTAAGCCATGTTGTTTCTCCTTTGTTGGTTTTGCCTCCGCTCCCTTCACCCCGGATTGTCACTTTCCATGAAAGCACCGAAAATCCGGTCAGAGAGCGTGCGAATTATTTTAAATCTTCTTTTTGTACCAAATTATTTCTGTTTTCACAATTAAAAACTGATTAATTTATATAAAGCGTCTGGAATCATCCGCTTTTATGCATCAGAACAACGCGATCGTGTCCGGCATCGTCTTTTCTGAATTGAAAAGAAGGATAATGGCCGTAATCTTGAATCAGCCGGCTCACGGCATCCCTTTGATCAAAGCCTATTTCAAGCAAAAGAACCCCTCGGGGTTTCAGAAACGGGTGCGCTGAGAAAATAATCTGTCGAATGGCGTGAAGACCGTCGGATCGGCCGTCCAGAGCCAGCAGGGGCTCAAAACGGTTGACCTCCGGCTGAAGACCGGGGATGTCATCAGAGGGAATATATGGCGGATTCGATAGAATCATGTCAAAAACTGGCTTATCACAGGAAAACTGATCCAGCCAGTTGCCGGCGACAAACGAAACGGCGGAATCCAGTTTGAGGCGTCTGGCGTTTTTCTGTGCGATGCCAAGGGCTTTTAGCGAGATATCCGTTGCAACATAGCGGTATGCGGGCCTCTCGGATGCCAGGGCAAGCACAATGGCGCCTGACCCGGTACCCAGTTCCAGAACCTGCCCGGCCGAATCCGGAAAAGCGTTTTCAGGTCTGAGGCAGCTTAAGGCGGCCTCTACAAGGGTTTCGGTATCCGGCCTCGGGATAAGAACATTCGGGTTGACCTCAAGATCCAGAGACCAGAATTCTTTTTTGCCGATGATATAAGCCACCGGTTCTCTGTTGACCCGTCGCTTGATCAGGGACTTGAATTCGGATAGCTCGCTTTTTAATAGGGGCTGGTCGTACCTGAGGTATAAATCGATCCGTTTCAGATTCAGGAGGGTGGCAAGGAGAATTTCGGCGGTTGCCCGGGGGCTGTCAATGCCGTGAGTGGTGAAATATCCTGTTGCCCACTTGAGCAGTGTCAGGATGGTCCACTCAGCTTCCCTGGGGCCGGGAGGAGTCTGCATTCTGTAAAGCCTGGGCCTGGTAATAAGCGGTTAGCTGATCGATGATTTCATCAATGTCGCCTTGAAGAATGGCTTCCAGTTTGTAAAGCGTCAGTCCGATGCGGTGATCCGTCATGCGGCCCTGCGGAAAATTATAGGTCCGGATTCTGCCGCTTCGGTCTCCGGTTCCCACCTGGCTTTTACGATCCAGGGAGCGTTTCTCATCCTGTTCGCTGACCATTTTATCCAGAAGTCTGGCTCTTAAAACGGTCAGGGCCTTGGCTTTGTTTTTCCACTGGGATTTTTCGTCCTGGCAGGTGACCACCAGGCCGGTTGACAGATGGGTAACCCGTACGGCTGAATCGGTTGTATTGACGGACTGACCGCCGGGACCTGATGAGCGAAACACGTCAAATTTGATTTCCGTGGGGTCGATGTGGACTTCGACGTCCTCTGCTTCCGGAAGTACGGCAACGGTAACCGCGGAGGTATGGATGCGGCCCTGTGTTTCCGTTGTGGGAACACGCTGAACGCGATGGGTGCCGCTTTCATATTTGAACGCACTGTATGCGCCGTTGCCATGCACCATGGCAACAATTTCCTTTAAACCGCCAACGCCTGTCGTGTGATGGGTCATCACCTCGACTTTCCAGCCGCGTTTTTCAGCATATCGCGAGTACATGCGAAACAGATCTCCGGCAAAAAGGCCGGCTTCCTCGCCGCCGGTTCCTGCCCGGATTTCCAGTATGATGTTTTTGTCGTCATTGGGGTTTTTGGGGACTAGAAGCCGTTTGATCTGAGAATCGAGCTGTTCTTTTTCGAGGGTCAACGTCTCGATTTCATCGCGGGCCATTTCTTTGATGTCCGGATCACTGTCCTGTAACATCTCGTGGCTGTTGTCAAGGTCTTCAATGATCCGCTTGTAATCACGGTAGGCAGCGACAACCTTGTTCAGGTCTGCATGCTCTTGGGCATATTTCTGGTAGAGTTCTCGATCCTGCACGGTTTTCGGGTCTGATAGAAGCTTTTCGACCTCCAGAAATCGCTTTTCAACGCCTTTTAACTTGTCAAACATAACAGTTCAGGCCAAAGGCCAACCGCAAAAAGAGTCAAGGGGACTTTATGCCGTTCCTTGTCTTTAAGCCTTTGAGCCTTCGGTCTTCAGCCTCTATTTTTGAAATTTCTCATATTTCTTACGGAACCGTTCGATCCGGCCGGCCGTATCCACCAGTTTTTGTTTTCCGGTAAAAAACGGATGGCATTTGGAACAGATTTCCACATGAATATCTGGCTTTGTGGATCCAACTTGAAAATTGTTGCCACAGGCGCATTTGATGACCGTTTGTTCATAAGGCGGATGAATCGATGCTTTCATTACTCTGGTGAACTCCCTGTATTGGTGGTTAGTATCATTTCCCGTCTGCATCACGCATTCATGGAATTTAAAAAGTCCTTATTATTCTTTGTTCCGCTCATTTTTTCAAGTAAAAATTCAAGGCTGTCCACAGGATTTAAGGAAGAGAGCAGTTTTCGCAGAATCCAGACGCGGTTCAATGTCTCTTCATCCAAAAGAAGCTCTTCTTTCCGGGTACCGGATTTCTTGATGTCGATTGCCGGAAATACCCGCTTGTCGGCAAGTCTTCTGTCAAGCTGAATTTCCATATTGCCGGTTCCCTTGAATTCCTCAAAAATGACTTCATCCATTCGGCTGCCGGTGTCGATCAGCGCCGTTGCGATGATGGTCAGGCTGCCGCCTTCCTCGATATTACGCGCGGCTCCGAAAAACCGTTTGGGACGCTGAAGCGCGTTTGAGTCCACGCCGCCGGATAGAATTTTTCCACTGGGCGGCATCACCGAGTTATAGGCGCGGGCAAGCCGCGTGACGCTGTCCAGAAGTATAACCACATCTTTTTTATGTTCAACCAGTCGCTTGGCTTTTTCGATGACCATTTCCGCCACCTGAACATGGCGTTCGGCCGGCTCGTCAAAGGTAGAGCTGATGACCTCTGCATTGACCGATCGTTCCATGTCGGTAACTTCTTCAGGCCGCTCATCGATGAGGAGCACAAAGGGAATGACATCCTTGTGGCTGCCGATGATGCTGTTGGCGATGTTTTGAAGGAGCATGGTCTTGCCGGATCGCGGCGGGGATACGATCAGCCCTCTTTGACCAAAACCGATGGGAATCATCAAGTCCATGATGCGCGTGGAATAATTGTCCGCGGCGCCTTCAATATTCATTTTCCGGTTCGGGTACAAGGGGGTGAGATTGTCAAATAGAATCTTGTCGCGCGCCACTTCCGGATCTTCGTAATTGACGGCCTCTACTTTCAGAAGCGCAAAATACCGCTCGGTTTCCTTGGGCTGACGGATTTGTCCGGAGATGGTGTCACCGGTTCTCAGATTAAATCGGCGTATCTGAGAAGGGGAAACGTAAATATCGTCCGGCCCCGGCAGATAATTGTAGTTGGGTGCGCGTAAAAACCCAAACCCGTCCGGAAGGATTTCAAGCGTTCCTTCACCATAAATCTGGCCGTTTTTTTCAAACTGAGTCTGGAGCAGGGCAAAAATAAGCTCCTGTTTGCGCAGTCCGGCGGCCCCGTGAATATTATAGTCTTTGGCCATCTGGGCCAATTCGCTGATTCTCTTGTCTTTAAGTTCGGCTATGTTCATTAATGCAATACCCCGTTGTTTTCTTACCCGCCTGTCGTTTCAGTTCCGCTGTGTTGTACCGGGGGTAGATGTGGAAATGATCAAACTATTCACATTCGTGTGCGTCAGATAACACACAACGCAATAAATATCGGAACGAGAATATCAATTTTTACCGGACCTTCCTTCAGGAACCTGATGCACGGTTGAAATGCAAAGGGTGAAAGATGGTTCGGTGTTTGCTGGATATGGAGGAATAAAGGGATTTCTGAGATTATATGATTGAAGAATTGGTTAAGGTATTCACTCCAAATGGCGGACGTTAAGACTTTATATCCCATTTTTATATCATGATAATAGTGATGTCAAGAAATTTGTTGGAAAGGGTTATGGGCGAAGGGCTCATAGCCTGTAACCCGAGAGGCTCCCATTATGCCGGTGATTTTGCATAATACTGCCTGTACCAGGCAATGAACTTTTCGATACCGGTTGCAAGCGGCGTCTGGGGTTTGAAACCCACATCCGCAATCAGATCGTCGATATCGGCATATGTGGACACCACATCTCCCGGCTGAAGATCCATATAGTTTTTGCGGGCGGTCTTTCCGAGATTTTTTTCAATGATTTCGATAAAAGTTGATAATTCCACCGGGTTGTTGTTCCCGATATTGTAAATTTTGTAAGGTGCATAGGATGTTCCGGGATCCGGACGATCTCCGGTCCAGGAAGGATTGGGTTGTGGTGGTTTTCCCATGATCCGGAAAACACCCTCGATGATATCGTCTATGTAGGTAAAATCCCGATTCATTTTGCCGTGATTGAAGACCTGAATGGGGTTGTCTTCAAGGATTGCCCGGACAAAGAGAAACAGGGCCATATCGGGTCTTCCCCAGGGACCGTAGACCGTGAAAAACCTCAGCCCCGTGCAGTGCATGTTGTAAAGGTGGCTGTATGTGTGCGCCATCAGTTCATTGGCCTTTTTGGTGGCGGCATACAGCGAAACCGGATGGTCCACGTTGTGATGCACTGAAAACGGCATCAGGGTGTTGGCCCCGTATACGGAACTGGAAGAGGCGAACACGAGATGTTTCACCTGATTGTAACGGCAGCATTCCAGAAGATTTACGAATCCGACGATATTGGAATCCACGTACGCATGGGGGTTGGTGAGGGAATACCGGACGCCTGCCTGGGCCGCCAGGTTCACCACCACGTCAAAAGGCTGATGCTTGTGAAAAACGGATTCCAGGCCGCCTCGATCCGAAAGATCTTCCTGATGAAACGAAAACTTGTCAAACGCCAGCAGCTGATCCAGTCTGGACTGCTTGAGGCCGACATCATAATAGGGGTTCATGTTGTCGATACCCGCCACGCGGCACCCTGAATTCAGGAGCCGCAGCGAGAGGTGATAGCCGATAAATCCGGCAGCGCCGGTGACCAGCACATTTTGAAAATTTAAATTCATGTCAATCCTTCAATTATAAATTCGAAATCCGAAGCACGAAATTCGAAACACTGACCAAAATCATAATGTTCAAAACAGGGTGTTTCCGTTCGGAAAATTTTAGCCGTTTTGGTATTGGAAGTTGTTTCGGATTTCGATATTCAGGATTTTTCCTGAACAGACTACCCATTCAGGCGCTCTTTATTTTTCGGTATCCACCAGGCCTTTGACAAACCACCGCTGCATGAAAAGCACGACCAGAACCGGCGGCAGCATGACCAGAAGGGCTCCGGCCAAAGCCACGTTCCAGGTGGGAAGATCATCCATCTGGGGGATCAGGCGTTTTAGCCCGATAACAGCTGTGGACATCCTCGGGTTGGTGGTGATCAACAGGGGCCAGAGATACTGGTTCCAGCCATAGACAAAATCAATAACGATCAAGGCGGCAATATTGGTTTTGGAAAGCGGGAGCAGAATCTTTGTAAAAAACTTCATGGGCGATGCCCCGTCGATTTTGGCGGCTTCGCAGAGTTCTTCCGGAACCGTCAGGTAAAACTGGCGAAACAGAAACGTGGCGGTTGCAGAGGCGACCAGGGGAAGAATAAGGCCGGCATAACTGTCCAGCAGGCTGAGCTCTATGGAGATACGATACCGGCTCCCCGTGAAAAATCCGATGAGCGTATCCACATGAAACACTTCCAGTATCCGCTGAATCGGGCCGAAGATATTGGCTGTCACTTCGTAAGTGGGCAGAATCCGGACCTCTACAGGCAGCATCAGGGTGCAGAAAACCGACACGAAGGCGATTTTCCGGAAGCGAAAATCAAAATAGACAATGGCAAAAGCCGCCAGCATGGAAACGGAAATCTTTCCGACGGTAATGCCTGCCGCCATGACAAAAGAATTCCACATCTGGATGCCCAGATTGCCTTTGATCCAGGCTGTTTTTAAATTGACCAGAAGCTGATCGCCGGGAATAAGCGGCATGGGAATCCTGGCCACTTCCTCAAGCGGGAGCGTAGCCGCAACAATGGTGTAGAAAATGGGAAATCCGACAATGCCGATTCCCAGAATCAGCAGGGTATAGGTCAAGACATCCAGCCAGGGCGTTTTTTCAACCATGTTGCTTATCCCGTGTACTGCACCTTTTTTTCCACATATTTGAACTGCAGGGCTGTCAGGGTAACGATCACGATCATCAGAACGACCGACTGGGCTGCGGATGATCCCAGGTCCAGCCCCACGAAGCCGTCCTTGTAAACCTTATAGACCATGGTCATGGTGGCGCCGCCAGGTCCTCCCTGGGTGACCGTGTGGATGATGCCGAAGGTTTCGAAAAATGCGTATACCACGTTCATGACCAGAAGAAAAAACAGGGTAGGGGACAGCAGGGGAAAGGTGATCACCCAGAAACGGCGAAGGGGGCTTGCGCCGTCAATGGCAGCGGCCTCGATCAGTGATTTGGGAATGGACTGAAGCCCTGCGATGAAAAAAACAAAATTATAGCTGATCTGCTTCCAGGCGCTGGCGATAATCACCAGAAACAGTGCGTCGTTTCCGTCCAGAATCGGGTTCCAGTGAATACCGAACCAGCGCATGACCGAGTATGCGATTACGCCGAAAGAAGGATGAAACAGAAACAGCCACACAATTCCGGAGATGGCCGGGGCAATGGCATAGGGCCAGATCAGAAACGTCCGGATAACCGCTTTGGCTTTTAATGCCCGGTTGGCCATGGCAGCCACCAGGAGCCCGGTTGAAATGGACAGCAGAGCGGTTGAAAAACTGAAAAAAAATGTAATGCCGATGGATTTCCAATATAGGTGATCTGTAAACAGGCGGCTGAAATTATCCAGCCATACAAACTGGGAATTTACACCAAAAGGATCGCTCAGCATAAAGGACTGGAAAAGCGCCTGGGTTGCCGGCCAGTAGAAAAATGTCAAAATGACAAGTGTCTGGGGCAGAATCAACAGGTAAGGCAGGTATTTGCTGGAAAAAAAAGAACGTTTCAGCATGGATAATCGCGATAACCTTCAAGTGGGTGACAACAGGTGTTCAGGCTGAAGACGGAAGAACCTGCTGTTAGCTGTTCTCTTTTGTCCTTCAGTCTTCAGCCTTCGGTCTTAAATCCGGATTTATTTGCTGCGCTTCGCAAATTGACTTAGGATCTCGTTGCTTCTGCTGACTGCTTCATCCAGTGCCTGCTTGGCGGTTTTTTTGCCCTGCCAGA
Source organism: uncultured delta proteobacterium (assembly GCA_963789395.1). Classification (GTDB taxonomy): domain Bacteria; phylum Desulfobacterota; class Desulfobacteria; order Desulfobacterales; family Desulfatirhabdiaceae; genus RAAP-1. The sequence continues at coordinate 50,192 of CAWBKP010000009.1, read as the reverse complement.
GCATTTCCAGCTCTTCGTTCATGACATCGCGGATCTGGGGAAAGCTTCCCAGCCGGATTCCCCGAGAATTCACGGTGGGGTCTCTGCGGGTCATCTGAAGGATTCCCACTTCCTGAAGCGGTTCCTGCTGGTAGTAACCGTCGGCCTTCAGTTTGTTGTAAGCCGTCAGAGTAATGGGGAAATAGCCGGTTTCCTTGTGCCAGAGAATCTGCATGTCCTCGTTTGCCAGAAAAGCAAGAAAATCCGCAACGCCCTGATATTCCGCCTTGGGGTGGCCTTTTAACACCCACAGGGATGCGCCGCCGATGATGCTGTTCTGGGGGTCTTTCATGGAGGCTTCCACCGGAAGGGGGGCCGCGCCCCAGTCGAATTTGACGTTTTTCTTCAAGGCCCCGATGGCGCTGATGCTGTCCATCAGAATGGCGCATTTGCCGGAGATGAAGGCAGCTTCCGGGCCTTTATACTCCCGTTCCTCATATGTGAATCGTTTGTCATCCAGCCAGGTCTTCAGCCGTTCCATGTGGTGTATCACCATGGGATTGTTGATGGTCAGCTGGGTGTCCAGTCCGTCAAATCCGTTGGCTTTGGTGGCAAGCGGAATGTTCTGGATGGCGCTGTAGTTTTCGATCATGACCCAGGTCTGCCAGGCCGTCGTCATGCCGTATTCGACGCCGGAGTCCACCAGCTTTTTGGTGCATTCGCCCATTTCGTCCCAGGTCCTGGGTGGGCCGGCGATTCCGGCTTTCTTGAAAAGGTCCTTGTTGTAATACATGATCGGTGTCGAGGAGTTAAACGGCATGGACTGCAGTTCGCCCTTTGACGAGACATAATAGGAGAGAACCGGCTGGAGATAGGATTTCCAGTCGATTTTGTGACCCGTATCCTTCATCAGGTTGAATACCGGGTAAATGGCATTTGAAAGCATCATGGTCTGGGTTCCGACTTCATAGACCTGAAGAATGTGCGGCTGTTTTTTTGACCGGAAAGCCGCAATGCCGGCATTCATGGTTTCGTCATAAGAGCCTTTGTAGGATGCGACGACCTGAAATTTTGTCTGGGATTTGTTGTAGGCGTCCACAATTTTATTCAGTGTCTCCTCCCGTGGACCTCTTTGTGCATGCCAGAACTGTATTTCAACGGGAGCGGCCATCAAATCCGATGCCAGAAAAAACGTCAGAATCCCCATTGCCAGAACACCTGTAAACTGTCTTAGTTTCATTTAAACCCTCCTTTTGGAAAAGTGATTCGGATAGATCAATTGACTGTGGACAATATCTTGGATGCGGCATAAATTGACGATTGTTTATCTCTATGGCCTATAACGGCAATATCCATTTGAGTCAAGATTAAATCTTGACGACCGGTGCCATGCAGCAAACGGACGCATCTTCTGCGATTGATAAAGAATGCTTGACTTGAACCCTGGAAACATGGTTTTTAACACTCGATGTTACAGAATATGACGTCAGAGCGAATGCCTTAAATTCGAAGCATGAAATTCGCAACAAGGCCAAAATTTCAATAAAATTAATGCGTATGACGACTTGTTTTCGAACTGGTGGTTTAGCAGTGTTGATATTTTGATTTTGAAGTTGTTTCGGATTTGGAATTTCGATATTCGGATTTCGCCTGAACTAACGCTCTGTTCAGATATCATTTATATCCTAAAATAGGACCGTATCATGGCTAATGTTATACTGGAGCAGGTGGTCAAGCAGTTCGGAAAGGTTGAAGTCGTTCATGGCGTATCCCTTTGTATCGAGAGCAGGGAATTCATTGTTCTGGTGGGCCCGTCGGGGTGCGGGAAATCCACCATTCTGCGGATGGTCGCCGGACTTGAGAAAATCACCGCCGGCGTGATCCGTATCGGCGATCGCGTGGTCAACGACATTGCTCCCAAGGACAGGAATATCGCGATGGTGTTTCAGAATTACGCCCTGTATCCGCACATGAACGTGATGGATAACATGTCTTTTGGACTGAAGCTCAAGAAAACGCCGCGGGATGAAATCAACTCACGGGTTCAGGAAGCCGCGGAAATTCTGGGTCTGGAACAGTTGTTGCTGCGAAAGCCTTTTGAGCTCTCCGGCGGTCAGCGCCAGCGGGTGGCAATGGGAAGGGCCATTGTGCGAAAGCCGGCGGTTTTTTTGTTCGATGAACCGCTTTCCAACCTGGATGCCAAGCTTCGAACCCAGATGCGCGCGGAAATCAAACGGCTGCACCACAGGGTGCAGTCCACGGTCATTTATGTCACCCACGACCAGGTGGAGGCCATGACCCTTGCGGATCGTATCGTGGTGCTTCGGGACGGACATATCGAACAGGTGGGAAACCCCATCGAGCTGTTTCAGAATCCGGCAAATACGTTTGTGGCGGGCTTTATCGGGAGCCCTCCCATGAACCTGGTTCCCGCACGCATGGTTAAAAACGACACGGGGTGGAATCTGGACTTCAGCGGGAAATTTCAGGTTCCGGTTCCGGATAAGCCGCTGCTTTCTGGAAGGGCGTTTGAGGAAGGTCAGCCGGTTATCATGGGACTTCGCACGGAAGACCTCATCGTGGCGGACAGCGAAGGGCCGTTTCCGGAAACCTGGAAGATTAATGGCATTGTGGATGTGGTCGAGCCTCTTGGAAACGAGTCCCATGTCCACATCCGCTTTGATGGGGCGTCATTTATCGCCCGGTGCGACGGGAAAAGCATGATCCGCCTGGATGATCAGGTCAGGGTTGCCCTGAACCTCAACCAGCTTCATATTTTTGACGCGGCAACGACCCTGGCAATCTACTGATAAGGGAGGGATTTGTTGACACAATTTCATAAAACCCAGGCCCTGATCATCGGGGGCGGAGCAACCGGCACGGGAATCGCCCGGGACCTTGCCCTTCGGGGTGTCGCCTGTATCCTGGTCGAACGCGCAGACATCAATGCCGGCGCATCGGGAAGCAATCACGGCCTGTTGCACAGCGGTGCGCGTTATGTCCTGAATGACGTCATGACTGCAATGGAATGCCGGGAGGAAAACCTGCTTCTCAAAGCATTGGCGCCCCACTGCGTGGAAGACACCGGCGGGATGTTTGTGGCCATCGAAGGGGATGACGCCGCTTATATTGAGGAATTTCCGAAGCTGTGCGCCCGTTGCGGCATCCCCCTGGAGGCGATAGATCCCAAGTTGGCCAGGGAACTGGAACCGGAACTTTCAGACCGGGTGATCGCCGCATATCTCACACCGGATGCTTCGATTGATCCGTTCAAGCTTTCCCTGGAAAACATCTCCCATGCCCGGAAACTGGGGGCAACCCTGCTCTGCCGTCACCAGGTGCTGGAGTTCAAGACGGAAAAGGGGCGGATTCGCCGGGTGCGGCTGAAACACACGGAAAGCGGCGAGGAAGTATTTATAGAAACCGACCAGGTCATCAATGCGACCGGAGCCTGGGCAGCCGAGATTGCCGCCCTTGCCGGCATTTCCATCCCCATGGTGTATTCCAAGGGATCGCTTCTGGTCACATCGGACCGGATCACCCGGCGGGTCATCAACCGGTTGCGGCCTCCCGGGGACGGGGATATTCTGGTACCCGGTGGAACCGTATCCCTTCTCGGGACGACATCGGTTCAGATCGATGCGCCGGATCTGGCCCATCCTTCCATTCCCGAAATCGACAGAATCGTCGATCAGGCTTCGCAAATGATTCCGGCACTGGAGTCGGCCCGCTATATCCGGGCCTATGCCGGTGTCCGGCCTCTGATGGGAAGCCATGCGGAAAACGGCGGCCGTTCCCAAAGCAGGGGATTTGCCGTTCTGGATCATGAAAAAGACGGACTTGCCAATTTTATCACCATTGCCGGCGGCAAGTTGACGACGTACCGGCTGATGGCTGAAAAATGCGCGGATCTGGTCTGCCACCGTCTGGGAATATCAACTCCCTGTCTGACCCGGACCCAGCCCCTTCCCGCAAGCCCGGAATGCCGCTGGAGTGAGCCCGGTCTGTCGCCGAAACTCTGGCTCAAGGCCCATGACGTCGGGGATATGCTGCTGTGCGAGTGCGAAATGGTTCCCAAAAGCGTGGTGGAAGGTGTGATCTCAACGATTCAGGATCAGCATATAAAACCGGATCTCAGATCCATTTCACTCAGAAGTCGGATCGGGAAAGGCCCCTGCCAGGGGGCCTTTTGCAGTTTGCGGGTTTCCGCTTATCTTCATGACCGGGATGCCGCGTATTCCGATCGGGAGCTGACCTGCATCAGCGGCTTTCTGCGGGAACGATGGAAAGGGCTTCGCCCGGTTCTCTGGGGTGAGCAGCTCATGCAGGCCGAGCTACAGGAAGCCCTTCAGTGCGGGCTGCTGAATCTGGAACTTCAACATGGGAACTGAATCGGAATGACCCAAATCGTTTCTTGTGATCTGGCGGTAATCGGTGCCGGAATGACCGGTATGGCAGCGGCGATGTTTGCGGCAAATCGCGGACTCAAAACCGTTCAGATCGGCGTTACCGGTGAAATCATATTTGCAAGCGGTTTTCTGGATATTTTGGGTATCCATCCCATTTCAGAAAAAAAGCCGTGGACGAATCCCTGGGCCGGAATACGCGCGCTGGTTCAGGATTGTCCCGATCACCCCTATGCCCGGCTGACTGAAAATGAAATGCAATCCGCGATGGACGAATATCTTTCTTTTGTGAAGGATTCCGGGGTTCCCCATTACCGGGAAACAGCGAACAACCTTGAAATGATGACGCCTCAGGGAACCTTGAAACTTACCGGCTGTGTCCCCCAGACCATGAAAAATGCGGTGTTGGCTCTACGGGAAAAACCGCCTGGCCTGATTGTGGATATCCAGGGCCTGAAGGGATTCAGTGCCCATCAAATCGTGGATAACCTGAGAGAAAACTGGCCGGATCTCCGGTCCGCCCGTATTGCGTTTCCGGATTCTGGGCATCTGGGAGAAATCTTTCCCGAGTATATGGCCAGATCTCTTGAGTCCCGTGTCAGCCGTAAGAAACTGGCGGCAATCCTTCTGCCCCATATACAGAATGCCAAGATCGTGGGACTTCCGGCAATCCTGGGCATTCACCGCAGTCTGGAGGTTCAGGCGGATCTGGAAGCCCTGCTTGGCGCCGGAATATTTGAGATTCCCACCCTGCCGCCTTCTGTACCGGGGCTGAGGCTTAAAGAGATGTTTGAAAAAGCGCTACCTGAAAAAGGGGTCCGGCAGTTTCTGCAGCAGCGGGTCACTGCCGTAACGCCGGAGCCGGATAATGAATTCCTGCTGGATATTGCGGGCGGCATCAGCCGGGGGCAGCAAATACGGTGCAGGGGCGTTCTGCTGGCTATCGGGCGTTTTTTTGGAAAAGGATTGATCGCGGACCGAAAACGGGTCCGTGAGCCGCTCTTTGACCTGCCGGTATTTCAACCGGTTACACGGTCCAGTTGGTATCAAATGGATTTTCTGGATCCAAAGGGTCATCCCATCCACCAGGCAGGGCTTGAAATCGATGCGCATTTCCGCCCGCTGGATGCATCCGGAAATCCCGCGTTTTCAACCCTCTTTGCCGCAGGCTCCATTCTGGCGCATCAGGACTGGATACGCCAGAAATGCGGATCAGGGCTTGCCATTGTCACAGCTTATGGCGCGGTGTCTTCCTTTATCAAGCTTCGGCTTTCGCCGCTGATGGGTTGAGGGCGGGCTTGGCCAGGTATCGCCCCAGGGCTGCAATGCATTCTGCATCCCATTTCGTCCCGGCATTGCGTTGAAATATTTCCAGAGAGGCATTGGGCGTCATGGCCTTCTGATAGGGGCGTTCCGTTGTCATGGCATCGAATGAATCGGCCACGGCGATGATTTTGGCGCCCAGCGGGATGTCGGCATCCCGCAATCGATTCGGGTACCCTTTGCCGTCCGGACGCTCGTGGTGGGATCGGACATATTCCAGTGCCGGTCCCAGAAAGTCCAGTTCCCGCAATATTTCCGCACCGACTTCAGGATGTTTGGTAATCCGCTTTACGATTTCCGGCGGGTTCTTTGCCTGATGCGGTTGAAACAATTCATCCGGGAAACCGATTTTCCCGATGTCATGCAGCAACCCGCCCAGGCGGATATATTCGACATCCTTGCCCTCAAGTCCCATTTCCCTTGCGATCTGCTCGGACAGATCGGCAACCCGTTCCGTGTGGCCTTTTGTATAGGGGTCTCTGGCAGCAAGGGCATTTGCCATGGTGGATACGGTGTTGATCGTGTTTCTGCGGATTTTTTCGTTGAGCGACTTCAGCTCTGAAACGAGCATCTCCAGATGATATTCCCTGGCCTCCACCTTGACCATCATCAGTCCCATGGCTTCTGCAACCATTCGAATCGGCTCGGGTGTATCGGGTCCGGTCAGGGACATGATGTCGTTGGAATATTTTCCGGCAGACACATCCTGGATGATTTCCAGAAGCGTTTCCAGTTCTCCCATTCAATATCCTCTTGGTTGGTGTCTTCGGCAGGCCAGGTTTCCTGTAATGAGGGGCTGCCCCAAGTGTTCTTGGGGCAGGGATTCAGTTTGCGCTGCCATCCGTCACTAAACGACTTCACATCGAAGGTTGTTATTTGTTTCCCGCTTACGAAAGTAAAGCTATTTTTGACAAGGGCCGTCTACCTCCAAAACAACCATTTCCCTTGCGGAGGGACTCCCTGGTCCTTGATCGGACAGGTCTACAACTTCCTTGCCCGAGGCTGACGGATCGGCAGTCGAACCGCTGGGTTGGATGGTGTTTGAAATTCTGCCGGTTTCGAGCGGCAATGGCTTGGATGTCGTGATGTGTTGCCACTTCCCTGTCCCGCCATATCTTGCCCAAACGCCGTCCGGCCAGATGCCTACCAAATCATCCAGGCCGTCTCCGTCAATATCGCTTGTGATCAGCTGCTCGGCCGGTAGGGCAATATATTTCCAGGTTTCAGAAGACGAATCACGGTACCAAGTGCCGCTTTCGTTGCTGGCGATGATATCTGACTGACCGTTACCGGTCATGTCAGCGGCTGCAATGCAGACCGGAATCGATTCATCGATTTTCTGCCACGTGGAATCGGTGCTCCAACGCACCCACAGACCGGAATCCCAAACACCCACCAGATCATCACTGCCATTGCCGCTGATATTGGCAACAATCAGCTGCCGGGCCGGTATCGCGAGTTTGGTCCATTTGCAGGTTGCAGAATCCAGGGCGTACACGCCATCATCCGGCCAGCTGCCGATGATGTCGTCAAGGCCGTCATCATTCAGATCGGCGGCGGTAATCCAGTCAGGCGGTGTTTGGCTCAGGCGGACCCACTGCCCGGAAGTAGACAGTCGCACATACAAACCCGAGGGCCAGGTGGCGATCAGGTCCTCTTCATTATCGGAATCCACTTTTCCGGATGCAAGCATCCCTGATGTTGAAGAAGAGGGCGTTTGGGACCACAGATTTGTAACCCAGCTCCTGGGTGTTCTCGGCACTGGACTTGTTCTCGGCACTGGACTTGTTCTCGATACTGGACTTGTCCTTGAGGACCTTGTTATCAGCTTAAAGGTGGCGGAAATGGTATGTGATGCCGTGATATTGGTGAAGGTATAGGTGCCGCCGGTTGCCGGAATTGTGGTAATGGCAATGTCGTCCACCCGAACACTGGATACGGAATAGCCGGTGGAAGGTGTTATGGTGAACGTCTTGTTGGAGCCATAAGTTACCGAAACCGATCCGGTCGGGCTGATGGTACCGCCGGGTCCGGCACTTGCGGTCAAAGCAACTGTTTGTGCCTGTGCTTGGGTCGGAATAAAAACAGTCACGCCATAATGCTGCATTCCCGAATAACTTCCTCCCCAAGTCATTTCATGGGATAAATAATTCCAGGTATCATGAAAATAAATCAGTGAACCCGTGTCATTATACCCGTATCCCAGCATGGTATGACCATTCAACTGGATCAGTACCGGTCTTCCGGCATCGATTTCCTGCTTGTACTGTGCAGAATGTAAACCCATTGATATTGCCATTATATCCCTTAATATATTGAGAATAATTCGAATTTACAGTGTATCCACGGCTCTCAAAAAAAAGCTTCATGCCGTGACATCCATCCCGCCGGCTGGGTTCTGAGCCGGAATAATCATATAGCGGACTGCCGTTCGTTGCGAAAAAAAACGAGGTCGATCCATCAATATTTGATTTGCTGGATTGATTGGTACCCATGAAATCGCCGGTGCATTCCCCCTGGGTGTGTTCGGGCCATTATTATTGATATAAGGATCTGGGGCAGTGGATCCATACGAAATCCAATAATCATCCACATGCCCCTTTGTGTTCGCGCGTCAAGTCCCTGACGTGTAGCACTTAACGGACACTCCCCCGGGCCCCATACGGCATTGGTCATGGGGCATTACACCGCCATTGGTCGGTCCGGTATAAAGATTCGGGTACCCCGTATTGTCGTAATACCCGAACATCATGGCTGCAGAGGTAGCAGAACAGCCATAACTCCAATCGAATGCAGGAACATTTGAAAGCAGGTTTGGTCCAACAGCTGAACTGGATTCGAATAAAATAGCATCTTGAGCCTGATAATTTTCTGGCGGGCGACCCGGAACAATCACCTCATCAATGAATCTTGCGCCGTGGACAAAGCGCCTGGTAACGTAAGGATTGTCTGATTCAACCCCGTAACGATTCAAGGGTGCGGCAATTGAAACGGAAATGAGCTGAGAAAACACCGTCAGAAAAATAAAGACTATCAAAATCCAATTCCCTCGATTCAGTTTCGATTTCATTGTTACTCCCTTTTTTTGACGAAATGAATATAAGAAACTCAGCCGCTGAATGGGCATATCTGGATACAGTTTCACCAAAATGATACCTGTCTGGCCTTTCACCTTCAGTGGTTATCTGTAACCCCCCCAAATAGGAGTCATAGGATCCGGACCCCAAAGGCCGGTGCAGAAAAATTTCATTGGGGGTTTCCCCTCACAAGAAATTAAACAAATCACGCAAAAATTCTCGGACAAAATTTCAATTTATTGACGTCCTTTTGACGATTTTTGTCAGAATAGTCCGAGATTCGAAACAGATTTAAAATAAAATTGTCATGTAAAACCGGGGCTCGAAGAAAAATACGCTTATTTAACTTTGCCCTCAAGGACTCATATTATGAAATACATTTTGAAATTTTGTACCGGGCATACCGGTTTGGATTGTTAAATTGCTATTCACCTTGATTCGGGTATTTTAAATTTATGCAAAAATGCTGCCATGAATTCGCAACAATGTTCAGGTCTGGGATTCCAGAATGAGTTGCCATGATGCTATCGGATCAACATTGAAAAAGGTCGTTTTTTCCTGGGACAATATCGTCAGCGGCACTGACCTGAAACAACAGGATAACTTGTTATTTCTGCAAGGCACGATCCAGACAGTGACGAATAACAAATAGGTTGTCAGTTAAGATAACCCATTGATATGATGGTACGATCGGAGGGATTCGAACCCCCTGCCTGCGGATTTAAAAACGAAATACTGCAACATAACATACTTATATTACAGTGTACATCTGTTTTGCCAATTGTTTTATTTGGACCGAATATAACCTTTTGAATTGGCTTGCACCCATAAATTCACCCATACCCCCATAGATTGTTCATATAGGCCGATTTGGGATAAACCCAGTAAACACGGGCTTTCAGCTTTTGGTTATCATTTTGATGGATATCTGATTCCAAAAGCATACAGTAACTTCAGCAGAAAAATTCAGGAACTATAACACCAGATGTGTTTTTCGAAAATGAAGGCGATCGACTTTTGAATGTGATAGTATTGTTAAGTGTTCAAGGTCGTCAAATGTTGCGAATAGGATAAAATAAGCATGAGTTGGGTTCTTCATATGGATTTGCCACACAAAAACAGCGAGGAACCTGTTTTGCCCGCGCCTGTTATCAAGGGATCGGCACTTTCCAATAAATTTGAATTTCTCGGGGCTATGTGTCAGATTCAGAGCATATACTCTTCACCTCGCTTGACTCGTAAACCTCCCTTTATCGAGACAGATACACTACCGGGCGGTTGACTAAACCTTACCCGGGAGTGCCTATACTGTCGCATCCCCTCTAAACGTTGAACCAGAGCCAGGTTCAAACGATAACAAAAGCATAAGTGATGCCTTTCTCATTGGACACCTCCATACGGATTATAAAGCCACTCTTTAGAAAGTGCCCATAAAATCCCTACCACATCAGTCATCAGCGCTGCAGAATCCTGGACTCAGGTGTCTGAATATGGCCGCAGCAATTGAATTTGACAGATTTATAACGCTGATTTATTTCATTAAATACCAGCACCATACAAGCTTCCGTCCGGCTTGCGATCGGCAATTTTGGCTATATTGGGTTCAATAATCCATGCATTCAGAGATGACTGTCATGAAACCAGGAGCCAGAAATCAATTAACGGGTAAGGTGACGTCCATTAAAAGCGATGAGATTACGATGTTCACTATTCTATGCAAAAAATCTCCTTGACAGCCCGTCTTTCCAACGGGTATAAAATAATGAAAACAGGAATATCAATCTGCGCCAGGAAGGTGCATTATACTTGGTATGAATTGTCCGAACTGTGAGTTTCAGCAGTCGGATAACAGCATATAATTCCTTAAACAAAAAAATCATAAAGGCCACGAATGCCTTAGTACCGCATGAATGCGGGAAATGGATATTCCGTGGCCTTTTTGTTTTGATAGCCGTTATAAAGCACACCAATGACGTTTTTCCCGATCCTGTGGCGGGTGTCATGCTGGTTCTGCTGATTATCTTGATGTACGGCATTTTTACGGCACAAGGAACATTTTTGCGGTGAAAACCTGGCAGTGTGTACTGTTATCCGTTGCGGTTCACGGGGTGATATTTGGCTTCCGATCATGTCGAACACAGCCGGATCTCCACACGGAAGAAATTCAGTTGCTGGTTCTGGAGCCTCCTCCAATGGACTTCCCGGTGGAAAAAATACCCGAACCGGTTGCCGCTCCAAATCGGCCCAACCGCCAGAACGCTGATCCGCCGTCCAAACAGGCAAAACGGGAGCCCCCAGCTCCCCGGAAAAAACCAGTACCCGTTCCAAAACCGGTCCTGGCCGCACCCGATCCCAAAGCCCGCCGGATTCCGATAAGCTTTCAAACAAACCACTGGAAATGGCGGATGAATCCCAGGCGGCATCTCCGGCTACGGAAAGTGTATCTGCCGGATCATCGCCATCCGACGATTCAGCCACCCATTCCGGAGGAAGAAATGCCGGGGGTCATGGACCATGCCGTCGAGTCCTCAGTCGGCGCCATGGGAGGCCCGCAATTCATTCAGAGATCCGTTCCCAAGTATCCCCGGATGGCGCAGCGTCTCGGCGTGGAGGGATCGGTCCTGCTTCGGCTGGCCATCGATGCTTCGGGAAAACTGACCGGGTTGAGGTGGTCAACGGTGCGGGGAACGGATTTGATGAAGAAGCGGTTCAGGCGGTAAAGCGTTCCACCTTTGCCCCGGCGGTCCGGAACGGCCGGCCGGTCAGTTGTCTGGCGCTTCTGAAAATCCGGTTTCAACTTTCAAGCGAATAACAAAAGGAGTCAATCCATCATGCTGGATATGTTTCTCAAGGGCGGGGCGCTCATGTGGCCCATTTTGCTGTGTTCGGTTCTGGCGCTGACCATCGCGCTGAAAAAAAGTCTGCAGTTTCAGGGTGTGTTAAAGGAACTCTCGTGCGAAATCGAAACGATTCTGACGAAAAAACCGGAATATCTGGTTCCGGTCCTGCAGGCCATCGACGACGGCAGAAATGAAAAAGAAATCGGGATCATCGGCACCCGGCAGATCCGCGAAATGGAAAAAGGACTGGGGTTTCTATCGTTGATCGCCGTCATTTCCCCGCTTCTGGGACTGACCGGAACCGTGACCGGGATGATCAAGGCGTTTCAGATCATTGCCGTCAGCCAGACCCAGGTCAATCCGGGAATGCTGGCCGGCGGCATCTGGGAGGCGCTCATCACCACGGCCGCAGGCCTGTTTGTGGCCATTCCCACGCATGTGGTCTGTCACTTTCTGGAAGAGCGGCTGGATGAAATCGCCCTGATCATCAAAGAAACAGCCGCTTATGCATTGGCCCGGAGGACGCATGGAATTTGAACGCAGAAAAAGACGGCACAGCCATATCGATATCGCCCCGCTGGTCGATGTCGTGTTTCTGCTGCTGCTGTTTTTCATGCTGACCTTTAACATGGCGATGGATCAGGCCATAACGATCCGCCTGCCCAAATCCGAAACATCGGAAATTCAGGCCGGCAGCCGGATAATGGTGGCCATTTCCCGCGCGGGACTTGTCTTTATTCAGGACCAGGCCATTGAAATCGAAGCGATTCCTGCCGTGATCCGGCAGCAGCCGGAATGGTCGCCGGATACGCCGGTCAATATCCGGGCCGATCAGGACGTTTCCGTGGGGCTGCTGGTCCGGGTCATCGATGGGGTCCGCAATTCCGGGTCCCGTCATTTCAATGTGCTGACGGAAAAAAGCTCTGGCCGAAATCAGGCTGCAACAAACTGATTATCTAATCGAAAGGAAGGATACCATGACAGAAAGCAAAGACCACAAACACCTTCACTCGCATGAGCATACGCATGCCCATGAACACGTTCATGAACATGACACAGATAAGCACAGCCATGAACACGATCATACCCACAGCCATGAACATGGGCATGCCCATTCCACGATGATGCCGCGGGCGGTCATGAGCATAAAGACAACCATGGCCCGCACGACCATGACCATTCGGACCATGGCGCTGAAGCGCATCAGCACAAGCACTGATGGTGTAAGGCGGAAGCCGGACGGGTCTGTCAGAGCATGGAAGCGGTATTCCGCCCCCCCTGCCTGCGAGATTGTTCATAGCGTTAAATGGGAGATCCGATTTGCGTAAGCGGATTTGCGTGATAGACGGGCAGGGAGGCGGGATCGGTGTCTCTCTTATCAAACATCTCAGAGAGATTTACAGGGAATTTGTTGAGATAGCGGCAGTGGGAACCAATGCCATTGCCACGTCTCAGATGATGAAAGCCGGAGCAAATCGGGGTGCTTCGGGAGAAAATGCCATTGTCCGGACAGTTGCCGAAGCCGACGTAATTATAGGACCGATTGCCATTACATGGGCAAATGCCATGATGGGCGAGGTTACGTCCCGGTCAGCGCAAGCGGTGATGTCGGCCCCAGCATTGAAGATTCTGCTGCCGCTCAATCGGGAACAGGTCGTTATTGCCGGTGTAGTTAAAGAACCACTGCCCCATATGATCAAATTTCTTGTGGAAGATGAACTACGGGAGGTTTTGAGCCATGTGTGAAGCCAATGCGTATATTGTAAAAGACGAACGGGAAGAACTTGTGATGGCATCCGCTGATGTCATAGAACCCGAAGAAGGTCAAAGGTGGTACAGGCTGGTCAGTATTTTCGGGGAACAGAAAGTAATCAGGGGCAGAATCAGCCTGATGAACCTGGTTGATCACAAAATCCTGTTTGAGAAAATCGATTGACATATAACAAAATAGTAGACCCAAATGGTCAGAAAATCCAGGCCAAGAGATAACTGCCGGAAAAAATACCCGAAGGCGAAAGCAGCCGGAGCCTTCGGGAAAAATATGCTTGACCTTTCTGTCCGATCTGAGTATGAAACAAACATAATAAAGCGGCAGTAGCCGTTTGACCGCTGATTTTCTTGCGGTCTGAAGTAACTCAGATATTTATTCGGTGAACCAGGTCCCGACTTTTTTTCGGAATACCAATCACCGGATCATTCAATAAAGCCACGAAGGCGTTCTCTTCCCAATTGGGAAGGGTACCCATCGTGGCTTTTTTTTTGGTGAATACGGAAAAGGAAAATCCCGATAACGCCCCCTATTTCAAAGAAAGTGAAAGAGGTCAGCTCATGGAAAACGTTTTAAACAACATTACCCTGTCATACCGGAGGCAGATTCGCCGTCGAACGATGGCGCTTACCACCATCTTCGGCCTGACCCTGATCCTGGCCATTTATGCCGTCACCCAGGGCGCCTATGGCCTTTCGCCCATGCAGGCCATCTGGGCACTGCTTGGAAACGCCGGGGAAGGCGCAGCCGTTGTGATCTGGAACATCCGTCTGCCCCGAATCATCGCAAGTCTTGTCGTGGGCTGGGGCCTTTCCCTTTCAGGTCTGAGCATTCAGTCCCTTCTCAGAAATCCGCTCGGGTCTCCCTCCACCCTTGGCATCAGCCAGGGAGCGGCTTTCGGTGCGGCAGCGGCCATCGTTTTTCTGGGAGCCGGCATTGTTTCGGTGACCCTTTTTGCCTTTGTCGGCGCCATGGCCGCCACGATGATCATCCTGATTCTGGCCCGGCTCAAACGCCTCTCGCCCGAAGCCATCATTCTGTCCGGTGTCGCTCTTTCCGCTCTTGTTCGGATCGGCCACCATTCTCATTCAGTATATGGCCACGGACATCCAGCTTGCGGCCGTTGTTTTCTGGACATTCGGGGATGTAGCCCGTTCCGGTTGGCGGGAAATCGGCCTGCTTGACCCTGATCGTCGGCATGTTGTCGGTATTCTTCATGATTCAGCGCTGGGATCTGAACGCCCTGGATTCGGGCGAAGAGGCCGCACGGGGTCTGGGCGTGAATGTCGAGCGGCTGCGCCTTCAGGGCATGGTGGCGGCGGCGCTCATCGCTGCCCTTGCCACGGCGTTTCACGGGGTGATCGCTTTTGTGGGGCTGATCGCTCCCCACATGGCCCGCCGCCTGGTGGGCGCGGACCATTGCCTGCTGATTCCATTTTCCGCCGTTCTGGGCGCCCTGCTGCTTCTTTCGGCCGATACGATCGGCCGGGTCCTGGTCGGATCGGGCGCGCTGCCGGTCGGCGTCATCACCTCGTTTTTAGGGGCGCCCATGTTTTTATACCTGCTCGTTCGAGGATATCGATGATGCTGACGGTTTCCGGAATCCATTTTTCTTATAACAGCCATCCCGCGCTGTCGGGCATCGATTTTTCCCTGAAACAGGGCCAGGTTCTCGGGGTCCTGGGGGTAAACGGCGCCGGCAAATCCACGCTGCTGAAATGCCTCAACCGAATTCTGCGGCCGCAGCAGGGCACTGTCCTGCTGGAAAAAGCAGACGTGCTGCAAATGGCCCAGCGGGATGTCGCCAAACGGATGGGGTATGTTCCCTCAGCGGCACTCAGACACCCGCCTGACCGTTTACGAAGCCGTTCTTCTGGGCAGAAGACCGCACATGGGCTGGACCGTCGGACCGGCGGACTACGCGGTGGTCGAAACCCTTCTAGGCAAATGGAACTGGCGCATCTCTCCCAGCGGCCGGTATGCGATCTGAGCGGCGGAGAGGTGCAGCAGGTCATGATCGCCCGCGCGCTGGCCCAGTCCCCCCGCGTGCTGCTTCTGGATGAGCCGACCAGCAACCTGGACATCAAGAACCAACTGGAAGTCATGGGAATGATTCGTCGCGTTGTGCGGGAACAGGAACTGTCCGCCGTGGTTTCCATTCACGATCTGAATCTGGCCGTCCGCTTTGCGGATGCGTTTCTGTTTATCAAGGACCATCGCGTTCATGCCCTGCAAGCCAGGGAGGAACTGACCGCAAACACCATTCGGGAAGTTTACGGCGTAGATGTCACGCTGGTGAATGTGGGCGATCATATGCTGGTGGCGCCGAAATGAGGTTAAGGAGATTCTCATGAAAACATTCGGGAAATGGTGTGTATGCCTGATGCTGATGCTTGTTTCCGCGATTCCGGCAGTTGCGCAAACCCGATCGATCCTCGATACGGCCGGGCGACGGGTGGATGTACCGGCAGATCCGCAGCGAATCGTCTGCATCGGCCCCGGCGCGCTCCGCCTGATCGTGTATCTGGAAGCCCAGAACCGGGTCGTCGGGGTCGAGGAGATGGAGAAGGCAAACCCCGGAGGCCGCCCTTACTGGCTGGCGCACCCGGAGCTGGCGAAATTGCCCCGCATCGGTCCGGGCGGACCCGGCCGCCATCAACAAGAAACCGGATATGGAGGCGGTCCTGATGGCAAGACCGGACGTCATCTTCATTACCTATATGGATAAGGCGCTGGCGGATGATGTTCAGAAGCTGATGCGTATCCCGGTGGTGGTGCTCTCCTATGGCGAATTCGCAACCTTTGACATGGTTTTCCATGACTCCCTGCGAATAGCCGGCCGGATTTTGAATCGCGAAAAGCGGGCCGAGGCCGTGTCCTGATTATATCGCCGCGCTGCAGACGGATCTGTCGGATCGGGTAAAAGGCATTCCCGAAGCACAAAAGCCTGCCGCATATATCGGGGGGATGGGCATGCGGGGCAGCCATGGGATTGAAAGCAGCGAAAAGAACTTTATTCCGCTGGAATGGGCCGGCGCGCGCAATGTGGCCAAGCCATTCGCCGCATCCGAAGGAAGTCATGTGTTCATGGATCGGGAAGCGCTCCTGTCCGTGAATCCGGATGTTATTTTCATCGATGCCGGCGGCTTGATGCTGGTCTCCGAGGATTACCGATAAGAAGCCGGAATTCTATAACGCGCTGAAAGCGTTTCAAACCCGCCGGGTGGTGATTCTGCATCCGTTCAATTTTTATACCACCAACATCGATACGGCCCTTACCGATGCCTGGGCCGTCGGGAAAATCCTGTATCCGGACCGCTTCAAAGATATCGACCTGGAAAAGAAAGCCGATGAAATCTATACATTTTTCGTGGGCAGACCGGTCTATGAACAGATGAAACAGGCATTCGGCGCCATCGGACAAACGGCGCCTTTTATAAATTCCAAGCCTGGGGGCTGAAAGCTTTAAGCTGAAGACTGAAAAGCAGTTTTTTCAGCGTTGATCCCATTGAAAATGACAGAAAATTATCAAGGAGGAGGAATGCACAACATCGTCCATAACTGTGGATTAGTCGCCATCTTTTTTGTCATGTGTCTGACCTCAGCTGGTTTTTCCCAGGAGGATCAATTGCCTCGGAACCAACTGCCGGAAATACTCGTGGTTGCATCACCCATCATCGATGGCAATGTCGTGGACCGGTATGCTGGAGAAAAAACGGTTGTCACCGAAGAGCAGATCAGCGATCTGAATGCCCAGGACATTGCATCGGCTCTGAGGATGGCGCCCGGGGTCAACATTACGCGATACAATACTGTCGGGTCATTCGGAGGAGCCACAGGCGGCGCGCTATTCATCCGGGGCATGGGCAGCAGTCGGCCTGGGGCTGAAATCAAAACGCTGATGGACAACATTCCCATGTACATGAGCGTCTGGAATCATCCGCTTCTGGATATGATGAGCATTGATCCGGCCCATACCATTGAAATTTATAAAAGTCCCCAACCCAATATTTTTGGCAATGCGTTTTCCGTGGTCAATATCGTTCCCCGGCAAAAGGATACCGAAGGATACGTGTCTAAGTTGCAAGTGGCAGGCGGCAGTTTCGGAACCTTCATTGAAACAGCCGAGCACGGCGGAAAACAAGGAGATCTGGATTATTACGTTGGCGGCGGAATTCGATCGTCCCAGGGCCATCGGGATAATGCCGATGGTTCACTCAAAGACATTTACGGCCGGATCGGATACCGCGTGACAGACAACTGGAGCACGTCCTTATTTACACTTGCAAACGACAATTACGCAGATGATCCGGGCAAGGAGGGGGCGGCTCCTTCCAAGCGCTTGGGAAGCTATGAAACCCAGTCGTGGCTGACATCTGTAAAGCTTGAAAACCGGTATGATATGGCAAAGGGTTATCTTCAACTGTATCAGAACAACGGGAATGGCAATTGGCTGAATCAGCCCACCAGCAAAACCGGAGTTCTGGAAAACCAGTACAATGACTTTACGTTTTACGGCATGAAGGCCAAGGAGTCGTTTAATTTCTGGAACGGGGGAGAGATCATCACCGGCGCTGACTGGGATGTCACCAAGGGAAAATATGACGATTATTCAACCAATGGCGTTCAGAACAACTGGGCCGGACATGAATTCACGATTCTTTCTCCCTACACGGCCGTCAGCCATCAATTCGGTAATGCAGACAGTTTTTATCTAACACCGTCTGCGGGTGTTCGCTATTATGACAATTCGGATTTTGATTCCGAATGGTCGCCCCATGCCGGCGTGGTCTTGGGGTACAAGACAACCGAGCTTCATGCTGGTTACGCCCGCGGAGTGGTCTATCCTGGGCTGGACGTGGTGGTGCTGTCCGAAAAGGTCACCCCTGCCCTGGGCAAGAGCTGGCAGAATCTGAAGCCGGAAATAATGGATCATTTTGAGGTGGGTGCCCGGCAGCGTTTCTCCACCCTGGCCGTGGTCGATATCACCTATTTCCATGACGACGGTAAGGACCGCTATGTCGTTGTTGTACCTCCCCCATTTCCGCCAGTTTTTGCCAATATCGAGGAATATCAGATCCAGGGGGTGGAAGCGACCCTGAATCTCTACCCGCTGGATAACCTGTCTTTGTTTACCGGATTAACCTACCTGGATACGAATCCATCCGATCTGCCCTATGCACCGAAGATAACGGCCAGCGCAGGAATGAATGCCCGGCTATTCAATACGTTCATTCTGAGTCTGGACTGCCAGTACCTGGATGAAATGTATGTTGATTCCCAGGCCAGACGTACCGGTGTGGTCAACAGCACCCAGGTTGATAGCTATTTTCTGGCCAACGCCAAGCTGAGCTATCCGTTTTTCTCCAATGAATTGATACGGAAAGCGGAAGTGTTTCTGGCAGGAGAGAATTTAACAAACACGGATTATGAGTACCTTCCAGGCTATCCCATGCCAGGAATCAGTGCCATGATCGGATTGAATTTCACAATGTAACGGACAAAACGGATCATCCATGCAACCGAATGCCGATTTTTTTGATGTGAGGGCTGAGCAATGGGAACAGAATTGCTATCCGGCGCCGACCCGAAAGCGACTGGAAGCCCTGATTCCCACGTTTAATGTGACTCCCGGCGCCCGAATTCTGGACATTGGTACCGGGCCTGGAATTTTGATTCCCTACCTTCGGAGGATCGTTGGTAGAGCGGGCCGGATCTGTGCGTTCGATATCTCCTTTCAGATGGCCTGCCAGGCCGTGAAAAAACTTGAATCCCCAGAAGATATCGTGCTTAAGGCCGATGTGCATCGCATTCCTTTCAAGGACAATGTCTTTGACCATGTTATCTGCTTTGCCGCCTTTCCCCATTTTAATAGTCCGGATTTGGCTGTTCGGGAAATGGCCAGGGTCGGCAAGCCAGACGGCAGCCTGATTATCGCCCATCTGATGAGCCGGGAAGAGCTGGCCCGGCATCATGCCTCGCATTCAGCCGTTGACAAGGACGTCTTGCCCGATGATGTCCAGATGGCAACCTTGTTCATCAATGCCGGACTGACCTATCCGGAAATCACCGATATTTCCGGTTCCTATTTGGCAACGGGGAAAAAGAGGCACCAGGTACCTCAAATATGTTCATGATGGCAGGAGCGCGTTTTTTGATTTTTATTATCACAGGAGGATTTACTAAGGCGATCAAAAGTAAATAGACATCAAGCTACAATAGTATAGGCGCAATCAGGGTGTCTAAAAAATGCACTAACAATAGAGGGCAGTTTTTGTAATCTTCGTAGTTGGCCGATTACCATGGATTTCAGTTGATCAGGACCAAAGACTTTTTTCCTTCCAATTCCATGGTTTTTGACATTGTTCCAAACCTGTTCGACTGGATTGAGTTCCGGGGAATACGACGGCAACGCGAAGACTTCCAGATTGCCGTTAAATGAGTCGATACATTCCCGCACATCCTTCGAACGGTGTGTTGGATGACCATCCCAAATCAAAAAGACGGGTTTTTCGGCACCATGCATAAGTCGCGTGAGAAAATCGCATATTTGCTCGGACGTTACGGTGCCATTTACCACCATGAACCGCAATTGCCCTCGCATGTCGATAGCACCAACCATGTTCAGGCTGAACCGTGCCCCGGTTACTTTAATGACTGGTGTCTGACCTCTTGGTGCCCAAGTTGTGCCGGAATGAAAATCCGAGCGAATACCGCTTTCATCCTGAAAGTAGATGGTTGCCCCGAGTTTTTTCGCTCGCTTTTTGATTTGCGGAAAAACAGTTTGTTTCCATTGTTCGACCTTGTCCGGGTTTTGCTGATAAGCTCGAAACAATGGTTTCTGGCAACTCAGGCCCAGCTGTCGCAGAAGCCGGCCGACAGAGGCATCGCTAAGTTTGATCCCAAATTGCTGGCGTATCAAAACAGCAACCATTGCCCGGGTCCAAAGCGCAAAAGAAAATTTCATCTGAAGCGGATCTTTATCAACCACAACCCGGTAAATCCAGGACAAATGGCTACCACTAAGCTTTTGGGGCCTGCCCGTTCTTCTACCGGTTTTCAAGCTGTGCAAACCCCCGGCCCGGTAACGGGCAAGCCAGTTGTAAATGCTTGCCCTGGCAAATCCAAGGGTTTTTATGACTTTTTCGGGACTTTCTCCCTCTTGAACCAGCGTACCACAGTCAACCGTGATACCAGATGCGGTACCCCTCAAGGATCTCCCGTCTCACCGCTGCTGTCGAATTTGTACATGCGGCGTTTTATTCTGGGATGGAAGCACCTCGGGTATGAACAGCACTGGTCGGCGTATATTGTTTCATATGCAGATGATTTTGTCATCTGTTGTAAAGCCCAAGCAGATCAAGCGATGGGAGCGATGCGCCGCGTCATGGAAAAGCTGAAGCTGACGGTGAACGAGGACAAATCGCATCTATGTCATCTGCCACAGGAGGAGTTTGATTTTCTGGGTTTCACCTTCGGGCGCTTTTATAACCGTAAGACGGGCGGGCCTATATCGGCACCAAACCGTCGCGGAAGAGCATCAAACGGATGGTGAGGAATATCTCCGAGGAAACAGACCGACGCAGGACTTTACTGGATGCCGAAGTTGTCGTGAAGATGCTGAACCGAAAACTGGCAGGGTGGGCAAACTATTTTTGCCTCGGTCCTGTCAGGACGGCATATAAAACCATCAACAATCACGTGGTGACTCGGCTCCGCCGATGGTTATGTATAAAGCATAAGGTTCCGGGCAAGGGGTATAAGCGCTATCCCAATCAGTACCTATATGCACAGTTGGGGCTGATTAATCTGCCGGAAAGAACCCATGACCTTCCGTGGGCGAAAACATGATGTCTTGAACGAGAGCCGGATGCGGGAGAACTGCATGTCCTGGTTGTGTGTCCAGCAAAGGCTGGTATGTTCAGCAGGAGTTAGTCCTGCCGGGGTAAAAGTCAGAAGCCCCGTAGCGTGGATAGCAGGATGGAGGGAAACCAAAATTCTGAAGCCTATCGACAAAACTGCCGAGAGGGCGGTTGCGAGTCATTGGGCCGTAACGAAAGTGAACGCGAGGTAGCCTCGAAAATGCGTAATCCTGGGGGTCGAGCCCTTAGCCGGAGGGTGAAGACAGTATGGGAAGTCGCAATCTGACTGATGCGGCTGACTATCCCAGCGGGGTGGTAGCGACAGCACGATGACAAGGACATATGAAGCAACTGGAGAAACCCTCCTCGTCCCAGAAGGAAACTTCTTGGAGCAAGGTAGGCTCTATAACCGTTAACATCGGGAAATGAGCCGAAAGATGAGAGGGTGGCGGATGGGTTCGAATTAGCGTTGAACCGGGGTAATTCCTGGGGAGCAAAGGAACCCTGCTGTTAACAGTCTTGAGGCAACACGGTGAGACAGGGGCGGAATGATAAAACCGTCCATTATTCTGTAAGATCTGAGCGGAGAGATTTATTTGAAGAGGAAGGCTAAGAACAGATGGAACAGGTGGAGTAAGGCCCGATGAGGTTCTGAAAGTGCTGCCGTCTGGATCGGTCACATAAATCTTCAAATGAAGTTAACAGGAAAGCCCAATGTGGGAAATCCACATGTTGGGTTTGACGAGGCGGGGACTGGAAACGTGGCATGGACGAGATGCTGTGACACTCGCAAACGAAAGAGCGAGACAACAGGAAACACAAACTTTGTCCTAAACCGGCGCGCCAGTTCTCGACCCTACCGACGGGCAGGAACTGGAAACGTGGCATGATCGGGATACTGTGACACTTGCAAACGAAAGGGCAAGTCAACGGGGAAAACAAACTCCGATCTAAACAAACGCGCCAGTTCTTGACCCTTCAACTTTTTCGGTTGAACGCCTCCTCACGGGTTATAAATCCACTTATAAGAATGTGTCCATAAGTTTCCTGCCACTTCAGTTTCAGCTATGTTTCAGTCTGGCACAGCACGAAACATTCCAGCGTGGTTAAAATATACCCAATCATTACATGTAAAATAGCCCTTGACTTTTAATTTTTTCATGGTTAGGGATAACATACTCAGAAAATGCCAAATCCATTGTGAGGTAGGTGCGGAAAACCGCGGATCTTGAAAAATATAGCCGGGTTGCCTGAAAAGGTGATTCGGTTTTTTTTTAAGTAAAAGAATGATCTTTTGAAAAAGTTCTGAAGAATATGAAGGTCCGAGATTCCGAACTGCCCGCGAAGGAGCACTTACACGGCAAATCTGTAAATTCCTGGATGGCAGGTATTGCGCGCAGCCCAAAGCATTGGTGTCTAACTTGGGTTTCAGCCATGTAAAAATTCGATACCGCGCAAATTCCCTCCAAACCAACTTCCATGCGGTGATCATGCCCGGGTGTATTCCCAAAAACGGGGCGACAGATCAAAAATGACCTCTTCATTCTTATGGACTGCCAGCACGACCCACGCCTGTAAAACTTGATTGTACCGATCACGTTTGTTGCTCATTGTCAGTTCCTTTCTGATTTTGGTTGATTAACAATTAAGTGAAATTATTCGAGGAGGAACTCAGAATGAAGAAATTATCCGTACTGTTAATCGCAGGACTGATCGCTCTTGTCCATAGCAAGCCGGCAACAGCATTTGAAAATGAATTTGGCGGTTTTTGGAGAACCAGATTTTACACTCAAATCGGCTATAATGGAACAGATAATTCGAACTACGTCTATCTGGATGAAAACATTACCGATACCCGTACTCGTATCTATTACACAGCAAAATTCAGCGAAAACCTGGAATTCGTCAACAAATTTGAAGTCAATGCCACATGGGGCGGAAACGGCGGTTACGGCCAGATGGGTGCAGACAATTCAGGCGCCGATACGTTCAGGGTTAAAAACTCATATGTGGGTATCAAACTGGGAGAGCAGTTGTTTAGGGTCGGTGTTCAGGATTTCTTGTTGGCCAGAGGTTATATTTATAACGATGATGCCGCAGGTATAATAGCCATTTTCAAAGTCAACGATGGGATTTATCTTCCGTTTGCTTACATGAAAATGTACGAGGGCGGTGCCGGCTATTCTTCAACCGGAAACTCTAATTCCAATTTCGACATGAGTTCATATGTCTTTGCTCCCGCCATCTTTCTGGATAAAGATAATTCCTTTAAATCGCATGTTGCATATATTACGTCCCAGAATGGATCTGCTGCTCAGGCAAAAAATAGCTATGTTCTGGCTGATTATAATTTTCTCGCATCCGGAGCCGGGATAAGAATTCCGGGAACCAAAGTTGATTTGTGGTCTGCGGGTCTGGAATATGACGGTAAAATTGGTATCTTCAATCAGGGAGCAACCGTTATATTTCAGTTTGGCGACATAAAGCTTCTTAACGGTGAAAATGCGAATGCCAAGGGATATTTGTTTGATCTTTTTGGCGGCGTCAACCTGGGACCTGCAAATATTCACGCCAAAGGGATTTACGCAAGCGGTAAAAAATATGACGATATGTCTTATGATATGAAACAGTTCATAACCTTTGGCCCAAAAACAGACTGGGGAACCAGTTACTACTGGGCAGAAATCATGGGTGCCGGCATAATCGACAACACGGTCCCGTCTGGCGCACCCGGCGACAAAATCTCCAACGTGTGGATTGGCAATATTGGTGCCAGCTACAAACTCCTTGCGGATCTGAAGTTCGCCGCGGATCTTTGGTATGCACAGCATGTTGAGGATGTTCTAATAATAACACAAGCAGGTGCGCCCTACCAATACAGCAGCGACCTGGGTTGGGAACTTGATCTGGTTGCCACCTACACCATCGTGGACAATCTGAAGCTTGATCTGATCGGCGCCTATCTGTGGGCTGGTGATTGCATTACCCATTCTGTTGATCCAAATGGCAGCACCAATCCGATTGAATTGGCTGCTCAACTGTCTCTTTCTTTCTAGGCACAAAAGGTTAACTTTGTTTTTGGGATTTTCGTCGCACTTAATTAATTGGGAGTCATTCTTCTCGTCTAAATCATTGACATCAGGCTCTTTGCGACCAGGTGATAATCGCATCTTCCGCAGTATCCGGGGCATCGCACTTGCAACGTTATATGATCATGAACCTAAACTGGGTCGGTGGTGACCAAAGCCCTGCGTTCTCCCTTCAGACAACTGAGACAGAAAACCTCCGGATAACCGCTTGGCACGCTAAGTTTTATATGTTAAAAAGGATCAAGTAGAGAACGAAACTATCTCAATCAATTTTCTGAATCCAAATGTCCTGCTCTCACCCCCTCCAGTAGCTTCAAATCCCATTGCAGGTCCATCTCCCTGAAAAGGGTTTCGGCTTTGTTTAGGTATTCCGGGGCACTGATGCCGTTTAGCTCCTTGAATTTGCTTTTCGGCTCCATCAGGCGCTTGCCTACTTCCATGTATGCCCGGGACAGGTCGGGTCTCGCCCCGAGCTTTTCGCCTTCCCGGATTGCACGGTCCCGCCATTTGAATGCTTTGCCCTGCTTACCGATGAGCCAGTAGTAAAGACCCATCAATCGGAAGATTTTGGTCCTGTATGGCGCATACTTCCGCGAATTTTTCAGGGCGGCCTTGCCGCTTCGATAGGCGTTCTTTCGGATATTCGTGTCTTGAGAAGGTCTATCAGGGCAGACTTCCCGTTGCAGTCGATGAATATCAGCCAGGAAACGCGCTACATGGTGGAGAGCCGCATATGTGGCAAATACATATTTTTGTTTCTCATACAGATCGCTGGCCCTGGTGATTGTTTCATCTGATGCTGCCGTCTCTCCGAGCAGTAACTGGGCTTCCCCCTTGTAGGCGAGAAACATCATTTCCAGATTTTCCGTACCATATTCACGTGCGTTCGAAAGGCCTTGTTCAGACGCAACCAGGGCTTCAGAGGCGCAGATTTTCTTAATCTGATGCTCGGATTCAAGTGAGTGAACATAAATATTAGCGAGGGCATAGTCATAGGTCTCACCTATCTGAAACATTTTATCGATTATCTCTCTCGATTGATCGAACTCCCCCTGTTCCGCTTTTACGACACCAAGAAACCACATATATGTCGTTGTGTGATACAGATCACCTTGTCCCAACCCATGATCGACAAGGTGGTGGTCCATTGTTTCGATTTCATTCCAAAGACCATGGCACATTTGGTACATAAGACTGAAGCATGCGTTTGGCACATTGGTGAGAATATCTCCCGAGCTTGCAGCATGGTGCCCGTATTTCATGCATCTTTCGGCAAAATTGAATGGAACGCCACCAAAAGAAAAAACGGCGGCACAACCAAGCCACAGTTCAGGTCCATAGGGAATTTTGGCAATATCGTACCTTGTCGATCTTCTAAGCCCTGCCATGGCCCCAAATAATGTTCGGGGAAGGTCGATATACGTCAACCCCACCCCAATCCTATGATATAAGTCGAATATTTCGTTTTCGCGTTTGCTGGTTACCGGTTTGTCTTTACGAGAAGGAAAGTACAGGGCCTTGAGTACGACGACTAAATTGCACACCAGTTGCATGACACTACTCAGATTTGCCTTCGGCAAAGGGGCCTGCCAGCGATCCAAAACCTTTTCCAGATATTCAATGGACCTGGCCCACTGCGATCTGTTGTAGAGCGCTATGCCGATGTTTTTCTCAAATTTGGCTATTTTTTCTGGGTCGGCAGTATTGCCATATCTCTCCAGATAGAGTCTCAACCCCTCCTGATAGTAGTGGAGGGCTTCACTGGAAGATGAAGACCGCAGCGCTTCCTCACCGGCCTTGGTCATATACTCTTCCGCTTTTTCCAGATTGTCTGCCCAGCTGTAGTGCATCGCCAGAATGCCATAAAACTCATTGAGCCTTTTTGTAAACAACCGTTCGATGGCCTCCGCCACCTTCAGGTGAAGCTGCTTACGCTGCTGCAAAAGGATGGATTCGTATGCTGCCTCCTGAGCCAAGGCATGCTTGAAAAGGTATTCCAGCTCATTCATCTGAATCCGTTCCCGGATGAGCTGAATCTGCTTTAAATATTCCAGTTTGTCGTCCAGACCCGTCACACGACAAGCAACATCCGCCAGAATGCGGTAAAAGAAGCTGCGTCCGATCACAGAAGCCACTTTGACAACATTGCGGCTTTCCTCGTCGAGCCGGTCAATCCTGGCCATGAGGACATCATTGATCGTCGGGGGAACCACCACGGAGTGTATTTTATCAGTCACCTCGAACCCGCCGTCTTTTACGACAACAGCGCCATCATCGATAAGTGCGCGTACCACCTCTTCGATAAAGAAGGGATTTCCCCCGGCCCGTTCAATGATTTGGTTCTTCACCCCTTGATGCAGTCCCTTGATACTCAGCATATTGTTGATCAGAGACTCGCTGCTTTGGGCATCAAGGGGTTGAAGGACAAGTTCCACCAGAGGCAGGTCGGACGCCCTTTTCTTCAGGGTGGTGGGAGTTTTATCTTCATTGCTCCAGTACCCGGGGCGGAATACATTGATGAACACGATCTTCCGGGTGTCTGCCAACCGATAGAGCGCATCGATCAGAATCAGGGAGCTGGTATCCGCCCAGTGCAGATCTTCAATCACGATCACAGTGGGAATGATCTCCATGGAGCGGATCAAAAGTTCCCTCACGTTCTTGAAAATCAGCTTTTCCAGAGCTTCTCCTTCGATGCCCTTTACCCGCTCTGCGTGTTTTCCGGAAAGCTTCATTCCCATCAGGGTGGCCACAAAGGGAAAGATCTCATCAGCTTCCTCCGCAGATACCCGCCGGACGGCTTCCTGCAGCTTGTTCATTGCAGCGGCTTCACTATCATCCTCACGGATACGCGCCCAGTTCTTAAGCAAATCGATAATGGGGTAAAAACTCAGGTTTCTGCCCATGGAAATGGCCCGGCCTTCCAGAAGCATGACCCGTTTCATCACTTCACGTTTTTTCAATTCAGCCATTAGCCGGGATTTGCCGATGCCGGCCTCGCCCACCACGTTCACGACGGACCCTTCACCGTTGACCGCCTTCAGGATCTGAAGTTCCAGCTGTTCCAGTTCCTGACCCCGGCCCACCAGCTCCGAATAGACTTCCCGCTCGGAACGGGCTCTGGCCTTGAATGCCTTGTCCTTCAACCGATACACCGCAACGGGCTTTTCCTTGCCCTTGACCGGGATCTGACCAAGGGGCTCAAATTCGAAGGAATCTCCCACCAGCCGGAAAGTCGGTTCGGCCACCAAGACAGTTCCGGGCTGTGCCTTGCTTTCCATTCGGGAGGCAAGATTGGCCGTGTCCCCCTGAGCCGTGTAGTCCATGCGCAGGTCGTCGCCGATGGCCCCCACCACGACAGACCCTGAGTTCAGCCCGATCCGCATATTAAAATCAATGCCGTAGACCTGTTTCAATTTCAGGCCATAAGACACCAGGGCATGCTGGATGGCCAGGGCGGCGAAACAGGCTCGTTGGGCATGATCCTCATGGGCGATGGGCGCGCCAAACAGGGCCATAACCCCGTCACCTCGAAACTGATTGACGGTCCCTTCATACCGGTGAATTTCATCCAGCAGAATCCGGAAACAGCCGTCCAAAATCTGGTGTACCTCCTCCGGATCAAGCTTCTCGGACATCGTGCTGAACCCAGCCACATCTGCAAACAGCACGGTCACAATTTTCCGCTCTCCCTCGATGGCGCTTCGCATGGTGAGGATCTTTTCGGCCAGGTGTTTCGGGGTGTAGGATTGGGGCTGTTGGTAATCAATTTGGGGTGGCTTTTGGGTCGGTTGCAGTTCGTGGCCGCATTCGCCACAGAATTTACTCCCTGGACTATATTCCGATTGGCAATGCGGACAAATCAGAGAAAGCCTTGTTCCGCATTCGTTGCAGAACTTCTTTGTTTCCGGGTTTTCTGTCAGACATTTGGGACACTGCATGATTATCTCCCGTAAAAACGGATTAAGAATCGAAACTTCTCAAGTATTCAGAATGTCATGTGCACTTCCAACAAATATCTTACTGCTCCATCGATGGTTGCTTTACGTATTCGATATTATTTATTCAAGGAAACCAATAATTCATTGGCCTGTTTAAGATAGGTTTCAGCTTCGCATTCCTCAAAGGTCTTAATGGCTTCCAGCAGGGATTGTCTGGCCTGTTCCGTTCTTTTGGTTGCTTTATAGAACTTGGCAAGGCTCAGGTAAACCGGTCCAAGATAACCTTTGGCGCCGATTTCTTTCATTAATCCAATCGCCTTGTTGAAATGCGTCCTTCGGCTTTTTTGGCTGCAAATGGAACGTTTTTTACCAGAAAGCCGATGTTTTTGGCTATGATCGATAAAGAAGGTTTCGGACCTGTGGCGATTTGGGCATATATTTCACCGAAAATATGTTCAGATACGGCATACCAACATCTTCTCTGATTAGTAATCACGATATTTTGCGCGTTTTCCAATAGGTTGAGCCCTTGTTGCATTTGTCCTTTCGAAATGAATATTGCTGATAAACCAATCTGACACATTATTGAAATATGCCCATACCCATTTTTTTCACTAAAGAAATAACATTCTTTCAGAACTTTTTCAGCTTTTTCAAAATCGCCGGCAAATAAATATGAATAACCTAATGCAACTTTAGCATTTTGAGCATAAATAGGGTAAAGTGCAGTATTCTATTGCCAACTTGCTGTTTTTTTGTGCAGTCTCCAAATCTCCGGTCATAACATTAGCAAATGAGTTTACCCAATGCCCAAAAACAACACTCATGTTGTTGGAAGTTATTTTACCGTATTCTAATAGACGTTTTGCGTTCTCCAAGACCCTGTTCGTATTCCCTAAAAAAAAATTTATATATGAAAGTCCTCCAAGTAAAACATAAAAATGATGTTGTTCGAAAGGAAACAACTCATTTATTTTATTGGCCTTTTCTCCATAGTCAATACCTTCAGCCATAAATCCCATTTCCCCGCACGCCCATGTCAACCATGACGCAGGCATAACCGATTACTTTTTGATCTCCTATAGCCTCACCAAGTTCCAGCCCTTTGATCAAGTAATCATATGAGTTCTTTGATCTTCCAGCTATAAAAAGGGCAATACCGAACCATACATAGAACATCCCTTTTCTTGCCTTATCATCCAAAGAATCTGCCAATTGCCTCATGAGATTTGAAACGATCCACAAATTCCGTAGCTTCACCAAGGCAATAAAACGCATAGCCCCAGTTGTTCAGGATATCGATCAGGGTAATTTTATCGGTTTCGGAGAGTTCTTCTTTGGAAGTAATGATTTCATAGGCTTTTTTAAAGTACTGATGGGCTTCTTCAGCAGCATATCTTTCCAGGCACTTTTCTCCTGATTTAATCAGATAATCAACCGCTTTCGATTGAGATTCGCCCCGGGCATAATGAAAGGCCAGGGTTTCATGAAATTCAGACAACCTGTCCTTAAATAGATTTTCCATGACCTGCGCAATTTGTTCATGGATCTGCTTACGGTGTTTTTTAAGGAGGCCGTTGTAAACAATCTCCTGGGTTAGGGCGTGTTTGAACATGTACTCCAGATCCGGTTGGAACGACCGGGTCCGGATTAGGTCAAGCCTCTCGAGTTGGTTCAGTTCTCCATCGATGCGCTCTTTAAGCTCCGATATCCTTTTTAAAATTTCATAAAGAAAATCCCTGCCGATAACGGACGCTTCCTGCAGGATGCGCTTGGTCCGCTTCTCCAGCCGGTCGAGCCTGCCGGAAATAAGTCCGTGTAGAGAAGATGGGATATCCGATTCTGTAAGAGAGCCCGTGATTTTCCAACCCGTGCCGTCCTGAACCAGCCTGTCGGATTCGATCAGGGAGTTGATCAACTCTTCAAGGTAAAAAGGATTTCCCTCGGCTTTGTTCTGAACCCAGCGTTTCAGGTCTGACGGAATGCTTTCCGATTTAAGAAGGGATTCCAGCATGCTCTGAGAATCTGAAAGTGAGAGATTCTCCAGCTGGATTTCATGATAATATTTGCCGACATTGGCTTTCTGCTGACCTGTGAACAGACTAATCGTCGGCCTGTACGTACACAGGACAATGGCAGGACGCCGTATTTCCAGAAAAGCACGGCGAATCAGTTCCATGAAAGAGGGGTCTGCCCAGTGCAGGTCCTCCATGAAAAAAATCGTAGGCGCTTTTGCGGCAAGTGCGGAAAAGATCTCAAGGACTGCCGCTTGAAGACGGGACTTCCAGAACTCCGGGCTTACATTTTCCATCTGGGGATAGCTTATTGAGTAAAGTTTGCCCAGATATGGAACCACGTCTTCCTTTTTATCGCCCAGAAGGGATTTCATTCCGGATTCGATTTTTTGTTTAACGTCTTCAGAAGCATCTCTTTCCTCAATACCGAGAACCCGGTTTAAAAAATTGATCAACGGAAAATATGAGATGTTCTGGGAATACGCATAAGCATGGGCTTCAACCCACTGTATTTTATTAAGATATAGTCCTGCCTTAAACTCTTCAACCAGCCTGCTTTTTCCCGTACCGGCAGCACCGTAGATCGAAAAGATGCTGCCCTTTCCCTGATAGAGTCTTTCCATCGCATCACGCAGTTCAGCCATCTCCATCTTTCTACCGATCAGCTCCGCCCGGACTCCCGAAAGCCTGTGGATGGTAATGGGTTTATCTCTTTCAGAAACGACGACATTCACCTGAACCGGCTCGCTTTTCCCCTTGACGGTGGTTGTTTCCTGAAATTCGCATTCAAAGTGCCCCTCAACCTGCCTGTAGGTACCGCCGTCAATGAGGATCTGCCCCGGTTTTGCCAGGCTGCTTAGCCGTGCTGCCAGATTGATGGTGTCTCCGGCAACACCATGGGTGCCCCTTTCCATGTTCACTTCACCGGTCACCACAAGCCCGGTGTTGATGCCGCTGTGCATGGAAATGGACCGGCCGATCTTTTTTTCAACCTCCGGGCTGATGGCATCCACCGCCTGATGGATTTCACGGGCAGCCTTGATGGCCCGGATCGGATCATCCTCATGGGAGTTGGGTACACCGAATATGGCCATCACGGCATCGCCGGCATATTTTTCAATGAAGCCATCGTAACTTGTCACGATTTTGGAAATCTCGCCAAAGATCCGGCAGGTGATCTCCTTGACTTCTTCCGGGTCCAGCTTCTCAGACATGGACGTATAGCCGGTAAGATCCGAGAATAGAACGCTGACGTATTTTCGTTCGCCTTCGGTGGGAATGCCGGCCGGAGTAGTCTTTATTTGTGGGGATTCAGGGGTTAATTCGTTTGTTATTTCTTCTATTTCAGGAAGGGGCGGCGTTTTTTCGATCACATGGAGTTCATGCCCGCATTCACCGCAAAATTTGAAGGTCGGAGAATTGATCTTGCCGCACTTTGGGCATATTGATCCCAGTTTATTGCCACAGTGTACGCAGAACTTTACCTCTTGAGGGTTGTCATACTGACATTTTGAGCACTTCATTTTGATGCCCTCCATTTTCAATGAAAGACACGCTGCGTGAAATGGACTATAGCTTTGGTAATGTCGTCAAGCTAAGGATTTGCCCGCCACCCTTGGGTTATCCCTGACTTCACGAAATTACTTCCCAGGCCGAATGGGTGCCGGCACGACCGGTGACGGGCCCCAGAGTTCGGCAGTCACGTTGAGGGCCAGTGTGTCCAATTCGTCCCGAACTTTCTGAGTTTCCTCGTTCGCCTGCCAAGCGGCCCAAGCCGATAGTTCGGCGAACTCATAAGTTACTACCACCCGAGATGCACCGACAGCTGTCCGGTATGCCCGAAACTCTACTACGCCGGGTACTGCCAGCAATCGCTTGACTGCACCCCCTGTCCACTTCTGATAGGCTTCCAACTTATCCGGGTGAATGTCCCACTTCATGATATAGAGCACCATCTCAATTCACCTCCTTTCGTCCAAAATTGATAGCACGGCGATCACACGTGGATAAACATCGTCTCCTTTCCTTCATCAAGACGGTGGCGGGCGAATTTCGGAAAACTATTTGACATTTCAGCTTGCGGTCTAATCGCGGCGACGCACCTGCGGAACGGACGGCAAGCAAAAGACGTGATGGCAGAGTCGTCCGCTAAAGGGCCTTTTTCCCGTTTACTCTAATGAGGCGAGAACCTCTTTGGCCTGTTTAAGATAGGTTTCAGCTTCGCATTCCTCAAATGTATTAATGGCTTCAAGTATGGCCTGTCTGGCCTGTTCCGATCTTTTGGTTGCTTTATAGAACTTAGCCAGGCCCAGGTGAACCTGTCCCAAAAAGCCATTGGCACCGATTCCTTTCATTAATTCAATTGCTTTGTTGAAATGCCCCTCAGCTTTTTTGGTTGCAAATGGAACGTTTTTTGCCAGAAAGCCGATGTTTTTGGCTATGATCGATAAGGAGGGTTTCGGCCCGATAGCGATTTGAGCATAGATTTCACCTAGAATGTGTTCAGATACGGCATACAAGACTTTTCTCTGATTTGTAATCAGGTTTTGTTGCACGTTTTCCAATAACTCAAGCCCTTGTTTCATTTTTCCTTTGCCAATCAGAATTGGAGATAGAAAAAGTTTATTAATTATAGAAAATTGACCCAGATCGCGTTCTTCCAAAAAATATAAAGATGGCTGCAGAACTTTTTCGGCTTCCACAAAATTACCAGAAAATGTATACGATAGACCTAAAGACACTAATCCCAAATTGAGGATAAACAGGATCAAGTGCAGCTTCTATTGCCAAGATGGCATTTTTTTGTGCAGTCACTATATCGCCGGTTCCATAATTAGCACCTGCGTTAATGAAATACCCTAATACTTTACTTCTGCTGTTGGCGTTTTTCTCTCCGTATTCTAAAAGACATTTTGCGCCCTCCAAACCTTTGTTCATACGCCCATTGAGACAGTAAATATAACAAAGTCCTGAAAGCGATATAAAAAAAAGATACTGGTCGGACGGAAACAATTCCGCAATTTTCTTGGCTTTTTCACCGTAGCCGATGCCTTCAGCAAACAACCCAATTTCTGCGCATGGCCATGTCAACCAAGCGCAGGAATAACCGATCACTTTTTGGTCCCTAGTCTCCTCACCAAATTGCAGAGCTTTGTGCAAGTACACATATGAATCATTGGCTTTTCCAGCCATATAATGTGAATCGCCCAACCATACATAGAACATCCCTGTTCTTGCCTTGTCATCCAAAGAGTCCGCAATTGTTTGATGCGTTTTGAAACGATCTATTAATTTTCCGACCTCACCCAGGTAATAAAACGCATAACCCCAGTTGTTCAGAATATCGATCAGGGTAATCTGCTCGGATTCGGTGAGTTCTTCTTTGGAAGTAATGATTTCATAGGCTTTTTCGAAGTACTGCTGAGCTTCTTCAGCAGCATATCTTTCCAGACATTTTTCTCCGGATTTAAGCAGATAATCGACCGCTTTCATCTGGGATTCGCCACGGGCATAATGAAAGGCAAGGGTTTCATGAAATTCTGTCAGTCTGTCCTTAAACAGATTTTCCATTACCTGTGCAATTTGTTCGTGGATCTGCCGTCGCTGTTTTTTAAGAAGTCCGTTGTAAACAATCTCCTGGGTCAAGGCATGTTTGAACATATACTCCAGATCCGGCTGAAACGACCGGGTTCGGATCAAATCAAGCCTCTCCAGTTGGTTCAGTTCTCCATCGATGCGTTCTTGAAGCTCCGATATCCTTTTTAAAATCTCATAAAGAAAATCCCGGCCGATGACGGATGCCTCCTGCAGGATGCGCTTGGCCTGTTTCTCCAGCCGATCGAGCCTGCCGGAAATAATCCCGTGCAGGGAAGATGGGATATCTGCCTCTGTAAGGGAGCCCGTGAGTTTCCAGCCAGCGCTATCCTGAACCAGCCTGTCGGATTCGATCAGGGAGTTGATCAACTCTTCCAGGTAAAAGGGGTTTCCTTCTGCTTTGTTCTGCACCCAGCGCTTCAGGTCGGAAGGAATGCTTTCTGTTTTAAGTAGCGACTCCAGCATGCTCTGGGCATCTGAAAGAGTCAGGTTCTCCAGCAGAATTTCATGGTAGTATTTGGCGACACTGGCTTGCTGCTGACCCGTGAAGAGACTTAACGTCGGCCGGTACGTACAAAGGACGATGGCAGGCTGACGGATCTCCAGAAACGCACGGCGTATCAATTCCATGAAAGAGGGGTCTGCCCAGTGCAGGTCCTCCATGAAAAAAACCGTAGGTGCTTTTGCGGAAAGTGCGGTAAAAATCGAAAGGACCGCCATTTGAAGACGAGATTTCCAAAATTCCGAGCTTACATTTTCTACCTGGGGATAACTCAGTGAATAAAGCCTTCCCAGATAAGGAACTGCCTCGTCCTTTTTATTGCCCAGAAGCGATTCCATCCCGGATTCGATTTTTTGCTTTACTTCTTCAGATGCATCTTTTTCATCAATCCCCAGAATCCGGTTTAAAAAATCAATCAGCGGAAAATACGAAATGTTCTGGGAATACGCATATGCATGGGCTTCAACCCATTGGATTTTATTAAGGTCAAGTCCGGCCTTGAACTCTTCAACCAACCTGCTTTTTCCCGTACCGGCTGCGCCACAGATCGAAAATATGCTGCCCTTTCCCTGTCGCAGTCTTTCCACCGCATCACGCAATTCGGCCATCTCCATCTTTCTGCCGATCAAGATCCGCCCGGACGCCCTGAAAGCCTGTGGATGGTAACCGGTTTATCCCTTTCAGTAACTACGACATTCACCTGAACCGGATCGCTTTTCCCCTTCACGGTGGTTGTCTCCACAAATTCACATTCAAAATGCCCCTCAACCTGCCGGCAGGTACCGCCGTCGATCAGAATTTGACCCGGCTTTGCCAGGCTGCTCAGCCGTGCGGCCAGATTGATGGTGTCTCCGGCAACCCCATGGGTGCCCCTTTCCATGTTCACTTCACCGGTCACCACAAGCCCGGTGTTGATGCCGCTGTGCATGGAAATGGACCGGCCGATCTTTTTTTCAATCTCCGGGCTGATGGCATCCACCGCCTGATGGATTTCTCGGGCGGCCTTGATGGCGCGGATCGGATCGTCCTCATGGGAGTTGGGCACACCGAATATGGCCATCACGGCATCGCCGGCATATTTTTCAATGAAGCCATCGTAACTGGCCACGATTTTTGAAATCTCACCAAAGATCCGGCAGGTGATCTCCTTGACTTCTTCCGGGTCCAACTTCTCGGACATGGACGTATAGCCGGTTAGATCCGAAAAGAGAACGCTGACGTATTTTCGCTCGCCTTCGATTGCACTCCGGGTGGTGAGGATTTCTTTTGCCTGGTGTTTCGGTGTGTAGGATTGGGTGATAGTGGAATCAACCGGAGAAGTTTTTGGCGGTCCTGAATCTTTTGATCTATAGAGTTCTTGGCCACAGTCCCCGCAGAATTTATCCCCAGGGTCATTTTCATAATTGGCACTCCGGGCAGACCAGTGAAAGTTTTGTTCCGCACTCTTTGCAGAACTTCCTCGTTTCCGGGTTTTCAGTCCGGCACTTGGGACACTGCATGCTGCATCCCTCCCGTAGAAGCTGACGACACAAAATACTTTATATTAACCGTATTTATTAGGTAATTCGTGATGGTGGCAACCCTTTATTATAACACTGTACGGGGATATTGTGTGCAATGGCAGCGAAACACCTATTACAGGAAACGCAGGCAACGGCATCAGTCTTTTCTTCTCTGATTTTTTTAACAATAAAAGGCTCTCTAATAAATGGACGACTCATAGATATACAATCAGTTAATTGCTTCTCTAATACATCCTTCATCTCCTCTACCTTTCGTAAGCCACCGACAACAAACAAAGGGGTTTTTCCAAGAACGGGTTTAATCATCTTTGCAGCTTCGAGATTATATCCGTGCTCAAAGTTATATTTACCTGCCATGCTTTTCATCATCATCTTTCCAATAGGTCTTTTCCAAAACGGAAGACTGTCCACCAATTCATTCACCGGAACATCGCCCCGGCAAATATTCATAAACGAATAAAATATAGATCCGCAGCTTATCTCCAACCCATTGATCTCCAAATCCGATAGCCACTTGGCATATTTCACTGCCAAGAAAGGAGTGATCCCTTCAGGCTGTGTATAGTCGTGTGTACTCATTTTTACAAAAACGGCATTTCTTTTGGCAGTTTATTTCTAACCTCTAAAATGATCTCTTTTAAAAAACGAAAGCGATTAGCATCGGAACCTCCCCATTCATCTTTTCTTTGATTGAAAAAAGGCGAAAGAAATTGGTTTATCAAGTAGCCATGCGCGGCATGAAGCTGAATTCCATCCGCGCCGGCTTCAACAGCCCTGCAGGCTGCAATCCCAAAGGCTTGGATGACTTCTTGAATTTGATTTATATTCATCTCCCTGGGTTTTACGAAATTAACGGGGTCCCTTCCTCTACCAGAAGGACCAATAGGGGTCTTCCCAATCATGGCTTTCGTGGTCTGTCTACCTGCATGGTTCAATTGAAACGCTATTTTCCCGCCTTCTTGATGGACAGCTCCCACCAGATTCCTCAGACCGGGAATCATCTCATCGCTATGGATTCCGCTTTGTTGCCTATGAGCACGGCCTAACGGGTGAACATACACATGACCGGGAATAATCAAACCCACTTCCCCTTTGGCCAAATTTTGATATCTTTTAATAAGCTTATCACTTACTTCACCAGTTTCTAACGCCATGACCTCATATGTTGCAGAATGGATAAACCGGTTTTTGATTTGCACATCTCCAATATTTATGGGTGTAAAGAGAATAGACATTGTTCACACTCCTTTCAGCTGTTTGTTCTTCAGGGTGAAGATTCATCCTTATAACCGGAGTGAAATGAAAGACCTGAACTTATAGTGTTGCCTTCTTTGTGTGGGCATCTATTGCCTCGACGATCTGAGGCCACGGCCCACCGTGCGGCAAATCGTGCCCCATACCCTCTATCAACATAAGTTGAGCTCCCGGAATGGCTTTGGCAGTATCCTTACCTCCCTCCACCGACATGAGTGGATCGTCGGTTCCATGAACCACAAGGGTTGGCACTTTTAATGAAGCAAGGGCAGGTACTCTGTTGGTCTGCGTTATGATAGCAAGGAGTTGACGAACGATCCCTTGAGGATAAAAGCAACGGTCATAGCTCTCGGCTACGATCTTGCGGGTCCATTTTTCATCGAGCGGGAATCCTGGTCCGGTGATGGCTTTAATAGAATCCTAGCATTTGCTCAATTCTCGCTTCCCGCCCGTTGGGAGGAGGAGTGAAAAGCATTCCTATCACTTCAGGCTTTGGCTTGGGGAACTTCAGGATTGCCGGTAGTTGAGTAAACGGAGATCAAACTCAGTACCCTGGAAGGATGCCGAATCGCGATCGTTTGGGCGATCATACCCCCCATGGACATACCGCAGATATGGGCCTTCTGGATTCCAAGATCGTCAAGGAGACCTACCGCATCTTCAGCCATATCATCCAGGGTGTATGGCGGCTTAACTTTCTCGCCTTGCTTTATTTTCCTGAAGATCTCAACGAGATCCGGCACGCCGGCGTCATCGAATTTGGCGGAGAGCCCACATCTCGGTTATCAAATCGGATGACATAGTGGCCGCGTTTTGATAGGTCTTTGCAAAGGTCATCATCCCACATGGATCATCTGTGCGCCAAGCCCGACGATCAGAAGGAGCGGGCGGCCTGATGGGTCTCCGAACGTTTCATACTCAATTTGAATGCCGTTGGCAGTTACTCTTGACATTTAAGTATATCCTCATTGGGTTTTTTTAATTATGAAACTACTCCGTTCATATGATGTTCCGGGACAAACCTTGTTTCGGGTAAAACAAGCAACCCAATGTGTTGCTGAACACCTGTTCCTTATTGGCCAGGGATAATTTGGATCTGGTGTGGAGAATATCGCTATAAACACAATGTTGATGGACTGTAAGGGAGTTGCCTGGATTTTATGAACGCCGAGAATAAGATTTGTAAAACGCTGGAGAAAGCTATCGAATAGGTATGGGAAGATAAGTGAGATAGTCCGAAGAAATGAAGACAATGTTTCTGACATGGAACGCCTTCCCAAACATTTTAAGGGATATACCACGATGAAACATGAATCTATATTATACCTCCTGTTTATATTGTCAATATCATAAAAAGCAAGGCTACGGAGTTAACCCTCTTGCTTCACTTGAGCGCTCCAGAATGAATGATCCCTTCCCGCCCCAGTGTATTCTCGAATCCTCGCGTCGGCTTTTTTGTTTGGGGGACATACCCGAAATAGCGACTACCCCAGATTTGAAATGTCAACCATTCTTGCATTATCATAAGTCCGGCCATCTTTATAGTACGGATGGAGTCCATGCAGGGGTCAACAGAAATGTTTCCGGCATGGACGCCATCAGCGTGCCCGCCAACTGACCCAGTGTGTTGACATTGTAGCGTGGAAATCCCCAGCCACTGATTGTTTCCTCCTCGATCTTGCCGGTGTAAAAATATTTATTTCCCTCGTTTGCCTGGACCATTTTGCCGACAATCAGTTCCACTTTATAAGCGGATTCATCATCTTGTTTTGGAAGCTGAAGCACGTATCGAACCATTCCCTCCGAGGCAGGTGGAAAAGCCTTCATATTGTCCGCCGCCAGGGCAGATAATATTGCAGAAAAAAACAGCAGGGCTGTGAGTGAACAAATCTTATTCATAAGCCAATATTTCACCAAAATACCATTTCTGTACAAGAAACGCCTCATAGATCTCGCCGGTACAATAATCATTTAACAACTATACTGTGAATAAATCCGATCAATTTCCCAAGCTGTTTATATGGTGAAATTGTTACACATAAGATTTTATCTTTCCGTTTTGATTCGTAGTCATAAGTTTCCCGTTTCTCAGCTTTCATTTCAGCAAAAATCATGTCAATTTTCTCAATGCTTTCTGATTTTTTATGACAAGACCGTATGTCCATGCCGATATATTCCGGTTTTCGGTCGACGATCTGGGCACTGTACTCGTTATAATATAAGATTTTACCATCAAGATCTGTTACTGTGATGCCAACAGGTATTTGATCCAAGACAGACCGTAAATCATTGTCGTACATGTTTCTTCCTTTAAATTTGATCGCAAAAATATTATTTTACCCATTTATCTGAGCCATGATATCATTAATGTGTCGATTTACAAATATGGTTGCTGGAAGTTGGGCGGCAAAATCTGGGGACGGTGCACATTTATGGCGCATCAATGAAAGTGACGATATTCCTCAAATTTGTCCTGTGAGACAATATGATTCAATAAAGCATCCCTGGGTATATTGAAAAATTTTAATAACATGGCCATGGTTTTGGCGAGATTCCTGAAAATTCTCTCGCGCGTGAAAATTCACAAGTAAGATGTGACAGCGGATGAAAGGAAATAGCAGAGTTTGTAACGGAGCGGCCAGACCTGGGTGATGGTTGACACGGGAAGAATCGGCAAAACTGTGATTTGCTCTTGCGGAAAGTTTAGTGGACATGACCAAAACTATAATGAGTAAGAATCGGTTGGAAGCATTCAGTGATGGTGTAATCGCCATTATCATCACGATTATGGTTTTGGAACTGAAGGTGCCTCATGGGGAAAGTTTAGGCGCGCTTGCTCCGCTGCTTCCGGTATTCTTGAGCTATGTGCTCAGTTTTGTGTATGTCGGCATATATTGGAATAACCATCACCACATGCTACATACGTGCAGCAAGGTAACGGGGGCAATCCTGTGGGCAAATCTTCATCTGCTGTTTTGGCTTTCCCTGTTTCCCTTCGCTACAGCCTGGATGGGAGAAAATCATTTTGCGTCTGTACCTTCTGCTTTGTATGGCACCGTTCTGTTAATGGCCGCAATAGCTTACTGGATACTGCAGCAGTTCATCATCGCATCACAAGGTCCAGACTCTCTCTTAAAGAAGGCAATCGGAAGCGACTGGAAGGGGAAAATATCACCAGCCCTGTACTTTATCTCGATTCCCACGGCTTTCTGGTCTCAATGGGTATCTCAAGGCATTTACGTTCTTGTAGCGATTATTTGGCTAGTTCCCGACAGGCGAATTGAAAAAATGCTTGTCGATAAAGAAATATAATCGATATGTTGTAGAAATTGGGTCATGTGGTAGATAAATCCTGGCAGTTGCCCAAAGGGAAAATGCGGATCTGATTGCCATTGCCAGCTATGACCGGAACGGATTATCCCGGGTATTCATGGCAGTGTCGCAGCCGGTATCATGTAATAAATCGATCAGCCCGAATTGGTTATCAGAAACAGAATCATATTTCTTCATTTGGTGAGATGACCATAACGTCTGGCCGCGTCAGGATTGAATATCCTGTTAACCAGACCATTCTGTACGTCCCAGACAACCAGACAGGAATGGCTCGGGTCAATTATTTCCTTGAGATTTTCATATACGGCAACCCCATTAAAATTTTTCATCGTGCACCCCCTCCATGATTTGCAAAATAAAAAATTATAGCGCTCCTTTTCTGGCCAATCGCACGCCCATTTCAAAGGCCTTATCACAGTCAACGGGAAATACTTCTCTCCGCCTTTGCGCTTTCTTCTCGGGGTCGAATCGGGGGGCGAACACCTTTGAATAATCTTCAAACTGGTATGTATCGTAACAGCACAATGATTCTGTAGCCCCGAATATTAATTCCAGGCACATCTCATTCATTCGGATGTGGTTGTCAAAACCCCGTTCTTTCGACATTTCTTCGGTCGCACCCAGGGTGTAAATAAAACCAGTCGGAATTTTTCTCGGAAAGAGGGATTCCGGCGGATCAACATACTGATAAAACGGGAAAAGCAGGCGCTCCATAAAGCATCTCATCTGACCTGTAACTGTTCCGAAATAAAACGGTGATCCCAAGATAAGGACCTGGGCATCCAGAACAGCCTTCAGCAGAGGGGTCAAATCGTCCTTGACTGCACATCTACCGTAACTCTTCCCGTTTTTTTTCTTGCATTTAAAACAGCTGATACAACCTGTATAATTCAGACCGTAAAGGTTAATGAGCTTTGTTTCAGCGCCTTGAGATGATGCCCCCTCCAGGGCTTTTTCAAGAAGCGTTGCCGTGTTCCATTTCTTTCTTGGGCTTCCGTTGAATGCCATGACTTTCATACAATTTACCCCCACATATTTCACTGTTCATCTTCTGGATATAAGCGATTATATGGTTTCGCAAGCTATATCCAACTTGAATATTCTATAATATCAGCAAAGTGATGTATGTCAAAACAATTGGTTTATGGCGGCGGCGAGATCTAGGGTGATGGCGTTGTTGAATCTTTCCATCAAATTTATTTCTGAGCCTGATCAACCGTATCGTAGATCACTTTCAAAAGTGAGCTGTCGCCAACAGCGTCCTGCCCCAATTCCCAGACCATCACTCCACCCAATTGAGATTGGATTGCCCATTCGGTCTTTTGACGGATTGTGGATGGCCCATTGAAATACATTTTATCAACTTCATCGACCTCAGGAGCCAGATTGTAATTTTTAATAATTTCCCGGTAGGTTTCGACTTGTTTCCGCTTGGTTATATGTCTGCCGTAGAACGGCAATCCGAGATTAATCTTATGAAGTGGCACGCCCCCTTCTATCATTGCCTTCACATCTTCACGGGCTGATTCAAAGGTCGCATGTCGACCGTTATGGTCATATGACATGACATTAACCCAGTCAACTGCGGCAATAGACTCGGGGGATAGTTTTTGCCAACCCGACACGGTCACTGACAGCACTATTCCATATGGTTTAAATGCGTTATTCAGATCGATTAGCAGCTTTTCATATCCTGCAAGTTCTGTTGTATTCTTAGGGTGCTCCCAATCGAGATCCAGCCCGTCCAAGCGCTCTTCAAGACATATTTTCACGGCTTCCTGCACGAATTTATCTCGTTTTTTTGCCGATCCAGCCATTGCTGCAAAATGTGTCGACCGATCATCCCCACCGACGCAAAGGATCAACCGCACCCGCTCTCTGTTCTTAAGAGTATAAAGTGTTTTCCACGGCAACTTCTCCTTCAGACGCGTCAAGTCAAGGCCCCCCTTGGGTGATAGTGAAGCTGAAAAAACTATCAGATCCGTCAGAAGCCTGGGGGCAGCGGGATCGAAATCGACAGCACGGTAATCGGGCAAATAACCTACAATGCGAAACGCAGCCGGGACATCGGGTGCAAACAAAAGAATGACGGAGTTTATAATCAAACAAGCGATCATGAATCGAACTGAGTGCATAATTCTTTTTCCATTCTTGCACCAATTCAACTCGCCAGCGCCGAAGGCATGCGAACTAAGATATCGTTTTTTCACATTCTCCCTTTATTGCAAACCGATTGCATCGATGTATTCATGTGCTGGCAAGCTAATATTGTTCGGATTAAAGGCTATATTCCAATGGCTTATTTATTCTATTCATGCAGTGATGATATGGTGCCATTCCTGAACGATCATATCCCAGTATTGATCGTCTGTTTTCTTGATTTTTCCCATACAAAATTACCCTTTTAATTGCACCATAAATATAATGTGCTATGGCGTCTGCGGCGAAATATGGGCGATGATACACTTTAGCTTCCAGAAATGGAAATATTAATTGGCTTAGCGCCAGTATTTGTTTGCTCTGGCGGAGGCGATGATGGGCCCGACCAATATTACATTGACCTTGGAAGATCTTGCCGGTACAGAATCACTATAAAAATCTATTTTCAAAATCCAATCGCACTGATTACGAGAAATGAAAAGGGATAATAATAAAGCACATTTGCCCTTAATGATGATGTTTATTCTAATTATATTAAGCAATTATTGTGTTGCTAATGGTCAGGATTATTTTTCCAAAGATTATCAACATATTAGAATATTTGTTGAATCAATACCGATACTCCAAAATGAACGTGAAAGAGTTCGTGATGATTTATACCTATTATTCACTGCATATCCGATAAACTGTA
Source organism: uncultured delta proteobacterium (assembly GCA_963789395.1). Taxonomy (GTDB): domain Bacteria; phylum Desulfobacterota; class Desulfobacteria; order Desulfobacterales; family Desulfatirhabdiaceae; genus RAAP-1. Next base: position 6,835 of record CAWBKP010000009.1, on the reverse strand, counting down.
CCGGTATTGAAATCACAGAGAACAGTGATGTTTATGTCATCATGAAAAATGGCGCACGAATTATTTATGACGATCGAAAGAAGAAATCATTTAAAGAGAAACTTGCCGATCCAGACCTGCAAGACATGTTGGAACAAAAATATATCCCAGGAGCAGTTAACGGAAATCCTGCCGAAAATTATGACCCTGGCAGGATACGTGTGATATCATTTTTCCAGGCAATATATGGTGAAACCGAAAACGATGTCATCCGAAACTCAATCAACATAGGTTTTATAAATCATAAAGTGGTCTTTAATTCAATCGAAGGTGCATCTGATGCATTACAAAAAGTACAGCGGAACCTGTCTGTTTTACTTAAGAGAACATCCTGAACTTTCCAAGTATGTAAATCCCATGGGTGGTACGTTGAAATGGAGAGTAATCGAGGGAACTCAGAGATTAAGCCCCCATTCATTCGCTATAGCAATTGATCTTGATCCCAATCAATGTGCCTATTGGAGGTGGAGGACTGAAGGAAATAATAAGAATAAGAAATGAATTTCCACAGTCAATTATCAGCATATTTGAAGAACAAGGGTTTATTTGGGGTGGTAAATGGTTCCATTATGATTTGATGCACTTAGAGTATAGACCTGAGTTGTTACTCTATAACAAGCTTTTCCCGCCATAAAACTGGATACACGTTTGTTTTATAAATCATCATAACGTAATTTATTTTATGACGTGTCCAGCCATGTCCCCATTGGGTCGATCCAGCGTATTCTGGACCATGAAAACAGATCAACCGCAGAAATATATCTCCACAGCCTCGGAGATTCAGAGAGGGTGGCAATCAGTCTGTATGAGAGTGCCAGGGAAAAGTCTCACACAGATTCTAACACAAAAGAAAAAAGGGTTATGACATGGATCGTCATAACCCCTTGATATTATTGGTGCGCCCGGATGGATTCGAACCCACGACCTACGGATTCGAAGTCCGTTCTAAATGATTTTTCCCGCCTTTGTATCTCTTATCAATCCTATTGATAAATTAGAATGGTTAAGTGTATACCATATTCTCAGAAGTTTCCTGTTTATTCATGAAATTTCCATTTTAAAAGCACACTATAGGCACACCATTTTCTAACGTAACCTATTGAAAGGTGAAGCCATGATCTATAAGCACTGTCCAAAATGTAAAAAGTCAAATTCCCTTGATATTAAGGTTTGTGGTAAATGTGGTGAAACTCTGGGGTCAAAATATCGGGTAATTGTGAAGGAAAAAGGCAACCGTAATTCCCGTGTTGTGGATTCTCTGACAATGGCACGTCAAATTGAAACCACAATGAAGGCAGATATGCTTCGTGATGAATTCGACATTGTGGATCATAGGGTTAAGAAAGTCACCACGTTAAATGACGTTTGGACAAAATACCTGCCACATATTCAGGCAACTAAAAAAATCATGGCATGATGACGCATTATCATTATGAAAAACACATTAAACCAATTTTTGGAGACACGGAGCTTTCCAGGCATTACACCTATTCCTCATTGAAAAATTCAAACGGTCATTCAAGAACCGCTTGAATGCGCGAGGAAAGGCATTTGAGCCGGCAACGGTCAAACATCAGCTTGTGTTATTAAAACGTCTTTTCAATATTGCCATCAAATGGGGAATGTTTGAGGGCGTCAATCCCGTTTCAAAAGTTGCGATGCCAAAAATTGACAATGAGGTAGTTCGTTTTCTGGACCAGCAGCAGGTTTCCGAATTGCAAAGGATATTGGACTTATGGCCTAATAAGCAGACTGCAAACTTCATTAAGTTTCTGCTGTACACGGGCTGTCGGCGCGGTGAAGCATTTTCGTTAACATGGCAGGATGTTGACCTTGATAGAGGACTGATAACTCTTGTAAAACCCAAGGGGGGCCGCACAATAACCTTGCCGGTCAATGAAAAAGCGCTTGAAGTTCTCAGATCCGTTAAACGTACAGAATCAGCATATGTTTTTCCCGGCAGGGCAGGGGAGAAGCTGACGGATATCTCCAGTTGGGATCGGATCAAAAAAATGGCGAATCTTCCCCAGGAATTTCGGCTGCATGATCTTCGTCACCATTTTGGATCAAGTTTGGTATCAAATGGCGTTGACATTTACACGGTATCAAAGCTTCTCAGCCATAAGGATGTTTCCACCACCAGACGCTACGCACATCTAAGTGATGAGGCACTGAGGGCAGCCACCGAAAAAGCGGGGTCTCTCTTTAACCAGAAAACCGCAGAAATTATACCGATAAAATCAGAAAAATAAAAAATGAAGAATGATCTTGACAGTGCATGTAGGGAAGTATATTATTGGCATAAAGATACAAGACTATCTTATATTTGACTAATCGAGGTAAGAATGTTTTCTCGAAAAGATGTTGAAAAGATGATTGGGATACCGGCACTACGGATCAAGTTTTATACGGAGCAGGGGTTATGTCCAGGCGTTGCGGTTAAAACTGGCCGGGGAAATGAAAGAAGATATTCCTATGATGACGTGGTTCGCCTGGCTGTTGTAAAGACGCTGTCAGAGGCAGGGATATCACTAACGATGATTAAGGGTATTTTAGAAGGCATTCATGATGATGAAGCGAACAACAAGGGCAGGTCCTTAACCTATGAGTACTTACGCAACACTGAAAGTCTTGAGTATTTTGTCATCGATAAAACGATTGCGAAGAATAAGACAGGTAAATATGCCCACTTTGCGAGTGCTTATTCTTTCCCAAGTGTTACTGATAAGTCAGAGCTGTTGAAGGAGATCCACTTGAGACATAATCAGGTTTATGTAATGATTTTCAACCTGGGGCTGATTTTTAAACAAATTGATTGGAAGTTGTAGGATATATTTTTTATCTTGCAATAAATATAAAACTGTCTTATACTTTAAATCAAAACTGGAATAACCCAGAAAGAATCTTTTCTAGAAATATTCAGGAGGTAAAAATGATTCTCAAGTTGTGGTTTACAAGGCAAAAAGGTTGGGGGGTTTATACTTTGTGGGGTTTTAAAGACATAAGACCGTCTACTATTCAATAAGAGAGGCTTAACCATTGGAATTGAAAAGAGTTAAAGATATCGGCAAGGATTTTCCGGTAAAGGTTCAAACCCTATACCGGTGGCATCACGAGGGACGATTCCCTGAACTTATTATGAAATTTGGAGGTGCACTATGTATTGATCTTGATGAAATACCAAATGTTTTAAAGAAACGAGACATCCCCTTGAGGAAAGCAAAACCCACCCGGTGACAGTCAGGCGGGTTCAGGAAGATTAAACAGGAAACTTATCTCCGGTTCCGGAAGAAAAAGCCTTAATTGGTTTGGTTGCCTGCAGGCGAACCAAACAATTGAGGCAAAGACCTAAAGGAAACGGAAAAACATTCTAATTAAATGGAGGAATTTAAAAAATGAATAACAAAGTGAAGGCAGCTGCAGAAGTCAGCCAAAAAGATGAATGTGTTGAAGCCCCCGATTTTGGGTTAATTCAAAATCTGGAGGTAGATTTCATAGGTCTTTCAATAAAGGCTAATGAAGCAAATTGTACAAATTCCGAAGCCGCTCTGGCATCGGTTAATAATCTAAATTTAAAGGAGGAACACCATATGACAAGAGAAGAATTCTGGGCAATCATTAATTCTACATTGGAAGCAAAAGATCAAAAAGAGCAATTTAAGCTTATTAAGGCCGAAGTGTCTAAACTGAATGCGGCTGAAATACTCACGTTTAGTGAGATTATGCGTGGGTTACAATGTAAATCTGCTCGTTGGGAAATTTGGGGAGCTGGCCGTATCATTAAAGGATATTGCTTCGGTAAAAATTTTGAGTCTTTTCTCTTATGGATAATATCAAAGGGGCAATCTGTTTATGAAAACGCACTAATAAACCCCGATTCTTTGGTTGAAGGGGTAACCCAGAGAGATATCGATGAGGGCGTCAGTTTTGGAAGACTTTCGCATATAGCATGGGAAGTTTATGAAGAGAAAACTGGCAAAAGAATGAAGATGGATAGGCGCTCTCACTTCAGAACTTGAGGACTACTGGAATTATGATGACTTCAATGAAATGTCGGTCGACTTTGACGTGGACTTGCTTAGTAACATGGGGAAACGATGGAATTTTTATGACTTACATGAAATGGATAAACGCTACCCGAATCTTTTGCCGGCATTTTTAGATTGCTACCTCCACTTAGAAAAAAAACTACTTAAAGGAAAAAAGATTGGCTTGCTAAATCTTAATGGGAAACTCAGCGAAAGCCATAACATAAAAATTATATAATAATATAAGTTTGTTATGATCATCATGAAAGGTAGTTAGAGGCTTGCCAAAGGAAGTTGAGAGCTGGATCGTTGGGGGAATTCATGAATAAAGGTAAAGAACTGGCAGTAAATCAAAGCTGCAAGGAAAATAACGTTTTTAACGAATCAAGTACAAATTCCGAAGTCATTTCGGCAGCGGGCAATATAATTAAATTAAGAAAGGAGTCACATATGACAACAGAAAAATTCTGGGCAATCATACATTCAACGATATACGCTCAAGATCAAAAAGAGCAAATGGAACTTATTCGTGAAGAATTGTCAAAACTCGAAAACCTTCAAATAGTGTTATTTAATAAAATTCTAAAGAGGTTAAAAGATAAAGCCACCTGTTGGGAAATTTTTGGGGCTGGCCATGTCATCAAAGGTGCCGGTATTTGCGAATGTTTTGAATCTTTTCTCTTATGGATAATATCAAAGGGGAAATCTGTTTATGAAAATGCACTAAAAAACCCGGATTCTTTGTCGGATGTTATTACTCAGAGGGATATTGATGAAGGAGTTAGTTTCGAGAGGCTTTCATATATCGTATGGGATGTCTACAAAGAGAAAACCGGCAAGAAAATGTTGGACGATGGGCGCTCTGACTCCGAACTGGGAAAGGACAGGGACATTGATGATGCAGAAGAGATGTTGGATGAGCCGGACATTGATGAGCAACTTCACCAAAAATTAGGAAAACCTAAGTATTATAATTACTATGAAATGATTGATCATTGTCCCAATCTCTTACAGGGGTTTTCAGATTGTTTCCTCAGCAGAAGAAAAAACCCGCTTAAGGGGAAGAAATTGGGTTGGTTATCTCTTGGTGGGGATCTCGTTAAATGTGAGGATATCAAAATTTCAAGGCTTTGCTGAGGAGATCAAAATATATAGACATCCAGTCGACAAAGATTCCTAAGTAACTAACTGATATTCAGATGAAAATATAGCGCCGCATAGCGGCGCCACCCAGCTTTTTACAATTTTATGCGCTGTAAAAACCGAAAGAATAACCCGCAGGGCTTTGGCAAGGCGGGTTTCAAAAAGAGAAAGAAATAACAAGTGGCGTATTGTTCAGATTTAAATACTTCAGCAGTGAATGAAGACATTGATGGAATCAAACGACACCAGTTACAAAACTTATAACGTGAAAGTGTGAAACTGTGAATCTGTCCGAAATCATGAAAGATAATTTTGCATTTGCCGTGAAAGTTATCTCTACTTTCACAGATTCACGTGAAAATAGTCCAAGGAGGAACAGAAAATGACTGATCTTAATGAAACAAAAACCATCACAGACACGGAATTATTGGCAAAAGACATTCCGCCTGTAAATTTCATAATACCTAAGCTGCTCCCGGCAACTGGTTTGGCTGTTGTCGGGGGATCACCCAAAATGGGAAAAAGTCTAATGATGACTGACCTGGGACTTGCAATTTCAGGTGGTGGCAGATTTTTAAATGTTTTTGACGTCGGGGTGAGAGAAGTACTGTATCTTTGTCTTGAAGATACGGAGCAGCGGATGCAGGAAAGAATCAAAACAATGCAGCCTGATTGTCCAGGGTCAAGCCGCATTCACTTGGCCTTTGACTGGGAGGATAAAGGGAATGACGCATTAGGCCATCTCGGTAGCTGGTTAGAAAACCATACTGAAGTCAAAATTGTGATCATAGATACAATAACCCGGTTCTCAAAATCATTGGCAGGGGGGCAGTATACGAAACAATATGAAGGATTTGCTGAACTCAAGAAGTTCGCTGATACACGCAATATTTTGATTGTAATCGTACACCATTTGCGCAAATCAAAGTCTGACGATCCTTTTGAGATGTTATACGGATCCAACGCCATGTCAGGTGCTGCAGATTTAATTTGGATTTTACAGCGGGAAAGGGGAGAAGATTATGCAAAGTTAATTGTGTCTGGCAGGGATGTACCAGATCAAACACTGCCTTTAAAGTTGGTTGAATCTCTCTTGACCTGGATTGTTGATGACCAGACGACGGAGGATTTGCTTGGACCGGAACTGATGAAGGTTTTTGTGATCCTATATAACAAAGGTGTTCCGATGTCCCTCGAAGAGATATCCATAGCTTCCGGTTTTAAAAAGCCGGCTCTGTCAAAATATTTAAAAATATGATTGAACATGGAGATATCGAGAAGGTCGGCTATGGGATATATCGAGCAAAAACGGAAGAAGGGAAGAAAAAGTCAGGCTAAAAGTAATATAACGAATAATCAGTCCGGGGACCAGGATTCCCACTCTTCAGAAACAATGCCATGCGACGAATATGAGGCAGCAGATCCCTCTCTGATGTCTTAGGCCGCTTGACGCAGCAATCCCATTTATTTAGATTTTTGAACATTTCCGGATGAAATTCCGGCTTACAAATAACTTTTCCGAAGCTATTTGACGATACAGCGCCGCATAGCGGCGCATCAATTTACATTTTATCAAACCCGCATATTCCCATCCCCTGACCTGGTGCACATGATTCAGGTCTTGA
>CAWBKP010000008.1:0-28644 GCA_963789395.1 uncultured delta proteobacterium | reverse complement strand
TTCCTGTTGCCTACTGGTTCGGTTGCGTATTGCTCCTTTTTGACGTTGACGGGTTTGCCCGCACGTCCAACCTCCAGAAGGAGCGAGGTCTGCTGACACAGGTAGGCCGGGATCTGGAGGATGTCCAGGACTTCAGCGGCAGGCTTGATCTGCTCGATCCGGTGAACGTCGGAAATGACCGGCGCGCCGAATTCGTCCTTCACCTTCTGCAGGATGCGAAGCCCTTCTTCCATCGTCGGGCCGTTGTATCCCGATGCGCTGCCTCGATTGTCCTTCTCGAAACTGGCTTTGAAAATCCACGGCACTCCAAGTTTGTCAGTCAGCCTCCGCAGCTTTCCGGCGATGTGCATCACGATGTCCTCGCCCTCGATGACGCACGGCCCCGCAATGCGGGCGAGCGGGCGGCCCTCTCCAATTTCGATGTCGCCGATTCTGACGTTGTTCATGGCTTCTCCAATTCCAGGGCCTGTGTCGGCATGAGGTCGGACGTCGCCGTCCACCGTGAATCGCAGCTTGCAGGCGAGCAATCCAAGGCGCGTTCTTCCGGATGATCTGTCAGTTCGCCCAGACACACTGGACAGCGCAGGAATATGTCTTTGATCTGGTTCGTCCCATGTTACGTCCGTTTGGCGGATATTTTTCCGATGATATCTGTCGTGTTGTGGCTTTTTGAGTCGCCGCAGATTTCCACGCGCCCGCCGTAGGAACGCACGGTCTCCACTTCCGGCACATTGTCCCGCGTGTAATCCGTTCCCTTAGCGTGAATGTCGGGCTTGAGCAGGAGCAGCAAATTCGTCACTTTCGGCTCGTCGAAGGACGTAACAAAATCCACACCTTCCATTGCGGCGACGAGTTCGATGCGGTCTTCCAGAGGCAGCACGGGACGGCCTTCGCCCCTGAGCGCCCGAACCGATTTATCCGAGTTCAGGGCGACAACCAAGACATCGGCGAGTTGCGCCGCATGACGCAAGTATCGGCAATGCCCGACGTGGAGAATATCAAACGGTGCCGTATCCATGAATTCACCCGGCGCCCAGTCGAGGGTGTGAAGCCCCTGTAAATTCAATATTTAATCCATATATGATACAATTGTTTTCGGAATGCAAACGCTGATTTGCTGAATTTAATTTAAATATTGGTGTCTTTAAAAATAAGTTGACAAGAATTTATATTTGGGCTAAAAAATTGCAACTTTAAAATTGACTGAGCGCTCGTTCAATGTAATGTTATAGATTCCAATAAATGATTTGTAAGACCCTGTTGTCATAATAAAGATGAATTTTATTGAGTTGTTATGCGGCTATTTTATGGCTACATATTACCTGCAAGTGTCGGAACCTCTTGGAAATAACTCTTGATGAGAATCTTGCCGAAAATGGAATCCAGGACAGAAGAGGTGACAGTGGCGCTTGGCACCTGTAAATACCAGTCAGTGTTTTTTATGCAAATTTACAAACTGGCCAAGTTCGTGATTGATCCGGCCAAAAGAAGGGGAGAACCATGACGCACAACATGACGGATTATGACAAGACTTATGCTGAATTCAAATGGGAAGTGCCGGAGTATTTCAATTTTGCAGGCGATGTTATTGACAAATGGGCGGCCAGGATCCGAACAAGCTGGCGATGCACTGGGTGAATGACGATGGTCTGGAAGCCAAGCGGACGTTTATGGATTTCAGCAAGGCATCCAAGAGGCTCTGTAATGTGCTGTCCCAGCAGGGGGTGAAACGGGGCGATGTGGTGATCATTGTTCTGGGCCGCTCGATCGAGTGGTGGGAAGTTTTTACGGCCTGTATCCGCATGGGCGTCGTCATTGCGCCGGGAACCACGCAGCTGACCTCCAAGGATTTGGAATATCGGATCAATACGGCTAAGGCCGCCTGCTTTATCACGGACAACGGCAATGCGCCCAAGCTTGATGCCATCGCTGACAAGTGTCCGACCCTGAAATGCAAGCTGGTGATCGGCGGCAGCCGGGACGGCTGGCTGGATTATACCCAGGTTGTGGGCGCTGCTTCGGACGTATTTGAGACCGCCAAGACCGCAAAAGACGAAGAAGCCATCGTGTATTTTACTTCCGGCACGGTCGGATTTCCCAAAATGGCGCTTCATACGCATACTTCCTATCCGCTGGGCCATCAGGTTACCGGCAAGTACTGGCTGGATCTTTCCCCCGAGGACATGCACTGGAACATCAGTGATACCGGCTGGGCCAAGGCTGCCTGGAGCAGTTATTTCGGCCCCTGGTTCTGCGGCGCGGCCCAGTTTGTTCACTGCACGGACCGCTTTGATCCCAAGAAGACCCTTGAGCTGCTGTCCCAGTATCCGGTTACGACCATGTGCGGGGCACCGACCATTTACCGCATGCTGGTGCTTCAGCCGCTTTCCGATTATAAATTCCCGACCCTTCGTCACTGCGTGGGTGCGGGTGAGCCCCTGAATCCAGAAATCATTGAGGTCTGGAAAAAAGCGACAGGCTGTACGATCCGCGATGGTTACGGCCAGACCGAGACTGTGCTTTTGTGCGGCAGTTTTCCCTGCATTGAACCTCGGTTCGGGTCCATGGGAAAACCCACACCGGGCTTTGACCTTCAGGTTGTTGACAATGACGGTGCCATTGTTCCTCGCCAATACAGAGGGAGACATTGCGGTTCGCGTCAAACCGGTCCGGCCCCTTGGCCTTTTCAAGGAATACTGGAAAGAGCCGGAAAGAACCGCCAATGCGTTCAAGGGCGACTGGTATCTGACCGGCGATAGAGCCTACCGGGACGAGGACGGGTATTTCTGGTTTGTGGGCCGTGCCGATGACGTGATTCTGACCTCCGGCTACCGGATCGGGCCGTTTGAAGTGGAAAGCGCGCTGATCGAGCACCCGGCGGTTGCGGAATCCGCGGTGGTTTCCAGCCCGGATGAAACCCGGGGTGAAGTGGTCAAGGCCTTTGTCATTCTGGCCCCGGGGTTTACCGCCAGCGAGGCTTTGGCCAAGGAACTTCAGGAACATGTGAAGAAAGTGACGGCCCCGTATAAATACCCCAGAAAGATTGATTTTGTCACCGCGCTTCCCAAAACCGTCAGCGGAAAAATCCGCCGGGTGGAACTGCGAAACGCCGAATGGGGGAAGAAATAATTGACTCAACTCGAATTTGCTCAATTTCGAACGGACTTTTTTTCATCCTAACCAGAGTTTCATCTTAACCTAAAAAGAGAGGAGGAGACATTTTGGCCATTGAAAAAGTTGGGACCATTGACTACAAGGATTTGCCCCCGCTGGATGCGGAGACAGCCAAAAACATGAGTGAAGAGCTCAGGATCAGCGTGATTCTGAGCAGTATTTACTATGTATTCGTGTTTACAGTGACCATTCTGAACTTTACAGCCCCGGATTTCATGAAAACCAAACTCTGGGGGGGCATGACCGTTACCTGGTTTGCCACCTCACTGGTGTCGTTGGCCGTTGCATCATTGGTTGCGTGGGTGCATGTATTTTACTATCAGAAAAGAGTCCTGGAAAACTCAAAAAATCAGGGGGTAGCCTAAATTATGGAATTCCTCGAACCCAAATATTTATTTACAATATTATTGTTGATAACGATCGTTGTCATTACGTATGCGACCAAAAAATATGCCACCAGCACGGTTGATTTCTATGTTGGCGGCCGCAGTTTCGGCTGGTTTCTGAACGGTTCCGCCATTGCCGGAGATTACCTCAGCGCCGCCACTTTCCTTGGCCTGGCCGGATTGACCTTTGCTCTGGGCTATGACGGAATCTTCTACACGTTTTGTTTTTCAATCGGCCTGACCATTCTGGCCCTGTTTATTGCCGGCCCGCTTCGGAAATTCGGAAAATTCACCGTTCCCGACTTTTTGGCGGAAAGATTCCACAGTCCATCAGCCCGGTTGTTTGCCGTGGTCGTGGTCTTATCGATTTCCGGTTTTTATGCCGCTCCCCAGATTTTAGGCGGCGCCCAGATTCTGCAGCTCTTTTTCGGCACCTCCTATGAAGCCGGGGTGATCATGATTTGTGTGGTCATGATCTTTTATGTGGGCGTGGGCGGGATGAAAGGAACCACCGTGAACCAGGCCCTGGAGATCTGGATTCGTTTCGGCGCGTTTCTAGCGCTTTTTGCGGGCGCTATCTATATGGGTCTTCATTACGGCAAGGTTCTGGAATTGATTCAAACCTGGATTGGCGCGGTTCCCGGTTCCGGCGCTTACACCAAAGACAGTGCCGACATCGTTTTCAACGGCGCCAAATGGTCTACTGTGGGCGGTGGTATCTTCAAGGACGTGACTGGCACCATTTCCATGGTGATCGGTCTGTCCCTGGGCACAATGGGGCTGCCCCATATTCTGCTGCGGTTCTATACCAACCCGTCCGCCAAGGAAGCCAGATATTCCGCCTTGTTCGCCATTGTCATCGCCAGTCTTTTTTTTGCGATCGCCTTGTATCTGGGTTCGGTTGGCCGGTTTTTGTTCCTGGAAGGGGCCAAGGCCGGAACGCTTTCTGCAGTTGACTTCAAGGCTTTCATCACCGGCGGGCAGAATATGGTCGTCCCCACGGTTGCGGATATTGTCGGCGGAAGGTGGCTGCTGGGAATTGTTGTCGCAGGCGCTTTTGCCGCGGTGTTCTCGAATCTTTCCGGCCTTTTCATTGCCTGTTCCGGTGCATTGGGTCATGACCTTTACACCCATTTTATCAACAAGACTTCCACGGAAAAACAGCGGGTTGTTGCCGGCAAAGTATCGGTTGTCATCATCGGCGTTATTTACGGTATCCTCGGCCTGATGTGCGAAAAGGCGGCCATCGGCCATCTGGTAGGGCTGGCATTTAATGTGGCTGCCAGTACCTTTGCTCCGATCTTCCTGCTGGGAGTCTGGTGGCGCGGCATGACGGAAAAGGGCGCCATCTGGGGAATGGTGATGGGCCTTGCATCTTCCATATACATGATTTTCTTTGTAAAGAGCCTGCCGGTATGGATGCAGTGGAGAATTCCCGGTCTGGTTACCGTTCCGCTGGCATTTCTGACGGTTTACCTTGTCTCCAAAATAGATGGAAAAGTTCCAGCGGATGTGAATCTATTCATGAAACAGATTCACTCCTCGGATGTAAAAGCTTAATAAAAGCGTGTTAAAAAAGGCCCCCATTTTTTGCGGGGGCCTTTTCGTATTCTTCAGGGCTTAGATTCCTCACCCATCGGCTTTTCTATCAAAACCATCGACCCATATTCCCCCGTATGCTATAATCTTTCTCCTTGGAAAACCTTTCCTTTTCCATCTACATTGGAGGGCGATTACCCATGAAATGCAAAATGCAATTTCAGTCTGTTTGTTGCCTGATGCTCCTTTTTATCTTCTCCGGTTGTGCGAAAAGCCAGAAACTGGTTGCCGCACCAACCCTTTTGCCGGGTACCGACCGTAGCATGCTGACCGCAGGCTTCTGGATCAGTCGCCATCCATCCCCGGATGCCCTGATTATGACCGCGCTACAGATCGCCGAACTGAACCGCCACATTGAAAAAGATCTGAAAACCGTAACCGATATCACCCGAATTCCAGTGCCGTATTCCGGCAGGGATCTTGCCGCTGTCATGCAAAAAGATCTCCTCCGTCTGCAGGCCAGTCCCCGATATCTGGCATCCGGCCGCCGTGCCTCCGGTGAATTTTTTGCCCATTTTGCGGACTACATGGACATTGCTGCCATGCCGTCCGTCGTCAATCCGGGTTACGGAGTCGTTGTCCGGTTCTCGGATCAACGGATATTGCCGACCCTGGGGCCGCTTTATGCCGATCCATCCGAAGTGGATTTTGACAATCTTCAAAACAACACCCTCGAGCTGGGAACCCCGCTGCTGCTCCTGTATCGGACCTGGGATCTCAACTGGACATATGTCCGTTCCCCATCCAGCTCCGGATGGGTGGAATCCCGTAATATTGCCAGGTGCTCGATAGAGGCTCTGGAAGCGTTCATGCATCCGGAGCGCTTCGTGGTGATTCTCCGGCCCAAAGCGGATATTTACCTGAACCCGGCGCTGAATTACGCCGAAGAATATGTGCAGATGGGTGTCCGGCTGCCATTGATTGAGACAACGGAAAATGCATTTAAAGTCCTGATTCCGACCCGGGATTCTCAGGGCTATCTTGTCAGGCAGCAAGGCTTTGTTCAAAAAAAGCTGGCCAGCGAGGGATTTCTTCCCTACACGGCCCGAAATGTCATTCAGCAGGCATTTGAAATGCTCAATGCCCCGTATGGCTGGGGAGGCATGTATGGCGAGCAGGACTGTTCCCGGTTTATCCAGCAGGTCTTTGCAACCGTGGGGGTGAATTTCCCCCGGAATTCACTGGATCAGGCGATGGTTGGAAAACGGGTTGCCGAATTTGATTCGAACACGCCGGAATATATCAAGATTCGCAGTCTGGAACAGGCCACCGGGGGAAACACCACGCTTTACCTGAAAGGCCATATCATGCTGTATCTGGGGATAGAGGGCTCTGAGCCGTATGCCATTCATGAAACCTGGGCATACCGGGCTCCCGATGGTGATCAGGAGTTGACCTACAAAATCAACCGGGTTGCGGTAACGGATCTGGATCTGGGAAAAGGAGGCCGAAGCGGTTCGCTGCTGGATAGGCTCCAGTCAGTTCAGATCATTCAATGACTGGCTTTTGGCCATTTCGGGTCCTTCCTGGAGAGAGCATCCAGTGGTCCCTGGCGTATGGTGTTGCGGAAATAGGATGTCTCAATCAAACGGCGTCAGACTTTCATATCCGTCTTCCGTGACCAGAAGGGTCTGTTCAAACTGTGCCGAGAGCTTTCCGTCTTCTGTCACGGCCGTCCATTTGTCCTCAAGAATACGTAAAAACCGGGCGCCGAAATTGATCATGGGTTCAATGGTAAAGACCATGCCCGGCAACAGCAAAAAGCCGTCGCCTTTCTGTCCGTAATGAAGAATCTGCGGTGGTTCATGAAATTCAAACCCGATACCGTGTCCGACAAATTCCCGGACCACCGAGCATCCCTGGCTTTCCGCATATTGCTGGATGGCCCAGCCGATGTGGCCGGTGGTGTTTCCGGGTTGTACCATGGACATGCCCTGTCTCAGGCATTCCCGGGTCACGTTGACAATTTTTTGAGCGTCGGGTCCGGGAGTTCCCACAAAAAATGTCTTGTTGGCATCGGCATAATATCCGTTCAGGATAGGCGTGACATCCACATTCACGATGTCTCCGTCCCGAAGGATGCGGCTGCCGGGGATGCCGTGGCAGATCACTTCATTCACCGATACGCAGACGCTTTTGGGATATCCCCTGTAATGGAGCGGCGCAGGAATGGCGTTGTTCTTAACGGTAAATTCGTGAATCAGGGAATTGATTTCTTCCGTGGTGATACCGGGACGGATGATGGATTCGGCCAGATCCAGGGAGTCCAGGGCCAGACGTCCGGCCTTTCGAATGCCTTCGACATCTTCAGGGGTTTTGAAGCGGATCTTGTATTTCCGGCTGTATTCACTTTTGAGAAACGGAATCGAGGGGGCTCCGGTTTCCTGGGCCTTGGACGCGCAGCATTTTTTATATTTCCGGCCGCTGCCGCAGGGACACAGGCTGTTACGGCCCAATTTATCTGACTTGATTTTCAAAACAACTCCTTAAAACGGTAACGGGATTTAGACTATAGGCAATGGGCACAAATCGTATGGGCTTTTTTACCCATTGCCATCGCCTATTTTTTGGGTTTTACGCCCAGGTGGATTACAGCAATGCCGTTGGTCAGTCTATCGAATGTGACATCTCTAAAGCCGATGCCTTCCAGCAGTTCGGCAAGTTCGTCCGGTAGCGGGAACAGGCGGATGGTTTCCGGCAGGTGAATATAGGCAGAGCGGGATCCGGCAATCAACTGGCCGAGCCAGGGCATGATGTAGAATGAGTACATGTCGTACAGCCACCTGAAGACCGGCGACACCGGCTTGGAAAATTCCAGACACATCATGTTGCCCCCGGGTTTCAGAACCCGGTACAGTTCCTTGAATCCCTTGTCCATCCGGGTGACATTTCGGATTCCAAAGCCAACCATCACAGTATCGAAGCTGTTGTCGGGAAACGAAATGGCTTCAATATCGCCTTGAATATACTGGATGCGCTTTCGAATGGCAAGATGGTTTTCCTGGTTTTTCCCTGCCAGAATCATGTCCCGGTTGATGTCATACAGGATCACCTCTCCGGTTTGCCCCACCTTTCCGGCCGCCAGGATGGACAGATCCCCGGTGCCGCCGCAGACATCCAGAACCCTGTCTCCGGGTTTCAAATTCAGCGCGCGAACAGCGGCGCGCTTCCACACATGATGAATACCGAAGCTCAGAATGGTATTCATCATGTCATAATATTCGGCAACCGTATTGAAATGTCTGCGCACATACTGCACTTTTTCATTTTCCGGCACCTGGTAAAATCCGTATGTGGCCAGTTTTTCACGGGTCAGCCGGGAAATCAGCCGGGCCCGTTCCATGCGGTCGTTCAACCAGACCGTTTTTGGAAAAGACATGTAATGCTCTCCTCTATAACTTGAAAACTGATATCCTCTTGAATTTTCTGGATCAGGCTGATCGCCCCCGGAGATGAAAAAAACAAAGCACCGACATTCCGGGCCTGACCCGGAATCCGGCGCAGGTCTTTAGTCCGTTCGGCCGTTGTCCAATGCAAGGCCGGCATCCCGCATCAATGGCAACAGGCAGGTAAGGCTTTTGCGGCCGGCCTCTTCCGGCATATCCACGTAGGGATAAAGCTCCAGACTGATATCACGGGCATATCTTAACCGGGCCATGACATCAAAAATCTTTGAAAATCTGATGGCGCCCTGGCCTGCGATCAGGTGATTGTGAATCCGGGTGGGTGCGATATCCTCGATATGCACATGCCCGATCCATTGAAACAGATCCTCGAATGCCGCATGCGGGTCTTCTCCGGCGCAGAAAAAATGGCCGATATCAAAATTAAGCCCCACCGCAGCAGATCGGATATCACAAATAAATGCCTTGAACTGAGCGGAATTTTCCATCAAGAGGTCCGGTTCGGGCTCGATCAGCAGCTTGATGTTCAGGGATTCGGCCAGCGGAATCACCTGATCCAGTCCCTGATGGAAAAGCCGGACGGCTTCAGCCTGGGATGTGCCGTTCAACGGGCCGCCGGGAGGGATAGAAATATTGCCGCAGCCAAGTTCCTTTGCGATCCGGAGGCATGCCAGGGTGTGCTGAATCCGAATATTGCGCTGGTGTTGATCGGGTTCAATCCAGGACGGCAGATACGTATCGCCGACGGCAAACAAGGTAAAGCTGTTCAGATTCGTAATTTTCAGGCCCAGACGGTCAATGGCATGCTTGATTTCCAAAAGATCCGAACCCTGGTAGTCCGGTGGATAGAGGTGGGGCCGGTCGCACATGATTTCAACCCCTTTAAAGCCCAGACCAGCAATGCGTTTCAGTGAATCCGGCAGTGTGTATTTGACAAAAGCGTTGGTGCTGTAACCCAGTATCATGAAATGATATCGTCTCCTTGCAATCGGTGGTTATGGGAAAACTCAAAGCGTTTTTTCGAGCGCCTGCAGACTATTGAGCTGATCCTGAAAGGTCAGCGGCGGGCTGTCTCCTATGGGTTTTTTAAAATAAAAGCCAAGCTCCGGAATCAGACCTTTTCGGCCGGACGCCGAAAGCGCCGCCATCCATCTGGCAAGATCCAGAACCAGGGGGACTGCCAGAATGGAATCCCTTCCCTGAAGATTGATGCGAATACTCATCGGAAGATCAAACAGACCGATAAGATCGATAACATCCCAGGCTTCCTTGGCATCGCCCCGGGGGGGATAGTAGTCGATATGAACCTTGTGAGTCGGGGTGCCATACTTTTCTCCAACCGGATATCCCAGAATGCCGTCCAGAAGGTCGGTTTTATTGGCCAGTTTACCGGCCGCCCGTTCGGGGTCCATCAAATTCTTTCCATCGGCGTTACCCAGAATGTTCAGGCTATACCACCCATCCACCTGAAGGTTTCTGGCTTTAAATGCCGATGCCATCACCACTTTGAAATAGGTCTGTCCGGTTTTACCGTCACGGCCCGCCATACAGACGCCGTTTTTTTCAGCTTCCAGAATCACTGCCGGGAATTCCAGGGGATTGGGTGTGAAGTTTACGACCGGAATTCGGCAGGAAATGGCGGCCAGTGCGTATGAAAGATCCGGAAACGCTGATAAGCCGGGATGGTCATAGATCTGTAGCAGGGTTTCAGGCGCATCCGGTGGTTCCGCGGCGCAAGCCGGCAGCAGATTGATAAAAACCGGCAATGCATCCGGAAAACGGATTTGCAGAGACTGCATATCCCGAATAATCTGTTGAACCTGTGCCGCCCGATCCAGGTCGGCGTTTGGGGAAGAAAAAATCCTCACCCGGTCAATTTCATCCCGGTAAGGTTCCCATAATGCCTTTGGCAGTACACCGTGCTGGGATATGGCTGCCGTCATGGGAAGATCAGCGACATCCCAACCTGCAAGATGAACCGCATCCTGAGAAAAAAGCTCGGAAAAATCTCCGGAAGTTGTCAGATAAGGCAGGACACTTTCCGGGTGATGTTTCAGCAGGGAAACGGCTGCCGAAAGGGTTGAGCCGATGGCGCCTTTTGCGCCGGCAACCAGTAACAGAATCGATTTGCTATCTTTGGGTTTAAGGGACATGTATCAGCCTCGGCAATCTCAGATGGGCTTCTTCCGAAGTCGTTAAAATAAATTTTATTGATTTCAAAATATTATCTAAAAAATGCCAGATGATCAAGTTGAATCATGATAATTTTGAAAGGGCGCGGGAGGCCCGGACGATTATCATTCGGGAAAAAGGGTATGATCTTCTGTCCGGCCATGTCCAGGATTTCTACAGCGGGAAAGTCAGCGGAGATTTTTTTTGACGATCAGTCGGTGTTGTCGGCCCCGGTGACCCAGATATAATCTCCGTAAGAAAGATCAACCGTGCTGCCGGCCGGAGCCAGATACAGGGTTTTAAACGGCGCCTGGGTCCGGTTGAATGCTCGGTTTGGAACACCGAATTTTTGGACGATATGACCGTTTCCGACAAGAACGATCAACTTGCGATCGTTCAGGTGTCTGGCAACGGCTTCTGCCATGGCATCTTCCCAGGTGCACTGGGCCGCATAAAAATATTCGAAATTTTCTTTTCCCTTGATCTGATGCATGTTGAAAACTTTTTCAACATAAGCGCGATGATCCGGATCGGTAAGGGTGATTGCTTGCGGCAGGTGCGCGGCATCTTCGGGCAGCAGATTGTCGATGCCGCCAACGGCGATTTTGGGGGGAATGTGAAACGGCAGATTCAATCCGATAAGGGGCAGGTGCTTTTCCTTGACGGTTTCAAAAATGCCGCGGTAAAGATCGAAATCATATCGCCAGTTGGCATACCAGTGGATTTTTTCCAAAAATTCCTGATCGCTCAATTCCCCGCGAGACCATTGGTCCAGAACAGGTTGATAATCATGATCGATCATTTCCACACCCACGGCCGTTGGATACCGTGCCATGATATCCTGAATCACCTGCAGCTGAATGCGATGGTGGACCGGGTCCGTATGGTTTTCTCCGATGTATATAACCCGGGCGTCCTCCAGATCCTTGAGCATTGACGCATAGGATACCGGGATTCCGGTTTTCCCCGATAGGAGAGAATCTGCCCCGAATTCCATATTCAGACCGGCAACCCGGGTTTTTTTGGCAGGTGCGGCGCAGCCCGAAGCCAAAATGACGGTTACCAGCATCACCAGTGGGATGAAAAGTCGCATGGATTGCATTTGCCTTTCCTTAATTATCAATGATTGATTTTTCCGGATGAAACCCCTATTATCCAAATATATTTCATCATCTGTGAGGCATGTTGACCTCACCTTTTTTTGATAGATCAGAAAGAATGCCGATGCTGCTGGATCCAAAACCCGTTTACCGAAGGGTGATTCTTCCCTGGTACGATTCCGAAATCGTCTGCTTTGCCACCCTGTTGTTTACTGGATTCGTTCTGCTTTTTAGCGTTTGCGGAATTCATGTGGCTTATGAAACTGCGGCTTACCGGCAATATCTCTGGATTCCGGGGGTGCTGTTTTCAATGGGCTTGGGGGTTTTTGTATCCATAGTCATTCGGTTGATCAATCGCTACGTTCGGCGGATAGACAGGTAATGCCGGCCAGGTGCGGGTAGAGAACTTCGATAAAATGGTGAAGAATCTTGGCGGTCACCCCCCAGATGGTGACGTCCTGGTAAGGGTAGAGCAGGGTGAATACATCCGGCAACCGTCCGTGATAGCCTTGTGCCATGTGGATATCCACCAGCGTTTCCAGCGGGATTTTCAGCGTTCTGGAGATTTCTTCCGGATTGTGCCGGATGATTCCGTTACCATTCCAAAAGCCCACAAAAACCTGAATGTCTTTATGGTTTATCGTTTGAAAATGTCCCAGACTTCCCACATAATCGACCTGGTCCCGAGAGATGTCGAGCTCTTCCTGTAATTCCCGAAATCCGGCATCCATTGCGCTGTCGTCCTCCGGGTCTATATGCCCGCCCGGCAGAGCAACCTGATTGCGCCAGGGATAGCCTTCGGTGTCCGCCTTTTGAATTGCAAGAATCTGGGGCTTGTGCTGATCGAAAACCAGCAGGAATACGCTGGTGGACTGATATTTCCCGGCTTCGGGGGGGCCCGGATGTGCCGCAGTGTCCACGATTACTTTTAAACACGATTTGTTAATGAACATCCCCCCTTGTACGCTCCAGGTATTTTCAAAAGACCCCTCAACCCATCGCTGATGAATTTGTCAAAAGGTATTGGTTTGAATGCAAACAGGAATTACTTGATTTTCATAAAATCCTTGAACGCCATTTGCTTGTAGCTGTCGGTCTGAATAAATTTTAAAATCGGCAGGAGATTGTCCGCGGGAATATATCCGGGATAATTTCCAATCTGGTCTCCGGCTTCCGTCACAAACCAGTTGGAAGGCAGTCCGCGGACCTTATACCGGGTGGCCAGCGCGCTATCCTTGTCGGAATTCACTTTGATGGAAATGAAGTTCTTGTTCAGATAGGACACGATTTCCGGGTCCACGAATGTTCCCTTGTCCATTTTTGTGCAGTAGCCGCACCAGTCGGCAAAAAAATTGATGAATATTTTTTTGTGCTGACTTTTTCCCAAAGTCATTCCCTCATCGTAGGAATACCATTTGACGGTTTCAGCACAGAAACTTTTCGAAGGAAAAGTCGTCATCAAGACAGCAAGGCTTAAAAGAAAAAAAGCAATAAAGCGTTTCATGAATAAAATCCTTACATTTGAAGATTACGAAGTTTTCAGCATTACAGAATCATTTTATTAAATACAAGCGACAGCCCCACCAGGATCAAGAGAATGCCGGCAATGCGATTAAAATATTTCAATGCCCGTGTTGCTTTTTTCAAAAATGACAACATGACATTGATAAAAAAAGACATGATTACAAACGGAATGGCCAGACCCAATGAATAGACGCTTAACAGTGAGATGCCTTCATAAACGGTTTCCTTGCTGCCGGCTATAATCAGAATGGAACCCAGAAGCGGACCGATGCAGGGGCTCCAGCCGGCTCCGAATGCCATTCCCACCAAAAAAGTTCCCATAAAATGAACGGGTTTTTTGTGTACCTGTACGCGTTTTTCAAACTTCCAGTGCATTGAAACGCAGCCAGCCGGTCAGATGAAGGCCAAGAAGAATAATCAGAATTCCGCCCATGATGCGGATGGCTTCGCTGTAAATCTGAATAAAGCTTCCCAGAAAAGACGCCGATGCGCCCATCAGGATAAACACAACTGAAAACCCGGATACATAGGCAATGGTTGAAAGAACGACTTTTTTTCGAATGCTGCTGTCGGACCCGGTCAATTCATCCAGAGTAAATCCGGTAATAAATGTAAAGTATGCGGGAATCAGCGGCAAAATACAAGGAGAAAAAAAGGACAAAAGACCGGCCAGTAGGGCTGCCGGATAGCTGATGGTCTCTGCGAACATGGGCTCACGCTTTCAAGGGAGGTAAGTTGTGCCTGAACGAAAAGTCCGTTCAGGTAAAATCCGAATATCGAAATCCGAAATCCGAAACAAATTCAAGTTTCCATTGTCAAAATGCAAAACAATCTGTTTGCAACACACAGTTCTAAACTCTATGAGCGTATCCAAACCGATCGGTTACATTACCTGTTGCCGATTTCCCGTGCTTTTTCCGTAGCGGCGGCAATGGCATCCACGATGGCCTGCTTGAAATGCCTGGTTTCAAGCACTTTCAGGGCCGCCTCCGTGGTTCCGCCCGGTGTGGTGACCAGTCGGCGAAGATGTTCGGGAGAATCTCCCCGAGTCCTCAAGAAGCTTGACCGCTCCCTTGATGGTCGTAAGGACCAGTTCAGCGGCATCTGCTGAAGTAAGGCCGGATTTTACGCCTGCTTCGATCATGGATTCTATGTAATAAAAGACATAGGCCGGACCGGATCCGGATACAGCGGTTACGGCATCCAGATCGGCTTCCTTGAATGCGATTACATTCCCCATCGCCCTCAGAATTCTTTCCGCAGCTGCCAGGTCATCTGATGTCGCATGGTTATTTGGGCTCATGCCAGACATACCGGCCAGAACCAGGGATGGCGTATTGGGCATCACGCGGATGATGGGAAGCTGGCTGCGGCCGGTGGCATCCAGTTGGGGATAGAGGCAGTTTTCGATTCTCGATAGGGGAATGCCGGCTGCAATGGATATCACCAGCTTCCGGTTGATGACCCGGTAACCCCTGGCAGCGGCAATGCTTGACAGGATGGTCACGACCTGGTGCGGTTTTACTGCCAGAACCACGATGTCACAGGCTGAAAAAAGAGCAAAATTGTCCGCTGTGACTTGGATGCCATAAGAGCGCTTCAGACTATCGAGACGATCCGGGTTCACGTCGCTGGCGGTAATGGCGGAGGCGTCAATTACGCCGGCCTGAATCAGTGCGCTGATCATGGCCTCTCCCATGGTTCCTGCGCCGATAAAGCCTATAGTTTTATGAAGCGTTTTCATGAATATCCTTTCGTGACATGAAATATGATCATTATCCGGGTTTTGTCATTGGAAAATTTCATCGTGCAGTGTTCAGCCGCCCTGAAAAAGTGTCGCAGCCGGTGATCTCGCCGTTGGGGAAGCGGCCAGCACAATTGATAAGATTACATTATCAGACTTGTCATTGTCAAATTGTTGCTTCATTTGCCGCCATGTTGCATAATGTTTTTCTTGCCATATCAGGGCATGGATGATACGGATTCGCAACATAGCGACCCGCATCAGTCGTTGCGTTGATTCATTGCAACGGCTCCCCATTATAAATGGAAAAGAAACCTCTACAGCATGTTTCAAGCAGGTGTGAAGATGTCCCGTGCCTGGGTTCAAACCCTTCACTTATCCCTTCCGTCACTGAAAGACAATACCGCGGATTTGGACCGGCTTATACTGGCCCTGAAACCCCTTTTGGATGCTGACGATATTGCCGTGGATCTGGATCTGATGCGGGTGCTGCCGGATGTTCTGAGAAATACCGGGTACCATATCCGCTGTGTTCTTTACAAGGATCGGGGCGGGTGGGGGATAGCCGGTGTTCTGCCGGCCGATGATCCGGCACCGGTCCTGGGCATGGCCGTTGATCTGGGAACTACCCGCGTGGTGCTGCGGCTGGTGGATCTGGCAGACGGCAGGTCCCTGGCGGAAGCTTCCTTTGACAACCCTCAACTGGGTGTGGGGCCGGATATCCTGACCCGGATTCATCACGCGGATACGCCGGAGGGGCAGCAGCATCTCCAGCGCCTGATCATGGATGGGCTGAACAGGGAGATGGCTGCCTTGTGTATTTCCTGCGGCTTTTCTGCAACGGATGTGTTTCTGATGGCCATTGCCGGAAACACGGCCATGACCCACCTGTTCATGGGCCTGAATCCACGCTGGATCATCCGGGAGCCGTATATTCCGGTCATCAACCGGCCCGGAACGCATCGGGCGTCACAGCTTGGAATCCTGGCCAGTCCCTACGCAAGGGCGTTCGTGTTTCCCAATATCGGCAGCTATTTCGGCGGCGATTTGATTGCCGGGATCCTGTATTGCGGTCTCAACCAGCGAGAAGAAACCGCCATCCTGGTGGATGTCGGCACCAATGCCGAAGTGGTTCTGGGAAACAAAAACTGGATGATCGCCTGCGCTGGCGCAGCGGGGCCCGCCCTGGAAGGAGGCGCTGCCCAAATGGGCATGATGGCCGGTCCGGGCGTGATTGACCGGGTTATTATTGACCCGGATACCCTTCAAATAGATATCCACACCATTGAAGAGCTGCCACCCGTTGGAATTTGCGGATCCGGCCTGATCGACCTGGCGGCCCAGCTTTTTTTGCGCGGCATGCTTGATATCCGGGGAAAATTCGTGCCTGCAGCATGCGGCGGCCGATTGAAGGAAATCGACGGCCTGAAGCACTTTATGGTGGTGGATCAAAAAAATGCGGCAGCCGGGCGAGATCTTTCCATATCCCAGGCGGACATCGACAGCCTGATCCGGTCCAAGGCAGCCATGTACACCATTCTGGAAACCCTTACTGCTTCGGTGGGCATGACGCCCCGGGACCTGCCCCGGTTTTATGTGGCCGGAACATTCGGGTCCTTCATCAACCCGGTTTCGGCCATTTCCATCGGCATGATTCCGGATCTGCCACTAACCTGCTACCACACCCTGGGAAACAGCAGCCTTGGGGGAGCTGCCCGCATCCTGGAGTCCAGTGAATTGTTCGAAGAAGTCGACCGGATCCAGGGCAGCATCACCTATCTGGAGCTGAATGTGAATCCGGATTTCATGAACCGTTTCAGCGCGGCAAAATTCCTGCCGCATACGGACCCATCGCTGTTCCCGTCGGTGAAAAAAGGCGGATAAAGACGATAGGTGATAGGCTATGGGTGGAAATTTATGGGATGTGAAATATCCTTCAGCCTTCGGACTTCAGTCTTTAACCTATTTCCTGTATCGCCTGTTCCAGGTTCTTCAAGTTGTTTGCCGTGTAGACCTTGCAGGGGTAGTCCTTGGGCAGGATCTGCTTTAAGAGCCCTGCCAGAACCCTTCCCGGTCCCACCTCCACCACCGCATCGATCCGGCGTTCCATCAACTCTTTCATTGCCGGATACCAGCGAACAGGGCTGCAGAGCTGGCGGGACATCACGGAGCGGATTTCGTCCGGATTCTTCTCGGCAGTTGCCGTAACATTCAACAGCACATCGCATTGCGGGGTATTAAAGGGGACGGTGTTGAGAAATTCCGAAAATTCCTGTTCCGCGCCCTGAATCAACCGGCTGTGCCAGGCTCCGCTCACCTTTAGGGGGACTGCCTTGGCGCCTTGCTGCACAGCCTTTCCGGATACCTTTTCAACCGGCCCCGGAGCGCCGGTGATGACGATCTGCTTTTCGGTATTGTGATTGGCGACCGCAACAATGCCTTCGGCCTGGGCTTCATGAACCATCTCCTGGATGGTTTCAATCGGGAGCCCCACGATGGCATGCATGGCGCCGGTGTTTTGCGTGGCTTCCCGGTGCATGAGCAGGCCGCGTTTGTGAACGAGTTTCATCGTGTCTTCGGGGGACAGTACGCCGGCTGCACACAGGGCGCTGTATTCTCCCAGGCTGTGCCCGGCTGACAGAACCGGGACAATGCCCTGCTTCGATAGCAGGGACAGACAGGCCAGATTCATTGCCGTAACCGCCGGCTGCAGGTTGACGGTCTGGGTAAGATTTTCCATGGGGCCTTTAAAGCACAAATCCCTGATGGCAATACCGGTGATGGCCTCCGCCATGCTGAAAACCTCCCGTGCTTCAGGAAATGCCTGATATAGATCTTCTCCCATGCCAACGCTCTGAGATCCCTGACCTGGAAAAAGAAATGCAATTTTTTTCATAAAAAAACCTCCGAAATCAAATTAAATGAATTCGCAAAGAGCCAAAAATCGGGCTTTTCCCGAAGCCGTCAATTGTGTATGTCATCATCCAGATTAAAGAGCTTGCGGGTTATGTCAATGTGAGTCGATTTGTCCCCGTAACAGCCGTTTCTTTTTAAATATACCGTTGGATCATGAAGTACTTTATTGACCATTGCCTGAGTCATTCGCTGAAGGGCGCTGCGGTCGTCTTCTGAAAGATGTTTGAGGGATTGGAGGGTTTTCTGGGTTTCGTATTCCGCAATGCGCTCCAGTTTGGCTCTCAGCGCCACGATAGTGGGTACAACGCCCAGGCTCTCATACCACTTGCGGAATTGAATGACTGCTTCATCCACGATGCGCTCCCCTTTGACGGCCTCCCGATTCCGGTCTTCGATGTTTTCATCGATGACATTTTTCAAGTCATCGATATCGTAAACATAGGCATTGCTGAGGCTGTTGATTTCCGGATCGATGTCGCGGGGAACGGCAATGTCGATGAAAAAAATCGACCGGTTTTTGCGGACGCGCATGATCGATTTCACCTGGTCGCGGGTCAGGATGAATCCGGGAGCGCCGGTTGAGCTGATGACGATATCGACTTCTTTCAGATACTCGGACACTTCTTCAATCCGAATCGCGCTGCCTTTGAATCGTTTTGCCAGTTCCAGCCCGCGTTCAAATGTCCGGTTTGCCACAAAAATATCTCCGGAGCGGTTTCGAATCAGGTGTTCGACTGCCAGTTCAGCCATTTCACCTGCGCCGATCAGAAGCACTTTTTTATCTTCCAGAGAGCCGAAAATCTTGCGGCCCAGCTCGATGGCTGCGTAACTGATGGATACTGCATGGTCGCCGATGCCGGTTTCGCTGCGGACCCGCTTGGCCACGAAAAAAGTCTTGTGAAGCAGTCGATTCAGGATCACACCGGATGTGTTTTTCTGCGTTGCCGTCAGATAGGCGTCCTTCATCTGCCCAAGAATCTGGGGTTCTCCGACAACCATGGAATCCAGGCTGGAAGCTACACGAAAAACATGGCGGATGGCATCTTCTCCGGTATGAATATACAAGGCGTTTTCAAATTCGGAAACAGGTATCTGTTTGATTTCAGAAATATACTGTTTGGCGGTTTGAATCGCAAGTGGTCTGTCCGAAGTCGTCATCAGAATTTCCACCCGATTGCAGGTGGAAACCAGTACCATTTCGGAAAGGTGGGGATAATTGCGGAAGTCATCCAGGGCGGTTGCGAGTTGCTCCCCGGAAAAAGCAAGACATTCCCGCAGCTCAACCGGAGCGGTTTTATGATTTAATCCCAGAAGTACAATATCAAGCATAATCAGATGACAAACTTTTTGAGGTCATCAACAGGCTACCAGCGGGTAAAAACGCCATGATGACCTTTTAAAAACAGGTTAACGCCCAGAAACGTGAAGATGACCACGCAAAAGCCGATGATGGCCATAATCGCAGCCTTTCTGCCGCGCCAACCTACGGTCAGGCGCTCATGAATCAGGGCCGCATAAATCAGCCAGGTGATGGCAGACCAGATTTCCTTTGGATCCCAGCTGAGAAACCTTCCCCAGATCAGTTTGGCATAGACAAAGCCTGTTGCCAGTCCAATGGTCATCAAGGTAAAGCCTGCGACAATGCAGGTATAGCCGGACGCATCCAGAAGTTCCAGAGATGGCAGGCGTTTGTAAAAAAAACTGCGTTTTTTGGTTTTGATAGCATGTTCTTGAAACAGGTAAAGGATGCCAATGCCGCATGCCAGAGCAAATGCGGCCTCACCGATAAAAATCGCCAGAATATGAAAAACCAGCCAGATGCTGCGAAAACTCGTCTGCACCTCAACGGATGCGCGCGGCAACAGGGCGGAAGCAACCATCACCAGACTTGCCAGCGGGACAACAATAGCGCCCAGGACCTTCAGGTTAAAGCGATATAGAGACAGAATATACGTCCCGGACAGGGTCCAGGCAGCCATGGACAGGGTTTCGTGAAGGTCTCTGACGGGAATGTGGCCTGCTGAAAAAAAATTGTATCCAATGGCTGCCGTATGGCTTAAAAAGGCAGCTACAAGAATGTAGCTACTGATTTGCTGAAGAACATCTTTCTGTAGAAAAAGATAGGACAGATAACCTGCCGAACTGAGTAAATACAGGAAAGTGATGCCAATTATCACCATTTCCATTCAATTTCACCATATCGCCTGTCTGAAAGTCCAAGGTTGTTACAGATCATGGCCCTGCTCATACACCCAATCATGCCCGCACTCTGGACCCAGTAACGCTTTCAGCAGGCTGTCGATATGGGCCGTGTTGCCATCTCGAATGCTTTCCAGCAGTCCCTGATCCACCAGATTTTCAAAAATCCGCCGATGCGCCTCGGGATCATGGTCTCTTTCCAGCAGTATTTTGCGAACAGTGCCCATGAGTTTCAAAAACTCGGCATACTCCGGACCGAACTGCGCCTCAAGCTGTTTTCTCAGCTTCTTGGCAAATGCCGGGCTCTTCCCCGAAGTGGATATGGCAATAATCAGATCGCCCCTCTCAATCACGGAAGGAAGGATAAAATTGCACAGGTCCGGCTGATCCGCGATATTGCACAGTTTGCCCTGCTTGCGGGCATCCTGGTGAATAGCGCGGTTCAGATCCATATTATCGGTTGCGCCAATGACTAAAAAAACGTCTTCAAGATCGGATGCCTGATAGGGCCGCTGTTTCAGTGAAATGCGGTTTTCCCCTGCCAGAGCCATTAACGAATTCGTCACCTCCGGGCTGACCACCGTCACTGCGGCGCCACAGCCCAGCAATGTCTTGACTTTACGGGTTCCCACGGTGCCGCCGCCGACAACCAGACAGGATTGATGCCGGATATCCAGATTGACGGGATAATATTTCATAGCCGCAAGAGATCCTCTGCAAGGACAAGTTTTCCAGTATACGTTTTACGGCATTCTTTTTCAATATCAAACCCGTCGCATCTGGGATAAAAATGGGTCAGTACCAGTTTTTGCACGCGGGCGCATGCGGCAATTCCGCCGGCCAGAGAAGGCGTGAGATGACCGTGAACCTTTTCTGCATCCGGGTGCGAGCACTCGCAGATCAGGACCTGGGCATCTTTGGCCAGGGTGATAAGATTTTCAGTATAATCCGTGTCTCCGGAATAGACAACCGAATAGCCGGAAGGCGATTCAATCCGGCAGGAAATGCTCTCCGGGTTATGGGCCGCCGGCCGGGTGATAACTGAAAAAAAATTGAAGTCCCGCCGGTCAGGGGCCTGCGTATTCATTTCGATGACCGACAGAATGTCTGCGTCCAGTTCTATCCAGTAACCGTATGCCTGTTTAAGCGCCTGGTAAAACACAGAGAACCCGTTTCCCGCAATCAGGGTCAGCGGCGATTTGCGTGGCCCCTGCTCTGAATACTTGGATGCAAATAAAAAAGGGACTAACTCCGCGGTATGATCCGGGTGAAAATGGCTGAAGAAGATACAGGAAATATCAAAAATGGAAACGCCGCATTCCAGCAACCTTCGAAGGGTTCCCGCACCGGCATCAAAGAGCAGCTTTTCTCCGCCGATTTCCATCAAGACCGAACAGGAACTGCGTCGGAGCGACGGCTCGCAGGTACCTGAACCCAGAATGGTAATTTGAATAGGGTTTGTAACATCCGTCACGATTTTTTCCGTTCGATTCTGGCAATCACCCAGTTGAGCAGACGTTTTTCGGTTTTGGTGTCAAGTACGCCTTCAAGCTTGCCAATCGGAATTTCAGCCCTGGCCATGACTTTATGTCCTCCGGCTGAACCAAGTGATCCAAACGCTTTTTTGGCCAGTTTCCCGGCGTCTTTTCGAAGCCCGTCGTTTCTAAAAACGATCACGAGTTGCTGTGAACAAAGACAGGAAACAATGCTCCAGGTGATGGAATGGATCCGCATGAAAAAGTCCGCTACCAGTACACACACATCCGGATTTTTGACTGTCCCCAGATGCGTGTAGATTCTGCCGGCATGAATGCGTTTATTCTGAAGCGCCGTGGAAAAATATTTCAAGAACTCCGGTCGGATTTCCGCGTGTTCGATTTTTCTGGCCAGTTGAATGTTGGCGTGGCGGTGAAGAAACTGAAATGCGCGGATGTCCTCAACGAGCGAGGGGCGTTCAAAATTGCTGGTGTCGTTTTTTATGGCATGATAGAGGCCCGTAGCCAGCTTGGATGATGGTTTGATTCCGGCGGCCCGGAGATATTCGGTCAGGATACTGGCGGTTGCCCCATAACTTGGCCGGATATCGACAAAGTCGGCGATAAAATCGGTTACGGGGTGATGGTCGATGACGACGTCAAGCGGGGTAAACCTGGCAAAAGACGGATGGTGGCCGGGCTGCGAGTCCACGATGACGAAACGGTTATACTGATCGGCATTGATGGCATCCACATGAATGAGGGCACGCCCAGCAGTTCGATCATGGCGATGTTGTCGGGCCGCTGGATGATATTGACGCTGGATAAGGTGACGCTCGCGGTTTTACGCCAGAGCAGGCGTTTGATTGCCATGGCACTTGCAATTGCGTCAGGATCCGCATTGATGATGATCAGCACGCGATCATCTCCGGAAAACTGATTGTAGAACCGGCGCAATTTTTCTGCAATCGACCATTTCATCTGTCCACCAACGGTCCGAGTTTCTGTAAGTCTTCAGTCATTTCACCCACAACCTGAACAAATTTATCCTTGTCTCCTGCGGATATCCACTCCAGCCTGAGCCTGTCCGTCTCGATACCCAGGGCTTTCATCGTGGCATTCAGCAGGATATGACGCTTCAGGGCCTGAATGTTGCCGGTCTTGTAATGGCACTCTCCCCAGCGGCACGCCATCACGACCACTCCGGCGGCTCCCTGGTGAAATGCTTCAAGTATGAAAGCAGGGATCCACCCTGCCGGAGCACATCACCCGAATGATTTTTAAGTTGGCCGGGTATGCTTTTTGGGATCTTCCCGCGGAATCGGCTGCCTCATAGGCGCACCAGTTGCAGAGAAATCCGATAATTTCGGGCTGGGCCGAATATCTTTTGGCCGTCATTTCAGTATATCCCCAATTATTATCTGAAATTTAAGCTTCATAACATATTGTGTCAATATCAATTATTGATCGGCATTCCTTATCGTGCCGGCGTCGGTTTTTCTTGACAGCAATACTTGCTTTATCTTAATAGCAAAAAGCAGGACAGTATCGTATCCTTGTTTTTCGATCGAATACGCTGCGTTATTTGTTTACATTGACTTCCCTGTTGATAGTATATCTGCTTTTTTTCTTGCTTCCTTATAGCCAAAAGGAGATAATCCGATGTATGTAGGCCGTGTCATGCACACTGATCTGGTTACCGTTTCCCCCGAAACCACCCTGGTGGAAGCGATGGAGATTCTGAATGAAAAACGGATAGCCCATCTTCTGGTTGTGGATAAAAAAAACAAGCTGATGGGTCTGGTTTCCGACCGGGATCTGAAACAGAACTGGGCCTCGCCGGCCACGACCCTGAGCACGCATGAGCTGAATTACCTGCTGACAAAAGTGACGGTAAACATGATCATGATCAAGAAATATGTTTCCGTTACGCCGTCCACCACCATAGAACGGGCCGCCCTTGTCCTGCAGGAGCACCGCATTGGGGCGCTTCCGGTTATGGAAGGAGAGAAGCTTGTCGGCATCATTACCACAACAGATGTCATGGGCGTATTGCTGGAGGCTATCGGGATTGACAAGGAAAGCGCCCGTTTTACCGTTCTGGTGTATGACCGCATCGGTTATGTCGCTGAAATTTCTCAGATTCTCAAGGATCTTCAAATCAATATCCGCAGTATATTCGCATGGCCGGATAAAAAATATCCCGGTATCTATCATCTTGTCATGCGGGTTCCCTCCAGAGACGGGGAAAAAGCCATTTCCGCTTTGAAAAATGGCGGATTTAATGTGCTTACCGAATATGTTCAGGATATGACGCCTTACCTGCCCAATGCCTAAGAGAAGTTGCAAAAGAGGATGAAATTGTGTAGAATGGATATTGATTCAACGGGTCAGTGCCATGTCAATGTAAACAATAACGGATAAAGGAGAAGAAATGAACAGATGGATTAGAGGCGTGTCGTTGGCGGTATCTATTGTATTTTTGTTCGGGATGTTCAGCACTGTTTCAGCGGATGTCCTTCAGGAGATTCAAAAACGCGGGGAGCTTCGCATTGCCGTTCAAACCCAGGGCCCTCCTTTCAGTTTCGTGGACAAGGCCGGGAACCGCACGGGAAGCTCTGTTGAATTCTGCAAGATGATGGCTCAGGAAATGGGCGTCAAGGCCGTATTTCTGGATTTTGACTGGGATGGTCTGATTCCGGCGCTGCTTTCCGGAAAAGCGGATATGCTGGCGGCCGACATGACGGCGAATCTGAAGCGCGCCATGAAAATTCAGTTTACAGAGCCGTTTTATTATACCGGATCCATCATTTTCACCAAGGCCGGAGACACCCGTAAAACCATTGAAGAGTTTAACAAAGAAGGGGTAAAGG
This sequence comes from uncultured delta proteobacterium, assembly GCA_963789395.1. Classification (GTDB taxonomy): domain Bacteria; phylum Desulfobacterota; class Desulfobacteria; order Desulfobacterales; family Desulfatirhabdiaceae; genus RAAP-1. The sequence goes on along the minus strand of CAWBKP010000008.1, from coordinate 4,078 downwards.
TCGCAGTGCTCCTGGGTGCAACCGGAGAGGCCGTCGCAAAAAGATTTCTTCCCAAGGCTGAAATCAAATCCTATAAAGGCGGCGGCCCCCTTCTGATCGATGCGGTTTTAAAAGGCCATGCAGATATCGGTATCAACGATGAATCCGCGGTTACCGGCCAGGTGGCCGAATTTCCGCCCAACAGCGTAAACGTTTTGCCGATAAAACTCTCCCGGGAGCCGCTGGCTTTTGCCGTCCGTCCCGAAGACACCCATCTGGCCCAGTGGATTGACCTTTTCTTTGAATGGGTCAAGGAAGACGGTCGTTATGACCAGAACATCAATTACTGGGTTACAACCCTTGATTGGAAAAAAGATCATTAATCGGCACGCAGTCAGGAGTCAGATAGATCTCGGAGTGAATAGTCTCATCAGTTAAATGCCTTTCACACGTTCATCAACAGTGAGCAGTAAACGGAAAATATCCGTTATCCGTTTTCAGCTCACTGTTTTTTTTACAAAGACGACTTTCCCCGTTTTTCTATCGCAGGTTGTAAAAGGACACTGCACATTCATGCTGGAAACTTTTAATTTCCGGGTTATTATCGAATATCTTCCCCTGTTTTTTCAGGGTTTGCTGGCAACGACCTGGATTTCCCTGGTTTCTTTTCTGGGGGCGTTGATCATTGGATCGTTTGCCTGCATGGGCCGGCTATCCCATCTTCGCATCTTTAATGTTCCTGCGGGCATTTTTATCGAGGCGATTCGCTCGACGCCGCTTCTGGCCCAGCTCTATTTTTTTTATTTCGGACTTCCCAGCCTGGGATTGCGGCTCAGTGAATACCAAACCGGCATTCTGGCGCTTTCTCTGAACAGCGGGGCTTACATGGCCGAGATTCTGCGGGCTGGCGTTCAATCCATTTCCTACGGCCAGATTGAGGCGGGAATGGTTTCCGGGCTCGATTATTTCCAGCGCCTTCGCTACATTATTTTACCTCAGGCCATCGGCGCGACCATTCCACCGCTTTTGGGGCAGACCATTGTTCTTGTCAAAGACAGCGCCCTTCTATCGCTTATTTCTGTTTTTGAGCTGACTCGTGCCGGCCAGCTTATGAATTCAGAGATGTTCATGCCGGCAGAAGGGTTTTTTACCACTGCCCTGTTCTATCTGCTGATGTATTATATTTTAAAAACCCTTTCATCCTGGTGGCAGAAAAAAGCTTATTTTCCGCCCCGCACTGTGATCTTACATGTGGCTTTACTATTTTAATAAACTTGTTGCCTCCTTTCCCTTTTTTCTAAAAGGTGTCTGGATGACCATCATCGTATCCCTGCTCAGTCTGGTTGGCGGAACGATTCTGGGCTTTGGCATCGGGATTGGTCGCAACAGCCGACTACGGGTTCTGCGCTACGGTTTTTCCCTGTATGTGGATTTTATGAGAGGTACGCCGTTTCTGGTTCAGATATTTATCGTGTTTTTCATCTTTCCGGAGTGGGGAATCCAGATGGAGGCGTTTGAAGCCGCAGTATTCAGTCTGACGTTATATGCCGGCGCCTATATCAGCGAAATTGTCGCCGGCGGCATCAGCACCATTTCTCCGGGACAGACAGAGGCTGCCATGGCCAGCGGGCTGAATTGGTTTCAACGGCTTCGGTTTGTGATCATGCCCCAGGCCTTGAGGCCCATCCTGCCGCCGCTGGTAGGCCAGTATGTGCTGCTGATCAAGGACTCATCCGTCATATCGGTAATCGGCCTTACCGATGTTACCCGTGTGGGATGGCTCACGGTTCAGAGAATTCCGGAAGGGCTGATGGTGTTTGGACTTGTTGGAATTTTGTATTTTTCCATATGTTATCCCCTGATTCGTCTTTCCAACTGGTTTGAAAAACGGCTGACCATTGAGAAATGGACGGTGTGATATCGCTCTGAAAGGAGTCATGTTTTGGAAAAACTTCTTGAAAACCGGTTTTTTCTTGCGCATTTACCCACCCCGATTCAGTTCATGCCCCGGTTATCTGATGAACTGGGCGTAAAACTCTATATCAAGCGCGATGATCTGACCGAAAGCATCGGATCCGGCAATAAGATCCGAAAGATGGAATACCTGCTTCATGACGCGCTTCAAAAAAAAGCCGATGCCCTGGTCAGTTGCGGCGGAATCCAGTCCAATCATTGCCGGGCGGTTGCCTGGGCATCTGCCAAAACAGGTCTTTCCTGTGTTCTGGCCCTGCGGGGAGAAAAACCGGCGCAAATCGACGGCAATCTCCTGCTGGACAGGATACTGGGGGCGGAAACGCGTTTTTTTACGGTTCAGGATTTTAAAGACATCGCTGCGGTTGAAAAAACGGTAACCGAAGCGCTGATTCAAAACGGCAAACGCCCTTACTGGATTCCCATGGGCGGTTCAAACGCTACTGGCACCCTAGGGTATGTGCGGATGATCCGCGAGGTGGCCGTATCGCCTGTTTCCTTTGATCATCTGTATCTGGCCATGGGATCCGGTGGAACCTTTGCCGGTGCTTGGCTGGGGTGTCGGCATGCAAATATTCAACCCCGGATTCAAGGCATTGCCGTGTGTGACGATACGGCGTATTTCATGGCCGAAATCACCCGCATCCAGCAGGAATTTCGAGACTGGTATGGCATGAAGGTTGATTTTCAAGGCGCTGAGCAGTGCATCGATGACCACCATGTAGGGATCGGATATGCACTCAATACAAATCAGGAGCTTGAGCAGCTTGTCCGGTTTGCATCCTTAGAAGGACTGGTTCTGGATCCGGTCTATACTCTGAAAGCGTTTCTGGGTATGGTGGATCATATTCGGTCCGGAAAAATCGAAAAAGGCCAGAGTGTCTTGTTCATTCATACCGGAGGCCATTCAGGACTTTTCCCCAAGCACCCGGAATTCAGACAGATGTTTTCATGATTCTTGTGCCACTTTCATACAATCTGCTCTCAGGAAAACGCATTAAATGATTCAGTTTACGCATGTTCATAAATGGTTTGGAAAACTTCATGTGCTTAATGACATCAACTTGACGGTATCTGCCGGAGAAGTTGCCGTGATCTGCGGGCCCAGCGGTTCAGGCAAAAGCACGCTGATCCGATGCATCAATAAGCTGGAGCCCATCGTTTCCGGAGAAATCCTTGTGGACGGGATCCAGGTTCATGACAAGCGCACCAGCCTTACCCGGCTTCGCGCTGAAATCGGGTTTGTGTTTCAGCAGTTCAATCTCTATCCGCATATGACGGTTCTGGAGAATGTGACGCTTGCACCGATGAAAGTCCGAAAGCTGTCCCGGAAGGAAGCTGACTCGTCAGGTATGATTCTTCTGGAAAAAGTCGGCATTCAGGACAAAGCAAAAGCATACCCGGCTCAGCTTTCAGGCGGACAGCAGCAGCGGGTGGCCATTGCTCGGGGCCTTGCCATGCGGCCCAAAATCATGCTGTTTGATGAACCGACATCCGCACTGGATCCGGAAATGATCAACGAGGTTCTGGATGTGATGCGAAAACTGGCCAATGAGGGGATGACCATGGTGGTGGTCACGCATGAAATGGGATTTGCCCGTGAAGTATCCAGCCATATTATTTTTATGGATCAGGGACAGATTGTCGAGGTTGGCACGCCAACCGAATTTTTTGAAAACCCAAAAAGTGACAGGACACGGCTCTTTCTCAGCAAGATCCTGTCGCATTGATGGATCTTCTGTCGGTTATTTTTCTTCCATTTATCAATAATTGTTGCCAATGCTTGACAGTCTGCCTTTCATCATGTTAATAAGTCCAAAAGTGTCGGGGCGTAGCGCAGACTGGTAGCGCACTTGAATGGGGTTCAAGGGGTCGGAGGTTCAAATCCTCTCGCCCCGACCAGATAATGAAATCAAAGCGGGGACAGCCAATGGCTTACCCGCTTTTTTATTATTCGCTCTTGAATCCAGCGTTGCTTTCTGATATTTCATGCAACATGATTTCGTGTCACATTCTGTAACCTTAAACATCAGCCGTTTCCATCAGTTCCTGCCTTTTGCCCCCGTAGCTCAGTGGATAGAGCAATGGTTTCCTAAACCATTGGCCGGGTGTCCGATTCACCCCGGGG
>CAWBKP010000007.1:0-92074 GCA_963789395.1 uncultured delta proteobacterium | reverse complement strand
AAACATGGCAACATATTACGGAGTCGCGTATGAAAAAGATTGTGCGGTAAACGCCAGGCCCGATCCATATGCCTTTTCCAATTGGGCCCTGGCCAAAGTGCTTTTGGAACAAATCCATAAATCCAGGGGGATGGCCTGGAAACAGGAACTGAAAGTCGAATGTTACCAAATGATCGATATCGCGAGGAAACGCTATGCGGAAAACCCCAATTTCTGGGATGCGACTGCCGAGGCGGATTGCCTGCTGGTCCTGCTCCCTGGCATACCCGAATGCGGCAATTAAGAAAATTGAAGAGGACGCCAAGGCTATCCTGTCGAAATACAAGGATGCGTGCTTGCGAGGCACCAGCCCCAGGAAGGTGGCTTCGATTCAAGAACATCTGGGATTTATCCGGTAGTCCAGCAAGCTTCTCATGCTAAGATCAATGAGGTGCTGGCGATGATTCGATCATCTATATGATAGACCGGACATAGAGCCAATAGCAATGGCTTGGCATGACAACGACGTGTACTGCAATAACTCTACCGGTCTAATACTGGAGACTGTCGGTTTCATCCATAATGTTGATCTGATCCGGTTTCAAGCCATCTGATTCTTATGGGCTTTCTGGCTTGGAAAGCAAAAGCTTATCACCTTTTTCCCCAGCACATTGAGAATTAACTGAAAAAGTGGATGGAGGAACCAATGAACGTGAGCCAGGCAAGGCTGTTTATCAGTTATAGTCACAAAGATAAGGATTGGTTTGACCGGGTCCTTACGCACCTCGCTGTGTTGCAAAGTCAGGAGATTGTCTCCGCCTGGAGCGATATGAATATTCTGCCGGGGGATCCTTTCCAGCAAGACATTGAGAATGCCATAAATGAAGCGGATGTCGCGGTTCTCCTCGTTTCGCCAAACTTTTTGGCCTCAAAATTCATCATGGAGATTCAGTTGCCGAGATTGATTGCGATAAAGAGCGGGGAAAAACCCTGGCGCCTTCGTCGCATTATGCCCCTTATCCTGGAACCGTGTTTGTGGAATTTTTTCCCGGCATTGAAAGAGCTGGAAGTGCGACCGAAGGGGCGCGAACTTTCAGCCGGGAGGGAACACCAGATAAATACGGACCTGGTCGAGTTTGCGAACCATATCACCCAGTTGCTGTATCAGCCGGGAACAACGGAGAGAACGAACGGAATTGAAATCGAGCAGCAACCCATCGTTGTCGGCGAAAAAGCATATGCGACGCTTGATGTGCGCTTATCTCACTGCGAATGGAATAATTATAAGGTCGAACTGAGCTTCACATGGTCAGGAGACCGCATATTCGACTTCGTGAGGCGTTACAGAACCACCCTGATCTTAACCGATTCGCCGTGATAGGCGATACGGAAACGTATGCAGGAGAGTTGCGCCGGGCGCTATTCCCGAACGATAGCGTATGGAAAGACGTAATTAGTGCAAAGGGACATGCAGACGATAAAAAGGTTCCATTGCGAGTCCGCGTATGTATCGAACCAAGCGCTCGTGAATTGCACACGCTTTCCTGGGAAAAACTAATGGTCAACGCCGAAGGCGAAAACCCGCTGTCGCCGACTACAACGGCACTTTCCCGTTACGCTGTCGGTTATGGTATGAGTTTCCGTGCTGCTTTAAGTCGTCGCGCAGACGCCCCGAAGGCCCTGTTGCTTGCGGTTGCACGGGGAGGTGCCCCTCATATTGGTGACTCGGCACTCAAGGATTTAGACCCTATAGCGACGTTGCTTTCTGCGGCTGGAATTGCATGCACCGTCATTGGCGATTGGCACGCTCCCAGCGATTTAGAAGATGTGTTGCGAAGCAATAATGGGGTCGATTACATATATTTACTAATTAAGGATGACATGGATTTTGAGGCCGGTGCTATCACCTGCGCTTTAGGTTACGAGAGCTTCGAGGACAAAGATTTGGTGCGCAAAGGATTGGCCCAGGGGTTGATTGCCATGGTACGGCCGCCCAGAATGATGTTAATTGCCCCTGCATGCGCGGGCGACCCCGGTTTGAAGCACAACTGGCTTTGGATGGTTCACTTGGCTCACGAAAGTGTGGAAAGGGGCGTGCTCAGTGCGCTGACACTGCAAGACGCCCTTGCCGACGAAGTGTGGCAGGGTTTTCTGCGTTCATTCTTCGATGAGGTAACAAAGCATGGACAGGCTGACCTCGCGGCGCGGTTTGCTCGCGAAAAGATACTGGAATCTTCTGCTCCCTGGGCACCGGTTATCATCTCGCGACTTCGCAGTGGGCGATTGTGGTATATACCTCGGCTTATGGACGAAACTTGTTGCGATGACACGTGGAACTTGCTCGTATCGCGCATTGCCAATGAACGCTGCACGCCTATCATCGGCCCAGGTATAGACTATCGGATTTCCCGATCTCGCCAACAGATTGCCATGGATTGGGCGGACCGTTATCAGTACCCTCTGACCCTGTATGAGTACGTCAGCCTGCCTCAAATTGCCCAATATGTCGCTGCCACCAGGGGCGATGCGCGAATGGTGGCGGATTTCCTTAAGACCTCCGCAAGTTTGCCCTGGAGCGCTATGGGCATTTGCTTGATAGTGCCGAAAGACGACTTCCTCTCGACAAGATGCTGTCCGCGATAGCTGGAAAGGTTCTGCTGAATGAACCCGACGATCCACATACCGTCCTGTCATCACTGCCATTTCCAATTTACATAACTGCAAACTTCAACAATTTTCTGGCCGATTCTCTTCGACGATCAGGTCGCGAGCCTCTCGAACTGCTGTTTAATTCAGACATTCCGATTGCCGGACTTGATGCGCCAGATTCTAATCGACCGCTTGTGTACCACTTGTATGGAAAAGTCAATGATGCAGAGTCACTCGTACTAACAGAGGATGATTATTTTCATCTTCGATCGAATTCTGGCGTGACAGGGAAAGAGTCCCTGGTGTCGTGCGCAGAGCGCTTGCAAGTTCGAGTCTCTTGTTTCTCGGGTTTAATCTGAATGACTGGGATTTCCGGGTATTTTTTCGCAGCCTGCTGAAAGAGCAGGGTAGTCAGCGCCGTCGCAAACAACTCCATGTGGCAGTGCAAGTGGACCCGGATGACGATCAAATCGCCAATCCCGATCGCGCGCGCGAATATCTTGAGAAGTATTTCGAGGGATTTTCTGAAAGCGATATTACAATCTACTGGGGGGCATCTGAAGACTTTCTCAGCGAACTTCATCACCACTGGAAGGAGAGACGGTAATGAACAAGCAAAGCAACCCTTATGTCGGACCACGGCCGTTTCAAACAGGTGAAACGTTATACGGGCGTGACCGCGAGGCACGCGAACTCGTCGACTTGCTGATCGCAGAACGTATTGTACTTCTGTATTCTCCCTCTGGGGCGGGTAAAACGTCTCTGGTGCAAGCGTCCGTGATTCCGGTAATGAAGCATGAAGACTATCAGATCCTTCCTGTCGTTCGCCCCGGTTTAATTGAGAGCACTGCATCCATAGCGGCTGGGGGCAACCCTTTTGTATCCTGCCTCATTAAGGGGTGCGAGGAGGGGAAACCCAAGAGCGAGAAGCCTCTTCTGAATGTCTCCGGGATTACCGTGGCCAGTTATCTTACGCAGCGCACATGGATACAGGAAGACCCGAGACTGAAGCTCCTGGTTTTTGATCAGTTCGAGGAAGTACTGAATTCCGATGCAGCAGAAGAGATCAAGCTGGCGTTTTTTCAACAACTTGGAGACGCGTTGAAAAATAAGCAGATCTGGGCGCTGTTTGCCATGCGGGAGGAGTATAGCGCCGCACTCGACGGTTATCGTCACCTGCTGCCCACCCGGCTTTCCACGCGTTTCCGTCTGGACCTGCTGACGCGAAGCAACGCGGAAGAGGCGATTCGTACCCCGGCCGGAAATTCGGGCGTAGAATTTCATGATGCAGCAGTCAACTGCCTGTTCGATGATCTCAGCACTATACGCGAGCGCACCAGTGACGGCAGCGAGATGACGCGTCAAAGCAGTTTTATCGAACCGCTTTACCTTCAGATCGTGTGTCAACGTTTGTGGGAGCAGCTGCCGGCTGATACTAACCAGATAACCCTCGAACATTTAGGCCATATGAGTTCCCCTGAAGGTGGGGAGCCCAGGGCCAGCGAGGTCGAGAAGGCGCTGGAGAGCTATTACGATCGCACCATCAGTGAGATTTCGGACAAAACGCATATTGCGCAGCGAGTGATTCGTGAGTGGTTTGAGCGAGAATTGCTGACGCCGCACGGGTTACGCCGTCAAGTCCCGAAAGGCGAGGCGGAAACAGCCGGTCTCCCCAACGATGTGGTCGAAGATAGCAAAGCAGTCGCTTGTCCGTCGAGATTCAAGGGCTGGCACGAGATGGTATGAAATTACCCATGACCGGCTCGCCGGGTGATCCTGTCCGATAATGCAAACTGGTTTAGCAGAAATCTGGAGTCGTTCCAGATGAATGCCGCGAAATGGGACAGATTGCGTCGCGCCGGCGCAGAGCAGGCGTCTGAATCCGAAATCTTGCAGGGCAGCAACCTGCAGTCAAGCTCTAAAATGGGAAAAACAACATCCGCCGGAGTCACTGACAGAAGTTGACCGTCGCTATTTGCGTTATTGTGAGAACATATGGGGTTTTGGAAAACTCAAGCGTAATGCGAAGTGGGGTTTTATTTGGGTGATCATCCCGAGTCTATTGGTGGCCGGTTGACAATGGCATACTGGAAGTCCCAGCGGGCAGAAACTCAAAAAAAACTCACGAAAAAAGTGGAAAAAGCACAATGAGGCGCTTAAATTCCTGGAATTAAGCAACAGCACAGTTTCTCCTGTCTGCGGCGGCGTCCAACAAGTGGCGAAACTACAATCATGAACTTGCCAGCCTGCTCTCGCTGCACGCTAATCTCCTCATCAAAAGGTCCGGGAGCCAGCCTGCACTCGTTGTATGGGGTGAGGATATGCTGCGTACCTGCCTACAGTCGCAGCCCTTTGCGTTCAGCGAAAAGCTGGATGTTGGTTGCGGGGAACTGGAGCCGGCCCTATCCCGTTCGTTGACTGTGGCGACCTCGAAAAGAATGCCAAGGGACTGAATATAACCCCGCGCATAGCCTCCTTTGACAGACCGCAGCAAAAAACGATCGAAACGGAACCGCTCCTTGGCGCCGATTTCTCTCCCGAAGGCAACGACCTGATTGCAATTACCGCAAGCGGTGCCAGCTTGTACCCGATCGACCGATGGCGGAAACCCGATTATGATCAAGACAGGATGCCCACGCCTACCGGGGCGTATTCATCGCGCCGGATAAGACATTATCCGCGATTACAACTTGTTCGATGGAGACGGGTTTGCGGGCAATCGAACTGTGGCACCTTTCCCAGGACAAACGATATGCCGAACGAAGTATGATTATTACGAATGAACAGTTGCATGTTCCTAAGGGGGCGGCAATCTGTTCTCTGGCGTGCGGGGCACGAGATTCCTGGATAGCTTGGGGAGCCGAACCGGTGATGTCGGATACATCAACTTGTCACACGCAGAACCTGTCTTGGTAAGGATTGCCGGGAATAACTTCGGAGAATGGCCCGAGATCTTGAAAAAAGACCTTAATTTCCGGAAGCATACATTGGATTATGGTGTAGCCGCACTACGTTATCTGGAAAAACACCGGTGGCTATTCGTGTTATACCGCCAGGGTCCACCACGTATCTTCGACATGGACGAGTCAGTTGACCTGCCACCGTCCACATACCTCATGCCTGACGAACAAAGTCAAGTTATACTGCGCGTCGAACAGGAACAGGGCCGGGCAGTACGTCAAGTTGCCAACATCACCCGATTACTTCGTATCGATGTCCGTCCTGACGAAAACCGGGTTGTGATCGGGGGGGGAAGTGGTCTTGTCGGCGAGTGGAACCTGGAGACATTGAGCGTGAAGCCAGAGTATAAAAAGGATAAACAGAATTCTTTGCGTCGAATTGCCGGTGATATCAAAACACTTTATGCCTCCTATCGCGAGTATGCGGGCATGCAATCAACCGTGATGGCGCTTCGCTATATTACGCAGGATATCGGCAAGGAATTCACGAAATCAAGACAAACTCAGCCGCTGCTGGCCGCTGTTGATGCCGGCCTGGAAATGCGCCTCTGGTCAAATCAAGGCATCACCGACGCAGGCTATTTCTCTTATATGCATAGCGGCTCCGGTATTGTCTATGCGCTTGATTTTCTCGATTCGGAAGGAAAACGGCTTGCATTCGGTGGTTCAAAGTCATCCGGAGTTTTGCTGATTTCAGATACCGATGACGCCATCACATATGACCTGTCGGTTTCTCTTCCGAATGGGGTCCGTGCGTTTGCAGTGGATCGGAATTTTACGCGCCTTGCCATCTCTACGGGGTATCAAAAAGCAGGCATGCCGCGGCCTCAGACTTCGTGGGATATGGAGTTGGGAGCCGGAACTGCCGGTAGATACGAACCACTCCCGCATTGTTTACACACCGATGGCAATTGGGCGGCGGCAATGGATCCGACCGGCAAGACCCTGCTGACGGCAGGATGGGATCGGAGGGCGATTATCTGGAAACGACGCGATCAAGCAAAGGGAAATGAGGTCTGGGGAAGATCCCGTAGAATTAAATGAAGTACCGGGCAAGGATCCAGGTCATAAATCCCCTGTCCTTTCTGCAGCAATTAACCCTGCTACAAGTGACATTGTTACGGGAACCAAGGATGGTTGTGTGTATTTATGGAGAGAAAGTCACAACGGAGGCTGGTCTAAGGAGTCATTGCTTGATATTGAAATCGAAATCCGTGCGCTTGCCTTCAGCCCAGCTGGCGACCGTTTAGTTGCCGGTGATGACAATGGGTTCCTGTGGATTTGGAATATTGACAATGGAAAGTACTCGCAAGTTGCTCCGGTTTCCGCCCACCAGGGTGCGGTTTTTGCCATTCGTTTCATTAACAATGAAAATTACAATCTTGCTACCGGGGGAAGCGATGGTATGGTTTACCTATGGAAAGGCCATCCGGGGGATCGACAACGCATGAGATTGGCTGGTCCGATGGGCGAGGTAATGTCAATAGCGGTGTCGGCTTCCGGAAAATTACTGGCAGCCGGGGATACCACGGGTACTATTCACTTCTGGGAGCTTGGTCTCGAAAAGCTTCTGCAGAAGGCATGCTCTAAGATGCGTCGCAATCTTTCAATGTCGGAGTGGAAAATTTATTTTGGAGAAGACAAATACGAGTGTACTTGTTCGAATCTTCCGCCATGCGAGTCCAAAAAAAAATGAGCGACCAATTGACATCATTGTGACTGATGTAAATCGCCCTGCAAGAAACTTAGGGGGGATATGGTATGTCCTTTGATAATTAAGTTGAAAAGGCATAGAAATAATAATATCTGATTCAAATGTCACGAAAAGCGCGAATAGATGTCCCCGGAGCCATCCAGCATATCATTGTGAGGGGAATCGAGTACCGCAACATTTTTTCATGACGTTGATCGGGATAATTTTTTGACCCGTTTTTCGGTGATGTTGTCCGAAACCCAAACCCAGTGCTTTGCATGGTCGTTGATATCGAACCGCGTCCATCAATCTGCAGCGAACAGGCGCTGTACCGATTGCTACGGTGATCTGAAGGCTCGAAGCGTGTTGAGGCTATTGTGGGGGGATAAAGGAAAATTGGGCATGTCGACGGTTGAGTTGGCAAAAGGACTTCGTTTGTCGCAGGCTAAGATCAGCCAATCGGCAAAGGGCGGACGCCTGATTGCATTGGAAAATGGAGTGCGGAGCGTTTCAATTGCCGTCGTGAAAATAGTTGCTGCGTTGTCCTCGGTAATAACAACATCCGCGATTTCTTTATCCGTGCAGAAAAACTTGACTTGGCGGCCGATTGATGCAATGCATACCACAAGTTATAATTAACAATTCCTATCCATCTTTCTTTCGGAAATCATCATGGCTGAAAAAAACAAAACCGGTCGGCGACCGGCTAAAACGGCCTTTTCCGACTTCTTTAAGGACATCGAGTCGCCTGGCTGACCGCTCCCAGGATGCCATCTACCACTACGACCTGACATCACGGAATTTCCTTTTCTTCAACAATGCCTTCAGGGAAATTTTCCGCCTGCCTGCAAAAACGGGACGCCGGATTTCTGTCGAAAAGGTGATGCCGAGCATTCATCCGGATGACCGCAGGACCGTCCCTCATGCCATCGGAAAATCAATAGAAGCCGGCTTAAACAAGGGCGAGGTTCATTACCGCGTCGCCTATTCCGATGGGACGATTCGCTGGCTCCAGGACCGCTGGATTGTCCAGCGCGACCAAAAAGACGGACGACCCCTGTCTCTTGAAGGGTTCATCCGTGACAATACAGAAATGCGGATCGCAGACATGCAATTCATCCACAGCAGGCAAAAATCCTTGATTGGCAGCTACATCGTCCAAGATGGAAAGTTTCGATATGTCAACCCCGAGTTTGTCCGCATCACTGGCTTCTCTGAAAAAGAACTGATGGGAACCAATCCGCTGGAAATCGTGCACGAAGATTTCCGTGACGCCGTGCGCCAAAACGCCGTGTCCATGATCAAGGGCAACAGCGATAAACCATACGAGTTTTGCGTTAAGGACAAAACCGGACAGACCCACTGGATACTGGAAACCGTCACCTCAGTTGCCCACGAGGGCCGACGGGCGGCGCTGGGCTATTTCATGGATATTTCCGAACTGCGGCGCATGCAGGGAAACCTGTCGGCCCTGGGCCTGATGATCGGCACCACCTCCCACAGTCTCAAGAGTTGTCTCACTGGCCTGGATGCCAGTCTCTATCTCATCGAAACAGGCTTTTACCGAAACAAGCCGGCCCGCATCGAAGAAGGTATCGATGTTACCAAACTGATGATCGACCGGATCAGCAAGCTCGTACAGAATATCCTTTACTACTCAAAGGAGAGGGACTTGAATCTGGAGACCCTCGATGTCTGGCCTTTTGTCAAGGATCTGGCCGAATCCATGGAGACGCGAATTCGGGCCGCCAACATTGCTTTTAAAACCGATTTTTCAAAAAACATTGGAAAATTCCGCATTGATTGCAACATTTTGCGGCCGGCACTGATCAACATTTTGGAAAACGCCATGGAGGCGTGCATCGACAGACAATCGCTCTCTGGCTCACCGCATCCGGTTTTGCGCCCACGGGGATGCGGAACAAGTCGTATTCGAGATCTCAGACAACGGTCCGGGCATGGATGATGACCAGATCCAGCAGATATTTCAGCTTTTCTATTCATCCAAGGGTATTAGAGGTACAGGTATCGGACTTTTTATTACCCGAAAGGTAATCCGTCAGCACGGGGGACGCATCACCGTGGGTTCCAATTCCGGTCAGGGAGCCTGCTTTGTTATCACCCTGCCTCGCCGGATGGCTGCTGTGTCGATTCTTTAATAATAATGCCTTGCCGGATTCAGGAAGCCAAGATTTCAATTGAGTGTACTCTGGAACGTATCGCCCGAAGCATACCTGAAAATTTCCGTTGGGTTGCTGGTTGCTCCCGTGGTTATAGCGGCCCTGCTACAGTACGTTTCGTCCGGTCCCGGCAGGCCAGCGGCGCCGAGTAAGCCACTCTCTGTGTAAAAGATAGGGCTTCTTCTATCGTGTCCGGCGCTATTTTTTCAGGTACTTGTCAAACCATGCCACGCAGCGGCCCCAGGCGTCCTTGGCGGCTTCAGGCCGGTAGCTGGGGCGGTAGTCCGCGTAGAACGCATGTGGCGCCCCCGGGTAAAGCACAAACTCGGCGGTCTTTCCGGCGGCTTTAAGTGCTGCCTCCATTTCCTTGACATCGGCTGCGGGGATGCCCATATCCGCTTCGCCATACAGGCCAAGGACCGGACAGGTGATTTTCTCCGCGACATCAAGCGGCCCGAACGACCGCACACCCGGCGTTTTGGCAGGCCGAATCTGGCCGTACCAGGCCACTGCAGCCTTTATCCCATGGTTGTGAGCGGCAAAGAGCAGGGTGTACATGCCGCCCCGGCAGAATCCGGTCACGCCGACTCGATCCGCCTGCCCTGCCGGATGCTTTGTCGCATGGGCCATGATGGCATCCAGATCTCCCATGACCCGCGCATCCGGAACCGGATCGACCACTTTGCGGACCGAATCGATGTCCGGCAGATTCAAAACACCGCCTTCCCGTGCATACGGCTCGAAAGTGATACTCAGAAACCCCTCCCTGGCAAAGCGGCGGGTGACATCCTTGATATGCTCGTGCATTCCGAAGATTTCCGGAATGACGATGACAACAGGGTATTTCCCGGAGGCTGAGGGGCGTGCCTCGTAAATGGGAATCTTGAAATTATCGGCAGACACCACCCCGTCCGTTGTGATGATACCGTCGCCGGGCGTGGTGATAACTTCTCCTGCCACGGATTCCGCGGCCATCGCAAAGCCGGCCAGGCCGATGCCTGCTGCGCTCATCCGAGCCAGAAACTGCCTTCGGGACATCCCATCATATGCATTTGACAGCCAATTTTCACCCATGAATCCCTCCTTATTTTTCGATAATCAGAACGTTCTCAAGCCATCGCTGAAAATGCCGCAGGCTTCAATTCTTCGGATGTATGACTCAATGGCGTCATATTCTGCTTCATTCCATGCACAGTGTTTATCTTGGACCAGCATCTCGGCAAGGCACTTTTCCAACACGTTTGAACGATTCATGTGATTTTTCTGCTTGCCGAAGAAGATTGCTGTTGAGCTGTAGCTTGTTTGTGGGGGCTTATAAATCATATAGCTTACTTGCATATCTGCCTCCGCATGCGCATCGATTATGACTGTATATTATCATTATTATGCATGATTGCAATCACAATCGTGATTGTCTTCCGGCTTTTGAGCATGTCAATAGATGCTATATCTCCGAGCACTACCCAATGACTATTCTGCGCTCATCAAGAGAATGTTTGTGATACCCCCTGTAAAATTATCACCCCAACTCCAATAAAATTGAATTCAAGAACAAAATAAACTTGACATGCTTGAATGAATGCATAATAAGCAAAGCTTCTTGTCCGCTCTTTATTCCAAAGACCATCCGGCGGGTTTGATACCGCCGGTTCATCTGCCGGACAATCCGTATTCAGCATCTTAAAGGACAGGCGCATATGAAATATTGGCGAGTTCCTCTGGATTCGAAGGAAATTGAGGTTTCCCGAGGCATCGTGGTGATTGTTGAAGAAAGATGCAAGGGCTGCGGCTATTGCATTGCCTACTGCCCCCGCGATGTGCTGGAGCTGTCTTCCAGATACAATGTCAAAGGCTACCACCCGCCCCTGGTCAAAAAGCCGGATGACTGCGTGAACTGCCATTACTGTGAAACCATCTGTCCGGATTTTGCCATCTACTCACTGGAAATTCCGCCGGAATTGCCGATAGCAGGCCGTTCTTCCGGAGTTTGCGACTGAAGTTCGAGACTGATCACCCATACGAATGAAAGCGACTGTATGAAACCAGCAGTGCTAACCGGTGAACATTTTATGACGGGCGATGTGGCCTGCGCAGAGGGAGCTCTGGCGGCAGGGTGCCTTTTTTTCGGGGGGTATCCCATTACGCCGGCCACCGAAATCGCCGAACACATGGCCGCCCGTCTTCCCGATGTCTGCGGCACCTTTGTGCAGATGGAGGATGAAATCGCCGCCATGGCCTCGATTCTCGGGGCTTCCTGCGCCGGCGTCAAGAGCATGACCGCCACCTCCGGGCCCGGGCTTCAGCCTGATCATGGAAAACCTGGGGCTCGGCATCTGCACGGAAACCCCGTGCGTGGTGGTCAATGTTCAGCGGGCAGGTCCCTCCACGGGACTGCCCACCCTGGGGGCCCAGGGGGACATGATGCAGGCAAGGTGGGGGTCTCACGGCCATTATGAAATCATCGCCCTGGCGCCGGCATCGCCGCAGGAGCTTTTCTATCTGACGATCACGGCCTTTAATCTGAGTGAAACCTACCGGACCCCGGTTCTGGTCATGACGGATGAAGTCACGGGACACCTGAGCGAGCGGGTGGTCATTCCGGAAGCCGGCGCCATCAAGCTGCGGCACCGGCCGGCGCCAAAGGGCAGAAAAGACCGGTTCAAGCCATTCCAGCCCGGCCCCAATGGCGTTGCGCCGATGGCCATTGCCGGCGAAGGGTACGGCATTCATGTGACCGGCCTGACCCACGATGAACGGGGCTACCCCGGCATGAACGTCGAAACGCAGATCGAGATGATGGACCGGCTGACCCGGAAGATTCGAAACAACCTCGATGACATCATCCGGACGGAAAGCTACCGGCATGGAGGATGCCGAAATCGTCATTGTATCCTATGGCATCTCGGCCCGCAGCAGCCTGGCGGCAGTGGATGAAGCCAGGGAACAGGGCATCAGGGCGGGGCTGCTGCGGCTGATCACCGTCTGGCCCTTTCCGGAACAGCTGATTCAAAAACTGGCGGAAAGGGTGCGCGGTTTCGTGACGGTCGAGATCAACCTGGGTCAGATTCACCTGGAAGTTCAACGGTGTGCCGGCGCCAGGGTCCCCGCCTTTCTGGTCGGGCATCCGGGGGGTGCGGTCATTCCGCCGGAGCGGATCCTCGAGACCCTTAAAACCGCTTTTTAGGCCAATGCCTTCAGATAACTGGGAGTGAAAATGGAAAAAGTGAAAACCCGGCCGGATCATCCCCGAATCATCCCTTGGATGCGCTGCTGCGAACAGACCGCATTCCCCACATCTGGTGTCCGGGATGCGGCATCGGGACGGCGTTTTCTTCCTGCATGGTCGCCATGCAGGCCAGCGGCATCGATCTGAATAAAACCGTGATGGTTTCCGGCATCGGCTGTTCGGGCCGCGGGGCCGGATACACCCGGCTCGATTCCTATCATACCACGCACGGCCGGGCCATTCCCTTTGCAACCGGCATGAAACTGGCCAATCCGCGAGCTTAACGTGGTGGTATTCAGCGGGGACGGCGATCTGTTCGCCATCGGCGGGAATCACTTCATCCATGCGGCCCGGCGCAACATCGATATCACGGTGGTCTGCGTGAACAACCTGATCTACGGCATGACCGGCGGTCAGGCGGCAGCCACCACCCCCTGCATGGCCAAAACCACCACCACCCCCCGCGGAAACCCGGACCCGCCGTTCAGCCTTCCCCTGCTGGCCTTTGCATCGGGCGCCACCTACGTGGCCCGGTGGACCATTCTGCACACGCGGGATCTGACCAAATCCATTGAAGAAGCCCTGAATCATCGGGGGTTTTCCTTTATCGAGGTGCTGGCTCCCTGTCCGACCGGCTATGGCCGGAAGAACAAGGAAAAGTCGCTGGATACGCTCGAAGATCTACCAGGAGCGCACGATCATCAAAAACGGCGCACACCCGATGGAAGCGGTGATGGACTTTGGCAACAGCATTACGCTGGGTAAATTTATCGATCAGGAACGGCCGACCTTTTCAGAGAATTATGACAGAACGTGCCGGCCGCAATTTGCATGATTCATCGCACTCAGGAATCTTGTATGACATCAAAACCGAATGCCAGTGCAAAGATGGAAATCGTCATTACGGGTTTTGGCGGCCAGGGCATTGTGCTGGCCGGCCAGATTGTGGGAAAAGCCGCAAGCCTCATCGACCACAAGGAAAGCACCTTGACTCAGTCCTATGGACCCGAGGCCCGCGGCGGTGCGTGCAGCGCCCAGGTGATCATTTCCGACGGATTCATTCATTTCCCGTATGTGCGCCGGCCGGACATTCTGGTGTGCATGTCCCAGGGCGGATTCGACAAGTACGCGGATCTGATCAAGGAGCAGCAGCATTCTGATCGTCGATCAGAATCTGGTCAATACCGGAGATGCGTCCGGAACCGCACTGTTTCGCCATCCCGGCAACGCGCATGGCCGAGGAGCTGGGCAGAAAGATGATGGCCAATATCGTCATGGTGGGTTTTTTTACGGCGGTCACCAATGCCATTTCGCTGGATGCGGCCCGGAGCACGGTTACCGGCTCCGTTCCCAGAGGAACGGAAGCACTGAATCTGGCGGCATTTGACAAAGGCCATGATTTCGGCCTGGCAACGCTCAAGGGACGCCGGAAAAAGGCGGAAGGCAGGAAAGGAGCCGGCGCATGAGAAACCCAAAAGATCGCCTGTACCGGGTTCTGGTCATCGGCGCAACGCCTGCCGGAATTGCCGCGACCAATAAGCTGGGAGAAATCGGTGTTCCGGTTACCCTGGTGGATGCGGACCCGGATTTGAACCGGAAACTGTCGTGCGAAGCGTGGCGCCTTGCCTCCGGCGTTCCCCTGAACTATGCCCACCGGCCCGGACTGCTGCGGATTCTTCGAAACCCGCACATCCGCTGCGTTTTTCCCGGCAGCATCCGCTCCCTGAAGCACACGCCGCAGGGGTTTTGCGCCCGCATCAACAGCCCCGCGGCCTTTATCGATCCGGACCGGTGCACGCTGTGCGGGCGCTGCATGGAAGCGTGTCCGGCAGTGTCAGCGGATGGGACAAAGCCCATTCGATCCGGCGGCAGGCAGAGTCTTCCCGGCCATCCCGTCATCGACAAGCGCCGTCAGCCCCTGTGCCAGGCCAACTGTCCGCTGGGAGTCAATGCGCAAGGATATGTGGCCCTTGCCAAGGCCGGAAAATTTCCGGAAGCCCTGGATCTGATTCGCCGGGACAACATCCTTCCCGGCATCTGCGGCAGGGTCTGCACGCATCCCTGCGAAATCGCCTGCCGGCGGGCGGAACTGGATGAACCCGTTGCCATCCGGGATATCAAGCGTTTCGTTGCGGACTACGAGCTTTCCCATCCGCGGGATGTCAAATCACCCGTCGCGTCGCACCGGCCGCACCGCATTGCCATTATCGGATCCGGCCCTGCGGGCCTTTCCGCTGCCGCGGATCTGGCTCGCCTCGGATATCCGGTGACGGTTTTCGAGAAGGAAACACTGGCGGGGGGGCTGCTTCGATACGGCCTGGGGCCCCATCGACTGCCAAGAGAGATTCTGGATCGGGAAATCGCTTTCATTGAACAACTGGGGGTTGCATTTCGAACCGGCACGCCCGTGGACCTGTCCGGCGGTTTTTCAGAGCTGAAAAAAGAATTTGCTGCCGTTATCCTTGCCCTCGGCGTCTGGAAAGATCGAAAGCTGGGCGTTCCCGGCGAAGATCTGAAAGGCGTTATGGGCTGTCTGGATTTTCTGACCCGGCTGTATCGCGGTGAAATCAAGGAAGTCAGGGGAACCGCTGCCGTAATCGGGGATGGAAATGCCGCCTTTGATCTGGCAAGAACCCTGGCCCGCCTGGGCGCCCGGGTGACCGTGCTCTCCTGGTTTCCGGAAGCGCTCATTCCGGCGGATGCCGCAGAGATTGCCGCTGCAAGGGAAGAGGGAATATCCATTCAGGACAGCGTTAAAGTCGTAGCCTTTACCGGATCCGATGGCAAGCTTGGCACGCTTCGCTGTGCAGCCACCCGACCCGGTCCGCCGGACGCTGCCGGCATTCCCTGGCCGGTCCTGGTTCCGGGAACAGAGCCCTTTGATCTGGATTTTGACAGGGCTTTTGTTGCCATCGGCCAGACTGCCGATCCGCTTCAGTTCGGTCCGTTTGTCGCGATCCATCCAAACGGAACACTGCAGCTGAATGACGATTGCGGCACCGGAATTCCCGGCGTGTATGCGGCAGGGGATGCGGCTGAAGGGCCTTCGTCGGTCGTAAAGGCCATGGCATCCGGCAGAAAGACGGCCCGTGCGGTGCACCTGAATCTGAGCGGAGAAAAACAACTTTCAACCACTTGCCCAAAAGACCGCATGACAGGGATTTTGCGGCAATCACGCCCGGACATTCCCTCCCTTGCCCGGGCCCATATGCCGGAGAGGCAGCCGGCAGCGCGTGCAGGCAATTTTGCGGAAGTGGCATTGGGGCTGAACGCATCTCAGGTCTGCTTTGAGGCGGCCCGATGCCTTCAGTGCGGGGTCTGTTCCGAATGCCTCGAGTGTGTGACCGCCTGCGAGGCAGCCGGCGCCATCCGGCACGGGGAAGCGTCCGAAGACCGTGTCGAGCAGGCCGGGATCGTCATCATCGCCGATCCCGATGCCAGTCCCGCCATCAAGGGAGACGATATCATCCGGGCATACAGCACCAAAGCCGCAAAAAACGATGTCCACGCCCTGACCCTCCGGGGCTTTGCCGCAGCCGCCGATGCCATGCTGATTCTTGGCGGCGGATCTCAGCGGCTCAAAGGGCATGGCCTGGCCTTTTCGCCCCCGGATCCCCGGCTCTCTCCGGATATCCGGTTGGGCGTTTTTGTCTGCCGATGCAACGACGCGCTGGGATGGTCCGCAGATCTAAGCGACTATGTGGCGGGGCTTTGCGGACAGCCCCATATCGAGCATGCCGAGGTCCTGTCATCGGCCTGCACGCCGGAAGGGTCGGCGGCGCTGATTCGCACCATCCGCGAGAAGGGGCTTACCCGCGTGGTTCTGGCTTCATGCGTCTGCTGCCCGCTGGATTTTATCTGCAGCGCCTGTACGGACCAGCGAAGCCGTCTCAAGCACGCGCTGTTTTCCGGAACCGGAATCAGCCGCGCCATGGTGGAAACCTGCAATCTGCGCGGCGAGGTGCTGCGGCTGCTGAAAACGGATCCGGCGCTGGCTGAAAAGCGCTTTAAAGGGCTTATTGAACGTTCCATCCACAGAACCTTCCGGCTGAAAGCGCTTCCGGCGCCTGCCCGGCCCTATAATTTCACCACGGCGGTGATCGGCGATTCGGAAGCGGCCCTTAAAAGCGCCATGACCCTTGCCCAGGCAGGTATAGAGGTTTTTCTCTTCGGAACTCCCGAAAAGCCCCTGTCCGAAACCCTGGTTCATCCCAACATTCACAATTTCGGCGAATCTTCGGTTGAGCGTCTGCGGGGGACGGTCGGAAATTTCGAGGTGACCCTGGACACCCGAGGGGTCAAGCAGATCATGCATGCCGGTGCGGTGATTCTGGGCGAGCAATCCCGAAAGCGCATCCCTTATATGCCGATGGCGGATCTGCCCGCCCATATCGTGGAATCCGCCATGCAGAAGCAGGGGGTGACGGGAATCCCCTTTTTCAATCCGGGAGCAACCTCCATTCCGGGGCTCTTCCTGGCCAATCCTTCGGGCATCGGGGTTTCCGATCGCATCAAGGGAACCGCTGCCGCCATGCTGGCCGCCGCGGCCATGCCCAGAAGCCCCCGGCAGAACAAGGGATATACGGTATCCGTGGATGATGCCCTCTGCCGGGGCTGCGGCCGATGCATTGCCGTCTGCCCCTACCAGGCCGTAAGCTTTCGGCCCAATGCCGTGGAAGGCTGGTATGCCGTCGTGGACGAGGCCCTTTGCAAGGGCTGCGGCAACTGCATTGCCGTCTGCCCCTCCAATGCCGCGGACAGCCCGTATCGGGATCGAAAATATCTCAATCAGATGATCGCGGAATTGCTGCTTTGAACAGCGTGGTTAATGCAGTGCCTGAACAAAAGACCATTCAGGCAAAATCCGAATATCGAATATCGAAATCCGAAACAAATTCGAAATGCCAATGATCGAAATTATCAGATTGGAAACACGCGGTTTTGAACATGAAATATTGGATCATTGTTTCGAATTTCGTGTTTCGGATTTTGAATTTATTCGATTGATTATTCAGACACCAACAACAATAACGTCTTACAATTCGGGACCGTAATGGAAAAACTTAAAATCATCTTGTTTATCTGCAACTGGGGACCGCATGCTGCTTTTCAGGCGCTTCAGGACAGCGGCGCCGATATTCCTCCGGAAGTCAGCATGATCCGTATTCCCTGTACCGGCAGCATGAGCAAGTCGCTTCTTTTCAGGGCGTTTGAACTGGGCGCCGACGGGGTTGCCCTGGTCGGCTGCGAACCCGGTTCCTGCCGCTACGGAAGCGGAACGGATGTCGCCGAACGAAACGTTGAAGATACGCGCGGCATTCTGGACCTGCTGGGACTGGGAGGAGACCGCCTGCGCCCGGCCATGTTTCTCCCCGAGGAATCGGATGCGCTCCTTACGTTTCTTCAAGGACTTTCATCAGGTCATTCAAACCATGGGAAAGAGCCCGGTGACGCCGATCCCGCAGGAAGCGCCGGCGCCCATCGGAAAGGAAGCGGCAGCCCGGATCATGGACAGCCACGACATCTTCGCCTGCCAGGACTGCGGGAAATGTTCTTCGGCATGTCCCGTTGCGCTTTCGGGCAAGTCCTTTTCCCCGAGAGCCATGGCAAACGCCATTATAGCCGGAAACTGCGAATCGCCCGATGTGGTCAAAGATGTATGGTCCTGTCTGACCTGCGGACTCTGCCATGACCGCTGTCCGTCAGCCGTGGATTTTCCGGAATTCATCCGGGACATGCGCCAGCTGCAGAAAGCGGCCGGTAATAAAGGATGTGAAGCCCATGAAGGGTTTTTTCAGTCTTTCATGCGCACCATGACATCGCCGGACCTAAATATTCGCCACTGGGAGTGGCTTCCCGATGATGTCCGGACGGATCCTGCCGCTAAAATCCTTTTTTTCGGCGGGTGCGCGCCGTATTTCGACACCTATTTCAAGGCGCATCTGGGAATCCGGACAAGAGATATTCTGGTCGACGGCCTGCGGCTATTGAATTTTTTCGATATTCATCCCGCGCTTCTGGAAGGCGAAAGATGCTGCGGCCACGATCTGCTCTGGTCCGGTGATCGGGAGAATTTTTTAAAGCTTGCCCGGCTGAATGTGGCGGCCATCGAAGAAAAGGGATCGAGGAAGTCGTCACCGCCTGTCCCGAATGTTACCGAACCCTGGCTCACGACTATCCGGAACAGGGCATTGCCGTCAACTTCAAGGTGACCCATCTCTTTGACCTGGCGGAAAAAGAAATCGGCAAGGGCGCCATCGGCTTTGAAAAACTGGATCGCACCCTGACGTTTCAGGATCCCTGCCGCCTGAGCCGGCTCGATGGCCGGCCGGATCTGCCCCGCAAACTGATAGCGCGCCTGAACCCCCGGGATTTTACCGAAATGCGGGATCGGGGCGCTTCAGCGCTTTGCTGCGGCAACTGCGCATGGACGGGCTGTGACAGTTTTTCCAAAGCCCTTCAGGTCAAACGCCTGCGACAGGCCAAGGCGACCGGAAGCAATCTTCTGGTTACCGCCTGTCCCAAATGCCAGATTCATCTTCGCTGTGCCATGGAAGACCCTTTTATCGGAAGCGAGATCGAAATGGAAATGATGGATTTGACCAGTGTCATGGCCAGAACCATTCGGTGGGAATAACAAAAAAGGTTGATGAGATGATAACCATGGATAAAACGGATACATCCGACGTCCCGACCCCGCATCGGCGTTTACGTCTGCCACTGCGGCATGAATATCGCCAAAACCGTCGATTGCGAAAAAGTGGCCGGCATGGCGGCCGGCATGGCGGACGTGCAGATCGCCAGAAGTGTTCCCTACGCCTGTTCCGAACCCGGGCAGCAAAGCATCCGGGAAGACATTCTGGAGCAGAACCTGGACCGGGTGGTGGTGGCCTCCTGTTCGCCGAGGCTGCATGAACCCACCTTCCGCCAGATGGTCCAGGATGCGGGACTGAATCCCTATATTCTGGAAATGGCCAATTTGCGGGAACACTGCAGCTGGGTGCATATCAGCGAGCCCGAAGCTGCCACGGAAAAGGCCATGGATTTAACGCGAATGGCCATATCGCGGGTGCGGAGCCATAAAGCCCTGGAGCCGGAAAAACTGCCCCTGGTCAAACGGACCCTGGTCATCGGCGGCGGTGTGGCCGGAATTCAGGCGGCACTGGACCTTGCGGACAACGGGTATGACGTGGTGCTGGTGGAAAAGAAACCCTCCATCGGCGGGGTCATGGCCACCCTTGATAAGACGTTTCCCACCATGGACTGCTCCATCTGAATCCTGGGGCCAAAAATGACGGATGTCGGTCGACATCCCCGAATCAAGCTTCATGTCCTGAGTGAAGTCAAGGAAGTAAAAGGTTCCGTCGGCAATTTCAAGGTGAAAATCCTGAAAAAATCCCGTTATGTGGATGAAAAGGAATGCACGGCATGCGGGGACTGTGCAAAGGTCTGCCCGGTGGTGCGTCCCGATGCGTTCAACTACGGCCTCTCTTCCCGCAAAGCCATTTATTCCCCGTTTCCGCAGGCAGTTCCCTCCGCCTATGTGATCAATGTCAACGAATGCCTGGGGCATAATCCGGCGGTGTGCGCCAAATGCGTTGAAGCCTGCAAGAAAGGCTGCATCAGTTTTCACATGTCCGATGAAGAAATTACGGAAGACGTGGGCACCATCGTGGTGGCAACCGGAATGGAAACCTACGATCCCACGGAAATGGATGAATACGGCTATACGCGGTTTGAAAATGTCCTGACCAGCCTTGAATTCGAGAGGCTCGTCAATGCCGGCGGTCCCACAAAAGGCGAGATTCTGCGCCCCACAGACCGCAGAAAGCCGAAATCCATCGGCTTTATCCAGTGCGTGGGTTCCAGGTCGGCCGGAAAGGGAAGCGCCCACTGCTCCAATGTCTGCTGCATGAATACGATAAAGAGCACGCTGGTGCTGAAGGAGCATTTCCCGGACATGGATGTCAAGGTCTTTTATATCGATATCCGGGCTTTCGGCAAGGGATTTGAGGATCTTTACAAAAGAAGCCGGCGGCTGGGCGTCCATTACCTGCGGGGCCTTCCCGGAACGGTCGAGGAAAACCCGGATGGCGGCCTGCGGGTGGCGGTTGAAAACACCGCTCTGGGGAAAATCGAGTTCTTTGATCTGGACATGCTGGTGCTGGCTGTCGGCCTCAACCCTTCCGAGAGCACGCGAACGCTCCAGGAAATGCTGGGATTGCAGCTGACTTCGGATGGGTTTTTTCTGGAAGCCCATCCCAAGCTTCAGCCCGTGGATGCCGCCACGCGCGGCGTTTTTTACGCCGGATGCGCCGAAGGGCCAAAAGACATCAAGGAAAGCGTCACCCAGGCCTCTGCCGCGGCAGCCAGGGCCATCCGCCTGATGCACAAGGGCGAAATTCTGACAGACCCCATTACGTCTGAAATCATCGCCGAAAAATGCAAATCCTGCGGCAAGTGCGCCGAAGTCTGCCCCTACAACGCCATTACCGTGGACGTAAAAAAGAAGACTCCCGCCGTGGTCAATACGGCGGCCTGCGCCGGTTGCGGCACCTGTGCGGCCGAATGCGCCTTTGACGCCATTCTCATGAACCATTTCACCGACAGGCAGATTCTCGATCAGGTGGACGCCCTGCTGGTCGAAAAACCGGAAGAGAAGATCCTGGCATTTGCCTGCAACTGGTGTTCCTATGCCGGCGCGGATTATGCCGGGGTGTCCCGGTGCCAGTATCCGCCCAATGTGCGCCTGATCCGCACCATGTGCTCCGGCCGCGTGGATGAAAAATTCATCTGGGACGGATTTTTAAAAGGCGCGCCGGTTATCCTGGTGAGCGGCTGCCATATCGGGGACTGCCATTACATCGATGCCAACAAGTGGACCGTAAAACGGATTGAAAAAATCCACAAAAAAATGGCCAAACTCGGCATCCGCAAGGAGCGGCTTCAACTGGAGTGGATCAGCGCCGCGGAAGGCGTCCGTTTTTCAGCTGTCATGCACGGTCTGGAAGTTTTAAGAAAGGGCGTGACCGCCGAAGAGATATCCGAAACCATTCGCATCTTGCAGAAAAATGCCGAAAAATCGGCTTAGCCCCGGATATGAAGAAATAACGTTCCCCGTGTGGGAGAGGGCGATCGAGAGGGGATTTTTTTTGAGGGTCACCTGCAAGAGATCTTATGGTACTTGGCCCCTCTTTCTCCAACGGGGGATCATTGTTTACGGTGAAAGGGCTGCTGGGTCGTTTTGAAATAGATCCAGCATCTGGCGGGGGATTGCCGGGGTTTCGATGGTTTCCGGCGCTTTCCCGCCGGTCAGTTGCAATGTGAGCGAGCGGGCATGCAGCGCCAGACGGTCAAAGGCAAAATTCCGTTTTAAATAGTTGATCGCCCGCGTCGAGCCATAGCGGGTGTCGCCGACAACCGGATGTCCGGACAGTTTCGCGTGCCGCCGGATCTGATGCGTGCGGCCGGTTAATAGTTCGATTGCCACCATCGTGTAATGGGCGCTGTGGCCAAGAACCCGGTAACGGGTCCGGCTGTCCTTCCGGTTTCCGGGGCCTTCGGGATTTTGGCGTCCGCCTGCGGTCTCCGAAAGGGGCCATCCCCATGTTCCCCACAGGTCGTTTTCTTCCGGTTTTTCCAGCCTGCCGTGCAGAATGGCGACATATTGCTTTTTAACTTGCCGGGATTCAAACTGATCCGAAAAAAATCGAAACCACTCCCGGTTAACGGCCAGCAGCATGACACCGCTGGTTTCCTTGTCCAGCCGATGCACAGGATGGACGCCAAAATCCCGATCCATAATCGATCTGTTTATTTAGATTCGCATCCTTTTGGATTTGGGACAATGCCAGGGAGCAAAGATCCCGGCCTGCCGCGTTGTGAACCGTCAGACCAGAAGGTTTGTCCACCACCAGCCAGCCTTTCCCCATGGCCAGCACAGGTATCTGTATGTGTCCGGAATTAATCGTGATCATTTACATCCCATGATTACTTGCCCCGTGGCTGACGGTAATACCACTGGAGCTGCTCCGGACTGCTGTCCTCATCCACATTATCTTGTGTAATTTTCTGTTTTCCCCCGGCTGGCGGCAGCAACTCTTTCAGTTTCCACATCCCGTTCAGGCGGCCGAATACCCAGTATTCATCAAAGGGCATCACATCTTTCTGGCTGCTCCAGACGGCATCGCGTTTGTAAAGAATTCTCTGGGCGTGTGCACTGATTCGTACCGTAAATTCATCTTTGGACGTATCTTCGAAATTCTGCACCAGAATCAGTTCGGCCTTCCGCACACAGAGATTGCGGTATTCTGTCTTCAGGCCTTCCGACTGCCAGTGGCTAAGCTGTTTTTGAAGACTTTCAGCGGCTTCCGGAAATAAATCGGCAACCGGAACCTGTGCAGGGTCGGCGGATTCCATGGCAAGGTAAAAATTCATAAAAACCTGACGTGCTCGTTCCAGCATTGCATTCCGATCCCAGAGCTTGTCTGTCTGAACCAGAAAATTCAGCATGCGATCAATGCGCGTTGCCTTTTGGCCCACACTTTTTTCAAGCCAGGGACCGGCAGGACCATTTTTTCCGGCAGCTTCCGCGTAAATCCCCCTCATCGTATCATCCGTCAGCATCTCGGCAAAGTTTTCGTCCTTGAGCATATCCGACTCACCGGTCTGTTCAATTTCCCTGAGGCGCCAGGCCCCGTCCGAAAACTGAAACGTCCAGAATTCCTGAAATGTGGCTGGCGCCTTATCCCCGCGCAGAAATTTCCCATTGCGGTCATCCACGTAGTAATCACGAGCCGATGCGGTAATCAAGGCGGCAAATTCGCGCTGGTATGCTTTTTCCGTATATCGAACATGGACAAGATCAATTTTTTTGATCATGAGATCCTCGATGCGGTTAATCTCATGATTGCGCACAAGCCCCTGGAGCTGGGCCATGTGCTGATAGTACAACCCCTTCATCAGAAGCGGCTCCATGGGAGCGTACTCCCGCTTCTCCCAGCACTGCTGAAGCTTGAGAAAAGTGGTTTCAACCAGTTTCCGCAATGTTTCCGGAGATACAGTGGTATCCTGGCGGCTGAGAAACGAGAGGAGTTTTTCGGTTTTTGCCGCCTTTGGTGCGATGGCTTTTCGATCATAGATGAAGTCGAGATTTTGGTTTTTCTTTTTATTTCTGAACAGATATATAATCCGAATTACGACGATGATCACAAAACAAAGGATGAAAAAGCAAGAGTACAGTCTGAAATCTCGGAAGAACCGCCGCTACCGGAACTGGATCGGAACTGGAATGGCTGGAGCTGCTCCTGCTTCCACCACCGCCGCCCGCCACCTTTGTTATGGACTGCAAGATGGCTGACGAAAAAAGTGTTGGGATAATCTGTCTGAAGATTGAAAACCGCAACCGGCCCATAAATCGTCTCCATGGAAACAATCTGTTGTTCGGTCAAGGTTTGCCCATCCCAGGCAATGATCCGGTCTCCGGTATGGAGCACCTCCAGAGTCTTGAATCTGCCGTCTCCAATATAAAACGGATGATCGGCCGTTACACGAAGCGTCTGCGAATCTGTCTTCAGAACGACGAATTCATCGACAGTCCGGCAAAGCACCGATTGCACCCTTGTCCGGACCAGTTGATTATCCGGAGTGAATGCCAGAAGTTCTTCACCTTCCTGGACCGTGCTGATGGGAATCTGGGTTCCATCCGATCTCAGGACCATGCTTTCGGGCAGAAAACATCCCTTGTTGTGAACGATAAAACCGGAAGAAACAAAGGTTCCCGCCGGACTGACCATCAGGTTATAGGCCGGTCGAGTTGCCGGTTCGGCATGGATGGATCGGATTTGTGTTTCAAAAATTGTCCCATTCCTTGCCAGATAAACCGTATCCCCGATCTGGAGGAAATCCGCGATGCGGAATTCTCCCGGGGCAATCATGATGGGGTGTTCGGCAGTCACCCTCAGCGTTTCACCTCCAGCCAGAATCTCCAGGATTGTTTCAGGCTGGACAACCGTAACCCCTTGGACTTCCACCGATTGCAGACATCCGGCTGCAACGCCCATGACGTGATCGCCCGGTTGAAGTTTCTCGATGGCTATTGACCCCTTAGAGGTTAAAACCAGCGTCCCTTCTTCGAGACAACCACCGCCCCCCCTTCCCCAGGAGAAATCCGGCCCCAGAAAAAAGACCAGCAATACGGAAAGCCTGATAGCCCATTTCATACGCGCACTCTCCCCATCGGCAGTTGCAAAAACAATAAAAAAACCGTGAGAACGTGAGGGGTGAGAGCGTGAAACGGCAAACACTTCACGCCCTCACCCCCTCACGCATTTACGGTTTTCCCCTTAATGCAGGGCGGCGATAATTCCGCCCAGCACCGCGGCAGCCGCAACAATGCTGACGCCAAGAATGGCCGCAGCCACTACCCTTCCAAAATATTCGGCAACGGCTGAGTTTCCGCGGGCGATCTCTTTTTGTTCATCGATGGTTGGCGTCAGCCGGTCAATCAGTCCCGGAAGCATCAGCGAAGATGCGATCACCAGCGCCATCCCGATCAAGCCGCCGACGATTGAAAAAATCATTGCCCATCCGATATTATAAATCGTCTCTGTCATGGAACCCTCCTTTATTTAAAATTTCGCCTTCGGAGCCATCTTTTCTTCGGCTGCGTCAACCTGGAAAAAAGCCTCGGGCTGAAAGGCGAACATATTGGCGATGAGATTACTCGGAAAAACTTCAACCCTGTTCTTATACCGCATGGCCGCGTCATTGTAATATTGCCGGGCAAAGCCGATCTTGTTCTCCGTGGCGGCCAGCTCTTCCTGAAGGGATAGGAAATTCTCGTTGGCTTTGAGCTGCGGATATGCTTCGGCCAGAGCAAAGAGCGAGCGCAGGCTGGATGTCAGTGCATTTTCCACTTTTGCCTTGTCCGCCACGCTGCCGGTAAAACTGATGGCCTGCTGTCTGGCATTGACAACGGCCTCAAGTGTCTGTTTCTCGTGGCCGGCGTAACCCTTGACCGTTTCGATCAGGTTGGGAATCAGGTCGTATCGGCGCTTGAGCTGAACATCAATTGAACTCCAGGCGCTCTTGACCTCATTTCTGCCGCGAACCAGCCCGTTGTAAGCCCCGATCACCCAAAAAGCCGCTACAATTCCAATAGCCAGAATAACGATTAACGATGTCATCTGCCCTCTTCCTCCGTTTTTTCAAGTCCGATGTTGATAGGGTGGCAACCAATGCGCCATTACCATAGTTATGATTTGCCCGCCGGTCATAACCGTTTTTCACAAAGTATCAGCCTGTCTTAGCCAAGCGCCACGTCAAGAAACATCATGGTTGCAAATCCGAGCATGGCGCCGATAGTCGATAAATCCGTTTCGTTGCCTGATTGCGATTCGGGGATCAACTCCTCGATGACCACGAAAATCATGGCCCCGGCAGCAAAGGAGAGAGCATACGGCAGCAGGGGCTTGATGACGATAACCATCGCAGCCCCAAAGACGCCGGCTACAGGCTCAACAACGCCCGAGAGCTGTCCGTACAAGAAACTTTTCCAGCGTGATAACCCCTCGCGACGAAGTGGTATCGAGACAGCAGCGCCTTCGGGAAAATTCTGCAATCCAATGCCGAAAGCCAATGCAATAGCGCCCCCGAGTGACGCTGTGCTCATATCGTCTGCCAGCGCGCCAAAGGCAACCCCCACTGCAAGTCCTTCCGGGATATTATGCAGGGTAATTGCCAGAACAAGCAAAATACTCCTTTGCCAGGTAGTTTTGATGCCTTCCGCCTGGTCGATATCGAGTCCAAGATGAAGATGGGGAAGGATTTTGTCTATCACCAGCAAAAACACGCCTCCGGAAAGAAAACCGACAACGGCGGCAAGCCATGGAATTTCCCCGCTGCTTTCCGCCATCTCGATTGCAGGTTTCAATAGCGACCAGAAACTGGCGGCAATCATGACACCGGCTGCAAAACCAAGCATCGCGTTCAGGATTTTCTGATTGATCGTTTTAAAGAAAAAAACCATGCCAGCACCCGCTGCTGTGACGCCCCAAGTAAACAGCGTTGCCACAAGTGCCATCATCAGCGGATTATACTGCTTGATAAATTCAATATCCATGAGTGTGTGATTCCATTAGAACATAGCTTTAACGATTGGAAAAAGCAGCAATATGATCATGTTCAATCGCTTTCTTCGTATCCATATGCCTGGAAAATATCAAGTATCGTTTTGGTGGAATAGGATTCTTCCTTGTAGAGAAATGCCTTGTTAAAGGCGGTTGTCACCTCAGAAATTTTTTCATATGCTTTATTTATGCCGTCATTGAAAAAACGCACATCTTCCATCAGAACCTGCATCTGTTTCAGGATTTCCGGGGAGTTTTCCCCATTGGCGAGCCTCTCAACAAGGGCATCCAGGGAGATGATGTCTTGACTCAGGTCATCCTTTGAGCCGCAAAGGGTCATCAGGTGCGTGTTCAAATAGTGGCACATGCCGCCTGCCGTGTTGCGCATGACGCGGTTTCTCTGGTCTTCCAGGGCTTTGCTGATGTTGTGCACGATGCCTTCATGGCAGATGAATTTGCCGGTATCATCCGTCTTTGCCCTTGAGGTGATGGCGACTTCGATTGCCTCTCCGGCCTTATTCCGGAACGTCACATGCCTGCCTTCGACATGGCCTTTCCCGTAGATTTCGTCAAGGAGTCCGGCCCGCTCCGAGATATCGACATAAAAGTCCTTCACATTACTGGCGAGCGCCTCGGCCTTGTTCTCAAAACCAAGAAGCTTCAATCCGGCATCATTGATATCGATGAAGCCCCCTTCGGCAGTCAGCGTGAATGCCATATCACTGGTGGATTCGAAGAAATCCTTGTATTTGGCTTCACTCTGCTTGAGGGCATCAATTGCTTTCTTTTCTTCGGTGATATCCCGGATCACATGATCGATCCGTCGTATCGTTCCCCGTGCCGAATAAACGACATGTCCTTCATCAAAGACCCATCTAATTTTCTTGTTGCTGCCGATAATCCTGTACTGTGCGCCGTCAAACTCGGCTTCAGAAAGATTGTCGTAGAATTTCCTGACGGTTACGATATCGTCCGGATGGACGAAATTCAGGATATGGCTTTGTCCGCTGGTAAAATTTCTGAGGGGAACCCCATAGAGAGCTTCGGCCGCAGGATTTATGGATAGTATCTTATATCCGTCCGGCGACATGGAGACAACGGCTTCATTCATGGAATGGAGAATGCTTTCAAGCCGTTCCTTGATCTTTTGCAGCTCGATCCTGGTTTTGCGCCGTTCGGTGATATCCGTCAATGCGCCGAGTATTGCAGGAAGTCCGCCGCATTCCACGACACTGACCTTCATCATGATGATGGCTTCGCCAATGTCCGTCGGCATGACGAATTCGATCCTGTCGGAGATGCCTTCGATGAAAAGTTGTTCCGTGCAGAACCGGGCAACTCTTTCCTGGTCTGCGGCGGAGATGAAGTCAGCGAACGTGGATGAGATCACCTGCTCCGGTTTTTGCCGTGATATTTCATAAAATGCGGTGTTGGCAAAGACGATGGTTCCTTCTCTGATGATGACAACCCCGTCGTTGATGTGCCTTACAATGCCCTGATAATCGATGTCGCCCCGGCATACCCGGATGTCTTCGGCATCCTCGAATTTACTGCTATGGGTCATGAGCGTTTTCTATCTCCTGGAATGAAATTCCGGCACATGCTTGCAACTGAGGGGTCTATGCCCTGAGCGGAAGATTGCCGGTGGCTTTTAAAGATTAATTTTTGCAGGCAGTATTCAATTTATCGTTCGCGGTTGATAAAATCAAGCATCTCTATAACATCATGCAGCATATTTCGGGTCATACGCGAGGATTGCCGAGCGCAACAGGATTCTTGATTTGACAGTGACCGTGCTATGCGGTACATACGGGATCAATATGTCCAAAGGCAAACACCATGCTGTTTTTAATGTGATTTCAAGAAGATGCCGGGTTCGGAAGTGAAAAACGACGTCAGTCTGATTTATCGAAACATATGGATTTACCGGCTCATCATGAACCTGTTGTATCTTGGGCGATATCACCAGCGATTCAAGGATATAATAAACATATTCGGGCCGGAGGATAAACATGTCGTTGAATTATGTTTCGGAGATATTTATATCGCGGCGTACTGCAAAGAAAGCGCACGGCATTGGGTGGGATATGACATAAACGATGCGTTTGTAAATCATGCCATAAAACACGGCTATAAAGCCCTAAGTACGGATATTTTATCCCTGGAAAGGTTACCTGCTGCGGACGTTCTGATTTTTGCGGGCTCTTTATATCATTTTAATGAGAACATGGAGAAAATCTGGCAATTGATGACATCGTGCTCGCCAAAAATTATTCTCTCCGAGCCGATAAAAAATATCACTTCCATCAAAAATTTCATGGGAAAAATCGGGGCCAGGGCTTCTACCGTCCGAAACGGCGCCGAAGCCTTTCGTTTTAATCGGGGCTCGTTGATTGAACTGCTGGATAATTACAAACAACCATATAATTTCACCTATGAAATCATATCAGAAAAAAAGGATATGTTAATAACAATCCATGAAAGACATCAGCATCGTCATTCCGGTTTATAACAGCGAAGGCAATTTGATTGAACTGGCCAGACAGGTTCAAGATGCTTTATCAGAAATGCGCTATGATCTGATATTGGTCAATGACGGCAGTAAGGACGGAAGCTGGGATGTCATTGCTCAATTATGCAGTCAGAATCACAGCCTGATCGGCGTGAATCTGCGGAAGAACAGCGGGCAGGACAATGCCATTATGGCCGGGCTCTCGCATGCCACGGGCAATTATACGGTGATTATGGACGATGATATCCAGCACTCCCCGTATGATATCATTAAACTTTATGATGAGTGCCGGAAGGGATATGATGTATGTTATGCGAATTTTTTAAAGAAAAATCAGGCCCTGTGGAAAAATATGGGCAGCTGGTTCAATGGAAAGATCGCTGATATTTTAATCGACAAACCAAAACACATCTACCTTTCGCCGTTTCAGATCATCCGAAAAGAGGTGGTTGATGAAGTACTGAAATACAAGGGCCCCTATCCTTATGTTCAGGGATTGCTGCTTCAAACAACCAACAATGTCACCCAGATCACCATCGAGCACCATGAACGTTACAAGGGAAATAGCAATTTCAATTTATTCCGGTCAATTTCCGTTTTTTTTAAACTGGCGACCAGTTTTTCCGTCTATCCCTTGCGAATAGCATCGCTGATGGGGTTTCTGGTCGCTTCCATCGGTTTTGGACTTGCCGTGTTTTATTTGCTGGAATATTTTTTAACCGATCATGCGGTTGAAGGCTGGTTGACGCTGGTTTTGATCAATTTGATCGTCGGGGGGCTGATTCTGGCCTCCATAGGCTTGATCGGTGAATACATGGGGCGAATGTATCTGAGCCTCAATTCCAAACCGCAGTATACAGTAAAAGAAACCATTAAGTTCAATGAAACCGAATAACATCATGATTCCATTTAATAAGCCGTATTTATCGGGCAACGAGATGACGTATATCAAAGCAGCCATTGACTCCGGGTGCATCGCCGGCAATGGTGAATTTACCAGAAAATGCCATTATTTTTTTAAAGAAAGGTATGGTTTTAAAAAATGCCTTCTTGCCACAAGTTGTACGGATGCTTTGGAGATGGCATCCATTCTTCTGGATATAAAAGAAGGCGATGAAATCATCATGCCGTCTTTCACGTTTGTATCAACCGCAAATCCCTTTGTGCTGAGAGGCGCAAAAATTGTTTTTGCGGACAGCAGCCCTTTGAATCCGAACATCGATGCGGATAAAATTGAAGGGCTGATCACTTCCAGAACAAAAGCAATCGTTCCGGTTCATTATGCCGGCGTCGCCTGCGATATGGACAAGATCATGGCGATTGCCGCTAAATACGATCTCTTTGTCGTTGAAGACGCTGCCCAGAGCATCGAGTCATTCTACACTGATCGACCCATCGGGTCCATCGGCCACCTTTCGGCATTTTCGTTTCATGAAACGAAAAATATTGTTTGCGGAGAAGGCGGCATGCTCGTTATCAATGATGCGAATTTTATAAAACGGGCTGAAATAATCTGGGAAAAAGGAACAAACAGGGCTGAATATTTTCGGGGTGAAGTCGATAAATACGGTTGGAAAGACGTCGGCTCTTCTTTTTTACCGTCGGAACTTATCGCGGCGTTTCTGTTTGCGCAACTTGAAAGTATTGAAGCGATTCAGGCGAAAAGAAAAACCATCTGGCAGCAGTATCATGATGGACTAAAGAACCTGGCGGAACAGGGCGTTGTTAAGCTACCCGCCATTCCTGATTATGCAACCAACAACGCACACATGTTTTATATTTTGTGCCGGAATCATACTATACGGAATGAATTATTGTCTTTTTTAAAAGGCAACCACATAAACGCTGTGTTTCATTATTTGCCCCTGCACAAATCTGATTTTTATTCGGAAATACATGGAAGCAGGCAACTGTCGTGGTGTGATTATTATAGCGAATGCCTTATCCGCCTGCCGATTTATTGTGAGCTTTCCACAGAAAACGTCCAAGAGATCATCGGCTGTATTCATGACTATTTTGAATCCCGGCCATAGCTAATGCCCCTGAATCCGCTGCCGCAAAAAACGCATGTCACGGTTTGCCTGGCCCTTTGCTTTGAAAACGGGGTTTGCCGATCCAGTAGGCATCATCCATGCCTTCTCGAAAAGCGCTGCGCTCACCCCAGTGCCGCAGCTTCGCCCAACGTGTCCTCTTGTAATGATGTCCTCCTTTCTGGTTATACGATATTCAAGTTCGCTTTTAGCCGAAACTTTAAATATACAGCGGCCTCCGATGAATTTCAAGCGCTAAACTGATTCGATGTAAAATAGCTGCATTCTCTATATGCTGATTTCTCTTGTCATCCAGAATGCAGGCCAGACCATTATTTGGGATAAAGGGATATCTTGGAGAACTATCCTTTAACCAATTGTTCACATTCCTGCAAATCGACAGCGAACCGCTGTGTTTTGTCCCATTTATGCTCACGCCGCAAAACGAAATCATCGTAGACTCCTTTCAGCACCACGGCGATCCAGAGTTGACAGTAGGTGAAATAAGACAGAACGATGAGCCCGATATTTAGCGGCGTGTCTTCCCTCTCACGTGACAAAGCGATGATCAGCTCAAGCGTAAATAGGCCGAAAGCAAAGAACCACACCTCGCGGTAGGGGCCGGGAACCGGAATCGAAATCCAGCCAAGAACCGCCAGCACAAAAAGCAGATCCGAGAGCAGGATCGCAATGAAAAAAAGGTAATACACCGCCATGGTATAGAAGAGTTCCATGCCCACAACCCTTGGTTTGATTTTAAAAATACGGGCAATATGCTTTTCAAGCACATAATTGTTACCCCGTGCCCACCGCACCCGCTGCTTGAACCAGACCCGCAGATTCTCAGGTTCCTGCTCCCATGTAACCGCATACGGAATGAACTTGATCAGATACCCGGCCTCATAGATTCGAATGGAAAGCTCGGCGTCTTCAGTCAAGGCTTCCGTATCCCATCCGCCCAACTCCTTGATAAGGGTCCGCCGCATCAGGTAATTAGTGCCCGGCAGTGTTGCCATCTGGAAAAGATTCCATCGGCCCGCCTGAATGATCCACTGGAAGGCAAGCCCTTCGATATTCACAAAGCGGGTCAGAAGATTTTTCTTCTTATTGATGCAACGGAATTTGCCGACTACAGCGCCAAGACGATCATCTGCTAACAATTCGCGGGCCAGATGTATAACAGAATCTGCTTCTGGCGTGTTGTCGGCATCAAAGATTCCGATAACATCGTGGCGGCACAGCTCGAGCCCCTGGTTCAAAGCCGATGACTTTCCCCGTGCAGCAAGCGCCATGGGGACGTTATAGAGCCGGACCCTCGAATCCTTAGAGGCAATCGTTTCGACAATGCTTGCGGTATCATCCGTACTGCCGTCGTTGATGACCAGAAACTCTATTTTTTCCTTGGGGTAATTCATATTCAGAAGTGCATCCAGCGTCTTTGCAATCACCAGCCCTTCGTTGTGCGCGGGAATCATGATGGAGAGTGCGGGAAGCTCAGGGTTGTGCGCTCCAGATGTTCTCGCATTCGCTGTGCACGGAATCCATATATATAGCCCAGCATGAACAGGATAAACTGATAACCGAGCATGAACCAGATGACAACAACACTAAATACAAATATATAATTCAAAACCAGATGCGAAAACATGAATGTTCCCTTATTTTGGCTCCCGCCTTTGGAAAAATGCTTTTACGATTGCTTGCTGCCGCCAATTGCGTGTGCGAAGGTGCGGCGCACCAGAATGGCCATGTATAAAAGCCCTAATAGCCCGCAGGCTACGGTTCCAAAAATAACGATCGCCGTCGAACTGTAAAGGCTGGTTCTGTTAACGATCGTTGATGCCGTGCTGTCGGCGATGATTTCCACCCGGTGTTTGCCGCTGGGAAGTAGGAGGTTCCAATTGCCGGCGTATGCAATGGGCTTCACATCGGTTTTTCTGCCGTCAATTTGAATTTCGTGAGGTTCCCGGTTCAAAAGCGCAATTGTCCGTAGCGTAGAGTCATAGGCAAATTCAAATCCCTGCTGCGTAGGCGAAAGCGAATCCATGTCTCCGGAAAAACGGAGCAGACGCATATCCAGAGCAGATTTATCCATTAGTTGAAACCGGCGTTCAATGGGTGAAATCTGATTTTTTCCCGCAGGCATGAAAATGGAATTTTCTCCCCATCCGGGCCAAATCCGGCCATTCACCTGATAATTCTGCCACAGTCCGGGAGCATTCAGAATGATGGCCTCCTTCGATTCCACTGTCCAGGAATGGCCGGTTTTTCCAGGATGGCATCGCTTGCCAGCACCCTGGAGAGCGCATCGATATCCTGGTAAGGCACGGTCCCTTCGCTGTAAACGGCAACCCTTCCAGAAGCCTTTCTTGCGGCGCTCACGGTCTGGGCAAGCTCGATCCCCATTACCGTCTGTGTGGGAGCATGCGACTTTTCAATGTTGCGGTCAGGAACGACATTGATGTCGAACATCAGTCGGCTTCTGTCTTTGACGAGCTTGAGATAGGTCTCCGTAAATTTCTGATATCGGTCTGGACCCTCCGCCCAGAAATGGGAAGGATCTTCCACCTGAAGCATAAACGGATAGCGATCCATCAGGGAGAGAATCAGGCGCGAGTCCACACCCGTATCCCGCTTGAGGGTTTTCGAATGCAGACTGTCAAGCATGGTCACAATGACTTCCATGTCCCGGGCTTTGGCAACCGGCGTGACCCTTTCCAGCAAATCCCGATGCCACTCCAGTACCCGCTGCGCCCGGTAAGTCTCGAATTTTTTCAAGGCCGCCCGGTTGCGTTGCCAGTAATAAGGCGAACTTGGCGAGAAGAGCAGGATCGGGTCGAAATTGTACTGGGTTAGGAACCCGGACCGGGTCGTTGATCCCATGGGCAGATAGGATTTGGGATTTCAGGGCCATTCACCGTATCGTAATTCAGCTCGGCGATATTGACGCCATCCCACCGTACTTTTTCAGAAAATCGACCGCAAAATCAAAAACCGCCTCCCGGCATTCGGGAATATCCAGATCCATGTGATAGCGCCAGCCCACATGTCCGTCTTCACCCGTGGCTGTCTTGGCCCGCCACTCCGGGTGCTCCTCCCAGAATTTCACACTTACATGCGGGAACTCGAACCACGCATAGACCAGGATGCCGTTTCTGTGACAGACTTCGACCAGATGCTGGTAGTTGTATGACCATTTCGGCCAGAACTGGTAGGCTGCCGCATAGATGATGCGAACCCCCATTCTGCTCCACTGCTCGGCGAGTTTATCCTCCGCCCCCTGTCGCTTGGCAAGCGCGGGATCGAAATAGAGCTCAAGCTGTTTGCGCTGGGCCGGCAGGTTCAGCTTAAAGCCCTCGCGAAGGTAGTGGATAAAATAGGGATATCGGGTGTACCCGAGTTTGCTGATCGGATCAAACCGCGCGCCCAGATACAGAAAACGGCCTTCGTGAAACCCGCCCAGAACCGCCAGCGGCAGTTCGCTTTCCTCATCCCTGGCATATACCGCAAGTGGTTTCGGGACTGTAAAACGGGGCACGTTGGCCGATGGATTCCAGGTAATTTCGTGGGTTTCGTATAACATTTCCTCCACTGTCCGAACCTTGATCGATCTCTTCAGACTTTGAACGCCCACGCTTTGACTCAGCGGACTGGGTCCATCCAGAACGAGCCTTCCGCCTCTTTTGACAAAAGCCTGAATCGATGTCACGCTGGCTGGAGGCAATCTCACTGCAACAGCCTGGGGAACAACAAGAATTGCGCCTTCCGGCACCGAATCCATTTCAAATGTCTTCCAGTCCATCGTGCTTGTCCGGAAGCCATAGAGGGAAAGGGCGCTGACGTAGCTCGACTGATTGTTCCAGTCTTCTTTCGGCAGATTATCCTCCCAGAGAACCACGGCCTGAGGCTGTTCCAGAGGGGATACCGCGGCGGATTTTCCATGAAGCTTGCTCTGAACCCACGATTTGAAAACCTCCCACTTGCCGGGGGAAGCCTGCTCCTTCTGCGCAAGAATCTCGTTGACGCCTTCCATCACCAGAATGGCATTGGCCGGCACCACGCCGGGATCCGTGATCAC
Organism: uncultured delta proteobacterium; assembly: GCA_963789395.1. Lineage (GTDB taxonomy): Bacteria > Desulfobacterota > Desulfobacteria > Desulfobacterales > Desulfatirhabdiaceae > RAAP-1. The sequence continues at coordinate 56,638 of CAWBKP010000007.1, read as the reverse complement.
ACCCTGGGGAGTTTTTTCCAGATAGGATTCTCCGGAAATGCTGCCATCCGCCTGCTGATAGAGCCGGTGAAGATATTTGGCGTGGGGCGTCATCTCAATGCTGTTTGTTTTTGTCTGCACCAGACGGTCGTCCAGTTGAACGCGCAGGTTGTAATCGCGGATCGAAACAAAATGATAGCCCAGCTTCTGAATGCCTTCAACCGACTGCTTCAGGTATTTGAGATCCATGAAGGGATGGAAGAAAAAAGATGCCATGCCGTCACGCACCACCAGCATGCGCTCGGCGTTTTTGATCAGCTCTTCCGGAGATGGCTTGTCCACTTCGATGAAACCGATGTTTTCCGGGATGATGAACCGGCCGAACCGATCCACGGTCGGGTAAGGGAAATAATGCCCGGCTTCGGCGTTGTTGACCGAAGAGACGCGCTCGTAGGAAGAGTTGAAGTATTTTCCGATTGTCCGGTACGTGTTCTCCGATGCCACATAGTGCGGTGTTTCCCAGGTGACCGGATAAATGCCGTTGGAAAAGCACTCTTCCAGACCGGTGCGCAGTTTCTGCTCGACAACAGCCTGAGGTCGCCAGAAGCCGGCTTGCCGGACTGATCATCCCAGAACTCGTAATCATCTCCGCTTCTGCCATGGTACTGGTGGGTCACCCCATGCATCACGATCGTTGCGCCCCGGGAAACCATGTAATGGATGTCACGGACAAATTGGGGCCGATCCGAAAGATAGATTTCCTCTTTGGTTTCGGGATCCTTGAAGATCGGAATCAGCGAAACCTGAAAAGGAATTTTTTTCCGTATAGATAATCCGCCATGGCGCGCAGATCATCCGTGTCCGAATCGACCGAGACATCTTCGATACGCACCAGGCCTTGCGTTCTGCCGGCTGGTCAATGCCAAAAAAATCATGAAGAAGATCACAGAAAACCAGATAGCGGTTGCCTTCCTCTGCATAGGAAAATGGCGAATCCGCGCAGTACCAGAATGATCCCGACCGGACCATATAGGGCATGGAACTGCCATCTTTGCGGACTGCCGTCGCCAGAATCTGAACCCTGGATGGATCAAGAATCTCCATGGGAAACAGCGAAGGCTCGCCTTTTATCAGCGATTGGCCCTTGTAGGAAACCGATTGAAAGCCGGTCAGAGGGGGGAATCAGCCATCCTGAAGCCAAGATGGCCGCTGAACTGCTGATCTTTCAAGAGATCGTCAAGATGATTGGCAATCCAGAACACCGGAATACGGGTATTTCGAATATCGGATAAAAAGTCCTGCGGATAGTTCACCTGGCGCTCATCGATGCCCAGCACGATGACAAAACGAAACCGGGCAATGTCCCCGGATCTGTAATTTTCAATGGGCTGGAGCGTTCCCCGCAGCCCGAAATGGCCCAAGAGATCCAGGATCGTTATTCCCATCGACCCAACCCGGCGGGAGGGGCCCCGGCAGGCTGTCATGAATGATCAGTACATCCGAGGAAGGAATCACTGACGGCGGCGAAGCGGAAACAGCGGGAATGGCGGCATCACACTCACCCATGGCCAGTATGATGAAAAAACCAATCTGGAACAGCAATCTGAATCGCATATTTTCTCTTTATCGATAGCGGGACTTTTCATCAAAATGGGATAAGGATGTTATCGGTTGGAAATGCCATCAGCACCCATTACAAAATTTTTATAATAATCATTCTTGAAAAAACAGTCCATTGGAAAATCAGAAAAAGCCGGATTCCGAACAATATTTTTTCAAGATACCGGTAAATGGCTCCGGGCCGCCTGCACGCCCGGCAAGATGCTCCAGAACCTGGAGAATCCGCTCGCAGGCCAGGCCATCCCCATAAGGGTTTGCGGCATGCGACATCTTTCGATAAGACTCCGGACTGCAAAGAAGGTTCGAAGCTTCTTCCACGATCCGGGCGGCATTTGTCCCGACCAGCCGGGCGGTTCCTGCCAGGATGCCTTCCGGCCTTTCCGTTGTGGTGCGCAGGACCAGAACGGGTTTGCCGAGCCCCGGCGCTTCTTCCTGAATGCCGCCGGAATCCGTCAAAACCAGATACGAATTCTTCATGAAGTGGATGGTTTCCAGATAGTCGATCGGATCCAGCAGCACAATCCGATCCTGATCCTTGCAGCCGGGGAAGCACCGTATCCCGGACCGCCGGACTCAGATGAACCGGAAAGACCACCAGAATATCCCTGAAAGTCTTGACCAGTTCTATCAGCGCGCGACAGATCTCTTCCTGGGGCTCTCCCTGGTTTTCCCTGCGATGGGATGTGACAAACAGCATGCGCAGCTTTTCGGCTGCTACGCGCTTAAGCACGGGATGATCGCATTTGCGGTTCCAACCCGCCACATCCTTTAATGCATCGATAACCGTATTGCCGGTCAGCCAGATGCGATCCCGGCCGATCCCTTCCGCCAAAAGGTTCTGACACGCCTTTTCCGTGGGTGCGAAATGCGCGTCGGCAATCACCGAAGTCATTCGGCGGTTAATTTCCTCGGGGAAAGGGTTGGTCTTGTCCTGCGTTCTCAGGCCCGCTTCCACGTGGGCCACCGGTATCTTGTGATAAAAGGCGGAAAGAGCGCCCACGAAGGTCGTGGTCGTGTCGCCCTGAACCACCACAAAATCCGGTTTTTCTTTCGATAGAATGCTGTCCAGCCCGGCAATGGCGCTGGCCGTGATCTCCGCAAGGGTCTGCCGCGGACGAAGGATACTCAGATCGTGATCCGGCTTAATGGAAAAAAGCTCCAGAACCTGATCCAGCATCTCGCGGTGCTGCGCCGTAACGATCGTGATAGGCTGAAACCGATCGGGTTTATCGGCCATCCTTCGGATCAGCGGCGCAAGCTTGATCGCCTCGGGCCGGGTTCCGAAAATGACTGCCGTTTTGATCGGATCATTCATTGCCATGATTTTTTTTGGGCATCATCGGCCAATTGCTTTCAGAACGTCCTGGCGCCAGCCTGTGCGTTCCTCTGAATCTAATTCCTGGAACGCCGGACATGAGACGGGAAAGCGCATCGTTGACGGGAGATACCGTTCCGTCGGGATTCAGGACCGGAATGCCCGGCCGCATGAGCGATTCATGACCCTTTGGAATCCAGCGGATCGGTATGAATGCGGCCAGGTCAAACAGGGCGGCATAGCGGATGCCCGCCTGGGCGTTGCCCCGTGCAGACAACGAGTCAAAGCAAGCATAGAGCGCAGGCGTTTCCGGCAATGACGGAATGCGATTCGATGTCCGTGAAGAGTTTTTGCAGAGCGTTGAAGGCCTTTGGCCGGATGCGCCCATCGGCGGTCACCACTTTGCCGGGATTTTGAGCGTATTTTTCATTGAATTTGTCTTTCAGAAACTCATAGATATAGGTTTGCGGCGCCAGCTTTCCGGCGACCGAGCCAAAAAACGCCAGTTCCACGGGATCCAGAGTCACGTTGGGAGCTTCGTTTCCGCCCTCAAGAACAAAAACAGATTTTCCCATATCCCCTGTCATGGCCAGAAGATTCACCGTGGCAAGAATGGACTGGTGCCCCATATCCGGATACCCGCTGTGGGTATACAGTGATATCCCAAGCGCATCGGCCATGGCGATCCAACCTGGCACATCAAAGGCGGCATGGCCGGGACGCCCCATGACAATTTTTTCCGCAAAAAGGCCGTTGAGCTGGAGAATAAACGGAACATCGGCCCTATGGCTGACCTCATGCCAGATCGAACGGCAGCGCATGTAGCGCTCGACATACCAGTCGTTGAGAGAGCGGGCAAAGTCAAAATATGCCAGATCCGCTCTTTCAAAGCGCCGGTCTTTTTCATTCAACGGCAGGGGAACCACATCGAAGGAAGCAAATTCAGTGCCGTATTCGCGGCTCAACGTAGAAACATCATTATAATGCGCTGCAAGCCAGTCATGCCACCATTTCTCTGCAAACCGGGTATATTGGGTAATTTCGTAAGTCCGGGTTTCCTCCACATATTCCAGGAACCCGCACCGTTCGGCGCTGAAGGGTTCGCTGAAAGGCCCCAGATTGATCCCGATAAGATTCGGGAGTCCCGCCATAGTGCCTGGCGTAATACCGGGTCTCTTCCTCCATCCACTCGGCATAACCGACTTTGCCGACCGTGGAGCGAAAATATTCGGCCGTTGCCTTGCCGTCAGGCAGTCTGCCGGGCTCGTTCAGTATCCTGTCGTAGAGGTAGTAGGGACGGTTGCCGCTGCGATCCGGCAATTTTGCGGCATCTATCCGGGTGAAGATAAGACTCAGGCCCCGGTGATTGATCTCATTTATGATCGCATCCAGCGCGGCAAGAGAAACCGGATCCTCCCACACATGGGCCGGAGGAACAAGATTGATGACCTTGGCCCCAGCCCGCGTGGCAATATCCACCAAAGCGCATCCTTCTGATGCATTTTTGATGAAGTCAAAGTGAACAACAAAGCCCGGTTTTGGGGTTTCAGCCTTCGCATTCACCCCCGAAAGCAGCAGAAATGAACATAAAAAGGCAATCAAGAATCGGAATGTCATCGAAACAACAATCATCATTATCCTTTGAAAGGAATTGGTTTTTCGCATAGTGCACTGAACGATTACAATTTGAATAGATAACGGAGGGGCGAACGACTATCGTTTCAGGGTTTATTTGATCCTTTGCTTTGAAAACGGGGTTTGCCGATCCAGTAGGCATCATCCATGCCTTCTCGAAAAGCGCTGAGGGCTTCAGGTGAAGAGTTTACCCGGAGGTTGCTGTAAGATTCATCGGCATTCTGCCACCGTTCGTGCCAGTAAACCGCTGCTTTTATCCGCGGGAACCGTTCCTTGAAATCCTTGAAAGCCTTCCTCAGCCATTCCGCCTTGTTTCCGGAAGCCGGAAATTCCCCCACGCCCCATTCCGCAGCCATCAAGGGTTTTGAAGGGTCAATTTTGCAGATTTCCTGGTATGCCTTATTGCAAACGTCATAAAACGAGCCCCAGCCCATAAATTTATCAAGCTTGCCATAGACACTCAGCCCCAGCCAGTCCACATAATTTGATCCCGGGTAATACGAAGCGAAGCGGTTCCAATCCACAGTCGGATGGGAATAGTTGTTTACATGAAAGACCCACCGGATATTATGGGCACCTTTTGCACGGACCCGATCCACCACATACCGGTAGGCCTGTTTGAAAAGCTTTGGCCCCAGATATTCTGGAGGAGGATTTAAAAAATCAGTTTGCCCGCCGCCGTAATAATATCCCGACCAGGGAAACCAGGTTCCATTCATTTCAATCCCCCAGGCAACCAGCAGGGGTTTTCCGAAATCCCTGGCATCTTCCGCCCATTTATCGATGTAGGCATCCCACATACCGTCGAGGATGTTATAGAGATTAAAGCGGTCCGGAAGACCCCCTTCCGAATAGGGCTTATCCCAGGGAGACCAGTAAAGCAGAGGAACTGCGCCGTAACCGGTGATGATATGAACATTTTTTATGGGGAATTGCTGCTCTCCCCAGAAATTTCCAAGCGCGATAATGGCCTGGTGTTTTCCCACCATTTTTTCATATCTTTCAATGGCTTCCAGCGTCACATCGTCTTCGCCCTCTCCAAAATCCACATAAGCGCCAGTGTACGCCCCTTTTTCCGGAAGAGTCAGTTCCTGAACCTGAATGAAAGGCGCTTGATTTTCCGCCGCATAAACGAGAACCTGATTTGAACAGATAGCGATTCCGAACAAGATAAAAAAAAGAGTCGTGAAAGATATCCACATGAAATTCAGGCTGTGTTTGAAATCTGATACGCCTGCATGGGTGTTGATGTGCTGCAGGTGTTTGATGCGTTTCACCTGCTTTCCGTTCATTATTTTACAGGGTTTCATCTGTCAGTCCAGAGTCAAGGTTGATCGGCATGGCAGGAAAGGGAGACGTAGGAAAAGATAAGTGTCCATAACCCGCGGTTGCTCCAGGCGCTCTGTTTCAAGGTTTGCCTGATCGTGTGATGTGAAAACGGGGATTGCCGATCCAGTAAGCATCTCCAATTCCTTCACGAAAAGCATTGAGTGCTTCGGGTGAAGAATTGACCCGAAGGTTGCTGTAGGATCCATCATCGTTCTGCCACCGCTCATGCCAATAAATCGCTGCCTTGATTCGAGGGAATCGTTCCTTATAGTCTTCGAAAGCATTTCTTGATCCATTCTGCTTTGTTTCCGAAAGCCGGATATTCCCCCACCCCCCATTCCGACACCATCAGCGGTTTTGAAGGGTCCACATGACAGAGTTCCTGATATGCCGAATTGAACACCTCATAAAACGAATTCCAGTCCATATCGTTATCCAGCTTGCCATAGACACTCATCCCGAGCCAGTCCACATAATCCGAGCCCGGGTAGTAAGCGGCAAAGCGATTCCAGTCTCCTGAATGATATGGGAAGTTGTTTACATGAAAGACCCATTGAATGTTTCGGGCGCCCCTGGCACGGACGCGATCCACCACATATCTGTATGCCTGTTTGAAAATCCTGGGTCCCAGATAATCGGAAGGCTGATTGATCAAATCCTTTTGTCCGCCGCCGTAATAATAGGCGGACCAGGGAAAACCCGTGCCATTCATTTCAAGCCCCCAGGCGACCAGCAGGGGTTTTCCGAAATCTCTGGCATCTTCCGCCCATTTGTCAATATAGGCGTCCCACATGCCGCTGAGAATATTATACAGGTTAAACCGGTCCGGCATATTATCTTCGGAATAAGGTTTGTCCCAGGGAGACCAGAAAATATAAGGAATTGCACCATAGAGCGTAACAATCTGAACATTTTTTAAAGAAAACTGCTGCTCTCCCCAGAAGTTCCCGAATGCAATAATGGCCTGGTGTTTCCCCACCATTTTTTCAAATTTCTGGATGGCTTCCAGTGTAACCTTGTCCTCGCCTTCACCAAAATCCACATAAGCCCCGGTGTAAGCCCCTTTTTCCGGAACCGCCAGTTCCTGGACAGATGTCTCGGACTTGCCGGCTGCCCAAAGAAGCGCAGAGCCGGAAGATAACGTATATCCGGCAAGCAATAATAAAAGAGCAAGCAAGCCGATCACGCAATGTAATCGACGATTCACCATTATCACAGAAATTTTCCAGATGTAACAAAAAATTTTTAGCCAGATTTATCTGAATCATCATGTTACCGAGGCGGTCCGTTCCAGTTTGCCCCAACTCACCAGAGCCCCTTTTGCGGCTTTAATCAGCGCTTTCCATATTACCCAGCTCAGCATTGGCCGGTAGACAAAGCGCATGGGAATGGTCAGCCATGCCTGACGCAGCGGCTCATGTTCCATCAGGCAGGCGACTACTGCCAGAAGAAAATCCATCAGAAGAAAAATTCCAAAATACGCATAAAGTGACGGACTGCTTTTCCCGAGGAGCAGCGAGCCGATGACCAGTGCATCGATTACCGGCGCAATGGCTACCAGGACCACCTGAAAAAACCAGATTCCCGGCAGGCTGAAACACCCCAATGCCTTGAAACGGGGATTTAGAACCATATCCCGGTGCTTCCACAGGCACTGTATGGTTCCAAACGCCCAGCGAAAACGCTGTTTGGCCAGAGTGGCGATGGTTTCGGGTGCTTCGGTAAACGCCAGGGCATCTGCAACATAGGCGATCCGAAATCCTTGCCGGTGCAGACTGAGCGTCATATCCGTATCTTCCGCCAGCGTATCGGTGCTGATGCCGCCTGCCTGAAGCACGGCGCTTTTTCGAACGGCGCTGATGGCTCCAGGAACGACCGTGATACAGTTGAGATAGTGGTATGCCTGGCGATCCAGATTGAATCCGCAAATATATTCCAGGGACTGGCAGCGGGCAATGAATTTTCTGAGATTGCCGACTTTGGCATGTCCGGACACGGCAGCCACTTGCATATCCTGAAGGGGTTGAACCAATCTCAGCAGCGTATCGGGCTGAAACTGGGTATCCGCATCCAGCATGACGACAATGTCGCTTGTAACAGACTCCATGCCCCTTCTGAGCGCCAGCGCCTTGCCTCTGTTGGGCTGACGGATGAGGTGCACTCGAGGGTCATTACCGGAAAACATGTCAACAATCTGAGCCGTCTTGTCCGCGGAGCCGTCATCTACCACCCAGACGGAAATATCCCCGGGATAGGTTGTTGTCAAAACAGACTGCAATGTCTTTGCGATGACAGCCTCCTCATTGTAGGCTGCGATTAAAACGCCAAGAGAAGGACTGAAGCCGGTTTTCGGCAATCCGGCGGATCGGCGTTGCTGCAGCAGGGCAAATGCTGCAACCGCGATCGTACGCAGAACAACCAGGATGGTGGCAACGATCATAAAAGACCATAAAAAGTTTGCAATGCCATGATATATCCGAAACCCGCTGCCGCTCACAAGCCGGGTGACCGGATGCTGATCCGGCCGAACGATCGGCATCACGGCTTCGGAAGGTTCTCCCAGAAGCTTGCCCAACGAAACAATCTGATCTCCGCGAGCCAGAATATAATCGATAATCAGCGGGAGTGATTCAACCGTCTGAATGCGGTCTCCGCCGGCATCATGAAGCAGAATGATATGACCGCCCAGCCGCCGTGCTTGTTTGACGCGATCCAGAATGACTTCGACACCCGGCGTCTCCCAGTCTTCCGGATCAATGTCTTCTGTCACCGTCAAATACCCCAAATCCTGAGCCAGCTTCAGCGGCATGATTTCCGCAGGCGAACTGGGCCTGGAGTCCGCATTGTAAGGCGGCCGGAACAGGATGGTGGACCGGCCCGTAATGGTCTCAAGCAGCCGCTGCGTGGCGTTCAGTTCGATTTTTATGCGTTCTTCGGAAACCAGCGCCAGATTGGGATGGGTATAGGTATGAACCCCGATTTCATGTCCTTCCTGAACAATCCGCTGGACAAGTCGCGGATATTTCTCCATTTGCGAGCCAACCATAAAAAAAGAGGCTTTCACCCCTTTGGCTTTCAGGATGTCCAGTAAAGGAGGGGTCCATTCCGGATCCGGACCGTCATCGAAGCTGATGGCAACTTCATCGTCTTTACCCTCTCCCTGATGACTGACGGTCAGATAGCTGGGAAATTTTTCGTATGTTTCCGTAATTTTTCCAGCAGAATCGGTCTGAAGAATTCGAAAGCCGTCTGAACGGGTATCCTCGATGGTCAAAAATTCCCCCGAACCGACCTGGGTGGCGCCGCTGGACTTAAGATCGCTGATTTTTGTCAGAGAGGCGGTGTTTATCTCAAATGGATTCATCCGGAGCGTGGTCCAGATGGACGGGTCTTCCGATCCCAGCTGAAAAATGGCAATTCCCCCGACATCATGGTTCAGGGCCGATTTCAGTTGATTGGCAAACGTGGCGACATCCAGAAACCACACCGAATGTTCAACCCCGGCATCGGTATATGAAAAATTGGGATTGTAAACCGGAGACTTGACTTCATTGGTCTGAAGTCCTGCCCGGCCTGCACGGGTCATGACATCCGCAAAGCTGATGGTCTCCGCTTTCTGCTCGCCGCTTGCCCAGTCATACCCGTATAACCCCAGCTCCACAATCCACTGGGAGGGTGTTCCATAGGCGATTACCGTATTGAGCCAGCCGTCGAACCAGTCCTGGGATGCAATGGGGCCGGGCTGATCCGTTTCGGAATTTTCGTCATGAAGGACGGCGATAAAGCGATCTACATCTGCAGAAAGCGCCTCGATGTCAAACACTTTCAACTCAGGTCCCATGGGAACCCGAAGCCAGAGTTCCATTTTTTTCGCATGAAGGGACACGGCAATTCTTTGAAGCAGCCGGGTGACATTGTCCTTATACGTGGGATCCACCTGACCCCAGTCTATCACCACGCCGCCTGCTCCGGCTGTTTCCAGTTGCGTCATTAAATCCGAAACAAAGCGGAACTGTCTGTCTTCAGGGCCGTTGGCAACCCCTTCAACTGCTTCCGGCTGCCAGTCGTCCTTGGTCAGGTTGTTCAAAAGAGGAAGCAGGATAATCCCTTTTTGTTGCGCTATTGTCTGAATGATCCGGTCTGGTTTTGCAACCAGGGTTCCGGTTCCATCTTCCATTGTCAGCCATTCCGGGCACACATGGGTCAGTTGATCCGCATGCGATTGAAGCGACGACAAACTGTTGGGATCCCAGCCTGCATAAAACCCCAGACGGATTTTCTTTGAAGAAACCGATGCTGGCATGTGATTTGGCACTATCCTTTGCCGGCTTTTGCTTGGACTGGGATGATTGCGAAAATTCCAGCCATTCCGGTTTTTTTGTCAGCGTCTGAAAGAGCGATTCTTTCTTTTGAAGCACCTTGAGTCTTTCTTTCAATTTCTGGATCGATGGCGGCAGCTGAAGCTGGGACATGACAAAAAGGGACTGTACGAACACTACGGAACACAGGAAAACAATGATGCCCGAAATCAGCATGTAGAGGCGGAGCCTGGGCCAGCGTTTTCCCTGTTTATCCATAAACACAAAGTTGTTATCCGGAATCGGCGACATAAATATGCCTTATGGTCAGAAAGATTTAAAAAATCTGTTGGGTTAAATCGTTTAAAAAACGGTTATACCGGCAGCGCGCTGCAAAATTCGGGGTTCATAGCGCTGCGCAATACCGGTTCATAATCTCGCGGGTTCCTTTAACGGTGGATTCAGACAAGAGCATCTGCGCATATGACCTGGCGTCCGAAAGATTCAGCCGGCAAATCGTCTGCTGAACCAGAGGCAAAAACTGCGGATCGACGCTGAGAATTCGAACCCCGATTCCCAGAAAAAACGGGATATATTCCGGCTCATGCGCCATTTCACCGCAGATTGAAATCCCTTTGTTCTGGCCACTCACGGAACCGACGATTCTGGCAAGGCTCCTGAGCACAGACGGATGCCAGGGCTGATAGTATTCGGCAACTTTTTCGTTGGTGCGGTCAACTGCCAACATATACTGCACAAAATCGTTGGTGCCGATGGAGAAAAAATCGGCTTCGGCAGCCAGTTCATCCATGATTGCCATTACCGACGGCAGCTCGATCATCATGCCGATCTCAGGCGCCGGATGGTGAGGCAGGCCCTGACGCCGCAAGTCAGCTCCGCAGTCTTTGACCAGACGCCGGGCCGTCTGGAATTCATCCACGGAGGATATCATGGGGAACATGATGCGGGGACTTTTCGCATCGACACCGGCCCGCAATATGGCTTTGATCTGCTGTTCAAAAATATCCGGATTTCTCAGGGAAAACCGGATCGATCTCAGTCCCAGCTCGGGATTGGATTCGCCGGCAGCGTCCGAATAGGCCAGAATCTTATCCCCACCGACATCCAGGGTACGGATGGTGATGGGTTTATCCGGCATTTCGTCGAACAGGCGTTTATAAATCGGGTACTGTTCCTGTTCCGAGGGGAAATTGTTGCGGATCAGAAACGGGAATTCGGAGCGGTACAGCCCGACGCCTTCGGCCTTGAGATCTTTGGCAAGGGCCAGTTCACTCAGCAGGTTGATATTGGCCAAGAGATGAATCCGATGGCCGTCCCGTGTTTCGGTTGCGGAAGTCATGGCATCGGCCAGCAAAGAAGTAGACGTTCTTGCCAGGTTCCGGTTTTCGAACTGACGAATCACTTTCTCGGAAGGATTCACATAAATGTTGCCGATATCCGCATCCATCAGCAGGGGAGTTTCTTCCGGAAGTGTCAGCAGCTCCGGCCGATCGGCAATGATCAGGGGGATCTGCATGGATCTGGCAAGGATCGCAACATGCGAGGTGACGCCGCCGCTGACCAGAATGATTCCGGCAACCTCCTCGGAAGCCAGTTTGAGAATATCGGATGGATACAACTCCCGTGCAATGACGATTCGACCCTTGCACTGCAGCGGCGCCTCCATGTCCCGGACCTGGAAATTGGCCAGGATGCGTCCGGCCAGGTCTTCCATGTCGTTGACTTTTTCACGCAGGTACATGTAGGGACTGGCAGAGAATAGGGCAATGTAATGCCGGGCAACGATCCGGACTGCCTCGGGCGGAGACGCTCCCTTTTCAATATTTGCAAGAATCTCCTGAATGAACCGCTCATCCTTCAGGATCATGAAGTGGGCCGTAAAAATCAGGGACGCACTTTCTGGCAGGCGTTCGGCAACACGGGACTGAAGTTCCTGAAGCTGATCCACGGTCAATTGAATGGCCCGGTAAAAATGCTTCAGCGTATAAGCGGATTCGGATTCAGATGCTTCGGAAAGCAGCCACCCATGACTTCTTCCGAAAATCGTGGAAGGGGCGCTGGCATAACCGCTTCCGGCGCTTTCACCCCGGATGAATTTCAGCTGCTCAAGGACGGCCGTGTCTGCTGCCGTGGGGTTGGGCGCGTTCATGCTCATCAGGAGCCTGGCATTTTCAATGGCGCTTGCCAGTTGCGATGCTGCGGCCCTCAGTGCCATCACATCCACTTCATCAAAATAATCGCGCTTCTCGTGCTGAACCACCAGCACCCCGATGGTTTCGACCCCCCTTGAAATCGGAACGGATAGAAAACTTTCAAACCGGTCCTCTCCGGATTCCTCAAAATATTTGAAACGGGGATTTCTGCCGGCGGATCCTTCGCGGATGGGCTGCTGTTTGATCAGGGTGAAACCGACCAGCCCTTCTCCGGGTTTCATTCGAATCCGATTGACGGCTTCGGGATTGAGGCCGATCGTGGCTTTTAAAACAAGCTCGCGGGACTGATCATCATACAGATAGATGGAGCAGACCTCTGCTTCAAGATGCCGGGCAACCATGACAGCAGTGCGCTGCAGAAAATTTTCGATATTGCTGCTGCCGGTCAAAAGGGTTGCCAGGTCTCCGATATCACAGAGAAGATTCAGATGGTCGCGTTTCTTGTTTTTCGGCATCGATTCATTATCCTGGGGAATACCGCTTCAGCCAGGCTTGGGTCATAAACAGCCCGCAAATGGTTTTGGCGTCCTGGATAGTTCCCCTTGAAATCATGTCAAGCGCCTCTGTAAATGCAATTTCCCGAACGTCCAGCACTTCATCCGGATCCAGGCTCTGAACGGAAAGTGTCAAATCCGTTGCCAGAAAAAGCTGAATCCGTTCATCGGAATACCCCGGAACCGGCGTAATTTCACCAAGCTTCTGCCAGGCGGCCGCCGTGTATCCGGTTTCTTCGGTTAACTCCCGTTGGGCGCAGATCAACGGCGTTTCTTTGCTGTCAAGGGTCCCCGCCGGAATCTCCCAGATGGTCCCACCGACGGCATGGCGGTATTGCTCAAGCATAATCACGGTTTGGTTCCGGGTCAACGGGACAATGGCGGCAGCCCCGGGGTGACGGATCACGTCCAGTTTTATTGCTGCACCATTGGGAAGCGTGACGATTTCCTGAAACACGTTAAACACCCTGCCTGTGTGGATCAGGGTTTTGCCGTCGGTTCGGCCTGAAGATACGGACAGGGTCATTTCCAGTTCCTGGGATTTATAGTGTGATGTCGTGTAAAAGGAGTGAGGGGAAACACCTGAGTTTCAATCTCTTGCCGGTGAAATGGACCCCGAATTCCTGCGGTCAGCTGCAAGGCTGGCAACGGCGGTGCCCGGATCATCGGTGATGACGCCGTCTACGCCCATATTTACCAGCTTCAGCATGTCATCAATGGCATTGACGGTATAGGGAAAGATGCGCAGCCCCTGGGCATGAGCGCTGTCGATAAGCTGTTGATTCAGAGACCTGAAATGGGGATGCCAGGAAAAAACGCCCAGCCGTTTACAGGTATCCAGCATATCGGGGGGAGCGGAGCGATCCGTGATAAAGGCAATTTCGGGGCGAACCGGCAGATTCGTGATGTTTTCCAGAAACCCGGCGTGAAAACTCGATACCAGCGTGCTGTCCAGAAGATCATGCCGGCGGATCAGGTCAATCACCTGCCGTTCAATGGCATCTTCTGGAAAGCCGGATTCCCAGGCGCTGGACTTGATTTCGACATTGATCCGGATTTTCCCCCCTGCCAGTATCAGCACCTCTTCCAGTGTGGGCAGGGATTCTCCGGCAAAACGGGAATCAAACCAGCTGCCGGCGTCAAGCTTCCTGAGTTCCTGAAGCGTCGCCTGATGAATAGGTCCAAAACCGCTGGTGGTCCGATCCAGAGTGTCATCATGAATCACCACCACCTGGCGGTCCCTGCTGAGGGTGACATCCAGCTCGATCATGTCGGCGCCGGCGGCCATGGCTGCCGAAAAAGAAGCCAGCGTGTTCTCCGGATATCCGGCACGGTATCCGCGGTGCCCGATGATAACCGGCGGTATTAAATTATGAAGATGTTGACGCATGTACAAAAAGCCGATCCGGGTGAAGGCGCTGACGCGGGTGAGAGCTTTTCAATCCCCCGCAATCTTGGTATAGGCATCTTCAGGCCGATCCTGAAGATAGATGGCATTATACTTCTTTTTGTCTGCTGCGTCAAACCACTCATATCCCAATTCCCTGCAATGTCTGCAGGCCCGGGTGGGAATGTGAACCGCCAGAATCCGCCTTCCTCCGTCCGTTGAAGAATCAATCTGCAGCACACCGCCGCAATCGGAACAGATCCGTATGGTTTCAGCCTGTTTTTCAGAGATATTGTCCGTATCGTAGTAAATGCTCCGGGAGCGTTCCGCAAACCGCCGGGTGTCCTGAACGGTCGCTTTGATTTTATCCCGCTGACGCCAGTTCGAAAGAATCTGATCCCCGGTGCGTTGAATCCAGCGGCTGATCTCCGGTTTCTGACGCAGGCGCTGCGGGTCGTAATTGGGCTCCCTGATTTTGCTGTAGTCCATGCCGGCCATTGCCAGAATAATCCCCAGATTGACATAGGGCAGGGCGCCTTCGATGGCATACCCGCCTTCCAGCACCGCAATATCCGGTGCCAGCAATTCGGTCAGGGCTGCATACCCTTGCGCGGAAAAATTCATGTTGGTGATGGGATCTGAAAAATGGTTGTCCTGGCCTGCAGAATTGACGATGATGTCAGGCTTGAAATCTTCGAGTATGGGAAGCACCACATTCCGGATGGCATACAAAAAGCCTTCTTCGGAGGTTTCCGGCGGCAGGGGATAGTTGATCGTGGTGCCGATGGCTGTGGGTCCGCCCATTTCGTTGGGAAAACCGGTTCCGGGATAAAGGGTTCTGCCGTCCTGATGAAGGGAGATAAACAGCGTATCCGGATCATGCCAGTAAATGTCCTGCGTGCCGTCCCCATGGTGACAGTCGGTGTCGACAATGGCCACACGCTGAAGGGGGTATGCCTTTCGAAGGGATTCGATCATGATGGCTTCGATGTTCACATTGCAAAAGCCCCTGGCCCCATGGGCGATGCGCATGGCATGATGGCCCGGCGGTCTGACCAGCGCAAAGCCCCGGTCCACCTGTTTGTCCATCACGGCTCTGCCGATGGTTTTGGCGCCGCCTGCACTGATAAAATGAGATTCCGTCATGATGTCCGTCACATCCGGGATGCAGAAATGGACCCGCTGAACATCCTGAACCGTGACCAGTTCCGGTTTGAATTCCCGTATGCCCTCAATATCCAGAACGCCTTCTTCAAAAACCTGGTCCTGCGTGTACAACAGACGCTCCTCGCGTTCCGGATGCGTCGGACTGATGGCCCAGTCAAAGGCAGGGAAAAAAACAAGACCGGTTCGGTATCTGGCTTTCAGCATGAATTACTCCGTTGAGAGGATGCCGGCAATGGTGTCGTACTCATCAATCAGCCCGGGTTTGATCTGCACCTTTACCCGAATATTTTTCCCCGCAGTGTAAAACCCCTTGACCATATTGAACTGCTGGTTCTCAACGACTTCCATTTCCATTTCTTCGGGGCTGGCGCCTTGTCTGGCGGCTTTTTCTTTAAGTAGTGCTTCAGCGGTGAGCACGGCGTCGGAATTTGAAAAACCCTGGTTTACCGCGGCTGTATATCCCTCTTCGGGTGCCATGGCGATTCCCTGCTGGGTATCGGCAAACAGACTGACTTCGCAAGTGGTCCGTGCAAGGGCGGCGCCGATGGCATTGGCCACGTCCCATCTGGGGACGACGCCAACCCTGAAACTGGAAATTTCCTCAAAATGCTGCGCAAAAAACGGGGCCGGGCCGCCGAGTATCAGAATCTTTCGGGGATTGACCTGGTATCCTTCCTGGAGTTCATGGATGGTGTAGACCGGTTTCTGGTTGATGCGATCGATCAGTACCTGAGCTTCCCTCAGGATGGTTCTGCAGGTCAGGTCAAATGCATTGAGAGCGGCGGACTCGATGGAACAGCCAAGATCACGGGCAATGGGTTCAAACCCCTGAATCGACTTTTGCCTGTCCCCGCATTTAATCTTTCCCAAAATGCACAGGGCATCCGTGGGTGTGGGCACGGGACCGCCATAAACCATGGCTGGCCCTACGCGCTCCGGACCGATTTGCAGGCCGTGCTTTTGGACGGTGATGTGGCTGTCTCCGCCAACCGGTATGGAATGGCTTTCCAGAGAACGGATCAGGGTCTTGTAAGGGCCAAGACAAATTCCCAGGGGATTTAAAACCGGAACGTAGTTGACCAGAACGGCCATATCCGTGGTGGTTCCCCCGATATCCATGACCAGGCTTTCTTCATCATCGAATGCAAAGGCCAATGAGCCCATAATGCTGGCGGCCGGTCCGGAGAGAATGGTCTGGGCCGGAAATCCCATGGATGCGGCAAAGTTCATGGTGCCGCCGTCCGCTTTCATGATATGAATGGGAATTTTCAGCCCTTTTTTCTCAAGAGACTGCTGAACCGCTTCAAAAAACTGTTTGTGAATGGGGTAAACCGCGGCATTCAGGTAGGTTGTGGCAATCCGTCTGGGAAAGTTGAGGTTGCCGGAAATCTGATGGCCCATGAAAACTTTTTCAAAATAAGGCTGAATCCGGTCGTGAATGCGTATCTCGTGCTGAGGATTCCGCGTTGAGAATTTGCCTACCACACCCACATGCCGGATTCCTGCGGCTGCAAAATTACGGGCAAACGTCTCGATTTCGCAGGTGTTGACAGGTTCGATTTCCCGGCCCCTGTGATCGATGGAGCCGCAAACCGCGACATAGTGCGGGTGGGTTCGGTAAAGCTCCGGATCGATTCCCGGACCGCCGGAGACAATCATGCCGACATTGGAGATTTTGGCCTGGGCGATGGCGTTGGTGGTCAAGGTGGTGCTTAATACAATTCTGCGGATATTTTCGGGAGGAATGCCTTCGGTAATGCTTTCCAGTCCGGACAATACGGTGTTGAACAGCGCTGATGCATCGGTAAGAACCTTGATTGCCCTGACAATTCCCTCATCGCCGAGAAGGACCACATCGGTATAGGTACCGCCTACATCCAGTCCGATTATCATGTTATCTTCCTGAAAGCGTTCACACCCTTGCTGCGATTGGGGAAGTATTTGAAAACCGTCTTTTCTCGTTTGAACAGGCGATCATGCTATCTAAAACAGGGGGTAATGTCAATAAGCGCAACAAAAGTTTCTTTTGAAAACGGATATGTTCAGCTCCCTGTTGGCATATTGTTCAAAGGCAAAAACCCGGCGGCTCTCTATGGGCTGAGAAAAGGGGTCCTTTCGTATAAAAGGGATGGTTTTTCTTGTAAAAACAATTTATAATGGTCTATATGATTAGAGGTATGCGTTACAGTCCTGACTTGACCTTAACAGAAGAAAGGAGTGGCATGTATTGCCACCAGAGAACTTTAGCCAGCGCCGTAAGCTGCTCCGGCGTAGGCGTCCACTCGGGCAGGGAAGTCAACCTGAAAATCAGGCCCGCGCCGATCAATCATGGCATCAAATTCATCCGCACGGACCTTCCGGACTCGCCCTGCATATCCGCCCGTTTCAACAGGGTCGTAGATACAAGCCTTGCAACCGTTATCGGTGTTGAGGGGTTTATCGTGTCCACTATTGAACACCTGATGGCCAGCTTTGCAGGGCTTTCCGTGGATAACGCCCTGGTTGAGGTCGATGCGCATGAAATGCCCATCATGGATGGCAGTGCGGCGCCATTTACACGGCTGATCCGGGCTGCCGGTATCGTGGAACAGGATGGTCCCAAATGCGTATTTGTGATCAAAAAACCCATTACCCTTGAAAAAGACGGCAAATCCGTTTCCATCTTTCCATTTCCATCATATAAAATCACCTGTTCCATAGAATATGACCATCCGTTGATTCAAAAACAGACATTTTCGATGGAAGTGACGGACCAAATTTTCGAAAAGGAAGTCTGCAGTGCCCGTACATTTGGTTTTCTCCATGAAATTGAATATTTAAAGAAAGTCGGTCTGGCAAAGGGCGGGTCACTGGATAATGCGATTGTAGTGGACAGGGACTGCGTGCTGAATACGGACGGACTGAGATTTCAGGATGAATTTGTCCGGCATAAACTCCTGGACTGCATTGGCGATTTTTCGCTGCTGGGTCTTTCCATCGTTGGGCATATTGTCACCCATAAATCCGGTCATGCGTTTCATCATGCCTTTCTGGAAAAATTCTTTTCGGAAAAATCATCCTGGGAAACTTATGTGATTCCAAAGAGCTGCGAGACGAACGGGTTCAATGCCAACTGCTGCTAAGACAAAAGCTGTCCGGCCAAACCGTTTGATGCTATCGGCCGGTGCCGTTCTCATGACTTTGATCTTTCTGGTTCAGATCCCCAGCGCTGCCCCGGATGCCACCCTTTCAAACCTGATAGTCACCAACACCAGCAATGACCTTCTGGTCTATCTGAACGTTGAAGGCGCCTTTCGTGATCAAACTGTCAATGCCGTCATGAGCGGCGTGCCGGCATCATTTTCGTTTTTCATCAAACTCTATCAAAAACGTTCCATGTGGTTTGACAAGACCATTGCCGATATTGAAATCTCCAACTCAATCAAATACAACAACCTGAAAAAAGAATTCGTTGTTGAACGCTCGTGGGAAAATGGCAGAATCCGCACTGCCCAGTCCCTGCAGGAAGCACAGAAATTGATGTCCGACGTGGATGGGCTGAAGGTAATCCAGTTGAACAAACTGGAAAAAGGCAAGCAATATCAGGTCAAGGCCAAGGCCAAGCTCAGCAAACTCACCCTTCCGTTTTATCTGCATTACGTGTTTTTCTTTGTGTCCCTCTGGGATTTTGAAACCGACTGGTACACCATCGACTTTATCTATTGAACAATGGCTGTAACCGGACAGGTTTGCTTGCAGGAACCATCCCCAATGCAGAGATCCGGGTTAATATCCACCCTGCCGTCCGGACTGCGGACAAAGGTGGGGCATCCGAATTTTTCAACGCATTCATGAATCCGCTGGCAGGTGTCCTGGTCGATGCGGACTTTTCTGGGCACAAATCCGGATTTTTTCCGCTGTTCTCTCATGAATTTCAGCATACAGGGGTGGCGGGCGATGACAACGCTGAACTCCGGAATCTCGATTGCTTCCCGAACCTGTTCCGTCAAAGCGGACTGCTGATAAGTGTCGGTTTCAAAGATATGCTTCACTCCCAGGCCTTCCAGTACTTTTCGAACCGGAATTTTCTCCGTGACATCATTGAAATTTCTTCCGGATCCGGCATGATCCTGGTGGCCGGTCATGGCGGTTGTGCCGTTTTCCATCAAAATAAGGGTAATCGGGTGGCGATTGAAAACCGCATTGATAATCCCCGGAAGTCCGGCATGATAAAATGTTGAATCTCCCAGAAAAGCCACAACCTTTCGCTCCGTATTGAAGAGGGACAGTCCGGCGCCCATGCCGGGGGATGCCCCCATGCACATCAGAAGCTGCCCTGCCTGATAGGGCGGAAGAAATCCCAGGGTATGGCAGCCAATGTCCGCAACGGTAATGTCCGTATCTTTCAGGGCTTTTTTAATGGCATGAAAGGCGCTGCGATGCCCGCAGCCCGGGCAGAGCTGCGGCGGCCTGCGGGGAACGGCAGCCTGGTCCGTGCCGCTGGTGCTGACGGCAGGTGCGGCCTGAATCATATCCGGCCAGGCGCCGGACAGCATCGCGTGCACTTTGTCCGGCGTGTACTCTCCCACCCAGTCCTCGGTATCCATCTTCCCGGTAATCCGCACCGGTATGGCCTCATCAAAGGCAAGGGACTTGATGTCCTTCTCCAGAATATCATCCAGTTCCTCAATGATCCGGATTTCCGAATGGGTCTTTAAAAAATGGCGAATGCGCTTTCGGGGAAGCGGATAGATCATTCCCAGTTTCAGGATATCGGGCTTGTCCGTAACGTCGGATAGAACGTCCATTACGGATAAGAACGGCATTCCCGCGGTAATGATTCCCCGTCCGGTATTCTTGTTATCAATTTGCCGATTCAATAGCGCGGCGTCTTCAAGAGCTTCTACATCTGACAATCGCTTCAGCGCCGTTCGTTTCAGGGGAAAGACAGCCGCTGCAATCGGGATATAAGGTCCGTTTTGCGGATCAAAACGGGGTGTATGATCCCATTCGGCCGGCTGCCATTTGTCAAAAGCCACCCGTTCTTTGGCGTGACAGACATGGGTGGTCAGTCGGAGAATGACCGGCATGGCCATTTTCCGGGCAATCATGGCAGCTTTCCTATAAAAATGGTATACCTCGGCCGGAGATGCCGGTTCAAACACCGGCGTGTAACACAGACGGGCAAGATGGCGGTTGTCCTGTTCATTCTGCGAGGAATTGGCGCCGGGATCATCTCCCAGGACCACGACCATCCCACCGATGATGTTCATCATGCTCAGCTGGACAAAACAGTCCGCGGCAACGTTCAACCCGACACTTTTAAAAAATACGGTTGAAAGATGTCCATTGACAGCAGCCCCGTACGCCACTTCGGTGGCAACTTTTTCATTGGTGGAAAATTCAAAGTAGAATGGCCGCCGGTCTTTGGGGATGCTTTTGATGGCTTCGGCTATTTCCGGAGTCGGCGAACCCGGATAGGAAGTTACAACGCGGGTTCCGGATTCGATCATGGCCCTTACCAGCGCCGTATTGCCCATCACGATTTCAGAAAAAGGCTCCGGTGTCAGCAGCATGTCACCCATATATTTCATCGCATGGCCTCCATTTGGAAAGATTTTCGCGTATCGATAAGGACTGCCCGTTGCAAGGAAGAAAGCGGTATTTAAAAAACAACCCAAGACATATTCATATAAGGATCACCCAAAGCTGTCAAGCCCGCAGCTGATGGAAAAAGCTTTTTAAAATTTCACTTGAAATAAACCCCTAAAGCCGATAATTGTGACTAAGTGATTCAAAGCGTATTTTGTTCTGCTGATGCGATAAGCATTCACAGCTCGGAGTCACTAACAACATATATAAAGTGACATCTCCCCTGCTTGTACGAGGGTTAAAAAGACTGAATCCTTGCGGCATAACCGGACTTTTTGTGAGGCGCTCATGGATGTCATTCTGCTTTCCAGAATCCAGTTTGCTCAGACCACCGTCTTTCATGTCATTTTTCAAGTGCTTACCATCGGCCTTGCGCATACCTTCAACTTTATTCACCAGGGAGCGGCATGGATTCCGACTGCTGTTACTGGGTAAGTTGTTACAGCTACCGGGTGTTTCACGAATCATTTTTGGGAAAGTTTGTAAATAATCGGGGTTGAGTTGTATTGTCAGTATCAGGAGGCTTACTTATGGCATTTATTCGTATCAGACAGATCGTTTTAAGAACTGGCCGGATTCTGCTGCTGGGTTTGGCGCTGTTTATGGTTGGACAGATTCCGCTCAATGACATCTCTTATGCAGCCGGCTCCAAAGTAAAAAGCACGGCGCCTTCCAGGAAAGGAACAGACACGTCATCTAAAAAAATTCTTGAAATTAATTCTAATATTACATCGCCTTCCGAGGAAATCATTGACATCGCTCTGACGGGTCCTTTCCCACCTGAAGCGCAGGTGATTGAAGGAGACGTCCCGAGAATATACTGCGATTTCCCGGATGTTCGCATGGAAAAAACCATTAAACGCACCATTGACGTTAATGGAAAATATGTCTTGCAGATCCGGACCGGAATTCATCCGCCGCCTGAACCCAAATCCCGGGTTGTTCTGGATCTGGTTCCCAATCATGATTACGAAGTGGAACAGTTTTTCTTTGAACAGGACAATCGCTATTCGATTATTATCCGTGAAAAACAGTAAGGATTGAAAGGACTTTTATTCAAAGTCATTTCCGCTTTCAGCTGTATGACTGAAGGGGGGGGCACTGAAGGGGAGGTCAAATGGACAACGGTCGAACCAACTCACTGAACCATCACCTGTTTGGGGTCAAATCCGGTGAACGATGCTTTGAGAATGCTTTTCAGGGCGTTGCCAGAATGATTTTGAATGATGAGATCAGCAAAGTGGTGGTCAACGGAAAAACCACTTATGATTTCGGTATCTTCCGTTCCGGAAAAAAACATATTATCGGCATGTACGATGAACTCAACAGCTTTGTGTCCTATGTCAAAGATGCGGCTGAAGGCGGGTCATCCAAGGAAATGGCGTATGTCCTGGTCGGAGAACCCGGTAACGGAAAAACCTTTTTTGTTGAATTCCTCTGCACAAAATACCGGCAGTTTCTCTATCTGGAAGAAAACCGAAAATATACTTTCCGGTTTATCCATATGGACAGGCTGGGTAGTTATGGCAAAATTGCCACCATCGAATCCCAGACTTATGAAGACCCCATGATTCTGGCCATGAATCTCTTTGATGATCCGGATGAAAACAGAGCTTTTTTATCCAAGGAAATCGGCTTTTCGGACGGGGAGATCGAAAGTCTTTATGACAACTACCGCCCGCTCGGCGCCTGCACGGCTTACATGTGGAATGATATCCGAAATCATACCGGCGGTGAGATCGCCGAAATGCTGGAGTTTGTCGAGATCGTCCCTGTTCCGCTGATTGAAAGCCTGGGGACCGTTACCGGGAAATATTCGGCCAAGGACAAGATCACCTCATCTGCGGTCGACCTTCTGGGAGAAGAATCCATTCAGCGCCTGCTGCATATCAGCGACACCAATAATCCCTACCGGTTTGATTTGCGCCGGGGCGCGCTGGCCCGGGTTGCCGGCGGCGGCATCCATTTCAGCGATGAAATTTTCAAGAACAAAAAAGATCTGGTTCAGGTCTATCTCGGCGTCATCCAGAACCGCACCATCGAAATTGACGGCTTCAAATGGCCGATCGACACCCTGATCATTGCCACCAGCAACAATTCCGAATTCAACCGCTTTCTGGCGGAAAAAGAAGAGGCGCCCATCGTTGACCGCTGCCGGCTCTGCTATGTGTCGCACAATACCAATTACCGGCTGCAGAAAGACCTGACCGCCTATGCCATCGGCAGCGAAACCAACACCACCCTGACCCGTGAATATCTGCATCAGGACCCGAACCTCAATTATGCCGCATCCATGGCCGCCGTCCTTTCCAGGCTTCCCCGTTCCGAGAAACTGACTCCGATCGAGACCATGAAACTGGCCGCCGGCGAGGTTGCCGGTGAAAAGAGCATCAAGACCCTGGCAGAAGTGATCGACACCCTCAACCAGGACCCGGACATCACCAAACGGTTCGGCCAGAAAGGACTGGGCCAGCGGAATCTGGGCAGCTCCATCCAGTTGATGCTGGAAAGCTCGGAGACCAACGAAGGCCAGTGCATGTTTGCCTATGATGTGTTCAGCGCCATCGAACGGGTCATTCTGGACTATGTGTCGCGATGCCAACGACCGGGCCAAATATCTCGAAGATCTCAAGACCGCCAAGGGCCTCTACCGGGAACGCATCATGACCGAAATGTTCAACGCCTACATGGATGAACCCCTGGCCATCCGGAAAGATGTGATGAATTATGTCAACATGATCATCGGCATCGATGCGGAAAATCTGGGCCCGGACAAAATGTGGAAATACAAGGATCCGCAGACCGGAGAACTGAAGGCCCTGAAAATCGATGAGCGCTATATCAATAGCGTCGAAGAACGGCTCGGCCTGAAAACCCGTGAACAGCGGGAAACATTCAGCACCTCGATCCGCAAAATTTACGGGCAGAAAATTTCCGTTGAACCCAATTATGATTTCATGGATAACCTGGAGCTGGTCAAGGCGGTGACCGATGTCCGCCTCAAATCCGACATCGCCGGCGCCGGAAGCCTGATCGGGCCCTGGCCAACCGGACCAATGAGGAAAATCAAAAACTCTACGACCGCATGATCCAGACCATGCTGACCAAACTTGGTTACTGCAAGACCTGCGCGCAAAAAACCATCGAATATTTCTGCACCCAGGAAGACGAAAACTAGACGATCCATCTTCAGGAGCAGGATTTCATGAAATCCGAACTGGTTGAAGCTATGAACAGATAAAGGCCCGAGGACTTACCGAGGACCAGGAACAGCGAATGCTTGAAGAAATCTCGTCAGCCGGAGACGATCATCTCCTGTCTGATGACCGGATCGGTTCTACGTCGTCCCGAAGTCACCCTGAAACTGTTTACGGATATCACGACCTTCCGGATCTCCAGAATATGCCGGCCCTGCAGACCTGCATGGCCAATGCAGCTCCGCTCGATCGACGATCTTCTGGAACGGGACAGGCATCGGGAAAAAGACGGGTTTCCGCGAAAGATCCGGGTCGGCCGCCTGATCAAACCGGGCAGGGGCGGCAAGGACAAAGTGGTGGTTGTTCCCACAACGGTTGAAGAAAAACTGATCCACGACAACACGTCAAGGAATCTTCACAGGATGCCCCGGCAGGGGGCTCCGGTGATGGAGAAGAAGGCGATGTCATCGGGGAGGAGCCGGTAAGGCCCCAGCAGGGCAGCGGTGCGGGGCCGGGTCAGGGAGAAGGCGGTCCACATGAAATGGAATCGAGCGCTTATGACCTGGGAAAGATTCTTACCGAAAAATTTGAACTGCCCAATTTAAAGGAAAAAGGCAAAAAACGATCCCTGACCCGATATACCTACGAAATGACCGACAGGCACCGGGGCTTCGGACAGTTCCTGGACAAAAAGGCCACGCTGAGAAGAATTCTGGAAACCAATATCCACCTGGGAAATGTGCCAGATATCGCCGATATCGATCTTAGCCTCGTTTCTAATATCCCCGGCCGATAAGATTTACCGGATTCTCTCCCGGGAAAAAGACTATGAATCCCAGGCCATGGTGTTTTTTCTTCGGGATTATTCCGGATCCATGTCCGGAAAGCCCACCGAACTGGTGGTCTGCCCAGCATGTCATGATTTATTCCTGGCTGCTCTACCAATACGAGAAACAGGTGGAATCCCGCTTTATCCTGCATGATACCGAAGCCAAGGAAGTGCCCGATTTTTATACCTACTATAATTCGCAGGTCGCCGGCGGAACCAAGGTTGCTTCGGCGTTCAAGCTGGTCAATGAAATCGTGCTCAAGGAAAACCTGGCCCAGGATTACAATATTTATGTGTTTCATGGAACCGACGGCGATGACTGGGACGTCGACGGCAAAGAGGCGATTCCCGCCATTAACCAGATGCTGACCTATACCAGCCGGGTGGGAATTACCATCGCCGAACACGGCTACCGGCGCATCCGGCTCAACGGAAGTGGAACAGTATCTGAAAAAATCCGACCTTCTGAGCACAAAGGCCAGCTTGATCCGCCTGGACACGATGAGTAAAGACGCCGATGAACCCCGGCTGATCGAGGGCATCAAACGCCTGATTTCCTGAACAGAAAATATCCGTGACATGGCTTTATTGTGCATCAGCGAAGCGCCAGGCGCAAGTCATGAGCAAGGGATCCAAAGTTCGGAAGCGATCCCGGCAAATCCGTGCTGTAGCTGGATTCATGAGGAAAACATGGAACTCATCGATCAGCATACCAAAAACATCATGGAAGGGTGCAAGGAAAGGGCCAGAGAGGCCGGCCTGCGGTTTCAGGATGAAACCCTGGAATACATCGTCACCAACCGGGATCTTCTGGAGCTGTCCCCCAAAGTCATGATTCCCACGCTCTATGATTATTGGGTGCATGATGTCGAAGTTCTGAAGGAAAAGGGCAAATACGAGCTCTATCCCGGCAATCCCTACGAAACCGTCATCAATACCCGGCCGGCCATTTCCTATTATAATGACAATAACCCGGACTGGCTCAATGTCATGATTTTTTATCATGTGCTGGCCCATATCGATTTTTTTCAGAACAACCTGTTTTTCCGCCATACCTGGGATGATGATTTTACCGGCCAGGCCCTCTCGGACAAACGCGCCATTGCCAAGCTGCGCGCCGAGAAAAACAGGTGGGTGGATTATGTCATCGAATTCTCCCGGGGCTGGATAACCTGGTCGGCTATTTCGATCATCTTTCCCGGATTCACCGGCCGCCGGTTTCACGACAGTCCGGCCGAATGGACTATTATTTCGATGTGTTTCTTCAGGATGTCAGAAAAATTAAAATTCCCGAATTCATAAAGGAAATCGACGCCTATAACGCCTGTGTTCAGGCATATGGGGAGATGGGAGAGCAGACGTTTTTTTCGGATGTCGACCCGGAAATATCCCGAATTTGAGGCGCTTTTCGCCAAAAGCCGGAACAGTCACCCGCAGCGCGGGGCCGATGTGCTTCAGTACCTGATGGAACATTCGGAATTTATCAACAAGGAAGAGAACCAGTGGATGAAGCAGGTCATGCAGGTGGTCCGGAACACGTCCCTGTTTTTTCAGCCGCAGATCCGGACCAAGATCATGAACGAAGGCTGGGCCAGTTACTGGCACGAAAAACTCTATCTTCAGGATGAGCGGATTCGAAGCCACGAGGTTGAATTTGCCAGAGTAAACGCCGGTGTCACCTCCATGCCCCGGGTGGGGCTGAACCCTTATGCGCTTGGCATGCGCATCTTTCAGTATATCGAAGATAATGGCCGACAAGGGGAAATTTTCGTATCTGTTTCAGAAAATAGAAAATGAAATCCAGCGGGACCATTTTGACGCCAAAACAGGCAAAGGCCTGGAATCCATTTTTCATGTGCGGGAGAATTTCAGCGATTTTTCGTTTATCAATACATTCGTGGACCAGGATTTCATGACCTTGAACAAGCTTTTTGTCGCCGGAAGACGGCTCAATGAGGAGCGGATGGTCTGGGAATATTATGTGAAAAGCCGAAAAGCTCGAGGGACTATCGCAGTATGCTGATGGATACGCTCTATCACCCGCCGTTTATTGAAATTCTGCCGGAAAAGCGCATCAACAACACCCTTTACCTGAATCACCGGTTTGAAGAAAAGCCGCTGGTTACGGAATTTATCGCCAATACGCTGATGGGCATCGAATATCTTTGGGGCGGACCGGTTCAGCTCGAAACCAGTGAAGTGATTTCCGTATCCCCGCCGGCACCGCAAGCCGATGCCGCCGGCAAAAAGCTGAAACCGGATGAACTTCCGGAACCGGAAATCAAGTGGCAGCGGATTCTCTATACCATGGAAAAACGCAAGCTTTCCAAAAAAATACTGGGTTAGGATATGGAAAATATCAAACTTGCCCTTCAGCACCTGGATAAGCTCATCAGCGAACAGGACCAGCGCGGCCCCATTCCCTTTCAGGAATTCATCAAAATCATGACCGTGCGTCCTTCCAGGGTGCTTCGAAATGTCTTTCAGGTGTTTCATGATATGATGACGACATATGTGGGAGAAGGCGTGGATGAATACCCGGATGATCCGGAATCGATTAATTTTGTCAATTATGATTGCACCAGGCTCTTTGTTGAAGGTTCGGATCACCCGTTTTTTGCGGACCGGTTGTTTGCCAATCGTCTGATCAATCAGGTGGATGCGCTCAAGCGTGGGGCGCAGCAGAATAAAATCTACATTTTCGACGGACCGCCGGGATGCGGGAAAAGCACGTTTCTCAACAATCTCCTGAAGAAATTCGAGGAATACACCAATACCGAGGAAGGCTTCCGGTATGAAACCGTCTGGCGGCTCGTATCAAAGGATCTGGGCGGATTTGCTGAACCAGAAAGCATGCCGGTCATGGATCGGATGCTTCACCTGCTCAGCCGCTTCTCGCAGGCTGGTCCGGACCCTTCGTGTGAATCTGATGACTCCTGTGAGCAGCAAGAGAAGAAAATTTCGGGTGGGGATGCTTCCTGGCACCTCTCAGAAGACGTTTGTCGAAGTTCCCTGTCCGAGCCACGATCATCCAATTCTCATGATTCCCAAAAACTATCGCCGGGGGTTTCTGGACGATTTGTTTCAAAATGATGAATTCAAGTGGAACCTGTTTACGGAAAAGGAATATGAGTGGGTGTTTCATGACACCCCCTGCACCATCTGCAGTTCCCTGTACGAGGCGCTGCTTAAAAAACTGAAAAGCCCGACACGGGTTTTCGAGATGATTTATGCGCGGCCCTATCCGTTCAACCGCAGGCTCGGGGAAGGCATTACCGTATTCAATCCCGGTGACAGGCCCATGCGCCAGAATGTCCTGACCAATCCCATGCTGCAGGCCCGCATCAACAGTCTGCTGAAGGACAGCAACCAGGTCAGGTATATTTATTCACAGTACGCAAAGGCCAACAACGGGATTTACGCTTTGATGGATATCAAGTCGCACAACATCGAGCGGCTGATCGAGCTCCACAATATCATCAGCGAAGCGGTTCACAAGGTTGAAGACATCGAGGAAAATGTCAATTCTCTGTTCATCGCACTCATGAATCCCGAAGACAAGAAAAACATTGAGGACTTTCAATCTTTTTCCGACCGGATCGCCTATATCAACATCCCGTATGTTCTGGATCTTCAGACGGAAGTGAATATTTACCGCAATATTTTCGGCAAACACATTGATGAGTGCTTCCTTCCCAGAGTCCTTCACAATTTTGCTCGGGTCATCATTTCCTCCAGGCTTAAAACCCGGTCCGACGCGCTTCTGGAATGGATCGGAAGCCCTGAAAAATATCGCCTCTTTTGTGACGACAATCTTCAACTGCTGAAAATGGAGATTTATACCGGATATATTCCGCCATGGCTGACGGAAGAAGATCGAAAGCGCTTTACAGCCCAGCGCAGAAGAAAGATCATTGCCGAATCTGAATTTGAAGGCATAATCGGTTTTTCAGGCCGCGATGCCATCAAGATCTTTAACGAGTTTTATTCCACCTGCACGAAAGAAGACAGCCTCATCAACATGAACGCCCTGTATAATTATTTTACCAATGTTCGAAAGGATCTGGCCAGATCAATCCCTTCCGGGTTTCTGGATGCGCTGCTTCACATGTATAACTACACGGTATTGCAGGAGGTCAAGGAATCTCTCTATTATTTCAACGAAGAGCAGATTTCAAAAGATATCCAGAATTATATGTTTGCCGTGAATTTCGAGCTGGATACCACGGAAATCTGTGCCTACACCGGGGAGCGGATTGAAATCACGGAGGATTTCTTCAGGAGCATTGAAAATCATCTGCTGGGAGCTAAAACCGTTCAGGCCAGACGCCAGTCGTTCCGAAAGGATGTTCAAAAGGAATATACTTCCCGCACGCTGACCCAGGAAATCCTGATGGAGGAAAAACCCATTACGGAAACCGATTTGTTTGACGCGTTGCACGAGCGTTATGTTTTCAATCTGAAGGAAAAAGCCCTGGATCCTTTTATGGACAACAAGAATTTCCGCATGGCCATCAAGGACTATGAAGGCGATGATTTTAAAACTTACGATAAACGCATTCGAAATGATGTTGCCTTCCTGATATCCAATCTCTGCAGCAAATACCGCTATACCCAGCAGGGCGCCAAGGAAGTCTGCATCTATGTCATTGACAACGAGCTTCCCAAAAAATTTGCCGCAGCATCCTGACGGAACAGAACGGGTCTAACAGGTTGATGATTTGAATGATCGCTGCGGGGAAATCACCATTGCACCGATGGAATGGCTGTCTTCCCGTTTAATAATAAACCCGCCGCATCGATACCGTACCCCTGTCCGTGAATGCCACGCCCTCCATCGCCAGCAATGCCCGCTTCATTTCACTGCCTCCCTGATAGCCGCCGATCACGCCATCCGACCTTACCGCACGGTGACAGGGGATAATGATCGGAAAAGGATTTTCCGCCAGAGCCCGGCCGACTGCCCGGCTGCCGCCAGCCACCCCGATGTGCGTGGCGATCTTTCCATACGTGCTGACCCAGCCGCGGGGGATAGCATATTCCGCCAGCAGAACTTTGCGCTGGAACGGCCTGCATACTTCCAGGGCAAGCATCTTCAAATCGAAAACAACTGTATTACCCGCCAAAAAGCGTTGTATCCGATCTCCCAGTTCGGCAATCCCTGGAGATGAAAGCTGTCGGGCATCGGGGTATTTTTGCTGGACAATTTCCGCTACAGCCTGTCGGCCATTATCCAGAAAAGCTTGCCGGATGCGGGGCCCGGTCGCTGCCTGCCACCAGACAATACCCATCTCTCCAAAGGCCGTGAGAATGATCTCACAGAACGGTTGCTCTTCTCTCATATCTTCAATTGTTCCGGGGCATAAATTTCCGGATCAGCCGGGCTCTTTTTCTATCTCGCAACTGTTGAACTCCTTGCCGCAGCCACCGCAGACCAGATCACAAGGGTCGGGGTTACGGCCACGACGCGGTTTGAGAAGGGCCCGGCATTCCGGGCACCTGCGGTCCGAAGGTGGTGCAGGGGTCTTATTTTCATCGTTCATCGCTGTTCTCCTTTCCGCTAAAGTGGGTGTCCTATCAACCAATATAAACCAGCCTGAGTGATTGGCAAGGCTTGACGGGGTTATGCTCTGACTTCCCGTGTTGGAATGACTTTGGCATACGGGGCGGATAACGCCGCCATAAAGGAAGCGTGAACATCCGATGCCTTGATGGTTCTGCTTTTGTATATCAGGTCTTTTGTGGCGCAGGCATCTTCGGCAACGATGCAGTTGAAACCCAGATCAAATGCAGCACGGGTTGTTGCGTCTATGCACATATGGCTCATGGCGCCGCAGATAACCAGATTGTCCGGTTTTTCATTATTCAATAATTCCAGCAAAGGAGTACTGCGGAAGCTGTTTGGAAAGTTTTTTGTAATAACCGGTTCGTCCCCTATTGGTGCCACGATTGGATTGATGTTGGCCCCATGGGTTTCGGGCAGGAAAAAAGTCGAGCCGGTGCGAGCGGAAATGTGACGGACATGTATGATGGATGATTTTGTCTTTCTGAAGTCGTTCAAAAGAAACCGGGCGTTGGCTGCGGCTTCTTCGATGCCGACAAGCTCCATAGCACCGCCGGGGAAATAATCATTTTGGATATCAATCAATATCAAGCAGTTGTTCATATTGCTTTCCTTAGAATCAAGTTTATAAACGCATTTCTTGAGTTATGGAGCATTCCGTTAGATCTTGGCTGGAAACGGGTTGCCGTGGGGCGTATAGGTCATGTACTTTACAGAGAACGGCAGGTGGTCAAATCGCCTGGTTTCGCCGTCCTTGAAGCCGAGCCTGCGGTACCAGCGCTGCAGTTCAGTGTGCTCGCCAATTACCCCGATGCTGATGGTCTGAATTGATGCAGACAAGGCATGGCGAATGACGTGCTGAACAAGACGGGTGCCCGCTCCGTGGTTGCGATGCGATGGCAGGACCGACAGGCGGTTCAGATACGCAAGTCCGGAGCTCGGGTTTTCGTATGAAACACAGCCGACTGGCAAGGCGTTTTCTTCGAGGATAAAGTAAGCCGCATTGCGGGCCAGATCGGCTTCGACCCAGCTTTCCGTGCAGAACGATGGGTGCTTGGGACAGTTCTCGGCGTTCAAGCCGAATTTCAGCGCTACATCTTTATTGGATTCACTGACAAGCATCGCAATCGTTGACAGATCTTCGGGAGTGGCTTCTCTTATTCGCATTTTGATGCACTGATAGTTGTTCTTCAGGCTGATAATAAATTTAGACTCATCCGCGCAAGATGCGGGGAAATGAACGTAAGATACGCCGCTGAATTTGTTCCTGCTACGGTTCCATTATATGCATTTGGTTACGCCATGTCACGCGTTTGTTATAGAATCGGCAAGGAAGCTTGTGTTCAGCCGCCTGTTCCAGGACCTGTCAAACGGGTATGGAGCAGTTAACAGGACACCGGCTTGATCAGTTGAGCTTCTTTTCCCAAATGGGGTGCGTTTTCCGTTACCAGCATGTGCTTCCATTTGCCCTGCCGGTAGCGGAAGAGTGACAGCGAAAACAGGGAAGTGATGAAAGCCAGAACGCACATCCAGGCATAGAAAACACCCAGTTTCAGTATGTGGATGCCGATATAAAGCGGAACAATCATAAAACAGAGGCTTGCGCCGCCGATACTCCACATGACAAAGCGGGTATCCCCGGCGCCTTTTAACACCCCGACAAAACTCATGTACAAGGCATCCATGAAAAGATAAACGGCGACAATGTGCAGCAGATTCCGACCCATTTCCATGATGGCCGCTGTATGCCCGGCGGCCTGGCCGTCAAGCATAAAAAGTAACAGCGCCTTTTCCGGTGCAATGATGAAAAATAAATCCACTATCAGGGTGTACAACAACAGGAAATGAATGGCGCTGAAGGTGGCGTATCTGGCCTCATCCG
Source organism: uncultured delta proteobacterium (assembly GCA_963789395.1). Classification (GTDB taxonomy): domain Bacteria; phylum Desulfobacterota; class Desulfobacteria; order Desulfobacterales; family Desulfatirhabdiaceae; genus RAAP-1. The sequence continues at coordinate 24,078 of CAWBKP010000007.1, read as the reverse complement.
GACTTTTTCTGCCGAGCGCCTGACCCACCAGCGTGCTGATCCCAAGGGAAAAGCCCATGGCAGGCATGAATGCTATGGAACTGATGGACAGCACAATGCTTGTTGCTGCCAGCTCCAGGGCGCCGATCCGCCCCACCATGAAAATAAAAAAGGTGAAGGCAAAGACATCCAGACAGAACTGCATCGAACCGGGAACGCCATACTGCATCAGCCGCTTGAACAGATCGGGGTCAAGCCGGCGGCTGGTCATTACCGAATAGTCTTTTTCATTGGCCGGGGTGAAAATCAACATCGAAAACAGAAACGCCATCAGTGCCCACGAGGATACGGTGGCAATGGCGGCGCCGGCGATGCCAAGTTCCGGAAAGATCCAGATGCCGTTTATCAGCAAATAATCCAGGGGAATATTGAACAACATGCCCATGAAGGTAATGACCATTACCGGCCGGGTTACTCCCCTGCCGGTGTAAAAAGCGGAAAGAGCATGGATGCCGATGTGAAACACGGACCCCAGGCACAATATTTTAAAGTAGGTGGTCTCAAGGACTTGAATGGGGAAAGGATGCCCGGCAAGCGAAAAAATCGGTCCGGAAATGAACCAGGAGGATACGGCCAGAACACTGCCGGCAGCCATGCTGAAATAGATGCCTTGCCAGAATGCAGCGCCGATCCGCCGGTTTGCCCCGGCCCCCTGGTACTGCGCGATAAAAACGGAAATATAGGCGGCCACACCGCCAAAGAAGGCCAGACACAAAAATGCGGCGATTCCCGACGGCATGGCGGCAGCGATGGCGTCAAGGCTGTAATTGGCCAGAAAAACCCTGTCTGTGAACTCCATTATCGTGGTGGCGGCAGTTCCCATGACAAGCGGGACGCACACATTGGCCACTTCACGGTACCGGCTGTGCTGCCGCCAGTTTGTTAGCCACTTTTTCATGAAATGACGGTTCCCTCTCTGCTGTTTTTCAGAAAAATCGGCAGGCGATGCCATATCTTGTTCCCGATCGCCGGTCCGCCCGGAAAAACGGCAAGCCGAACGCTGAACATATTTCATAAAGGAATTTCTGTACACATTTATTTTATATCGCACATTTCATAAAAAAGAGTGTTTGGGTTCAGGTTGTGCAGAATTGCGGGAAGTGTTAAATAGAAACGGAGCGATGAAAGAGGGCAGGTCAAAAGGAATGGATCATGCGGAATATCCGTTATGACACCACGGATTCACCGGAGGGTTCAGGAGAATATCATGATTCGCAGTGAAATGCTGGCAAGGCTTGATAGGGAATCGAAGATTTGGGACGTGTTGGTGATCGGCGGAGGCGCGACCGGACTCGGCGCTGCCGTTGAATCCGCATCCAGGGGATACAGCACACTGCTTCTCGAGCAGGGGGATTTTTCGCAGGGGACATCAAGTCGCAGCACCAAACTGATCCACGGAGGTATCCGCTACCTTCAGCAGGGAAACATTTCCCTGGTTCTTGAAGCCCTTCATGAACGCGGGCTTCTGTTGCAAAACGCCCCCCATCTGGTTCACCATCAGTCGTTCATGGTCCCCAATTACAGCTGGTGGGAAGGGCCTTTTTATGGGGTTGGCCTGAAGGTTTACGATGCGCTGGCGGGAAAACTGGGTCTGGAAAAATCCACGGTGCTTTCAAGGGAAATGGTTCTTGAAAAAATGCCGACCCTCGAGCCCCGGGATCTGAAAGGCGGTGTCATCTATTACGATGGCCAGTTTGACGACGCCAGACTGGCCGTGACCCTGGCCCAGACTGCCGAAGACCTGGGGGCCTGCGTGCTCAATTACGCTCGGGTGACATCTCTGATTAAATCAAGCGGTCTTGTCGGCGGTGTGGTTGCGGTCGACAACTTGACTGGCAGGGAATATGAGGTGATGGCCAGGACAGTGGTGAACGCCACCGGTATTTTCGTGGATGCCATTTTAAGACTGGACGCAAAGGATCATGAAGATATCATCGCTCCCAGTCAGGGCGTTCACATTGTTCTGGACAAATCCTTCCTGCCCGGAGATATAGCGATTCTGGTCCCCCATACCGAAGACGGCAGGGTTCTTTTCGCCGTGCCCTGGCATGACCGGGTGATCGTAGGCACCACGGATACGCCTATCGATAAACCCGTCCTCGAGCCTGTTCCCTTCAAGGAAGAACTGTCCTTTCTTCTGGATCACGCGGCGAAATACCTCACCAAGGATCCGGTGGCTGGTGATGTCCTTTCAGCATTTGCCGGCATCCGGCCCCTGATCAACACCGGAAACAGCAAAAACACAGCTGCCCTGGCGCGGGATCACCATCTGAACGTATCTCCTTCCGGGCTCATCACCATTGCCGGCGGTAAATGGACCACCTACCGAAAAATGGGTGAGGATACCATTGATGCCGCAATTCCCGTCGGCGGCCTTGATCCGCGAAAATCGCGGACGCGAAACCTGAGCCTCAACGGCTGGTCCATGGACGATGACGGAAACGCTCCTTACGCATTGTACGGGAATAACGCCAGATACATAAAACGGCTTGTAGATAAAGATCCCTGGCTTGATAAAACCATCCACGAACGCCTTCCCTACCGTTTTTCAGAAGTGGTATGGGCGGTCAGAAGTGAGATGGCTTTTTTTCTGGATGACGTGCTGTCCAGAAGAACCCGTTCTCTGATCCTGGATGCCCGGGCAAGCATGGACGCCGCGCCCGAAGTGGCCCGCGTGATGGCCGGGGAACTCGGGAAAGACGAGGCCTGGCAGAAGGAGCAGATAAACCGCTATCTGAAACACGCCGAAACCTACCTGATGATGGAATAGAAAGTGTTTTCCGTCTAGACTGTTCGATGATGTCGTGCAGTTCCTGCCCGGTCTTCAGATTGTCATAGCGGGTTTAACTTTAACTGCCAAGTTCACTACTCTGCCCAGAACTCCCCTCAATATCGCCATAAGCTAAATATGTTATGTATGTCCTGCCGTCCCACCCATTTCCCGTCGATATTTTGCATTTAAATAGCAGTCGTTTAATTGGTCTGCTGGCTCTTTTATTCCGGGATATATCATCTAACGAGCCGATGCAGCATGTTTGAGACAAGCTGTTGGGAGCAGACCGAGAAGGCTATGTACAGGTCAATTCAAAATCACACCAATTGATAATATTCAAGTCGGTCGGCCGATCTCAAAAAATATTTCGAAAATTGATATATTCCAGATTGATATAACTTATATGTTTTGAGCTCATATTTTGGCATGAATTTTGATTGCAGGCAATCAGGGTAAATCGTGTAACAACTCAAAGGGATCGGCTGAGGGTGAAAAAACTAAAGTCATCTCTCAATAATAAAAGGTATTGGGAAACTTTTAATCAAAAAAAGACTTCCAGCTCCAGTCTATCCCATCGAGCCGTTAGGCTCGTTTTGTAAAGGCAAACCAGCCGAAAGGCTGGGACGCAAAACTTCTGGCCTAAGTTCCTTTATGGAATAAGGTAGCAGGGATACCGGGTGCGAACAGGCATGTTCTTTATGCTTTTGCACGGAAAGTATTTAGGAGGTTTTTTATGAGTTATCAAGATTCCGTTCCACGTTTTTGCACTGGTTTTATACCATTATTTTCTCTTCTTGTCTGTCTGATTATGTTGATCTCTATTGGGCCATGTAGTACCCAGGCCCATGCAGCACAGGTGACACTGGCCTGGGATGCCAATACCGATCCGGGCGTGGCCGGTTATAAACTGTATTATGGAACGGCTTCCCGAACCTACGGTGTGCCGGTGGATGTCGGAAAAACCACTCAGTACACCCTGACAGGCATTCAAGAAGGGAAAAACTGCTATTTGGCAGTCACGGCCTATGATACGAACCACAACGAAAGCGCGTTTTCTGCAGAACTGGAATGTTTTACACTGGTGCCTGCGCAGAGTGCCAACGGAACCATAAGTCCTTCCAGTGCGGTAGTGGTCAGTCGCGGCATGGGTCAGAGTTTTACGATTACGCCGGCAGCCAATTACAAAGTCTCTGATGTGTCAGTTGACGGAGTATCCTTGGGAGCGGTCACCACCTGTACATTTTCTAATGTAACGGCCAATCACACCCTCTCTGCCAGCTTTACTTCCAGAACCGTCATCACCTCCCCAGCCACTTACTCCATCACGTCTTCCGCAGACACAAATGGCGCCATCTCACCCTCGGGCTCGGTTTCGGTGAACTCAGGCACCAACCAGACATTTACCATCACGCCGTCTGCCAATTACAAGGTATCCTCAGTAACGGTTGACGGGGTATCCGTGGGAGCGGTTACCAGTTATACATTTTATAGTGTAGGTGCCAATCACACCATCTCGGCCAGCTTCGCAGATATCCGCATTCGAAACAAGAATATTATAAGAAATTGGTTCCCTTATAATAATAGATCGTTGAGAACGGTCACCCGGCATTCCCGGACAGCTTCTTCCAGCCAACTTCTGGCCAGCAGCAGCCTCCTTCAGCAGCCTGAAATTGTTTCCAGCAGCTGTCTTCTTGCCGGCAGCGGCGTGCTTCCTGGCAGCGGCGGGTGGATCGAAGTGCTGGATCCCCAGGGGAACCAGGCAGCGCTTCCCGTTCATATTGACTGGCCGGAGTACAACAATCTCAGCGGAGAAATGCGGATCGCCACCGGAGACATTGACGGCGACGGCCTGGATGAAATCGTTGTGGGGCTGGGACCGGTACAGGGTGCTCCCGGCATCCCCGGCGGGTATTTTGCGGTGCTCGATGACGATTATTCGGTCTTGGCCTGGGGCCAGGTGGAATGGCCGGAGTACAATGCAATCAACGGCGAGACCCGGCCTGCCTGCGGCGATATCGACGGAGACGGCATCGATGAAATCATTGTCGGGCTTGGTCCCGGAGGAGAGGGCCGCCTGGAGGGGTTTAAATTGGTGGATCACCAGCTGAAACATGTCAAGTGGCTGCAGACCGGCTGGCAGGATTACAACAGGGGCAACGGCGAGACCCGGCCTGCCTGCGGCGATCTGGACGGAAACGGCACGAAAGAGGTGATCGTCGGACTGGGGCCGGTCAGCGGCAACCCGGATATCCCGGGCGGCGTCTTTTTCATCTTTGATTACACATCGGCCGGGAGTGCGGATCTTCGGGATTCCAGCCAAAGCGACGCCAGCGGCTGGGGCGTGATCAGCTGGCCGGACTATAACCGTATCAACGGGGAGAGCTGGCCGGCCTGCGGGGATGTCAACGGCGACGGCAAGGATGAAATCGTGCTGGGTCTGGGCAAACAGGGCACAGGCCGGTTCGAAATACTGGGGTTTGACCTGGTGCAGAACAGTACCCGGCATATCGCCTGGCAGCAGAGTCTTCTTTCCGCAGGTGCGGAAGTCCGCCCTGCCTGCGGTCGTTTGGACTCGGATTCTGGAGATCAAATTGTCATTGGATTCAGCAAGGGGGGCGCGGGCATCATAGAAGTATTTGGAAACGCCTCTCAGGATTTTCAGCCGGTCAGACAGGAGCAAACGCAGTTCAAGTCCTTCCAGAGAAAGGAAAGTCAACTCTGGCCGGCTGTTCTTAGCCTGATAGACCGATAGAAAAATGCGTGAACTCAAATCCGCCTTTTTTTAAAGGGAATGTCAAAAAAATGACGCTTCAAAGTGTCCGAAAGGATGATCAAGGCAATTAAATGCCGATGTTATATAAAAAATACCCTGCATTTTAAGAAGAAAAAGCCTTTTTAGTGCTTATAATGTAATTATAGGCAAAAGATAAACAGGCACCCTTTGAAGAGATCTGACATCATGAATACCCAACTTAGGAACGGCACGCTGGCGTCACTGACCTTTGACAACCGTTTCACCCGTGAACTGCCGGCCGACCCCGAGGGCATCAACCGGCGGCGCCAGGTGACGGGATCGTGCTATTCCCGGGTGAATCCGACCCGGGTTTCGGCTCCCCGACTGGTGGCCTGTTCGCAGGAAGCGGCAGCGCTGCTTGATCTTTCGTCCGAAGTCTGCGAGTCCCCGGAGTTTGTTCAAGTGTTTTCCGGAAACAGCCTGCTGCCGGGAATGGATCCCTACGCCACCTGTTACGGCGGTCATCAGTTCGGCAATTGGGCCGGTCAGCTTGGCGACGGGCGTGCGATCAATCTTGGCGAAATCATCAACCATCGCCAAGAGCGGTGGGCGCTGCAACTCAAGGGCGCCGGCCCCACGCCCTACGCCCGAACAGCGGACGGTCTGGCGGTATTGCGTTCATCCGTGCGGGAGTTTTTGTGCAGCGAGGCCATGTTTCATCTGGGGGTGCCCACCACCCGGGCGCTAAGCCTGATTGCAACCGGGGAGCCAGTCGAGCGGGACATGTTTTACGACGGCCATCCCAGAGAAGAACCGGGCGCGGTGGTGTGCCGCGTTGCGCCATCCTTCACCCGTTTCGGCAGTTTCGAGATATTTGCGTCCCGAGGCGAGATTCACATCTTGAAACAACTGATGGATTACACTGTCCGAACTGATTTCCCCCATCTTGGCGAACCGTCGCCGACCGTCTATATTCAGTGGTTCGAGGAGGTGTGCCGCAGAACCGCCGACCTGATCATAGCGTGGATGCGCGTCGGTTTTGTACACGGCGTGATGAATACGGACAATATGTCCATTCTTGGTCTCACGCTGGATTACGGCCCCTACGGGTGGCTGGACAATTACGATCCCGACTGGACGCCCAACACCACCGATGCGGCCGGCCGGCGGTATCGATTCGGCAATCAGCCCCAGATCGCCCATTGGAATCTGGCGCAACTGGCAAATGCTATTTATCCGTTGATCCAGAATGCAAAACCCCTGCAGCAGGCAGTGGATTTTTTCGCAGAACACTATCAGCGGGAATGGAAAACCATGATGGCCAGGAAGCTGGGCCTAACCGCCTTTGAGCCCCAAACGGATGAAGTGCTGATCGGAGAACTTCTCTCAATTTTGCCGTCAATCGAGACAGACATGACGATATTTTACCGAAGGCTTGCCGAGCTGGACATATCCGTTGAAGCGGCCGACGTCAGTGTCGACACCCTAATGGCCCCGCTGAAGGAAGCCTATTACATTCCCGGACAGGTAACCGGGGAATACAAGGCGCTCATCGGCAATTGGCTGCGCGGATATATCGCCCGTGTGCAAAAGGATAATGCGTCCTCAGAAACACGGCGTCTGCAAATGAACGCCGTGAATCCGAAATATGTCCTGCGCAACTATATGGCTCAAGAGGCGATTGACAAGGCCGAAGCCGGGGATTTTTCCCGGATCGTCGAGTTGCTCGATCTGCTTCGTCACCCCTATTCCGAACAACCTGGAAAAGAAATATTTGCGGAAAAACGCCCCGACTGGGCGCGCCACCGGGCAGGTTGCTCCATGTTGTCATGCAGTTCCTGAGCCTGGTTATTTATTTGTCAGTATGTGCTAAAATCCAAAATACCCAAGCAGTCGCGTTCCGGTAGACGGTGAAACCTGACCCGGCTTAGTGGAACAGTCCCTTAAAGCCTTCCTTCAGCACGTCGGCGGCGCGGATCTTGATCTCATTCTTCATGCTCTCTGTGATCAGGGCATCGAAATCGAACGCCAACTCGGGTGCGGCGAAGGGTCCAGTGACTCGCACCGGCACCGTCACGCCCTTGAGTGCCGATAGTTCGCGGCCTCCTTGCCCTTCCAGGCTGCCCACCACGGTGGCTCGGATGCGGTAATTCAGCAATTCAGCGCCGATGTCGATATCGCCGTTGCCGGATACGCGCAGCAGGGGAGATTTGGCTGAAAGATCCTTGTTATGTGCCACACCGCGATTTACGTTGAAACTGGCGGAAAGCTCGGAGAAATCGGTTTTTTCCTGCATGTTGGCGGTCTGTACTTTTTCACCTTTCAGGACACTCAACCCTGCCTGGGCTTCTCGCAACCTTGCCGGGATGTTGACGCCGTTTACCGCGCCGTCGCGCAGGCTGAGGCCTGCTTTGCCCTGCAATGTTTTTTTCATGGCGCTGACGGTATCGCCTTTGGCGACAAGATCAAAATTTACGTTTCCCCTGCCTTCTAGAATGTTCTGGTTCAAGGCATCTTTCAGCAGCGGGGCGATATTGACCCCAATTATGTTCTGCCGTGCAGTGATCCTCTGGTCTGCTGCATCCAGCGACATGGCTCCGCTTGTGGTTCCCTGGTAGAGTTCTGCAGTCAGCGGGCTGACAGACAGCTTCCCTCCACCTGCCTTAAATTCTATCGCTACGTTGCCTGCCTTGATGTTATACAGCTTGAGGCCGCCGACTCGCACGCTGCCGTTGGCGTTGAGTGTTTTCAGAATCGAGAAATCGAACGGCTTTCCCGGTTGGGCCGGATTCTCCGGCGTCTGGGTCGGCAAGTAGCGGTCGGCATCGAGTCGGTCAATGTCAAGATCGAGTGCGATGTGCGGGTCGGAGAAAGGGCTTGCGCCGGCTTTAAGCTTGATATTGCTCTCGTCCAGATGCAAGGTCAGGTCCACCATCGCTTGCTTATGCCGCTGATCAAGTTGTGCGGAGCCGGCAATATCAAGATTCATGCCTCCGCCGGACATTTTCGCATTGCCTGCCGCAAGGTTGCCTTTCACAGCGGACAATAAAAAGAGATTGTCTTCGTAATTGCCGATCAGTGACAAGGACAGTTCGCCCTTGTACTTTCCGCCTGGCTGCCTGGCGCTCAATTCGATCTTCAGCGCGTCCGCCTTGAGCGACTGGCGGTCGCTTGCAAGGGAGGGGATGCTTGCCACTATCCCTATTTCCCCTCCTGCCGTTTCGCCCTGGATTTCAAGAGTCATGTCCTTTACGGCATACCGCCCGGCAGCAGTATCGAAAGTCAAACCGGAAATCATATGGATGCGTACATTGACTTGCGGATTATCACCCTTCAGACTGAAATCCGCGGCAGCCTCGGTGGGCTTGCCATTGGCGAGGCGACCAGTCTTGATTTTGATGTCGCTCAATGCAAACTGGCGCCCTTCCGTCTCATCCCGGAATGAAAGAGCGCTGTTGTCGATCAATACACTGTCAATATCGAACATGATCTGGTTGTCTTCCGCATCCTTTTTCAGCAGATCGTCAAAATTGGTCGTGTCATTCTTGAAACGTACCAGATTGGCGCGGATTCCTTCAATGCGCACCTGGTCCACGACCAGCTGCTTTCTCAGCAGCGGCCACCAGGACAGGTAAAGGCGAGCGCTTTCCACTGACGCGAATTCCTTTTCGCCCCGGAATTCGCTTACCGAAGCCCGGCCCAGATCCAGCCCCAGCATGGGGAAAAAAGTCAGCTTGATATCGCCGGCGAGAGTCAGTTTTCGCTGCTTTTGCTCCTTAACCATCTGCACGATATGCGGCTTGTAATCATTGGGATTGATCACCAGTGAAACGACCACTATCAGAAGGACAACGAGCACTCCTGTTGCGGCGAGTGCCGCCAATAGGTATTTGATGTATTTGTTCATGGGCCTGTGCCTTTGCCTGAAGTTAGCAGTAGTTATCAAATATGAGCTGCCTGAGGAAAATACAGAGCGGAATTAAATTCGACATATTCTGTTCATGCCAATAACTACCTTTCATTCAGGATGAATAATGATAATCTCCCCTCTCGTCAATGGGATAGCCCCCCTTCCAAGGATCTTTTTTCTGTTGGCATCATCAGCCGTTTAAATCTTCGATTTTAGCCATCGCCAGGGGAAGAGCATGGATACGGTCTGCTGGTATTCCCGGTATTTTTCGCCGAACTGGCGCACCAGTTTCCGCTCTTCCAGAATGGATCCGACAATAAAATAGACGCTGATGATGATGTTGATCAGGATTGTCGAGACGCTCAGATTCTCCACCCATACGATCATCATGCCTCCCAGGTACCAGGGATGCCGGATGATCCGGTGAATGCCCGACACAACGAAAGTATCACATTCGCAAAGGGAACCATCCGGTTTATCCGACCGGATCTGGGCAACCCCGCTAAACTGTGCCCAGCTATAATGCCTGCCTCCGGCAACAAACAGACAGAGGGCGGTCGCAAACAGGAGAACCTGAATAATCGCAAAGGGGCCTTCCCAAAAGAATACGGGTGCTTCACGAATCATGCGGGAATAGTATATGAGGGGAATCAGCGTCGCGACAGACACTGCATTGAAAATAAGGCGGTAATATCGGAAGCTGCCCCCCATCTTCCTTTTTATATATTCCGTCACGGTAATGGAGATCAGGGTGCTGTGGAGGGTGCACCAGAGGACCCAGCCCATGACGGCATAATAATACTTCACCGACATTTCCATTGCTTGTTTTTCCTATTGTAAATCTGCAATCTGGGGAGGATAGGTATTATTATTTTCTTGACGCTACTTATCATGGATGTCTCCGGAATTACAGAATTGGCATCAATGCGCGAGCCACGCCATCATGTATTTGCTTTACTGCCGTCAGGTGTCCCACAACCCTGACGCAGGATCTCAAGGCCATTGGAAATTTCCGGCGAAATTAATGCTGTAATACGCATATGTGACTCCAGGCGAGTGTTTGCCTTCGGCACCCATTCGCGTTTTCCGTCCGAGCAACGGATGAGAATACACCCGGATGGAAGTCCAAGAGAATGAACTTCGCGATCGGCAAAAGGGGAATCCGGCTGGACAATGAAGTCCGCAACCACAGGCTCTTTCAAGAGGAGTGCATCCCCGCCGTGTTTCAAGTCGCGTTCCAGCAAAGCTTCGTAAATCGGCAAATCGTTAAGAAATTCAGTGGTGGCATACGCACAGAAACAACTTACCAGCAAAGGCAGCATCAGGGAATAATCGCCCGTCATTTCTACGATGAGCATAATGCCAGTAAGCGGAGCGCGTACGATGGCGGCAAAATAGGCGGCCATGCCAACTACGGCGAAAACGGCCGGGACCGGTACGCTACCGGGCGCCAGGTTGTGGGAAATTTGTCCGACGGCCAGACCGATCAGTGCGCCCAATACGAGTAACGGCGCAAATATGCCCCCGGGTGCACCGCTTCCGTAACTGGTGATGGTCGTTAAGAAACGAATGACAAGAAAAAGCGGGATCGCGCTAAGCAGTAATTCTCCTTTAAGTACGCTCTCAGCCAGACTGTGTCCGCTGCCGATTGCGATAGGATTGAACCAGCCAATCAGTCCGATCGCACCGCCGGTTATTGCAGCAGCGGGAAGAATCATGCGACGATGCAACCGTTCATAAATATCAAGCGCGTACAGCAGGCTGCGATTGAAGAGCAGGCCGAACACGCCGGTTGCCAGTCCCAATAAAGCGAATATCGGCAGGGAAGCCAGGGGAGGAGCCGGATAACTGGGAACTGAAAAAATAGGGAACTGGCCTGACCCCATCTGCACGACGATGTCGGCGATTGCCGCCGCGATGAAGGCTGCGCCAAAAACAATCGGTTGAAAGTCGCGCCGAACTTCTTCGAGCACAAATACAAGCCCTGATAGGGGAGCGTTGAACGCAGCGGCCAGCCCGGCGCCTGCTCCGGCTGAAATCAATGTCAGACGCTCCCTCGGCAACACTTTTAGCAGGCGTGAGATGGCATCACCTATGGCGCCGCCCATCTGGACCGTGGGGCCTTCGCGGCCGAGAGTCAACCCACTTCCGATTGCCAGGATGCCCCCGATAAATTTAATTGGAAGAACGCGCTTCCATTCAAGGATGCGTAAGCGTTGAAGAACGGCTTCCAAGTGTGGAATACCGCTGCCGCTGGTCTCCGGCGCATAGCGTAATGTCAGCGCTACCGAAATCCAAGCTCCGAGTGCCGTAAAAATCACAGGAAAAACCCAGCCCCACATCGTCATGTGCTGCGCCCAGGCAATCAACCCGTTTCTCAAGGCGTCTGCGCCGGTCAGTGAGACCCGGAACAGCAGGGCGATGATGCCCGAACAAGCCCCAACCAGAGCGGCCCGCGGAAAAATCCACCGTCGCTGCCGGCGGATATCAAGATATTCTTGAATTTCAGAGCATGCTGTAGCGGTGCTGAATTCCGTTATTGGACATTGGTTTTCATGAGATTCGTTTTTCATATTGATAGGCACATGCCAGTATGCACCAATAACAGTAATAATTTATTTATGCGTTTATATTTTCGATAAGCTACTTCAAGATGACACCTGCAAGTACAGCCATGTAACTGAACCGCAAATCTCCGTTTCTTCATGCTACTCGCTTCGAATAATCGATTTTCCTAACCTCTCCGCTGTCTGGGCGACCCTGACGACCGCAACGGAGCAGTGAGAGCGACGTGCAATTTGACTGGAAAATGGCCCGATGACTGCTCTTTCGAAGAACCCGACCTTGGTGGCCCCCACAATGAGAAGATCAAAATCAGCAGATCGTTCAACCAGAAAATCCAACGGCGAGTCGGAACTGGCCAGTTCAATCCTGTAAAGGGCTTTTGCCATGTGCTGCTTGATGGCTTCTGCCAGTATCTGAGTGGAATAAGCCTTTTGCGCTACAGTATAATCAGGGGGAAGAATATTAAAAAAATCAATCTGCCCGTCAAAACGATCCGCCAGATTTCCTGCCAACCTGACAATCAGGCTCAGATTCTTGCTTCCGCCAAGGGATACGGCAATCCGTTTGGGGTGAAATTCCCCCCTGACTTTCAGCAGAACCATATCCGTATTTGCCAGTGAAAAGACTTCATCCATAAGGTTAACGGTCTGAAGTGATTCCTCCCCAGCAAAGCCCATAATAATCATGTTGCAGCCTTCCTCTTCGGCGGCATGAACAATTCCCTTGGGCAGGCTGCGCGACACGCGAATCACCGGCCTGATATTTATCTGTGCCAAGTCCGGTAATTGAATGCCCTTGTCCAGCAGGGTCAGAGAATCCTCTGCTTCGGCCAGTGTGGAATGAAAGTCAATCTGATCGCTGGCCGCAACAACATTCAGCACGACCAGTTCTCCTTCGACACCGGCAAGCAGGGCTGCGCTGAGGGAAAAAAGGGAAGGCAGGGTCTGGGGATTTGCAATGGGGACAAGGAGTTTCATCCCAGTCAGAAGCTTCGCTTTGGGTTGCTCTGTCAATACCACGCTCATCCCGGTGCGGCTTCGGATCTCACGTTTGCGCGAATAAAGAAGATAGATGACAAACCCGACCCCTATCAGATTCAGACCGAAGATAATGGAAACCCAATCCAGCGTGAAAAGAAGCAGCAGATTGGCAATAAGTGCGGCCTCAGGAATATACCGTTTGAAAAAGTGTACAGGTTCAGATGATTCGGCTGATCGGTACAATTTGCGAAGGGCCAGAGATGCCGGCAACAGGGAAACCATGAAACAAAAATTCGCCGATTTGACAATGAACGTGAGTTCCCCGAGGAGCACCGCTGCAAGCGTCACTGTCCCGCCGATCCACAGGGCGGCTCGGGGCGTTCTGCTCACTTCATGAATCCGTCCCAGGATGGCAGGAAAAAGCCTGTCCTTGCCCATTGCAAAGATTTGCCTTGCCTGGGAAAGCAGGGTGCTGTTCAGGGCGGCGGCTGAGGCAAAAACACCCCCCATTGCAACAAGCAGCCATCCCGACTTCCCGATGCCCTTCATGGCGACGATGACCAGTGGCGCGTTGGATTCAGCGAGCATTTCCCAGGGGATGACCATGACCGATATGAGCGCTACGGCAATGTAGAATAAAAGGCTGACGAACATGGACAGAAACATGGCCATGGGAACGGTCTTTTCCGGATCAACGATTTCTTCAGCGTTGTTGGCAATGAGCTGGTATCCGAAAAAAGACACATAGATGATGGCAATGGCACCGCCGATGCCTTCCATACCCTTTGGAAACATAGGTCGCATCAGCTTCGGATCCGCGTCGGGCACGGTCAGCCCGATCAGGATTGCAAGCACCAGCAGATTTCCCCACGTCAGAATTTTCTGGATGCTGTCCCCGCTCCTGGTCCCGCGGCAGTTGAGCATCGTTAGAAGGAAAATGACGGCAAGTGCGATCGATTTTAAAAGGGGTTTGGGGACATCCGGGGAGAAAATGGTCGTGGCATAATAAGCAAAACCGGTTGCATACATGGCGCAGGCAAATATGCTCCCCAGCGCCAAAAGCCATCCGGTAATGAACCCCCAGAAGCTTCCCAGCACACTGTAAACAAAGGCATACCCCCCGCCGGAAAGAGGTATCCTGCGGGAAAGTTCTCCAAAGACGGAAACGGAAAGAAGGCTTAAAAGGCCGCAGATGAGGTATGAGAGCCATGCTCCCGGTCCGGCAGCGCCTGCAGCCAGCCCGATAAGCACGTATATACCGGCTCCCATCAGCGCACCGATCCCCAGGGTGGTGGCACCGAAAAGACCCATGGTCCGCACAAACCCGACAGAAACAAGCTTTCGTTTGAAAATTTCTTTTATGCTTTCAGCCATATCGATTTATGCCTGGGCAACAGAACGTTATAATTGATGGATGTCCCCGGGGGTTATAACATAAAATTCTTACGTCATGATTTTGCCGATTGAAACGATTTTCTCATTTTTTACTAACTCAAAATGCTTTCAAGGCGTTTTGTGCATCCAGAAGCATTCTTATGTCGTTGATCTTGTTTTGGGTAGCAATATATCCTTCTTCGATTGCATGCTCAACTTGATCATATTCCAGTAGTTTGAGGTCGCCCAGGCGGGGTGTAACTAAAATATTCGGTGGGTTAACCGCAAGATTAACCCGTGTGACTCGATCCTGCATGATTTGTATTGAGGCGTTGATAACCTGCCAAGTCCCGGGCGTTGTTGCTTCCCTTTTTTTCTGAAGTTCCAGGCGGTTCCGGATTATTTTTTCCGCGGCCTCATATCGGGCCGTTAGATTTTTTAAAAAGTCGTTTCGAACCAGTGGGGGTTTTATTTCTGGATCATCCTCAGTTTTCTGGTGGCGCTTACGTGATATCAATTCAGAATCCAGATTAACGGCAATCACAATATCAGCACCCATAGCCCTGGCAACCCCCACTGGAACCGGGTCAACCAGCCCGCCATCTACTAACCATCGTCTCTTGTGGAATACCGGTGCAAAAAGACCCGGATAAGACATGGACGCTCGAAGCGCTTTGAGCAGGTCTCCGGAATCTAAAATAACCTGGTCGCCGCTATGCATGTCCGCAGCAACAACTTTCAAAGGAATCCCCAATTCCTCAAAATCTTTTTTATCGCTATGCATGCAGAAGAGTTCTTTAAGCTTTTTATCGCCGTCTAAGAGTCCTGATCTGATAAAGCTCAAGTCTGAAAACGAGAATATGCTTTCACCGTCCATGTCAATTACAAACTTTTTCAACTGCTCCAGGCCGCCACTAGCAAAGATCGCGCCTATAAGGGCACCCACGCTGCACCCTGCCACAAGATGAATCGGGATACCCGCATCCTGAAGGGCCTCGATGACACCGATATGTGCCCAACCACGAGAGGCTCCGCTTCCTAGCACCAACCCAACTTTATAAGTATTCATAATTACAGGCTCATCACTGTTTCGGATAGATAACATTTTAAAATAATTGCATTGTTTAAAAGTATTTTTCTGATTTTATATTCATGCTTATGTCTGGTATCTTTAACAATAGTCGATCCGAGCAGTGGTCGTCAAAACATTTGATCAAAGCTGTGATCTTCCGAGGTACGCTGCCACATATGCATACAGACCCGGAACTCCGGTTGAAATCGTGTCCAAAATACAATACGGTATTAAAACCTATCTATGCCAGAGGGTTATCTGAGAAAAATCTGCGATGTTGTGGCGATACAATGGCGTGACAATTTCCGTGGGTAATTCTGGTGATGGCTGCGTCGGGGTCAATGGCCTTCGACTCCTGCCGTAATTGGCCTTGCCAACCTTCACGAAAATTAATCTGCCGGGTGTATCGTTTTGTGCGCTTCACCAATAGCCAAGTTTAATCCATTCTTTGTTTCCCCACTGGGTGACATAATGCCGGATTCCAGACGCAACTGACTGTGCTGTCCGTGTAATGGTTAATAAAAAACAAAAGTTCTGGATTTAGTCAATAATTAAGATATCCTCGAAATTCAGCGTATCTTTGACAAGGAATCCAACTGCATGTTATACGAACAGGAAACTGGAAAGCCGTAATTTAAGCGGGTCAATTCATATTTTTGGTTCAATGGAACGTCAATAAATGAAGCGCTGTCGGGCCGGGAAATCCGTTCTTCTTTAATGCCTGACCCGCTAAAATTTCTCTGGGTATCGGTTTTTTTAAAGAGAGCCTAAAACGTCATGGTGACCGGAGAAACGGGACGCGGTCCAGCCGCAGATTTTTGCGAAAATGTTTTGCCGAACGAATGAATTGTGCGTAACTATATGACGGCATGACCCATGCAGGATCCTATGAAGCTGGAGGATGTCAGAAAAAATAGCTGTTATCCAATTTCCAAAAAGAGGCATGATGTATCTATAAAGAAGAGAATATTGGCGTTTGTCGTTGTGTTTTTCCTTGCCGGCTTGCTGGTTGTTTTTTCTGGTTGTTCCAGGCGGCCCGGGCTATCGTTTATGGTCGGCGGCGCTCCCAACGAGATCGCTTTTTTTGAGGAAATACTGGCGTCTTTTACTGCTGAAAGCGGTATCCCGGTTACGCTGATCCGGCAAACAACCGACTCGGCGCAGCGTAAACAGGGGATTCTGCTGGCGCTTCGCGGGCAGCAGCCAGACCCTGATGTCATGCTGGTGGATGTCGGCTGGATTGCTCAGATAGCGGCCTCAGGCTGGCTTGCACCCCTTGAAAAATATGGCATCGAGAAAAAGGCTTTTTTTGCCGGAATTATCGATCTTGCAGACACTTACGAAAACAGGCTGATCGGGCTGCCATTGTACATAGACGGCGGGCTCCTTTATTATCGCAAGGATCTGCTTGCCGCCCACGGCTACCATCATCCCGCCGGAAACCTGGGCGGAGCTAAGACGGATGGCTGAGAAAATTATGCCGGCGGAACGAGGCAGTAACCCGAATTTCTGGGGTTATGTGTGGCAGGGGGCGCAATACGAGGGGCTGACTTGCAATGCCTTGGAATTCTTCGTTTCTGCCGGCGGCGGGCTTTTTTCCGGCACCGCTACGCCAGTGATAGATCAAAAAGCCAATATCGAAGCACTCCGGTTCATGCACGGATTGCTGCACCAGAATCCCATATCCCCGCCCAACACGTTTACCGACATGAAAGAAGAAGAAGTCAGGCGCTTCTTCCAGAACGGAAATGCGCTGTTTGAACGCAACTGGACCTATGCCTGGGGACTGCATAACGCAGCAGGCTCTCCGATAAAAGGCAGGGTCGGAATGGCGCCGCTGCCCGGCTTCCTGCCTGGAAATGGGGCCTCGACACTTGGCGGCTGGCACATTGTCATGTCAAAATTCTCGGACATGAAACCGGAAGGCGCGGCTTTGATTCAATATCTGACTTCCGCTTCCGTACAGAAAAAACTATCTTTAAAACTGGGCTGGAATCCGGGCAGAACCGACGTCTATGATGATCCTGAACTGCTTCGGGCAAACCCGGCGCTGCGGGATCTGAAGCAGGTTTTTCAGGGCGCGGTGCCAAGGCCGATGATTTCCTGCTATTCGGGTGTTTCGCAAATTCTTCAAAAGCATATCAATGCGGCGATTGCCGGTCGCGTCTCACCGGAAGAAGCGCTCAAAACGGCGCAATCCCAAGTGCTGGAGTTGATAAAGGATTATGGCATTCAATAAGTTTTTGCAGCGCTATGAAAAGAAAGAAGTGCGCACTGCCGGACTCTTTCTGGCGCCGCTTCTGATTATTGTCGCCGTTTTCATTCTGTTGCCGGTTATCGGTACGGTTTACAACAGTTTTTTTCTGGATGTCTCGTTTCTGCCGAAGCAATTCATAGGGATTAAAAACTACAGCCAATTGCTGAGTTCTGCCGACTTTTGGCATACATTGCGCTTTACGCTTGCCTATGCCATGGCCGCTGTTTTTCTTGAAGCGGTTCTCGGGATCATCTTTGCGCTCCTTCTAAACGAAGCTTTTCCCGGAAGGAACTTTCTTCGGGTCGTCGTGCTGATCCCCTGGGCCATTCCCACGATTGTCTCAGCCCGCACCTGGCAGCTGATCTATGAATACACTTACGGGGTCATGAACTTTCTGGTGGTCAATCTGGGGATTGCACCGGAGCGAATCAACTGGATGGGCACCGGCTTCGGCGCTTTCTGGGCGCTGGTGTTTGCCGATGTATGGAAAACGACGCCATTCGTGGTCTTGATTCTGCTCGCCGGTCTGCAGGCCATTCCGGAAGACCTCTATCAGCAGGCAAAGGTGGATGGCGCCGGCCTGATCCGGCGCCTTTCCAAGATCACCCTGCCGATGCTCAAACCGGTTCTGGTGATCGCCCTGATTTTCAGAACCATCGATTCTCTGCGAATGTTTGATCTGGTCTATGTGCTCACAGGCGGCGGGCCCGGGGGTTCGACCAGAACCCTTTCCTATCTTGGTTTTGAGGCTTTCGCCAACGACAGCTTCGGTCGGGGTTCAACCGTTTCTGTGGTCACCTTTATGCTGTCACTGGCTGTAACGCTGATTTACCTGAGAGCCGGAAAGTTTTCGGAGCAATTGAAATGAGCCGGGAAGCCTTGATAAAAAACTGCCTGATTTTTGCCATGAGCGTGTTTCTGATTGTTTTCACGCTGGGCCCCTTCATCTGGATGCTGTGGATCTCCCTGGCCGACCGGGCTGACTTCCTGATCACCGGAAACGCAGAATATTCACTGAGAAATTATTTTCAGGTGCTCACCTGGCCGTCCCTGCATTTTTTGGACTACTTCAAAAACAGTCTTCTGATTTCAAGCATCACAACCGTTGTTGTGACCTTTTTTTCAAGCATGGCTGCTTATGCGGTTTCGCGCATGCGCTTTCCGGGCCGCGCTTTCCTCCCCATGCTGATTCTTGCCGTGTCGATGTTCCCGCAAATCAGTATCGTCGGGTTTCTGTTTGATATGTTTGCGCAGGCTGGCCTGATAAATCACCACCTGGCGCTGATTCTGCCCTATATCGCCTGGACGGTTCCCATCGCGTTATGGATCAATCTCAGCTATTTCTCCCAGATTCCGCTGGAGCTCGACAAGGCGGCACTTGTGGATGGTGCCGGGCGGATGAAGGTGCTATGCAAAATCATTTTCCCGGTGGCGCTGCCGGGCATTTTCTCATCTGCCCTGCTGGTCTTTATCGCCTGTTTCAATGAATTCCTCTTTGCCATCATGCTGACCACTGATTATACCGCACAGACCCTGCCGGTAGGTATCGCCCTGTTTCAGGGTCTTCACGGCGAAATGCCCTGGGGAAACCTCATGGCGGCCTCAGCGATCGCTTCCGTGCCGCTGGTAATCCTGACGCTGATTTTTCAGCGCTACATTGTTCAGGGGCTCATGGGCGGAGCACTCAAGTGATCTATCTGGAGGGAAACCGTCGATGAACGCCACCGGCATTACACTTAAAAATCTTTCCAAAAGTTTTTTCACCTTGCGTGGCCGCATCGATGTTCTGAAAAGCATCGATCTCGAAATAGCGCCGGGAGAGTTCTTTGTGCTGCTCGGGCCTTCGGGTTGCGGCAAGAGTACCCTGCTGAATCTGATCGCCGGACTTGAGAAGCCCGGCAGCGGCGAGCTGTTTTTCGACCATGAACTGATCGCCGATGCGGCCGGAAGGTTCTATAGCCCGTTTGAGCGCGATATTTCCATGGTGTTTCAAAGTTATGCGCTTTATCCGCACATGACGGTCGCACAGAATATCGCGTTTCCGCTGACGAATCTACCCAAAGTTCCCACGTATGAAGAAATCGCCGGGAAAGTGAAAGAAGTTGCCGGCATGCTGCAGATCGACCATCTGCTCGACCGCAAGCCTTCAGCGCTATCCGGCGGGCAGCGTCAGCGGGTTGCCATCGGACGCGCCATCGTGCGCAACCCCAGGGTTTGTCTGATGGATGAACCCCTCAGTAACCTGGATGCCAAGCTGCGCAGCGAAATGCGGGCGCATCTCAAGGATCTTCAGAAAAAACTCGGGGTCACCACCGTTTATGTGACGCATGACCAGCTGGAAGCCATGACGCTGGGTCACAGAATTGCGGTTCTGAACAACGGCGTCATTCAGCAGGTCGGAACTCCCGTCGAAATATACCGCAAGCCGGTTAATCAGTTCGTTGCCCAATTCATCGGATCACCGACCATGAATCTGCTGAAAGGGGATATCGTTGAAGAAAATGACCAGCTTTTCCTGCAGGCTGACCAGCTCAGGATAAGATTGCCTGCAAAAACCGCCGCCGCGCTCATGCAGAAAAATATCAGGCAGATAACCATCGGCATCAGACCGGAAAGGCTTATGATTTCAGATGAAGACCGGAAAGACCTTTGCCTGCCTGTCAACGTCATTGAAAACATCGGGCCGGAGTTTCTGGTTTATTCTTTCCACCCGCAGGGCCAGATTGTCGTCAGAACCAGCGAGGAGCCGACTGGCGACAACCTGAATCTTGCGCTTGACTGCAGACTACCTGCATCTTTTTGACGATCGCGGCAATCGCATCGATTCTTAGCATTTTCCGTTGTTCAGGCCCATCATGCTGATTACGGTGATCTGTCTGATCGGACAGGCCTCCTCTTGCCTCCGGCAATACCAGGGGCCTGAAAAACCATATACGAAGCCGTTTTTGATGAAATTGAATGAAACGGCTCTAAATTCAAACTGGTCTTTAATAGCTCATAAAATATTATTGTGCAATTTTAAGCAAATATGCCATCTGAAAAGTTTCTTTGCAGCACATCACCATAGAAAGGGCTGAACAAATTGGGCAGATTAAGACTACGGTGGTTAGGTCTTCAATAAACAAACACCTCGATGAAAATCCCTTGGTGGAGTGGGGACACCAGGCTGGACAACCAAAATTAATTACAAGGGATAGGATTCTGCGGCATGGTCAATAAACGAAATCAGGGTTGACGAGTTTTCGCTTGGCGTTACTTGAAAGTAATTTTCTGGTTGAAGTTGACTTTGAGCTTACCATATTGTCGAATTTTATGGCGACGTCGGCTTATGCATTCTTTCGGTATCGTTAATATTTTCGAGCTATCCATTTCTTGAGGATAGGTCGGGTAGCCGGGGGATGTCTCCATCCCCAAGCCCCCTAAGAACGGTGCGTGACAGTTTCCCGTCACACCGCTCAAGCCTCTGTTTAGGTTTCCCTTGTGGGGATTCCCGCAAATTAAATTTACTTCACGTTACTTGTCGGATTATCAGAGTAGCCAATGGCATGCAGAGCGCACCATCTCACCCGAAAGTGGATGTCATTTGCTTTCTCTGCTTTCATCTGATTCAATCAACGTTTACGTGACCAGAGACCCGCTGAACGTTTGCCTCCTTACGGAGTCCCGCACTTGGCGAGATATCCCGGCCATTACAGTCAGGCATTTGCTTCTTTCAGCATCCTATTCCAGCCCGCCATCAGCATGCCTTGCGGTTAGCCTGCCCCGAGAGGCAACGGAACTGGGTTTCCACGTTCCACACAGTTGATCCTATGGATGATTTAGGTGCACCCTCTACGCCGGTGGTACCACGGTTCCATGCAGGCAGTTATCAGACCTGCAACCTGACCACTTGCCACTCACACAGGGGAGCAGCCTTCGACCTGGTATTGCGTCTTGTTAATCCTCGTAGGTCGGTCGCTATTTGACGACGCTTACGGGCATTCACATGTGTTCACCATATCATCCGACCCTATTCCTTAACCGGGGAGGATTTCCGGAGGGGTTCTCCCGTCACCGTTCAAACCCAATTCGGTAACATTTCCGCAGGGCTTCGCACCCCATCATCATCGCAACGGTAGCACGCCTGCGTAGGGTCCGGCAGGAACATGCCGGGTATTCTTACTTAATACACTCAACTATGCGACTTCGTGTCGCACGATAACATAAGCATGAGGCCGCTTCTTCGTAAATGATTGCCACACGAAACAGGGAGGAACTAAATTGTGGGGTGTGGAGGTGATGCGGTTATCGTCTGCCGGCATTTCCTGGAGTTTTAGGAGAAATCAGCGCTAAAAAAGCTGGAAATATCTTTTGAGACTACCACAATGCGGGAATCCTTCCTTCGTAAAAATGGCTGATTTGCCAAAGGGGACAGCTCCGGCCTTTCCGCCAGAATTATGCGGGCCGCTTGTTCTGCGGCCCAGCCGCCGCGATTGCAGCAGGCTTCAAAACGTGGTTCGGATTTCGGTACTCCTATTTTTTAGCAGCACCCGGCAACAGGTTGAACCAAAGCGAAGCTTGAAATCATGATGCAACCGGCCGGATGCTGCCATGACTTTACTGTGGCCAGCCGGTTTAGAAGCGCTGTCGGAGAGAAAAAGACCCAGGGATATCACGCCCCCGGTCAGTGCCCCGCAGGTGCATCCCGATCCACCGATGCCTTCGGCAAGTCCGGCTGTC
Source organism: uncultured delta proteobacterium (assembly GCA_963789395.1). Taxonomy (GTDB): domain Bacteria; phylum Desulfobacterota; class Desulfobacteria; order Desulfobacterales; family Desulfatirhabdiaceae; genus RAAP-1. Next base: position 1,655 of record CAWBKP010000007.1, on the reverse strand, counting down.
ATTTTTATGGCAAGATCCGGTGGCAGCCCGCCTCCTATCCCCTGGTTCAGGACTGAAAGTACGGCTTCGGAACACATCATCTTGCCGGTGAACATCAGGTTGTATGCCCGCTGACGGATGATTGCCGGCAGTTCTTCAGCCGATGTTCCGTTGTTTTCTGTTTCTTTGTACATGAGCTTTGTTTCCGATATCAGAGGGCAGATGGCAGATGACTGAGAACAGGGGGCACGAATAATCGTTTTACTGCCATCCGTCATCTGCTATCTGACTTATTCCACGCCCTCTATCGAATATTTGGCGCCTTTCCAGGCAAAAATGCCGCCTGGGTATCGATACACGTTTTTGTATCCAAGCTTCTTGGCCCAGTCCGCGCCGTTATGACTGCGAGTGCATTTGACGAAACCGCAGTAAATCACAATGGTTTTCTCGGTGTCGGGTCCAAGCAGTGCCTTGTAATCCTCAGTGGTTTTGCCGCCTGTTTCCTTGCTATCCCAGGTGGGCATGTCCGGAATCGGAAACAGGAATTGTTTGGCGCCGGGGACGTGTTCTTTTTTATAACTATCTTCAAAGGGCATCGTGTCGATGATGAGAATATCCTTTTTCTCGTCGATCATTTTCTTCAATTCCTCGGTGGTCACAATGTCGTAACCGCCTCGCTGGACTTCCCGCACCAGTTTGACCGCACCCTGTTCTTTTTCCAGTTCTTCCTCGAACTTGTCTTTTCCAAAGGCATGGGCGAACTGGGCCACGCCCAGAATCAAAATCCCGATCAGCAAATTTCCAAACATTTTTTTCATTCGAATCTCTCCTTTTGTATGGTGAAACGGGTGAATAAATCTTTCAACCGTTCCGGTTTAATGGATCGGTAATAACGCCAGGCATACAGGTACAAAATACCGGCCATCATCACGAAATCTCTGTAAAGCGCCGTGCGAAGACCATGAAAGGCTTTGGCTTCGGGGTCCTGGGGACCAAAACAGCCGCAGTCGATATCCAGACCCATGTGAATGCCGAAGAACAAAATGGCAATGAACAGAATCATCATGCCGGTTATAATTCCCAGGCTTCCGTGGATATCCGGAATCAGACCCGCACCGGAGATGATTTCAAGGGATGAAAGCAGGATTGCCGCAGGTATCACCCAACTTTTAGGAATCAGGCCATACGCATCAATCAGGATACCGAAAGAAACCGGATCAAGCAGTTTGGTGATTCCGGACCAGAGAACACAGCCGCAAGAAAGTATCTCACTCCGCGATAAATCAGCATTCCAACACCCTTAGGCTTTTGGATATATCTTCCTTCTCATGAAAAAGGGGAGAATCTTGTAGAATTATTTTGATAATCTTCTGAATGGGGAATGTCGCATTTTGGGAAAGCCGACCCCCTCGTTCTCAAACAGGCGTTTAGCGCTTCAAAGGCAATACGTGAATAGCCTTGATCACCAGTTCCACCTCATCTCCGATCTTCAAGTCCATGTCCTTGACTGATTCCGTGGTCAACACCGACGCCATTTCCCTTGAAACCGCGCGACGCTGAATTTGACCAGAGACATGATTTCATCGCTTTTAATGGACGTCACCTTACCTGTGAGTTGATTTCTGGCTCCTGGCTTCATATGGCAGCCTCCTTTCTGAATGCATTAATTGTTGAAC
>CAWBKP010000006.1:0-101863 GCA_963789395.1 uncultured delta proteobacterium | reverse complement strand
AAAAACTGCATGCGGATCTAATGTTTATTTTCGTTTGATCAAGTTTTATTAAAAATCACTCAAGTATTCCATCAATAAGCCGAGAATGAATATATGCCCTCTCTTTCATGCGGGTGATTATGGGTATATGCATACCCATATAAGCGTTGAAAAAATCCCCCTTTCAATCGTTATGTATTGGTGACATAGATATACTGTAAGAAAGTTTTAGACTTATTTTACCCGGCTGGGATAAATATGAAGAACTGGTACTGTATTCATATTAAGCCGACCAAGGAAGACACCGTCTGCCACCTGCTGGAAGGTCTGCCGGAAGTCGAGCTTTTCAGCCCCAAAATTCAAAGACGCAAATATCTTCGTTCCAAGCCGCGGATGGTGGTGGAAGCTCTTTTCCCCGGTTATGTTTTTGTAAAAATCAATGCGCCCCGGTATGCGCATACCATTCGGTATACCCGGGGGGTCAGAAGGATGGTGGGGGACCATAGCGGTCATCCCTGGATCGTTGATGATGCCATTATTGATTTTATCCGGTCCCGGACCGAGCATGGCTTTGTCGATCTGGAAGCGCCCCGAGTTTTTTGCCGGTGAAGCCTGTCCGGATCACGGAAGGCCCCTTGGCCGGCCTGCAGGGGATTTTCCTCGATGAGATGAATGCAACCGAGCGGGTCATTGTGTTGCTGAACACCATTGAAAGCCATACAAGGGTTCAGGTTGAAAAAAGAATGATCGCAAAGATGTGACGCATCATTGACTAATAACCATGAGTTGCCAGCAAGATAGAGCGTTAAAATGCTGTTTCTTCCTCTTTCAAAAAAAAGGGGGAGCGTGACACTGTGTCACACGTCTCGATTTGCTGCTATTAATGTAAAGCTGAAAAATGACAGCTAATGGCGGCAGCCTGCCCAAAGGCTGCGAAAGAGGAGCCCCCATGCAAGCCAGCACCAAATGTCTGCGATTATTCATTCTGATTACCCTGTCCGCGCTGTTTTTCACCGGCTGTGCTGCCGGCCCGCTCGCCGTCAATCCCACACCGGTGGACTCTCCCCTGATGACTAAGCAAGCTAAATATGAGCAGGCATACCGAATTAGCCCCGGAGATCAGCTTGACATCAAATTTTTCTACAATAGCGAGCTCAATGAATCGGTGACGGTGCGTTCCGACGGCCGCATTTCCCTGCAGTTGGTGGGGGAGATGGATGTTGTCGGCATGTCGCCTGTTCAGCTTACTACGCAGATCAAAGAAAAATTTGCGCCAATTCTTGTCCGGCCGGATGTTACTGTCATCGTCAGGGTTTCGAGCGGTTATAGGGTCTTTGTGGACGGCGAAGTCAAAATGCCGGGTGTTTATGAACTCATTGGTCCCAAAACCATCCGCCACTCCCTTGCCCAGGCTGGCGGCATCTTGGATACGGCCAGAACAAATGAAATTCTGGTCATTCGGCAGCAAAAGGATCAGGAGCCCCTGGTTGTGGCCGTCAACCTGGAATCCATCAACAGCGGGGCGGATTTTTCCCAGAATATCGTCCTGTCTCCCTACGACATCGTGTATGTTCCCCGCTCTCCCATTGCCAATGCCGATCTCTGGGTAAGACAGTACATTCGCGATTTGCTGCCGATTACACCGGGCGTCGGTTTCACTATAGATTAGGCGGGTATCCGGAATTTGATTGCGGCGATGATACTGCGATTCGCCGCATTATCTAACACTTTATTAAATAAACGAGAATAACACATGTCTACAGATTCTGTTCAGTATCAGCGAACGACCCAGGTTGTGCCTGCGGAACGAACATCCCATCCGTCGGTGCAGAGACTGCCGCGTGACCCATATTCCCATGATTTCAATCTTCGGGACATTCTTATCGTGGTATTCAAACACAAGCTAAAAATCATGGGACTTTTCCTGGTGGCGCTCTTTCTTTCTCCCTTGGTTTATTATCTGTTTCCGGTAAAATATCTTGCTACTGCCACCCTGATGGTCACTCAGGGACGGGAATACTCCCGCCCGAATCTGGCTAACAACGAACAGGCGCCGGTGCGTTACGGCCTGGAGCAGATCATCAGTTCAGAAACCGCAATTCTTGGCAGCAACGATGTCAAGGACATGGCCATAAAAAGAACCGGCGCCGACAGGATTTATCCGGAATTGCCCGAGGCCTGACGGGGTGAATCTGCTTGAATTCACCCGGACTCAAATGGAACCGGATCTGAGTATTGAAAAGGGCAGATCGTCAAATATCATCAAGGTGTCTTATCAGAACGCAAACCCGGATACGGCAGCCCTCGTGGTCAATCAACCTGGTGGACGCTTACATCGAAAAACGCCTTCAGGTCCTGAATAGCGAAAAGCCCAAACAGTTTCTGGAAAAAAAAGTTAATGAATACCGGCAAGGCCTGCGGGAATCAGAGGATAAACTGGAGGCTTTTCGGCAGCAGCACCAGGTGTTCGCGCTGGATGAGCAGAAACAACTGCTCATCCAGCAGCGGTCCAATCTGGACAACGCAATCAAGGCTGCTCAGACCCAAAACAAGGAACTTCAGCAGAAACAGTCTTCTCTGGAAATCCAGACGCGACAGGTTCCCCAGAACCTGCCGGCTGCCCCGGTTGTGCAGACCCCAAACGATGCCGAAAGACCCAGTTGCTTGCCCTACAGAGAAAAGAGCGGGAGTTGTTGACCAAATATCGGGAAAACACGCCCTGCGGGTTCCTTCTTCTGTTTGGCCAGATAGTCCTGAACCAGACGGATTTCGTTTCGCACGTTTTCAACAAAGGGGGTATTTTCCCGATATTTGGTCAACAATTCCCGCTCTTTTCTCTGTAGGGCAAGCAGCTGGCCGTCAGCATCGTTTGGGGTCTGCACAACCTGGGCAGCCGGCAGGTTCTGGGGAACCTGACGCATCTGGCTTTCCAGCGACGACCAGTTTCTGCTGAAGTTCCTTGCTTTGGGTCTGAGCAGCCTTGATTGCGTTATCCAGATTGGATCGCTGCTGAATGAACATTTGTTTCTGCTCATCCAGAGCGAACACCTGGTGCTGCTGCCGAAACGCCTCCAGTTTATCCTCTGATTCCCGCAGGCGTTGCTGGTATTCATTGACTTTTTTTTCCAGAAACTGCTTGGGTTTTTCGCTATTGAGGACTTGAAGGCGCTTTTCAATGTAAGCATCCACCAGTTGATTGACCACAAGGGCTGCCGTTTCCGGATTTTCGTTCTGGAAAGACACCTTGATGATATTTGACGATTTACTCTTTTCAATGCCCAGGTTCCGTTCCATTTCAACCCGGGTGACATCAAACAGATTCACCCCGTCAGGCACCCTGACAAGATCCGGATAAATCCTGGTAGCTCCGATTCTTTCGATGGCCATGTCCTTGACATCGTTGCTGCCAAGAATTGCGGTTTCCGACCCGATGATCTGCTCCAGTCCGTAACGCACCGGCGCCTGTTCGTTGTTAGCCAGATTCGGGCGGGAGTATTCCCGTCCCTGGGTGACCATCAGGGTGGCAGTAGCAAGATATTTACCGGAAGCAGATAATAAACCAGGGGAGACAGCAGGAGCGACAGCAGGAACACTCCCATGATTTTATACTTGTGTTTGAATACCACGATCAGAATGTCCCGCAGATTGAAATCATGGGAATATGGATCACGCGGCAGTCTCTGCACCGACGGATGGTATGTTCGTTCCGCAGGCACAACCTGGGTCGTTCGCTGATACTTTATAGGATCGGAAGGCATGGGTTATTCTCGATTGTATTATAAAGTGTTAGACGATGCAGCGAATCGCAAAATCGTCGCCGCTATCAAAGTCCGGGTATCCGCCTAATTCCCGCCAAATTGAAACCTATACCCGGCATAATCGGCAGCAGATCACGAATGTACTGTTTTACCCACAGATCGGCATTGGCAATGGGAGAGCGGGGAACATAGACAATGTCGTAGGGAGCCAGGACAATATTCTGGGAAAAATCTGCTCCGCTGTTGATGGATTCCAGGTTGACGGCCACGATCAGGGGATCCTGATCCTTTCGCTGCCGAATGACCAGAATTTCCTTTGTCCTGGCTGTTTCCTTGATGCCGCCTGCCTGGGCAAGGGACTGGCGGATGGTTTTGGGGCCGATGATGTCATAAACACCCGGCGTGTTGACTTCGCCGTCCACAAAGACCTTGTGGCCGCTCGATTCCTTGACGATAACGGTAACATCCGGCCGAACCAGGACCGGCGCGTATTTTTCTTTGATCTGCGCAGAAAGCTGAGCAGGCGTCATGCCGGCACTGACCAGTTCCCCCACCAGCTGCAGCGATATGCGGCCGTCGGAGCGCACTGTCACCGATTCATTGAGCTCGGAATTGTAGAAAAACTTGATGTCGAGCTGATCTCCGGGGTTGATCCGGTATTCCTGCTCATAGTAGGCGGCTTGATCATCAGGGGAGAGTCCACCGGTGTGGGGTTGACGGCGATCGGGCTGCACATCCGGTGAAAAACAACGCGGGCAGAGCAATCAGAATGAATAATCGCAGGCATTTGGTGATGGCTTTCATGGGGGCTCCTCTTTCGCAGCCGTTGGGCAGGCTGCCGCCATTAGCTGTCATATTTCAGCTTTACATGGGTCACAAAAACAAGCAAGGCATCGCTTGCCATTAAGATAGCGCTGCACTTTGTGAATAATGTCATACTCTATCGCCTGAACCGAAAGCCCGTTCCGGCAAAAACCGAAAATCGAAATTCTAATGTCTGAATGACTGAAACGATCTGTTTGCAAACAACCTGTTTTGAACATTAGTATTCTCTATAGTTGACCATTGTTTCGAATTTTATGCTTCGAATGAAGCTACTATATCTTTGCGATCATCCTTTTTTCAATCTGAATCCGTGCCTGGCTTTGAATGGTGTTCAGCAACAGAATGACCCGCTCGGTTGCATTCATTTCACTGAGGAAAATTCCCTGCAATCCTGCCAGAGGACCTTCTGTAATCCGGACCGTTTCACCGGCATAGAACCGGGGCGCTTCCGGATCGACAAAACCATTTTCGGTCCGGGATCTGATGAAATCAATAATGGCATCGTCAACGGTCCAGGGATGACCGGTATGGTCCCCCACCATCCTTCTGACCCCCCGGGTGTACCGAATGGTCTGCGCATACCGCGGCGCATCGAATTTAACAAAAACATAGCAGGGGAACAGATTTTCAACCACCAGTCGCGGTTTGGACCGAAGATATCGGCGCTTCTGAATTTTTGGGCTGAATGTCTCGACCTCCGGCAGATCCCTCAGCAGTTGGCAGACGGAGTCTTCCTTGGTCGGTTTGATGTGAATACAATACCAGTCTTTCATATTTATCCCAGCCGGGTTGGGTAGTAAAAACTTTTTGTAGTATATCTATGTCACCAATACATAACGATTGAAAGGGGGATTTTTTCAACGCTTATATGGGTATACACATACCCATAAGTCACCCGCATGAAAGAGAAGGCATATATTCATTCTCGGCTTATTGATGGAATACTTGAGTGATTTTTAATAAAACTTGATCAAACGAAATAAATAAACATTAGATCCGCATGCTGTTTTTTAAAGGAAATAAGCGTTTCAGCAATCCAGGGAAAGCACCTCCATCGCATTGTCCATCAGATCCATGACAAGGAGTTTATTGCGCAGCAGGCTTCCCGCGTTTAAGAAGATCTTGGTGATTTCCGAGCATTCCAGGGATGCCATCATCATGGCGGTATAGGGAAGCGTACCCAGGGTGGTTTCCGCGCCTTTGGCCGGGACCTGGTCTTCCGGGCCGTAGATCAGGGAAAGTCCCGGATCTTCCGGGAAAATCGTGGTGATCTGTCCATAGGTGCCGGCAATGGCGGCGGATACCAGAGGGATTTTGGCGGCTCTGGCGGCTTTTTCCAGGACAAACCGGGTTTTCAGGTTATCCAGGCAGTCCACGACCACATCCGCGCCTGCGATGATCCGATCGGCATTCTCTGCATCCAGAAATACGTCATGCATGCAGGTCTGAACCGATGGATTGATCTGGCGGACCCGGTTTGCGGCGGTTGCCGTCTTGGAGGCACCCAGGGTTTGAGGGGTACTGAGGAGCTGGCGGTTTAAATTGCTCTCTTCGAAAACATCCCCGTCAACCAGGGTCAAATTGCCGATGCCCAGGCGTGCCAGGATTTCGAGCCACCGCGCCGCCCAGCCCGCCCAGTCCGACGATGCAGACCCGGGAGCCGAGCAGAAGATTCTGGTCCGGAATGGAGAATGTTCCCATGTTCCGGGCATAACGCTCCGGAATCTGGAGGGGGTCAAGGGTAGAGACTGCCGCTGATCGGCCATCGTCAGGCATCGGCCTCTCCTTTCATCCGCCGCCGACCGGCGGAAATATGGCCACGCGCTCGCCGCCAAAAAGCGTTGCAGCCAGATCGCGTTTTTGCCCATTGACAAATATCAGCCTGGCGGATTCCAGGGGAACCCCCATACCCGATGCCAGATCCTGAACCGTCAGCCCCGGGTCGATCGGAAACGCATCACTGTTATCCGGCATGTAGCGGCCAAGTGAGGCGAACAGCTTTGATTTGAATGGTTGGTTTCATATCATTTTCTTGTTAGGTTTTTTCATGAAGCCGTTTATCTGATATGGTAACTACTCAAGTATTCAGAATTCAGGAGTCAGAATTCAGAATGGCCCGCATGTAAGCTTCCAGCAATTTACTGACCTCTTCAATCAAACGGGTTGGCTCAGAAACATCACCATATGCAAGATCGTGGGCAAGTATCAGATAGTACCTCGATTCTTCAAGGGACCCTTGGGCAATATTGAGAAAACGGAGCTTGTCCGCGATTCCACGCTTTCTGAATCCTTCAGCAATGTTCGCTGCTATTGATACGGCTGCGCGCCGAAATTGGGAAGACAACCCGTAGATTTCAGAACGTGGGAAGGATCGCGTCAAGACATAAACAGCAAGAACGAATTGATGGGCTTTCTGCCACACCAACAACTGCTCAAACTTCTTTGCCGGCGCCCTCATTCTGACTCCTGAATTCTGTCTCCTGAATACCTGAGTATTTATTTGATTTCAAGATAACTCATTTTGGAATCCATCTCAACATTTCTGTAATTTTGGGCGGAAAAAATGCGTGCATCCGGAGTCATCTTCTGGTAGAGATATTCAGGGGGAGACGACCATGCAAGAATGCAGTCTGTTTGAAAACTGGGGCACGTTTCACAAGGGCATGAATGCGGACAGCATTCAGCTTTCTTTTGCCAACCACCTGGAATACTCGCTTTCCAAGGACCAGTACACGGCAACAAGCCGGGATCTGTATTATTCCCTGGCCCTTACCGCCCGGGACCGCCTGGTGGAGCGGTGGATTCACACCCAGCAGTGCTATTACCAGCACGATGCCAAGCGGGTCTATTATCTGTCGGCCGAGTTTCTGATGGGCAGGCTTCTGATCAACAACCTGATCAGCCTGGGGATTTATCCGGAAGCTCAAAAAGCCATGGAAGCGCTTCATATCGACCTGGAAGAGCTTTCGGAAAACGAGCCGGACATGGGCCTGGGAAACGGCGGGCCTCGGCCGGCTGGCCGCGTGCTTCATGGAATCCATGGCCACGCTGGAAATACCGGCTTACGGGTACGGCATCCGCTATGAATTCGGCATCTTCGATCAGGCCATCCGGGATCTGGGGCAGGTGGAGCTTCCGGAAATCTGGCTGAAATACGGAAACCCCTGGGAGATCCCCCGGCCCGAATACACCCTGACGGTTCATTTCTACGGCAAGGTCAAGCAGATCACGCTTCCGGACGGGACCCTGAAAACCGAATGGGTGGATACCAGCGATGTGATCGGCATCGCCTACGACACGCCCATCGACGGATACGGCAATGATACGGTGAACACCCTGCGGCTGTGGTCGGCCCGCGCGTCCAAGGAATTCGACCTGAAGTATTTTCAGGGCGGGGATTACCTGAAGGCGGTCGAGGAAAAAAACATCTCCGAAAACATCTCCAAGGTCCTTTATCCCAATGACCAGATCTATGAAGGCCGGGAGCTTCGCCTGAAGCAGCAGTATTTTTTCGTTTCCTGCTCCATTCAGGACATCGTGCGCCGGTATCTGGTGACCCACGCCACCTTTGACGAATTTCCGGACAAGGTCGCCATTCAGATGAACGACACCCACCCGTCCCTGGCCATTGCCGAGCTGATGCGGATCCTGATGGATGATGCACGGGCTTTCCTGGGAAAAGGCATGGGACATCACCAACCGGACCTGCGCCTATACCAATCACACCCTTCTGGCCGAAGCCCTGGAAAAATGGCCGGTCCGCATGTTCGAAACCCTGCTTCCCCGGCATCTGCTGATCATTTACGAGATCAACCGCCGGTTTCTGCGGGATGTGTCGGTGCGGTATCTGGGAAATGAGGAAATCATGGGCCGCATGTCCCTGATCGAGGAGGGCGCGGAAAAACAGATTCGCATGGCCCACCTGGCCATTGTCGGCTCCCACTCGGTGAACGGGGTGGCCCAGCTTCACAGCCGGCTGCTTCGGGAAAAGGAGCTGCGGGATTTCGATGCCCTGTATCCGGGAAAATTCAACAACAAAACCAACGGCGTTACGCCCCGCAGATGGCTTCTGGCCGCAAATCCGGATCTTGGCGGACCTGATCACCGGCCATATCGGAGATGCCTGGATCACGGATCTGAGCCAGCTTCGAAAACTGGAGCCGCTGATCGATAACCCGGATTTCATTCAGGCCTGGCAGGCGGTCAAACAGAAAAACAAGGACCGGCTGGCCCAGATCGCCCTGAACCTGACCGGCGTTCCGGTGGATCCCGCATCCATCTTCGACATTCAGGTCAAACGGATCCATGAATACAAGCGCCAGCTGATGAACATTCTGCATGTGGTCTACTGCTGGCTGAAGATCCGGCAGCAGCCGGACCTGGACTTTCACCCCAGGACGTTTTTCTTCGGCGGCAAGGCCGCCCCCAGTTATACGACGGCCAAGATGATCATCCGGCTGATCTGCCATATCGGGGAAATGATCAACCGGGACACCCTGACCGAAAAGCGGATCCAGGTCGTTTTTCTGCCCAATTACCGGGTGTCTCTGGCCGAGAAGATCTTTCCGGCATCCGATGTGTCCGAGCAGATCTCCACCGCCGGCTATGAGGCTTCCGGAACCTCCAACATGAAATTCGCCCTGAACGGCGCCCTGACCGTCGGCACCCTGGACGGCGCCAATGTGGAGATCCAGGAAGAGGTGGGGCCGGAGAACATCTTCATTTTCGGGCTGACCGCCGATGAAGTCTCCGGCATCCGCTCGGTCTTACAACCCGGCAGATTACTATGCGAAGGACCCGTTCCTGAAGCAGACGATCGACCTGATCCGGGAAGGATTTTTCAGCCCCGAGGATCCGGATCTGTTCAAACCCCTGATGGATGGCCTTTTGAAGTGAAGACCGGTATCTGGTGCTGGCGGATTTTGAGGCCTATCACCAGTGCCAGATGAAAGTGGATGCCCTGTACCGGGACCGGGAGGCCTGGACCGCCAAATCCATCCTCAATGTGGCAAGGGCGGGAAAATTTTCTTCGGACCGCACCATCCTGGAATATAACCGCGACATCTGGAAAGCGGAGCAGTTATCGGTCATTCGATGCAAACGGGAAATCGGACGTGCCTGCTGAAGCCGGACCTGTGACCGGCTTCTCGCCAGAGCTGCTGCCAGAGCCGCTGATGGATCAGTATCTGAATTATCTGCTGATCGAAAAAGGGCTTTCCGCCAATACCCTGGACGCCTACCGAACGGATTTGAACCGGTTTGCGGACTTTCTGGAAAGCCGGCGGCATCCAAAGCCTGTCTGATGCGGATTCGCCCGTGATCCTGAGGCACCTGATCCGCTTACGGGATTCCGGAATGGGTCCCCGGTCCCGGGCCCGGCATCTGGTGACCCTGAGGGGATTTTTCAAGTTTCTGGTCCAGGAAAAGATTCTGGAGAAGAATCCGGCCACCCGGATCGATCTGCCCAAAAGCGGCCTGAAACTGCCGGATGTGCTCTCGGTTCAGGAAATCGATCGCATTTTAAACATGCCGGATACGCAATAAGCCCGCCGGCATTCGCAACGCCGCCATGATCGAGCTGATGTACGCCGCAGGGCTTCGGGTGTCCGAGCTGGTGACCGTGAAACTTCAGGATGTCAACCTGGACGGCTGCTGCGTTCGCGTTTTTGGAAAAGGCGCCAAGGAGCGCATGGTGCCGTTCGGGCAGCCGGCCCGGCGGAAAATCGATGATTATGTGACAACGGCCAGGCCGCTTCTCCTTCGCGCCGCTATCAGCCCGTTCCTGTTTGTCGCACAGGGCCGGCAAACCCATGACCCGGCAGGGCTTCTGGAAGATTCTCAAGCAGTATGCGCTGGCTGCGGGAATCGCCAGGCCGATCACGCCCCACAGCCTGCGCCATTCCTTTGCCAGCCACCTTCTGGAAGGCGGCGCAGACCTGCAGATCGGTTCAGATCATGCTGGGGCACGTGGATATTTCAACCACCCAGATCTATACCCATGTGGCACGGGATCATCTTAAAGCGCATGCACGAAAAATATCATCCCAGGGGGTGACTGCCATGAACGGGCTGCTGTTTATCGACGATGAGGAAGGCATGCGGCGGTCGGTTGTCCGGGCGCTGCAGCGGGAATCCTACCCGGTTTTTACCGCGGAAAACGGGGAAGCCGGCGTTCAATTTGTCCAGGACCATATTTCCGATATCGGCACCGTGATTTCCGATTTAAAATGCCGGGCATGGACGGACTGGAGGCTCTGGCCACCATCGGAAACCTGAATCCGGACATAACCCGCATCATTCTGACCGGCTATGCCACCGTGGAAACCGCCATTCAGGCCACAAACGAAGGCATCGACGGATTTTTGACCAAACCCTTCGACAACCGCGAACTGCGGGCAAAAATCCATGAAATCACCATTCGAAAACGCCTGAGGCAATTTGTATCGGATCCGGTTTACCGGGAAATCACCGATTCCGCGGAGGCGCTCAGACCCCGCTTTCACGAAGTCACCATTTTGTTTTCGGATATCCGCAATTTCACGAAAATGTCCCGCGAAGCAGCACGCCCAGGACATCGCCGCGTTTCTGAACCATCATTATTTCACGCCCATGGCCGAGATCATTCATCAGCACAACGGAACCACGGATAAACACATCGGAGACAGCATCATGGCGGTTTTCGGGGCCCCGGTGCCGCATGTCGACGACACGATCCAGGCCGTACGGGCAGCCGTCGACATGCAGCAAAAAGCCGCCGAAATCAACATGGCGCTTGATACCGGATGCGGATTCCGACTGAACATCGGCATCGGCATTTCCACGGGAAAGGTGTTTTCGGGAATTCTGGGGTCGATTCGCAAGCGGGAATTCACTTCGATCGGCATGGCCGTCAATATGGCATCAAGGCTGCAGCGCCTGGCAAAGGCCGGCGAAATCCTGATCTGCGAAGGCACCCGGGACAAGGTGTCTGCGGAATTTGAGACCGAAGCCCTTCCCCCGGTGACCGTAAAGGGAATCGAAGGGCCGATAACCATTTATAGGGTTCAATGCCTTGATAATAAATAGCCGCAACGTATAAACCAGTTGTGATTTCTTACATATCAGTAAACGAAAATCGACGGCTTCGTAAACGGCTATGAGTTGCAGGGGCTCCCCTCGGTAATGAAAACGCTAACTTCCCCCTTTGCAAAAGGGGGATCGAGGGGGATTTTTCAGTAGTTCGTCGAAATCCCCCCTGGCCCCCCTTTCCAAAGGGGGGGAATGCATTTTCACGGCAAAACGTCGGGATGCTGCGTTGCGCTGCATCCTTCCTCGTTTCGGCAGACGTAAGTTCGACCAGCCATACTCTCAAATCTTATATTTCAAACATGCATCACTTTTCATAAGAATTCGAGCAAGTTTTCGTCCGAGAGATATCTCTTGGAATTTTAGGCATATGCGAATTGCTCTTCCCTGACGATGTGTAACCGAACATAAATCGGAATCTGATTATGTTCAAAATGGCACCGCAGCGCATCTTTTATATTTATTTTAATCGCATCTATCGTGTCGCCCTCCGTAAAGATGGACTCTCCGAGAGAGTGTGCGGTATATCCGCCCTCTGGGTCTTCTTCAACGATAAAAAGGATTTCTTTTAGTTTCATTTTGTAATCTCACGCTTATCAGTTCTGGGTGCCGCAACCTCTCTATACGCAGACTGGAATTTTATCGTGTTTATTTACGGCTTCCATAGGGATCAAATTATTGCAACGATGGCAAGGCCTGAATACTTATAGATTTATGTACGTCCCCTATATTTATTTTGTTTTGACGACATTATCTACCTGAAACCCGCCGCCCGAAGTTACCACAGCCTCGGCACTGTCTGAAGAAACAGAGGTGATCCGTATTTCTCCGATTTGTTTTCCGGGGAGCAGGAATGTCTGGCCGGAAGTGCCCTGAATCTTGGCCCCCGGTTCGTAAACCTTCAGCACGCGACCGGCAGTCAGACCTGACTGGCTGCCGGAGGAAAGGGTCAAGGTTTCTCCCGACACCTTTGCAACATATCCTTTCCAGGGATTTCGAATGAGCACATCGCAAACGGCATCCGCCATCTTCTGAATGATCTCGAAAACCGCCTTTTCAACCGCCGGCACGGCGCTGACGTTCCCGTTTCGAATGCTCTCGGCATCTTCATCGCTCAATTTCAGTTCGCGGGTAAAGGTTTTATCCAGATATTTGGCGCCGGTTTCCGGATCGTAGACTTCCGTGCTGGCGCTGATCCACGCAAAGGGACGCTTTTTTAGAAACCACAGAAATCCCGTATCCTGCTGCCGAACCGCAATAGCGGAAAAGCGGCTGCTTACAACTGCCGTTATGCCGAACTGCTTTCCGATCCGGATCAAGGCCAGGTTGTCCAACTGGCCGACGGATTTTTGAAAAAGCGGGTTCAGCGCCCGGGATGCCTCCACATTCTCAGTCCCCAAGAAAATAAGATTGGAGCAGGTTTGCGGCAGACTCTCAAGATAACTGCTGTCAATCGCTGCACCCAAATCCTGTTTGGCCGAGATAAGCTGGTTGTTCAATTCGACCCTGAAAACCGTTTTCTTCAAATCGCTGTCCGGCGCCTTGAAATCCCGAACGAAATTTTCAGTAGATTTAGTCAAATTCGAAAACGTGCCGCAACCACACAATAAAGCGGCTGCCAGCAGCAGGAACAGTCCCGGAATTTTTTTCCCGGTTCGAAGTCTCATGGCGTCCTCTCGTAAACCGCAGTGACACATGTGGTGATACCGCCTCTGGCCGTAAAATCCCCGGAAACTTCCATGCGTTTGGGCGCCAGAACCCGCACCAGATCATCCAGAATCCGGTTGACGATGTGTTCATAAAAAATACCGACATTTCGGTACTGCAGCAGGTAGTATTTCAGCGATTTCAGCTCGATGATCCGAACGTCCGGACGGTACCGGATCGTAATACAGCCGACATCCGGAAGCCCGGTCATGGGACAGAGCGATGTATATTCCGGCTGGGAAATGGTAATGTCGATATCCCTTCGATCCCGGTACTGATAGTCGATGGGATCCAGGATATCGGCCTGAATGCGCTCCGGGGTTTCCGGGACAATGGATGGTTTTTTTTCAGAAAACGTGGACATGTGATTCTCCGCAAATGGGAAACGACTGGGTATCCCGTTATTATACAAAACATTAAAAGGGCATTGAAAACAGTTATGAATGCTTCAGGCATTCACCCCCGAACAGGAAAATCTTACTTCCCCCTTTGGAAAAGGGGGATTGAGGGGGATTTTTAAGTCGGTCGTCTGAAATCCCCCCCGGCCCCCTTTTCCAAAAGGGGGGGAGTCAATGGAACATGCATGTTCAGCACAGCTTTTCGATTTCCGGCAGCAGTCGGTCGAAGACCTCTCCGGCTTTTCCCGGGATGAAGAGATCGCTGATATCCCGGGTCAGGGGCGTTCTTTCCGCATTGATTTCGATGACCCTTGCCCCGCTGCGTTTGGCGATAACGGGCATATATGCAGCCGGCTGAACCAGGGCTGAGGTGCCGACCACCAGCATGACATCACAGGTTGAGGCTGCCTGTCGGGATCGGTTCAGGTGATCGGGGTCAATCATTTCTCCAAAAAAAACGCATTCCGGCCTGAAGATGCCGCCGCACCGGCATCGCGGCGGCATCTGAGCCAAATCGATCCGGCGTGTTTCCAGGCGGTGATCGCACTGCATGCACCGCTGCCAGGCGAAATTTCCGTGAAACTCGATAACATCCGTGTTTCCGGCCATCTGGTGCAACCCGTCGACATTCTGGGTGATGATGGTTTTCAGGATGCCCAGCGACTCCAGCCGGGCAAGTCCGTAATGCGCACTGTTGGGCCTGGCCTTGTCCACAACGGTTTTCATTTCCCGGATCAGGACCTGCCAGATTTTGGCCGGATCCTTTATGAAGGCATCGATGTGGGCGTATTCCATGGGATCAATTTTTTCCCACAGCCCGCCTTTTCCCCGAAAAGGGGGAATGCCGCTTTCCACCGAAATACCGGCGCCGGTCAGGGCCACCACCCGGCCGGCGCCGGCCAGATCGCGTGCTGCGCTTTCAATCTGGGAGTTCATAGCATGTTTCCGATAATAATATGGGGACGTACATCAATATATAAGTCAACAGTCACAATTGCATGGACTCAGGCTTTGCCTCTTTTGGTTTTGACAATCCTCATGACAATATGGATTGCCTTTTCAGCATCTGATGCAGACGGCTCTCGGAATGGCAGCAATCCTTCTTCTGCCGGGTACCGTCCCCTGTAAATACTGTCCATAAAAACGATATCTTCGTCACTCACGCTAAGCCGGACCTTAAATTCCCGACATATCGCAACCAGGCGTGCGATACTGTGCGTTTTTTCCAGTTCCCATCCCTTTCCCAACAGCCTGGACTTGATGCCTTTTTCCAAAGCTTGCTGGGCATGATAGCAGCATCCTTTATAGTATTTTCCCTGAAAAAGGTAGGTGGCTATCTCCAGCTCTTCCTGGGCCTGGCGCATCCATTCACTATCAGCATCTTTCATGTAAACGACCCTTCCTTCTCTGGCAATCATCCGCAAAAACGGGCTTTTTCGTGACGATACCCGATGCAGTGTATCCAAGGCCACCACAAATGGATCAACGGCAAACCGACTGTAACAGCCGGCCAGACATCGATGCACCACCATCTGGGTTTCTGGAACGGAGGCTTGCTTTTCATCAATCACGATCATCAGGTCCAGATCGTTGCCTTTCCCTTTCCTGGCCACCGAACCAAACAACACGATAGATATCGGATGAATCGAACTGACAATGGCTTCAACAGCTTCCTGGATTTGATTTTGATATACCATGCAGTAAATCCTTTAGGATGACGCCACGTGCGTCTCGACGCCATCACAGTGCAGATATGTTGATTTATACGCATTCCATTATTCAAAATCAATACTTAAGTGACCCTGCTTGACCGCAGGTTTACCTGATGGGTTCTCATTGACAGGGAGGGCATCCGAGTGATATAAAATCACAGAGTTGTGACAGATGGGAAGCAAAACAATTGTCTTAAACAGGGATAACGATACAGCCATGGCAGAAATCATCTCTCTAAACGCCAAACTTCAGCTATCTCAGGACAAACGGGATGCGCTGATTCGGAAACGAAAGATTCTGGCGGTTCAAAAAGTCTTTCAGTGCACCCGCTGTTCCCAGAAATGCGAAAAATGCGGCGTACATACCGAACCCGGCCCGGATACGCGCATAGATCACGATCATTCCGTCGGCGTTCCCTACCGGTTCTGCGAGAGCTGCCAGGATGAATACCGGGATTTCGTCAATCGACTGAAAGGCGGCGGGGATCCGTCCTGTTACTGGCATAACGATGCCTGGTTCGAAAGCTGGAGAAGGTGGATCGACTATCAGGCCGCAACGGATCGCTATTTGAAAACCCCCGAATTTTTTCAGCTCCTGCAGGAGTTGAAGCAGAACCGATTTGACGAATAGGAGGCGTATATGTTTGGTCTGGGAATGTCCGAACTTCTCGTAATTCTGGTTATCATCCTGATTATTTTCGGGGCCGGCAAGCTTCCGGAAATCGGTGGGGGCATCGGAAAAGCCATCAAGAATTTCAAGGAAGCAACAAAGGATCAGAATTCCAAAGAACCGGACAAGATCGAAGACGACAAAAAACCCGGCGCATAGCGATTTGCCGTGCCGGTCGGTAATACAACAGGCGGCTGCTGGATTTTTCCAGGCCGCCTGTTGTGTCGTAAACGCACATCACCCACGGATGTCCCGCTGTATATCCGTTTTTCATTTTTCAGCGTCCTGCCGGGATACAACCGATTCGCCGCCGTCCATCTGCTCCCGGATGCGTTTAAGCTGGTCGGCGATCTGGCGAGACTTCAGCCGTATGTCATGGAGGCTCCGGGATACCGATTCCTTATCGCTCTGGTGACCATCCGCCCACTGGGTGATCCGGGAAATGTCCGTGGAATAGGCATCAAAGTGCGCCATCAGACATTCCAGCAGCGACTGAAAGGCCGCGTCCGCAAGTTTATAAATATACTGGAATTTCAGATTTTCACGATAATCCTTGAAATGCGAGACAATGGAGCGTTCGGTTTCCCGTTTCATGCGATCCACGCCGTCTATCAGGGCATGCATTTCATCTTCCTGCCTGTTTTGAATCGTTTTCTTCAACAGTCGCTTCACGAGCGTCACAAACGTATAACACCCCAACTTCACGACCGCTTCGGTTTTGATGCGCGCGGAATATCGCAGCGTGACACCGGAAGACGGCAGTCGAAGCCTATATCGGGATTTAACGGCATCCAGATCCGGAATGCGGATGGAATCCATTTTGTCCCTGCCCGGTGTAAATCCCAGACTGCCCATGGACGTGCGGTAGTCGGAAAGAGCGTCCTGCAACAGGCCGTCGTAAGGTGCTGCGATCGTCAGCAGGTAGGCGGCAATCTTGGCCTCTTCTTCCCTGACAAAACGAATTACCTCCGGCATCGTGGATTCCGTTAAAAACGTATCCAGACTGTGCTTGAATTCCTGAAACACCAGGAAAAGGGTCTGGGTAAAGCTGATTTTCGGGGTTTTTTCCTGAAACGGATCGACAGCCACCGCATATTGTCGGATAAACCGCAGCATGCCGACAAAAACCTCCCCGGTGCGGATGTCGAAAAACCGGTCCACATCCGTTTTCAGGTCCTGCCTGATTTTTTGCAGCGCCCCATCCAAGGTGCTTTTCATCATGGTTTTGAGCTGAAGGATTCTGGCTTGATGGCGATTTATTTTTTCCAGCATGTCATCGGCACTGGCGGAATCCCGGTTGAGCAACTCCAGATTCAGTTCGATCCAGTGGTCCACACTCGCCGAAATCACCGCCAGGCGCTCCACCGGGTTTCGAAGCAGCAGCACATAGCGTTCATGAAGCAGCATATCTTCAAAGTCAGTCATGAACCGACGGGTTTCCGTATCGGAATACGCCGCAAAATCCCGTTCTTCCTGCCACTGGAGAAGCCGCATGCGGTCTTTTTCGCTCAGGTCGGACTCGGTATTCCCAAAGAGATTGTACAGGGAGGACAAGGTATAGAGCCGGGGGGACGGCTTGATCACCGAAATTTCCTCCCGGATGCGTTCGATGAGCGGCAGAAGGCCGTCAACCGATTCATGCTCGCTGAAATCGCAGTTAACGACAAACAGGATATGTTCCGCAAGACCCATTTTCTGGATCATGGACAGGAAGCGAATATCCGCCCGCCGCAGGCCGGTTCGGCTGCTGATCACATAAATGATCAGGTGGGTCAGCAGCAGATAATCCTGTATCATGGCCAGGTGAAGGGGGTTGGGGGAATCGCTGCCCTGACAGTCGGCCACCTCCAGGTTGCTGTCCAGGATATCGGCGTTGATTTCAATCTCGATATCCTTTAAATACACCGCCAGGGAATCGTTGCCGACAAAATCGCGGTGACGGGCAAAGGCTTCATCTTCGTAGTGCTGAACCACGGTCTCGGTCGAAATAATGTCCTTGACGCTTTCAAAGCCTTTCAGGTAGGAGGCCATCATCACGCTGCTTTCGTTTCGCGTGCCGTTGCTGATCAGCCGGTCCGGACCCAGAGCCGCCAGTGCTGTCTGGAGCGCGGAGCGGCTGGCGGCCTGGCGGAAGTCAAAGGATGCGGATTCGGAGGCGACCGGCATCGTTGGCAGCAGCACCATGGCATGCTCCAGATCCGAGTGAATCTCTTCCCACGACTTGAAAGTAAGCGTTGCCTTCAGTCCCTGGCCTTTACGGACCCGCGTGACAATGGAGGTGACAACCCCGGCGCCCCGCTTGAGATAATCCCCTTTTAAAAATGCATTGATGAACGTGCTTTTTCCGGATTTGATGGATCCGACCACCGCCACCCGCACCCAGTCCTCGGAAATCGAGCGCGATATCTGGTGGCATATTTTTTCCCAATCGCTTCGAATGGCTCCGGAGAGCCCCGGAATGCCACGGGCCGTGGTTAACAGATCCGCCATGTTTCCGGCAGCATTCAGCATCTCTTCTTTAAGCATATGAAATGAACGCATCAATCAATGTTATCCGAATAATAAAATCCGAATCCTTCCGCCGTGCTTGAATATGAGAATCTCTCCAGTATAAAAAAGGAGATCGATATGGATTATTCTTCTGATTTGCCTTCTGAAATCCCATCTGCCCCCGTTTTCAAAGGGAATTCAGATTTGGTCGATGACCGGCCGGTTATTGGCCGCCAAAAACGCACAAATTAAGTAAACTACATGGTATTTGATTCATTGTCAAAACGTTTGAATATTTGGACATCCCGAATTTTTTCATGTCCTGCAGAACTTGATACGGGATCTTGGCGGTCCGCACCGGCGCTTTTGGCGTCACGCTTCGCCGAATGAAATACACAGACCATTCGTCAATTACAAAGAATGCGGCATTACGCAGATATCGGACTTATTTACGATGCTGTCAGACATAATATCTTGTAAAATCCGTGCGTTTATGATATTGAATCCGGAATATGATCTTGAGGGGGAAAACCGATGTCGGAAAAAAATCCTGAATGTCCGCTGTACAATCCCTTGAACTGCAAAGAATATTACAATCCAAAGCTCTGTGCATTTGTCAGAAAAGACCGGGTCTGCCTGAAGAAAAAAAAGCCTAAATCCAAAAACAGGGAGGATTCCGCGGAAGAGACTGACGAACAGCCATAAGTGCTATGCATGTCCTGCCGCCGCAGACAGCAGCAGCGGATCAATTCCCATTTTCTTCAATGCAGCATCCCACCGATTTTCGGTATTGATATCAAAAACAATCGCCTCCCACACCGCACTGGTCAACCAGACATTTTCCCTGATTTCATCATCCAGCTGTCCCGGCCCCCAGCCCGCACACCCCAGCGATATGATATACGATTTTGGTCCCTTGTCCCTGGCAATTTCCTGCAGGATATCCAGCGTATTGCTCATGGCCAGGGACGGGGTGACCATCAAACAGCCTTTCCAGCCAAACGGCTTTCCATGCAGCACGAATATTTCACCGGAAAGAACCGGGCCGCCGGTATGGACAGGGACCGGGGTCTTGTCCGGGATGGTTTCAATGTTGAGTTCATCAAAAATATCCTTTTCCATCAGAAAGGGGTGGGGCCGGTTGACAACAATGCCGACAGCTCCCTGCGGCGTATGTTCGCAGATGCAGACAACGGTCTGAAAAAAATTCGGGTCCGTCATGTTCGGCATGGCAATCAGAAACTGCCCTTTTAATGAAGACTCATCCATATGAATTTCCATTCACATCGTTTCTCCGGTAAGACGCCAATCCTTTAGCTATTGCCTGAATGAAACGACCGTTCAAGAAAAAGCCGCATATCAAAATCCGATACACATTCAAAATTCCAAAAGTCAGCCCGAATGTCCGGCCGCTGTCTTTACTTGCAGCCGATATCATTCAGCAGCAGGGTAATCGGCCGGTCGTCATCCACATTTCCGGTAAAATGAACCGGTTCGGGGATCCGGTAGTCGTCATCTCCGGGAGTGGCGGCAAGCCATTTTTCCCGAAGCGCCTTTGCAACGAGAAACGCAGGCGAACGCACATCCACCAGGCTTTTTTCCAGAACCAGCGCCAGCCTGCCGACCCGTTCTTCAAGGTGCATCAACGGCGCAATGGGAAGGCCGACCGGCTCCCAATCGGAAAATTTCTTCTCAAGGTTCCGGATGGCGGCCATCTGCCCGGTGGCGCCATTGGCAATCAGGCTGAATACCGTCCATCCCAGGTTATAGGTATACACGCAATCAAATTCCGTGGGAATGCTTCCCCTGCCGTCATATCCGTAAAAATGGGTCTGGGTTTTGAACTGGGGAACGGATTTGCTATAAATCTTTTCGATTCCCGGCGGAATCTTCTGGTCTTCCTCCATTAGATTGGCCCTGATCAGGGCCTGCTTCAGGGTTTTAAGAGACATGATACTCTCTTTGACCAGAAGATACATGGCATTGTCATAATTCTTGAACAGAACCGGGCCGAAAACATCCGGGTCCATGCCCGCATCAACAAGTGTTCTGCGGTAATATTCGCGCTCGATCCCCATTTTGTAGACGCCTTTTTCCTTGAGGATATTGAGATAGTCCTTTACCAGCCCCATGACCACCTTGTCGGTTTCAACCAGGGAAAACTGGAAATTGCCGTGACTGTCCCGCTCCAGCAGCAGCCCTTCCTGAAAAAAATCCGGAATGTCGTTGAACAGATCATCATCGCGGGTGTTCCATACCGAAAAGTCGCTGTTCTCCCGGTGCGCCTTGGCCAGTCGCCGCAGGTAGTCTCTTTTATCTTCCAGAACCGGAAAATCCGAATGAAAATCCGTGTCGTGGGTGCGGTTGTATTCACCGATAATGGTGTTCAGCTTGATAATGAACACCTGAATTTCATTGATGAACTCAAGGATGCCTTCGGGGATGACCATCACCCCGCAATTTTTCCCCACCGCCGCCCGTCGGACAATGGCATCGCAAACCACCCGGGACAGGTGTCGAAGCGTGATGCCATACGCCGTATAATCAACGGTGCCGGCTTTATCGGCTGCTTCGATCCGTTTATGGTCGACATAATCCGCCACGTCCTCTCCGATCAGCGTGATATTGGCGTGGGTCTGAAGGGCCACTTCCAGGGCCAGATGACTGGCCGTTCTGCCCATGACCTTGCAGATATGCCAGTATTTCATGTCTGAACTGGAATCCGTGCACAAATTACTGACCTCCTGGGCAAAGGCCCTGGCTG
Organism: uncultured delta proteobacterium; assembly: GCA_963789395.1. Classification (GTDB taxonomy): domain Bacteria; phylum Desulfobacterota; class Desulfobacteria; order Desulfobacterales; family Desulfatirhabdiaceae; genus RAAP-1. Next base: position 80,495 of record CAWBKP010000006.1, on the reverse strand, counting down.
CGGAATGGAAACCGAACGAAACGGCGCAAAGAACCTTGCCGGTGGCGTCCCGGACCTGAACATCGCCATCAATGGTCTTGGGGACCCCGATGACCTGAATGCCGTCATCGTGGAATTCCTGGGCCATAAAGGCGGCATTGGTGTTGGAATCGTCTCCGCCGACGATGATCAATGCATTCAGGCCCAGGTTTTTACAGGTTTCCCGGGAAAGGGACATTTTTTTGGGGGTGTCGATCTTGGCCCGGCCGGTTTTGATCATGCCGAATCCTCCCAGATTCAGATACTGCCGGACCCGTTCCGCGGTCAGCTCCACGGACCTGTTTTCAATGACCCCGTCCGGCCCCATTAAAAACCCCCACACCTGCGTATCGGGATTGGCTTTTTTGGCTGCATCGAAGATCCCGGCAATAACATTATGCCCGCCGGGAGCAGGCCCGCCGGAAAAGACGATGCCGATCCGGCGGCGTTTCCGGTAACCTTCCTGGAGCGCTGGGTCAGGGTCATCAACGCCTTCAACCGTCTGAACCTTATTATCTATGATATTGGGAAGCTGTTTTTTCGCCTCACTGTCGATGTCAAAGACAAACCCGTCTTTGTCCTTCAGCCGGGTGACGGGAGAACCAAACACCCCGCACAGAACAGGCGCCATCTTTCGGTGATTGACAAGTTCCGGATTGATCTTGCTGGTGATTTTCTGGACATCCGGGTTGCTGAGTAAGGCTTCGATTCCATTCGGTACTGACATGCGGTTCCTCCTCATCGGTCGGGTTTCGGCTCTGGCATTGACTCCATGAAAAGACAGCGGTCATGAAGAATCAGAAAATTTGCTAACAATAACCGTCCGTAAGCCCGGATGTCAAGTTGAAACCGACGGCTCCTGCCATGCAGGCGAGGGGTCGGCACTGCAAAGGTTGTTTCAATTTCTCTTGATTTATTCGCACATTCTACCATATCTTGTAGAAGAAAACCGATACGACCCCTTTCCATTGTGTTTAGACTTTACAATTCGGATGGTAAATGGTAGAGTGTTCATCATGCGTGACCTTGCCATTGGCCGGAAAGACGGGTTCTTGACCCGGTAAACGTCGAATGTGGGATGACACTGTAAATGAAGCTTAAAAAGCTGGAACTGACGGGATTCAAATCCTTTCACGAAAAAACCTGTCTCCATTTCCCGCCGGGCGTATCGGCGGTTGTCGGACCAAACGGGTGCGGGAAGAGCAATGTCATGGACGCTCTCAGATGGGTCATGGGAGAGCAGAGTGTCCGCCAGCTTCGCGGCAAGGCAATGGAAGACGTCATTTTTTCAGGAACTTCCGGAATGCCTTCCCTGAATATGGCGGAAGTGTCCCTCACCCTCATCAACGACAACGGTTCGGCGCCGGAGGCGCTTCGGGACTTCTCGGAAATCATGCTGACGCGGCGGATCTACCGCTCCGGCGAAAGCGCCTACCTGATCAACAAACAACCCTGCAGACTGAAGGATATTCACCATGTCTTCATGGGAAGCGGCATGGGGGCCAAGTCCTATGCCCTGATTCAGCAGGGAAATATCGGCGCCATTACCGAAGCCGGTCCGGATGAACGAAGAGGGTACATCGAAGAGGCGGCCGGAACCACCCGCTATAAAGCCAGCAAAACAGAAGCCCTTCGCAAGCTCGAATCCACCCAGCAGAACCTGATTCGGCTCACCGACATTCTGTCCGAAGTCAGCCGCCAGATGAAGACCCTTGAGCGCCAGGTTCAAAAAGCCGAGCGATACCGCAGGATCCGGAAAAAAATCAGGCGCCTGGATATCCGTCTCGGACTGCTTTCCCATGATGCCCTTTCGCTCGAGATTCAGGAGCATCAGGCACTTCTATCCGAAGCTGGCAATCAGGACATCTCCTGCCAGTCCCGCTCGCGCCAGATGGAAGCGGCCATTGAATCCATTAAATTCCGTCATGTTCAACTCCATGAAACCCTGACCGGCCTCCGATCCCGGAAATTTGAGTACCGGCGGCAGATCGACCGGCTTGAAAACGATCTGGAACATTTAAAAAAGGACACGCAGCGGCTGACCGCAGAAACCGAAGCGCTGGATGCCACCTGCAGCGATCTTGAGGATAAAGCAGCCCGGATCACGCTGGAGATTTCGGATCTGGAAAACCAGGCCGATCGAGCCCAACAAGATATTGACGCTTTTTCCGCAACGCTGGATGCGGAAAAAGCCGCATTTCAAAACACACAGGCTCACCTGTCGGGCCTCAAAAACGAGCGCGATGCCATCCAGGCCCGTCTGATGGACTTAACCGGCCGGGAAGCGCGGCATCAGCATGTTTTTCAGCATGCCTCCGCAAGCCGGGAAACCCTGAAACGGCGTCTTAAACGTGCCGATGAAGAAGAACATACGGCCAGAAAGGCATTGTGCGAATCCGAAAAAGCGGAAAACGCCGCCAGAAATGCTCTGAATTTTCATAAAGACGAGATCGCCAGGCTGACAGCGTGTGCGGATGCGAAGAAACAGCAGCTTCAGACATCGATTCAGGCCCTGGGGCAACAGGTGAAAACAGCCCAGCGCCTGGATCTGGAAAGAACCCGGACAGCTTCAAAATATGGCGCGCTTAAAAAAATGGCGGATAATTTTGAATGGTATCATGGCGGGGTCCGGGCCATCATGAAGCAGGTCAACCAGAAGCCCGGATCCGATTTACCGGAATTATCCGGAATCAGCGGTCCGGTTGCCGGGATGCTGAACCCGGACCCATCCTACGAAGCAGCCCTGGAAGCGGCAATGGGAGAATCCCTTCAGTATCTTCTGGCAGTCAACACACAAGCCGGGCTTCGGGCCATTTCCTATCTGAAAAATCATCAGGCCGGACGCTGCGGATTCATTCCGCTGGATGAGATCAGAAAATCACCGGAAACCGTCGGGATGCACATGGACCGGCTGATCAACCATGTCCAGTTCCAGCCCGAATTCGAACCCGTTGCAGAGGCGCTGATCGGCCATGTGGTTCTTTCGGAAACCCTTGAGGAAGCAATGCGCATTCAGGGCGATTCAAATTCCGGATGGGCGGTTGTGACGCGGGATGGCCAGGTGGTTTCTCAGGAAAAAATCCTGATAGGCGGCAGCAGCGACCCGTCTGCCGGAATTCTGGCCAAGAAAAATGAACTGGCGGCACTGGAGCAGGAAATCAGCCGGATCACGATGGACCATGACGCGGCACGCAAAACACAGGCCGCCATGGAAGCCGATGTCCGGCACCAGGAAGCCCTTTTCCAGAAATGCCTCGAAGAAAAAAACCAAGCGGTTCAGGATGAAATTCAGGCGGAAAAAAACGCCTACAAAGCCATGGAAATGCTCAAACAGGCAAGGCGGCGACTGGAAATGGCGGAACTGGAGCAGGAACAGCTCGGCGGCGAAGATATGGATATGGCAGCGGAAATCACCCGGAACCACGCCATCCTTTCGCAGATTCGCCAGGAAATCGCAGCCGATCAGGCCGAAATTTCACGGAAAACAGCGGCCATTCAGGCGGCATCCCGGGAAACGGAAGCCGCCAACCAGCGATGGATGGCATGCCAGCTTCAACGGACCACATTGAACGCCCAGGTGGAAAATACCCGAAACACCCTGAGGCGGCTGGTGAATTTCCGTGAAGACGGGCTTCAGCGCATCACACAGATTACCCGAGACATTGCCGAAAACCGCCGGAAGATCTCGGCCGGCGCACAGCAGATCACGGCAGATGAAGCCCATCTTAAGCAGGAGACTGCGCAGCTTCAATCTATTGAATCCGCGCTGCATTCCCACCAGAGCGAGTACGATGCCCTGGAGCGGGAGATGGCGGACAGCAGCACCTCACTGGGCGGCATTCACCGGGAGCATGAAAAAACGCTTCAGCAAATCCGGCTGCTGGAGCTTGAAATTTCCCGGATGACCCTGAAGCAGGAAAGTATTCAAAACCGGCTGACCGAAACCTATCATCTGTCTTTTTCCGAAATCCGCCGGGAAGCGTCGGCAGTTGCCGACCCGGACGAAAAGTATTCTTTGGCCGATATGGAAAGCGAACTGGCACGGCTTCGGACCCGGATCGCCGGAATCGGAGATGTGAATCTAGAGGCCATTTCCGAATATGACGCCCTGAAGACCCGGTTTGATTTTCTGGAAGCCCAGCGCCAGGACCTGAACAAGGCCAGTGATGACCTGCACAAACTGATTCAAAAAATCAACCGGGTCACCCAGGAGCGGTTCATGGAAACCTTTCACGCAATCAATGAAAAAATCCAGGAAATCTTTCCCCGTCTCTTTGAAGGCGGAACCGCCCGGCTCGTGCTGACGGATCCGAACAAACCGCTCGATACCGGCGTTGAATTCATGATTCAACCGCCCGGGAAAAAACTGACGCGGATCAGCCTGCTTTCCGGCGGAGAAAAGGCGCTGTCCGCCATCGCCTTTATTTTTTCCATTTTCCTGATCAAACCCGCCGCGTTCTGTCTGATGGATGAAATCGACGCGCCTCTGGATGAATCGAATGTTTTCCGCTTCAATCACCTGCTGAAGCTGATCGGAAAGAGCTCCCAGATTGTGATGATCACCCACAACAAGCACAGCATGTCGTTTGCGGATACGCTTCTGGGAATTACCATGGAGCAAAAAGGCGTGTCCAAGGTGGTTTCCGTGAATCTTGAAAACCAGCCGGCAGGCAAACCGGCTGAAACAGCGCTGACTATTCCGGATCCCTGGACCCTGGCACCTACCGGAAGCGGGAAACCAGGCGATCGATACCCGTCATGAACCGATCCGGCCGGGTCAGCAGGCTGATCACCAGGCAGCTGTCCGCATCAACATCGTAGAAATACCCGGGATGCACCAGCACCTGATCCAACTCCAGGAGCCGGCAAACCATTTCTTCATCGGAAATTCCGTTCTGCATGGCAATAATGGCAACCCACCCGCCTTCCCGGCCAAGGACCCGGCCGGTTGTGAGCCGCTCGCAGGCCGCTCGCAGGGATGCATCGTTTGCCTCAATCCGGTGGATAGCCTGATTTTGAAAAAAACCCCGCTGCGCCATCAAGGCCGGAAGCGCCTCCTGAACCGGGGTGGATGCCGACAGGTAGGTATCCGAGATCATTTCCAGGTTATTGCATGCAGCAAGGCAAAGCGGCTGCGGCCCGCTCACCTGAATCCATCCCAGCTTGAGCTGGGGAAGCCCCAGAACCTTGGATATTCCGGACAGTGTAAAGGTCAATGCGCCGGTATTTCCGGCAGCGGACAACAAACCGCAGGGAGTTTGCGCCGAAGCATAATCCAGAAACACCTCATCCACAATCAGCGCCAGATCATGATCCCGGCACCATCGGGTGAGCTGTTCGCGCTCATGGGGCCGGACATAGGATCCGGTCGGGTTGTTGGGATTCACCAGAAGGATGGCGCGGGTCCGGGGCGTGGTAAGCGACTTGATCTGCTCCAGATCGATCCGCCAGCCGGTATCCGGCTGATAGCGCAACGGATAGGTTTCCAGGTGGATGGACTCCAGTCCGGCCAGGTAATCAAAGAGCGGATAACTGGGCCGGGGGGCCAGAACCGTGTCTCCGGGATCACAGAGCAGCTTGAAAAGACAGGCGTATGACTCGCTGGTGCTGGCAGTCAGAAAAATCGTTTCCAGATCAACGGACTTTCCATGATGCCGGTAATAGTCCGCAACGGCCTGCCTGGCGGGAACCCGTCCCCGGGGGTTCGGATGATATTCCAGAATGGCGGGCGGCGACATGGCGCCGCACACCGCAGCCGTGTCATAATCAAAACCGGCTGCGGTCGGGTTTGTCCCGGTGAGATCCACCAGTTCGACGCCCTGCTGGGTCAGGGCATCGATGGCGCGGGTAATGCGATTGGTGGATGATTTCCAGTTCAAGCGGGAGGAAAACATGATTTGTTACCCGGTTGGCGGTGGTGATGCCGATGTGAGCATATACACGCAGCGTTTGGCTTGGATAACGGGAAGCGTGTAGGAAAGGGTCCGGGCGTGAAACGTGCCGGCCTGCCGGGAAACAACATCCGAAACTGCTGCCAGTTCATCGTCGTCGATCCTGCCTTTCATGGCAAGAATCGTTCCGGATGGCGCCAGAAGGGGGAGCGTCATTTCGACAAAACGGGCCAGGTCCGTAAAGGCCCGGCAGACAATGACCGAAAACGCAGTTGCATTGTCGCTGAGAACCCGGTCCGGGTCTGCCGAAAGCATCTCGACCCGGGTTTGCAAGGCAGTGATATTGACCAGCCCCAGCCTGCGGATGACATGACGCTGAAAACTGTTTTTCTTGCGGGAAGAATCGATCAGCGTAACCGACAGGGAAGGCATCAGTATCTTGAGCGGAATCCCGGGAAAACCGCCGCCGGAGCCGACATCCAGCAGGCATGCTTCCGGGGGAATCCATCCGGCGATGGCCAGCGAATCCACAACATGTTTGATGGCCACTTCCGACGGCAGGGTGATGGCGGTCAGGTTTGTCTTTTGGTTCCAGAGCAGCATTTCCCGGATGTGGACGCCAAACTGCGCCACCTGCAATTCAGAAACCCGGACCCCCAGGCTTCCGGCGCCGGCCACGACCAGCCGGTTCCACTCCGGATCTCCGATCTGCATTTCAGCAGGCACAGGTATCTTCTTTTTTCAGCGGTTCGGCCGTATCATCAAAATTCATCTCGATGGTCAGATCTCCCCCGCTCATGTTGACGATCGCGTTGGGATAGCGTTTTTTAAAGACGTGGAGCATGGAAGCATTTTCCCGGAGCACGGTTGCGGAAAATCCTTTATAATCATTTCCCCTGGCGATTTTTTCAAGTTCCTTGAGCAGATACGTGGAAATGCCCATCCCCTGGTAATCCTCCCTGACCACAAACGCCACCTCGGCCCGGCCCTCTTCTTCTTCGGCATAAGAGCCGATTGCCATGATCTCCCGGCTGCCCCCTCTCTGGGAAAGCCCGATGAGCGACATGTTCTTGCGGTAATCCACGCTGGCCCACTGCTTCTGAACCACTTCATGGGAAAAAACCTTCATTTTGTAAAAAAACCGGCGGTAGATGGTCTCTTCCTGAAGCGAGTAGAAAAAATTGCGGTAGGAAAATTCATCTGAAGGCAGAAGTGGCCGGAATTCAATGGTTTTTCCATTCTTTAGCTTCAGGGTGGATTTATAGCCTTCCAGAAACAGCAGATCGTCCTGAGAAGGCGGCAGCTGGTCGGAAAAAATGTAATGGCGCGTCTTGGCGATATCGATCAGCTCTTCGCGGAATTTGGGGTGGGCCACCTGCGCCAGCTCCATGACCCGCTGGTAAATGCCTTTTCCTTTCAGCTCGGCAATTCCGTATTCGGTGACGATGAAATTGACATCCCCGCGCGTGGTGGCAACGCCTGCACCCTCGCTGAGATGGGAAACAATGCGGGAGACTTTGCCGTTCTGGGCCGTGGACGGCAGGGCGACAATGGAAAAACCGCCTTTTGACATGGCGCTGCCCCGCAGGAAATCGACCTGATCGCCGATGCCGCTGTAAAACAGATATCCCATGGAATCCGTACAGACCTGACCGGTCAGATCCACCTCCAGAGCGGAGCTGATGGAAATCAGGTTGTCATTTCGGGCAATCACCGTGGGGTCATTCACAAATTCCGACGAGCGGAAATAAAACAGGGGGTTGTTGTCCACGTAACGGTAGATGGCGTCTGTGCCCATGCACAGGGACGCCACGACCCTTCCGGGCAGAAGGGTTTTTTTCCTGTTTGTGATCACTTTTTTTTCCAGGAGGGGCAGCATGCCGTCCGTGATCAGCTGGGTATGGATTCCCAGATCGTTTTTATTGTCCAGATAGGGCAGAATGGCATCGGGAAGGTTGCCGAACCCGATCTGAAGCGTTGCCCCGTCATCGACAAGCTGGGAAATGTAATGCCCGATCCGCTGAATGACTTCCGTGTTGGGACGCCTGGCTGGCGTGGCAACGATCGGCTCCTCATGGATGACCAGAAAATCGATATCATCCACATGAACGAAACTGTCCCCCCAGGTTCTGGGCATCAGGGGATTTACCTGGGCAATGACCATGGATGCGTTTTCCATGCCGGAGCGGGTGATATCCACTGAAACGCCCAGACTGCAGTACCCGAACTTGTCCGGCGGACTCACCTGAATCAGCGCCACATCCAGTCCGATGCGGTGGCTGGCAAAGAGCCTGGGAATCTGAGACAGGTAAGCGGGGATATAGTCGATTTTTCCTTCAAAGGCCGCTTTTCGCATGGTTCTGCTGATAAAAAACAGTTTGAGCGAAAACCGCCGGGTAAAAGACGGGTCATCGATATAATCCGCCAGCGTGTAGGACAGCATCTGATAGACCATGATGTCCTGCATGGAAAGGTCCATGACCATGGCCCGGATCAGATGCTGGGGTTCTCCGCACCCGGTGCCGATAAACACCCTGCTGCCTTTACGAATATGGGAAATCGCCTCTTCCGCACGCATGATTTTATGCGGGCAATATGCTTGTAAGTCCATGGTTCTCCTTTATGGCCCGGGCCAACGTTTCGGCCAGGGGAATGGGGTCATTATCGTTACTCAGGTATTCAGAATTCAGGAGTCAGAATTCAGAATGGCCCGGAAGACAGGCCGTCGTTTCGAGAGCCTGGCAAGAATCGCATCAAGCGATAAAATACAAGCGCGAATTGATGGGCTTTCTGCCACGCCAGCAAGTCTTCAAGTTTTTTTGCCGGGTCCCTCATTCTGGCTCGATCTGACCATACCTGATTGGTTACTTTTTTGTTTGCTAATGACCGGATTTGGGGTATACTTTATACGGTTGTGCTAGGCTCCGATCCAATCGGGGCTGAATTCCCGTTTTTAGGATAACCTCCAGGAACCCGAAGCCTTCGGGCTGACCGGCCGCCATGCAACAGTCACTCGTGAACCTCGTCAGGTCCGGAAGGAAGCAGCGATAAATGATGGCGTCTGTGTCATGGATCGATCCCGGTTTTGCTTTTTGGTACAGGGTTTACGGAATTGTTCAAAGGCGGGTGCACAACCATCTGCATAAAAGGTATCAACCGGCTCATCCGTGCCGGATCACGATGTATTCGCAGCATTAAACCGGTTTTCTCCCCAGCCTTTCATCGTTGTGGTCTCCACCGTCCAGGTAATCCGCCCCTCAAGGGGCAGGGCACGCTCCCCGCACAGATATCTGGAGCATACCGGACAATCCGGTTCAATGCAGGGATCCAGGTGGATCAGCACGCTTACATCCCCGTTGAAATGACAACTTAGTATATTTTCAATTTCCTTGCCTTCCCGATGGGCTTCTTCCAGGGAAAAACTGCGTGGCAGAATCAGATGAAAATCAATGTGAATGAGATTGCCCGACGTCCAGGCGCGCAACTGATGGATGTCGATCCAGGAGTCTTTCCGGTTTTCAACCAGAATCCCGCAGATTTCCTGAAGGAGCCCGGGATCCGAGGCGTTCATCAGCCCTGAAAAGGATTGATGCAGCAGCACGCCGCCGGTGTAAAGGATATTGACCCCCACCAGACAGGCAACCGCTCCGTCCATCCAGAACCAACCGGTCAGATTGACCATTAACAGCCCCAGGATGACTCCGCCGGATGTATAGACATCCGTCAGCACATGCCTGCCATCCGCCACAAGGGTCAGGGACCGGGTTTTCCGGCCGGTCCGGATCAGCCCCAGACCCAGAAGCAGATTGACCAGGCTGGCACCCAGCAGCAGCCAGAGACCTTCCTGAAGATTGGGCAGGGGCGCGGGTTCAAAAATCCGGGGCCATCCGGTTTTAAATATTCCGGCAGCCGCCAGCATGATGAGCGCACCTTCAAATCCCGCCGAGAAATACTCGATTTTGCCATGACCGTAGGGATGGTTCTTGTCCGGAGGAATGGCCGCCAGCAGAATGCTTCCCAGGGCAAAGGCACTGGCCACCACATTGATGATGGATTCCAGCGCATCGGAAAGAATGGCCGTGGACAGCGTGATCCGGTAAATATAGAATTTGGCGGCCATCAGCAGGGCACCCACCACCAAAGACAGGGTCACAGCCGTAATCCGCGTCCTGACCGGAGGTTTTTCACACGAAATTGCTGGTGGATCGGACATTCAATTTCGAATATGCCAATAGACAAAACAAGAAATCGAATGAAGATCCCGACATGCACAAGAAAATACACAACGCTTTCTATTAAAACGAATTCAGGTGGGTAAACTCCTGAATTTCTCGTCGGGAGGGCGGAGATGAAATTTTTGCCGGGTATCCGAGCGGCATCAGGGTCACCAGTTCATATCCGGCCGGAATGTTCAGTACCGTTTTGGCCCGGTCATGATCGAAGAGGCCGACTACCACCGTTCCCAGCCCCAGATGGTGGGCTGCCAGGCAGATGCTCTGCGTGGCGATTCCCAGATCGAACATGAACCAGTCGCCGAATTTTGTGGTGACCTTGCCGTCATAGCACCCGGAGCTGTTTTGTTTGCCGCAAAGGGCCAATAGAACCGGCGCATTGACAATGGCCTTGGTGGCGGGATTTTTCGGCGCCAGGGTTTCCTGAAGCTTTGCCCTTATTTCCGGATCTTTGATGATCACCACTTCCCAGCACTGGGTGTTGGCCCAGGATGGCGACCAGCGAACCGCTTCCAGAATCTGGTCCAGAATTTCCTGGGGCACCTCTTTTTCCTCATATTTACGAACACTTCTTCTTTCTTTCAGGATCGTCATAAAATCAGTCATGCTCAGGGCCTCCCCGCCCTTTCACCTGTTTTGTGCAATCGCAGTCCTTTTCGCCGCAATGACCGCAGACATACGTATCAGGCGCTTTAGCGTTTTTTTGTCGTTTAATCATCCCAACCACGAGAAGCGCCAGACCCACCAGCACTGCAACCCATATCATTGTTTGCATCGGTCATTACCACCATTAGGAAAATCCGAATCATATCGAATATCGAAATCCGAAACACATTCAAAATTCTAATATCAAAAGGACTGACGTTACTTTTGGAGCCTCACTGAGCCTCTTGCAAAACTTCTTCAAATTGCATCTTCCGTCATACCGGCGAAAGCCGGTATCCAGTGAATTCAAAGATTTCTGGGCCCCGGTTTTCACCGGGGAGACGAACGGCGGTACTTTTGCAAGAGGCTCCCCTGTTTGAGAATTAATATGTTTGAAGAAGACTGTCAATACAAAGTCATCGTAACTACTCAGGTATACGGAAATCAGGAGTCAGAATTCAGAATGGTCCCTCATTCCGGCTCCTGGATTCTGACTTGAATACTTGAAGTTACAAGTCATCACAGCATGAAAATGGGATCCACGTCAAAGGCAACCGTTACCTGAGAATGGTGAATATCTTTTCGGTGCGTAGTGGTCAATTCGCAGGCCATCCGGCGAAGCGGGGCGGTTCGCGGGCTTTTCAGCAGGATCTGCCATCGGTAATATAGGGCAATTTTGGGCAGATAGGATTCGATGGGCCCGAGAATCTCAACCGGGTGCCATGCATGGATTTTTTTCAGGCTGCGGCAGAGTTCGCCGAGCTTCAGCGCATGCTCTCGGGTTTTTTCTTGATCTTTTCCAGACACTTTGATCTGGATCAACCGGGAAAACGGGGGATATTTCAGCTTTTCACGAAAATGAATCTCTTTTTCATAAAAGGACGCGTAATCCTGCCGGGTGGCTGCGGCAATGATAAAATGCTCCGGGTTGTATGTCTGGAGAATGACCTGTCCGGGAGAATGCCCCTCGGCCGGCCCGGCCGGACACCTGAAGCAGGAGCTGGAACATGCGTTCGCTGGATCTGAAGTCCGGAAAATTAAAGGAAATATCTGCGCAGATAATTCCCACAAGGGTGATGTAAGGAAAATCATGGCCTTTTGCCACCATCTGGGTGCCGATCAGAATATCCGTTGTCCGGTTTCTCAGATCTTTAAGCATTTTCAGCAGCGCCCCTTTGGGGGTAACGGTGTCCCGGTCCATCCTGGCAACCGTTGCTCCCGGAAACAGCGATCTGACGGCAGCCTCTATTTTTTCCGTTCCCATCCCCAGAAGCTTGATGCGGGATGAGCCACAGGCAGAACAGGTCGTTACCGAAGTTCTGCTAAAACCGCAGTAATGGCATTTGTATGCCTGATCCTTCTGATGAAGGGTCAGGGAAATGGCGCAGTTTTTACATCGGATCACCTCCCCGCAGGACGCGCATACCGGAAAACTGGCAAACCCCCTGCGGTTTAGAAACAGCAGCACCTGCTCTCCTCTTGCCAGTGTCTGGTTCATCGCCTCATGCAGCTGCGGCGTGATCAGCTTCCAAATCCCCCGCTGATCCCGAAGCTGCCGCAGATCCACAACCCGGGTTTCGGGAAGCGGCCGATCTTCGATGCGTTGCGACAGGGTCAGACCATAAAATTTTTGCGTCAACACATGATGGTAAGACTGGATGGAAGGGGTTGCGGAACCCAGAAGGGCGACGGCGCCGCCCATTTTTGCCCGGACCAGCGCGATATCCCGTGCATGGTAGTGAAGGCCGCTGTCCTGTTTGTATGAGGTATCATGTTCCTCATCCACCACAATGAGCCCGAGATGCTCAACCGGGGCGAAAATCGCCGAACGGGTACCGATGACAATGGGTGTGAGATGACGCAGAATGCGCTCCCACTGGTCAAATCGCTCGCCTGCGGAAAGCCCGCTGTGAAGAACCGCCACGCATTCCCCGAATCGGGCCCGAAAACAGCGTTCAATCTGGGAAATCAACGCAATTTCTGGGACCAGCACCAGAACCGATCGGCCTTTTTGAATCATCCGCTCCGCAAGGTGAAGGTAAACTTCTGTTTTTCCGCTGCCCGTGACCCCTTTCAGCAAAAACGGCTTGTAACCTTTGCCCATGGCAAGTTCCACAGCGGATACCACATCCTGCTGCTCCGGCGTCAATTCCGGTGGATGATCCGGCTGAACGGTTTCGCCAAATGGATCCCGGTACAGGGTCCGGGTGCAGACCTGAATCCATCCGGCCTCTTTCATGGCGGGCAGTTTCCGGGATGCAGACGGAATTCTCCGATTCAGCTCCCGAACCGGCATGCCGCCATAGGACCGGATGGTCTCCAGAATGCGCTTTTGCGACCGCGAAAGGCATGCCGTTTCGATTTCATCCGACGGGGATACATATCGTTCCTGACGGCGCCGGGTGGTCTCGATTTTCACTTGCCGAACCTTTTCAATCCATCCGTTTTTTTCCATGGACAGAAGCAGCGACGGGGGAATCGGGGTTCCTGCGGCGCCGGACAGGTCTTTGCAGGTTCTGGGCTTTTCTTCAAGGAGACGCAGCACCACCTGCTGCAGCACGGGCAGGGAAACATCCACCGGACGCTTGCCTGCAGGGGTCAGGGTGTATCGGGTCACATCTTTTCGGGTTAATCCGGCGGGAAGGGCAGACTGAATCACCTGGCCCAGGGGATAGAGATAATAGTCTGAAATCCATTCAAAAAACGGGATCATGGATGCCGGAAACAGCGGGGATTCATCCAGGATATCCAGGATGTTTTTGATTGAATCCACCGCCGTCTCCGTTCCCGGGCTAGGGCCGAGAATATACCCGGTTACCCTGCGCTGGCCGAAAGGAACCAGCGCGCGCATCCCGGGCTCAGCCAGAAAGGACAGGTGCTCCGGAATGCCGTATGTGAACGTTGCGGCTACCGGCAGCGCAACGGCGATTTTGACGTATTTCTGTGTCATATGGAAGACACATCAGTAGAAGAGAAAAAAATCGGCTGAGGGGTTGACGGAGGGAACGCAACCAGGGATCGGCGCATCTTATTCTTCAAGGAGTTTGATCCGGTATTGCTTGACGCGGTTCCCGTCCATTTCCTGAACGATCACCAGAAAATTGCCGATGGGGATTTCTTCGTTCACCCTGGGAATTCTGCCGGTCTGGTTCAGAACATATCCGGAAAATGTGTCGAATTCCTTGGAATCCAGGATGTTCATGGGAATGAGCTCATTTACTTCATCAATATCGGATTTTCCCGGTACAATCCATTCGTTGTCTTGAACCTTGATAATCTGCGGCTCTTCCATGTCGGTTTCATCGCTGATTTCGCCCACGAGTTCCTCCAGAACATCTTCAAGGGTGATCAGGCCGGAAACCCCGCCGTGTTCATCCACAACAATGGCGATGTGATTCTTTCGTTTTTTGAATCGCCGCAGCAGCGCATCCAGTTTTTTGTTTTCCGGAACAAAATAAGGCGGACGCATGATGCTGCGAATATCGACAGGCTGATTCAGAACGGATTGCTGTACGAAAATATCCTTGATGTTGACAATCCCGACGACGTGATCGATGTCAGCTTCAATGACCGGAATCCGGGTAAACCCCGAACTTGCGACAGCCTTGAGGTCCAGGGGCTGCCCGGCGTCCACGACAAACATGTCTGCTCGGGGAGTCATGATTTCCGATGCATTGGTATCGTCGAATTCAAAAATATTGTGTATCAGCTCCCGTTCTTCCTCCTTGATTTCCCCTTCTTCCTCGACAACCTCGACGATGGTCATCAGCTCATCTTCGGTGACGATGGATGTATTCTGAATTATTCCGGTCAACATCGGAACGAAGTCCAGAAATTTTAATATGGGAAAGAACAGTATGGAACACCAATAGACCGGATAAACCGTCAATCTGGCGATGGCTACATTGTTTCGGGTAGCCAGAGACTTGGGGAACACCTCGCCGAAGACCAGGATCAGCAGGGTCATGATTCCGGTCGCAAGCCCCAGGGCATAATCGGGAAAGATCTTCAAGGCGACCGCCGTTGCAAGGGCGGATGCCCCGATATTGACCACATTGTTTCCGATGAGAATCGTGGTCAATAACCGGTGCGGGTTTTCCTTCAGTTGATGAATCAGCACATAAGGCCGCTGATTATCTTTTGCCAGATGCCTTGCCTTGGTTCGGCTGATGGAAAAAAAAGCGGTTTCGGCAGCTGAAAAAAACGCAGAAAAACACAGTAGAAAACTCAATATGATGATATCACCAAACATAGACAAACGGGTTTTTCCCTTGAGTCGGTTGTCCGACCGTGGAACGCATGAACATTATTTGGCGTGGCACTCCACGCACCCTGTGGGGCCGGTTTTCATGAGTTTGGCTTTCAGAACCGTTCCGGAAAGCTCTATTTGCTTATTTTTCTGTTTGATGCTTTTGTGGCATCCCAAACACTGGTTGTGGTAAGCGTTCTTGTAATATTTCATCTCGGAGACGGATTCCGCTTTTTTACCGGGTTTGGGGAGTGTATCCAGATCGTGGCACCCGGAAGTTTTACATCCAACAATGGGCTCTGTTCCAGACCAGGTGTGATGGCATTTTTTGCAGGCATAGTCAAAATGCGCAACATGCGGAAAATTCACTGCCGGACGCTTCGATTCAACCGATTTGGGCGCTTCCAGAAGAATGCTTCCCATGGGAACACACATCGGTTCTTTGGTTTCCGCCCCCGTCAATCCCGGAACCCCCACAACACATCCATATCCCAATACCGCTGCCAGACAATATGCCGCTACCCTCGTTTTCCGCATGGTGCCCCCCTAAAATTGTTGATAATCAGCAGAGATCACTTAAACTCTTTTTCATTACCATGATCACTCAGGGGAATCAAACAGAAATCTTAATTCAAATTCAAGCGAAAATCCTGAATGCAATAATCAATTAAATTACATTATTCATTAATCAGCTTGGTTCGTAATTTTTATATTCGTGGTTGCCTCAAGGGCACCGACAATTCGTTGTGCATAAGCTGATCGGTCATGTTACTTCGCGCGCTCACAGGCTTCAGTTTCTAAATCGACCTCTGTGAAGAATGTCTTTATTTTTTATCCGTTATTCATTATATCTTTTGTGGAATCAGATTGAATCCCAAGGCAAGTGCCTGCTTTTGCAGGTACAAAACTTTCTTTTCTTTGTTTCTGAGTGTCAGATAATCTTCCCCCAAATCTCGAAACTCTGCTCCATCCTTTATGACCTGATAAATCCCCAGAAGAATCCGGTGAGCAATGGCCACTATTGCCTTCTTTTCACCCCGGCGGGCCTTGAGGCGATAATATTTATCCTTGAAGTAGGAACCTTTCTTTTTTACCGCCGCCCATGCCACCTCAATCATGATGGTCTTGAGATGATGCTTGCGCACAGGGCTTCGGCCGCTTTTCCGTTTCCCGGCACTTTCATTGTTACCAGGACATAAACCGCTCCACGATACCAATGCCGTATCCGTGGAAAAACTATCCAAAGTAGGATCGATTTCCGCCAGAATGTCACAAGCTGAAACATCTGATATGCCCAAGCCTTCTTCATACAATCCAATAAATCATTTTGATCCTTCATCAAACTGCGGATCTGTAGCTCGAGTACTTCAATTCTTCCCTCCAAATTGGCAATCGTCCCCAAAAGCGTTTTCAAAATAAACCAGTGATGGCCCATGAAGAACCCTTGAATCGATCGAAACAGCTCCACCTCCTTGCCTTTGAGTTTCCCGCAAATACTGGCCTCGATATCCGTCAATGTCAGTTCCCGGTCCACAATCAGAAGTTTCATCAGATTGCGTCCTGTTACACCAAACAAATCCGACACCACAGAATCAATCTTGATGTTTGCCGATTCGAAAAGCTTATGCGTCCGTTTCCGGTAATCGCCAACTGATCGAACATACTTTTTACGCAGCCGCGTCAGTTCGCGCCATTGCCGAAACGTCATCGACCGAATAAACTTGCCCGCAACAACCCTACCGCTCACAATTGTGTTTTAAGCCGACTGTTTTTGTCACTTTGATATCCGGATTTTGAATTTGTTTCGAATTTCGATATTCGATATTCGAATTTTTCCTAACGATCTTTTCGTTCAGGACTTACCCGATCAGCATGGATTGAATGCAGTCGGTCCGCATGCCGGTAACCCAAAGGGTATTGACATTGCCGGGAGATATCACCTCGACCGCCACCTGCGTATTTTCCGGCGCCTTGCTGTAGCCGGCGCAGATGGACGCCGCCTGCCGGATTTCATCGGTTTCTGCCCCGAGTGGTATCAGTACGACTGGGCCGGGAATCTCTATTGTTTTAATCACCACATCCCGCATTGGATCATAGTGGTTCAGGATGGCGGTATTGTCCTGAAGTGTTCGGCCCACAATGATTTTCACGGTTTCGTTCAGACGGATATGCCGGCCATATTTGAGCAGATGCAGCGCGTTTTCCGAGCAGTCCGCCCGATGGTCAAACAGATCTTTCAGGCGGCTGCTGTAAACCGCTTCCGTCAGAAGACATCCGCCCGCAGGCGCGGGATAATCGACAATCCCCCATGTTCGGGCAAGCTGGATCTGCGGTTTCCGGGATCTTCCGGAAAGTCCGAGCAGACGACTGCGGTCCACGAGCCCTTTTTTTTCAGGAAGGGTTTCTTCCAGAAGTTTTGCACTCAGCGGCCGGACAATCACATGCCGGCATCCGGAATGCTTTTCAACATAGCGAAGCGATGATCGGGTCTGTGACATGGGGCGCTGACCCAGCACTTCACCGCTGAAAAGAAAATCCATTTCCCTGTCTTTCATCTCGCCGTAGGCCATGCGAAACATAAGGGCATGACAGTCCATGCAGGGATTCATGTGCTGGCCGTATCCGCACGGGGGATTGCGGAGCATTTCCATATACGGCAGGGTAATGTTTCGAACAATCAGCGGAATCCGGAGCCGGGCAGCGGCCCGGCGGGCCTTTTCCGATGAAAAAAACGGGGTTTCGAAGCTGATCCACTCAACGGCAATTCCTTGATTTTTTAGAACGATTGCCGCAAGAATGCTGTCAAGTCCGCCGGAACACAACCCCAATGCCCGGACTTTATTTTCATGATTTTTCATGGTATGGTCTTATGTAATGGGTAACGGATTGTTTGATTTGATCACTGAATTTTGAATTTGTTTCGGATATCGATATTCGTATTTTAACTGAGGACTATTCACCCCGGGATTTCATGTACAACGCTCATGACACTGAAAGAAAAAGCCGATAAAATACGTCTGAAACTAAGTACCGCCTATCCCGATGTCAAGACGCAGCTGGAATTCAAGACACCCTTTCAGCTGCTGGTTGCCACCATATTATCGGCCCAGTGTACGGACAAACAGGTCAATCAGGTAACACCGGGTCTTTTCCGCCAGCTGTCCAGCCCTCAGGATTTTGCTGAAGCCGACATCCAGACCATCGAAAAACTGATTCGTCCGACCGGCTTCTATCACAACAAGGCCAGAAATCTCCGGCTCTGTGCCGAAATGCTGGTCAACCGGTTTCACGGCAGGGTACCCGATACGCTGGAGGAGCTCGTTCAGCTGGCCGGCGTGGGCCGGAAAACAGCCAATGTGGTTCTGGGGGCGGCTTTTGGAAAACCCGGAATCGTCGTGGATACCCATGTCGCCCGCATATCCAGACGCCTGGGACTTACCCGGAATCAGTCCCCGGAAAAAATCGAGAGGGATCTGATGGCGCTCATCCCCCAAAAAGCCTGGAATGTGTTCTGTCTGCACCTGATATATTTTGGCAGAGAGATCTGCAACGCCAGAAAGCCAAAATGCCCGTCCTGCCCGCTCCTATGCCTGTGCCCTTTTGAAGCAAAAACGCCGGTGACTGATACATTGCGCCGACTTGGCAAAAATGAGGAAATCATGGACGTCAGGCAGCTTGCATCACGACTCGGGCTTGAAGAAAATGATATTTATGAAGTGCTGGCGCTTTTTATCCAGACAGCTCCTTCAGATCTCGCAAAGCTGAGCGCCGCAACCAGCTGCCAGGATTCAGTCCAAACTGGAGAGGCGGCCCACTCCCTGAAAGGATCCACAGGCACGCTGGGGTTCCTGGACATTTCGACCCAGGCGCAGCAGATCATGACACTATCCCGCCAGAAAAGATTTGAAGACCTGTCCCGGTCGGTTCCGCCTTTTCTTGTCCGGATGAATGACTTGCTCAAGGAAATCCAGCAAGCCCTTGACAACAGATAATAGGGTTAACGAGGCCAACCATGGACACATCGACGGAAAATACACCCAACCCCCTCTCAAAACGTAAAAAACTGGGAGAGCTTCTGCTTCAGGCAAATCTGATTGATTCGAAAATATTGGAAACCGCCCTGGAAATTCAGAAAACCCAACAGAAGAAAATCGGCCAGATACTGGTGGACATGGGCGTCACCGATGATGAACAGATTGCCAAGGCACTGGCCAGCCAGCTTAAAATTCCATTTATCCGACTGAGCGATGCAGAGATTACCCGGGAAGTGATTGATCTTGTGCCTCAGGACATGGCGGAAAATTATCTGCTGATTCCGGTCAAGGAAGTTAAGCAACAGCTGGTCATTGCAATGGCCAATCCCCTTGAATTCCATGCCCTGGATGATCTGCGGTTTGTCACCCAGATGAGCATTTTCGTAACTGTTGCCCCCCAGGGTGATATCCTGTCCGCCATTCACAAATATTACCCCAGGCGAAGCCTTGACAAGGAACTGGGACCGGACATGGGGACTGCTGAAACCATCGAGATCGTGGGGCCGGTGCGCGGGAAAGAACAGAAGGTTCAGGATCTGCTGAATTCATCGGAACTGCCGCCTGTGGTCCGCTTTACCCACACCATCCTTGCGGATGCCATAAAAATGAATGCCACCGACATTCATATCGAACCCCTGAAAGATAACGTCGTTATCCGTTACCGCGTTGACGGCATCCTTCGGGAAATCATGCAGATTGACAAACAAAACCATCTGTCTCTGGTTTCCCAAATCAAAATTATCGCCAACATGGATATTTCCATTCGCCGCAAACCCCAGAATGGCAGGACCCAGGTCAAGTTGGGAGCGTCCCGGTTTGATCTTCGGGTTTCCACTCTTCCAGCCTCCTATGGTGAAAAAGTCACGATCCGAATTCTCAATCCCGATACCGACGGCATGGGCCTTGAGGATCTGGGATTTTCCGAAACGGATCTGCAGCTTTTCACGGAGGCCACTGCCAGACCCCATGGCATGATTCTGGCGGTCGGTCCGGCAGGCAGCGGCAAAACCGCCACAATGTATGCGGCCGTTAAACACCTGAATGCCTTCAGGACCGACATCGCCACGGTTGAAGACCCTGTTGAGCGCGTCATTTCCGGCATCCACCAGGAAGAAATCCTTTCCCATGCAGGAGCCACATTTGCGGATGGTCTTGCATCCGTTCTGAAAATGCATCCGAAAGTTATCATGGTCGGCGAACTTCCGGATGCGGAAACAGCAAAACAGGCTTTTCAGGCGGCGCAAAACGGACATCTGGTGCTTTCCACCCTTTCGGCACAGGATGCGGCCGCCGCAATCGCCCGGCTTATTGAATTGGGCGTGGATGCTTCCGTCATGGCGGACTGCCTGATTGCCGTGATCGGACAACGCCTGGTCCGTCAGATTTGTAATCAATGCAAAATACCCGACCCCTTGACCCCACAGATTTTTGAGCAACTGGACGCCGTTATCCAGCCGGACCGCGCCAAGAAATTCTGGAAAGGCGCCGGCTGTGAAGCCTGTCAGTATTCGGGGTATATGGGACGGCTGGGAATATTCGAGATTGTCATGATCACACCGCACATTCGGGAAATTCTTTCCGGCAGTGTTGCCGGCGAGGATGCCACAGCATCCATCCGGAAAGCAGCAAATGCGGACGGCTTTACGGCACTGAAAATGGACGGGCTTGCCAAAGCCTTTATCGGACGAACCACCATTGAAGAAGTGCTTCGCATGGCGCCTCCGGATCCGGACGATGCGGCACAGGAATCCCTGGATAAAGCCGCGCAAAGCCGGGAAGGATTTTTTTCTGCAACACGGGAAAGCGAACCCTGCGGGCCAGAGCCGCCTTCATCGATAGCCAGTTACAGACCGGAAAAGATATTGGTTGTGGATGACAATCGCGTGGTTTTAAAAATCCTCAAGAACATTCTCGAATCTCAAAATTTTTTGACGGTTTCGGCGTCAAACGGTATGGACGCCCTGAAAATCGCCTTTCAGGAGAAACCGGACCTCATCATAACCGATTACATGATGCCGGAAATGGATGGCATGACGCTGATCACCAAACTCAAATCCCAGCTGGCAACCCGTTTTATTCCCATCATCATGCTGACATCAAAAGATGAAGTAGATGCTGAAGTGGCAGTCATCAACGCCGGAGCAGATGATTATCTGACCAAACCGGTCAATCCCAAACGGCTCATCGTCCGGATCAACCGGTTGCTGAACAGGGCGTTTGTTGTCGAGGCTGATTAGGCCGTCACAGCTTGCCTTTGCGGATGATGGCCACCAGAAGCCAGATTCCCATCAGGGCGGCCGCAATAAAACCGATGAATCCGATAAAGGATATGCCGTAAACCAGCGGCGGGGTTTCGGAAATGACGATGAGGGCAGAGCCGATAATCAGCGCGGCAATGATGATGGAAAAGGCAATCCGGTTGCTGATCTGATCCTGGGTGGCAAGCAGGGTGTTTAAGCCCGTCTGTTCAATTTTGACCGTCAGCTTCTGCTGACGGATCAAGCGGCTTATCTCCAGAATGTCCTGAGGAAACTGGCCCAGAAAATCCATGAACCGCGAAGCCATCTGCATCATATCTCCGGCAATGCGGTCCGGGTGCAGGCGGGCGAGTTTGACTTTTCGAATATATGGCGCTGTGTGAGATACCATGTCAAATTCCGGATCCAGCACCATCCCAATTCCTTCCACCGTTCCCAGGGCTTTTAACATCAGAAAGATGTCCGCCGGAATCCTCAGGCCATGCGTTGCGGAAATTTCCAGAAGGTGCTGCAGCAGCCTGCCGATTTTGATATCCCGGAGGGGCTTGTAGAGATGCCGCACCATGAACTCGGAAATGTCTTTTTCAAACACCTTCAGATCGGGCTCCGCGTCCCATTCGGTAATCCGCAAGAGTACCTGGACAGCCCGGGACGAGTGATGGTGAACAATACTGTCCACCAGTTCCACGATATCTTCACGGGTTCTTTGGTCCACGGTCCCGACCATTCCGAAATCCAGAAGACAGATCACATTTTTCGGAAGTGCATAAATGTTTCCGGGATGGGGATCGGCATGGAAAAAACCGTATTGAAAAATCTGTTTCAGGCAGACGTCCGCGCCCCTTATGGTCAAAAGCCTGCGATCCAGGCCCGCTTTTTCGATGGCCGCGACATGGGTGATCTTGATGCCTTCAACCATTTCCATGGTCAGCACCGCGGCGCTGGATTTATCACGAAACACTTTGGGAATATACACCGCCGGATCATCCAGAAACATGGCTGCGATTCGCTCCATGCTGGCCGCTTCGATCGTAAAATCGATTTCGTTTTCCAGCACTTTTGTGAACTCTTCCACGATGCGAACCGGCCGATGCAGCACAAATTCTTCGATATGCCGCTGCATGAGGGTGGCCAGATGCAGCATGATTTCCAGATCGACCTCGATGATCCGTTTGATGCCCGGACGCTGAACCTTTACCGCCAGGATTTCACCATCCCAGGAACCGGCCCGGTAAACCTGAGCAATGGATGCGGACGCCACCGGCGTTTTATCCAGAAATTCGAAAAGCGCATCCCAGGGAACGCCGAATTCGGATAAAATAATTTTTTCGGTTTCGCTGAAATCAAACGGCGGCACATTGTCCTGAAGCTGGGTGAGCTCCGAGATGAATTCTTCCGGAATCAGATCAGGACGGGTGGAAAGCACCTGACCCAGCTTGATATACGTCGGCCCCAGTTCTTCAATGGCCATTCGAATTCTTTCGGCTCGGGAGAGCTTTTCGATGCGATCTCCCCGGTTTTTCGAAATCATCTGCAGGCCGATATCCAGATACTGATCGATCTTCAGAAGTTCGATGATTTCACCGAACCCGTAACTGAACAGGATACCCAGAATCTGGCGGTACCGGTTCAGGTGCCGGTAGGTTCTTCCCAGAACGCCGATTTTTCGAATGCTCAACATGGATGAAACCCCGTTTGAATGCGAACTGGAATTACCATCTCAGGAGAACGGCGCCGTAAGTGAGGCCGGCGCCAAAGGCATCCAGAAGTACGGTCTGCCCTTTTTGAATACGGCCATCCCGGACCGCCTCATCCAGCATGGAAGGCACGGTCGCAGATGACGTATTTCCGTAACGGTCCACATTGACCAGTACTTTTTCCATGGGCAGATTCAACCGCTTTGCCACAGCCTCGATAATGCGGAAATTGGCCTGATGGGGAAGAAACCAATCCAGCATGTCAACCGTCATCTGGTTTTTTTTCAATGCCTTCATCGCAAAACTGCTCAGCGTTCTGACGGCAACCTTGAAAATTTCCCGGCCATTCATATGGATTTTATTCAGATTGTGATCGATCATCTCCGGCGTCACCGGATGCGCCGAGCCGCCGGCTGGCACATGAAGCATTTCCCAGAGGGTGCCGTCAGACAGCAGATGGGTGGAAAGAATGCGATGGGCCGAAGCTTCCTGTGTTCGCTCGACAACAGCGGCCCCGGCGCCGTCTCCAAACAAAATGCACGAGGAGCGATCTTCCCAGTTGATGATGGAACTCAGGACTTCGGCGCCGATAACCAGACAGGTCTTGACCTGTCCGGTTCGGATGAACTGATCGGCAATGCTCAGTCCGTAAATGAACCCCGAACAGGCGGCATTGATATCCATTCCCCAGGCCCTGGCAGCTCCCAGCTTCTGTTGAAGCCAGCAGGCGGTCGAGGGGATGATGGTATCCGGCGTACAGGTGGAATAAATGATCTGATCAATATCGAGAGGGGTTTTACCGGCCATGTTCAAGGCGTTTATCGCAGCCGCAAGGCCAAGGGATGAGTTGTATTCTTCCGGATTTCCCGGCATGGACATGCGTCTTTCGGCAATGCCGGTGCGCTCACGTATCCAGGCATCATTGGTTTCGATTCCGGATTTCGCCAGTTTCTGAGAAATATCCATGTTTGAGACGCTGGTTCGGGAAAGGCTGAGCCTGTTCCGATAATTTGGGCTGCGTATTCCAAAGGGATTCTAATCTCCTGTAAAACCTGCTTGTTAAATATTACGATTTTGCTCAGTGCTGCGATTTCTTACTTTGACATTAAAAAATGATAACAGGGTTTCCGTCAGTCGCCATAGTAGGTCAAATGGATTCACGTGTCAATTCCGACACGCCTGACAGGCGGTTATCCTGCCGGAATACCTTTTGGCCGATAATACGTCATGGCCTCTGGAATAAACGCCTTGATGGCATCTATCCGGGTTTGATCGGAAGGGTGGGTACTGAGAAATTCGGGCGGTTTTTTCCCGCCCGGTTTTTCTGCCATTCTCTGCCAGAACGCAATGGCCGCATGGGGATCATAGCCAGCCAGCGCCATAAAAATCAGCCCCAGCTGATCCGCCTCTTTTTCATGAAGCCGGCTGAAAGGCAGCATATATCCCACGGAAGCCCCCATGCCATAAACCGTCGTCCAGAGCTCCCGACTCTGGCTGGATTCATTGGACATCGCCACCCCCAGGGCCGCGCCGCCCATCTGCATGGCAAGGGCCTGGCTCATCCGTTCATTTCCGTGTTTGGCAACAGCGTGGGCGATTTCATGCCCCATGACAACAGCCAGTCCCGCATCATCCTTGGCAATGGGCAATAGACCGGTATATACCACGACTTTTCCGCCGGGCATACAAAAGGCGTTGACTTCCTCACCGTCTACCAGGTTGAATTCCCATTTATATCCATCCAGCTCACGCTGCATGCCGTTATCGGCAAAATACCTTTCAACCCCTTTTTGAATCCTGCTGCCGACCTGCCGGACATGTTCTGTTTCTTCGGCGTTCGTGCTGAGCGTGTGGGTATTTAAAAAATCGGTGTACTGCTGAAAACTCATGGACAAGATGCCGGAATCTGAGACCATATTCAGCTGTCTGCGTCCGGTGACCGGAACCGTGGAACAGGACACCGCCAGAGCCGCCGCTATCAGCAATACAATCCACGATCGAACAGGTTTGGTTTTCATGGCATATTCTCCCTTGACGCCTGCCAATTTATCATATATCGTAAAAAGACGATAAAAAAGGAGCCGTCATGATGCAGGTTTTTCCCAGTCCGGAAGATACCCTTCCCGGATCAAACCAGATGAATATAGTTGCTTTTGCGCGAATTTGCAAGGCGCTGGGCCATCCTGCGCGGGTCCAAATTATCGAACTTCTCCGGTCCATGGACCAGTGCATTTGCGGAAAAATCGTGGACATGCTGCCGCTGGCGCAATCCACGGTCAGTCAGCACCTGAAGTGCTTAAAAAATGCCGGATTGATACAGGGCAATGTGGAAGGCCCCCGTACCTGTTACTGCTTGAACAAGGACGTGCTGGAGCGTTTCCGGCAGGTGGTTGACAAACTGAGTCTGCAATAATTTTGTAAACAGTGATCTTCAAGGACAGGAGATATGAAAAAGACGGATCCCTGCACCTGCAACCCGGACTGCTGCACGCCGACAGCATCAGCAGTCTCTGAAAAAAAAAGCCCGTTTCTTCCACTGCCGCCGGCACCACAAAAAGATATTCCCTGCTGCGGCTCTCCTGTTTCAAAAGCCGCAAGTCCCCATGAAACACCGGGTTACAGCATTTGCCATTTTGTGCAGAATTTTATGGAAACCTCGGCAGGCCGGGTTCCGGTAATCCACACCAAGCTGACCGGATGGGACTGGTTCGGAACCGCCAGAGCCAGGCTGGGGATTTCCCGCAATGCCTACCAGATTGCACCGGGAATCTACGGCTGCGGACGTCCGGGACCGGAATCCCCGGTTCTGGTCACCGCCAATTACAAGCTCAGTTTCGATACTCTTCGCCGGCATCTGGGCGCTGTGGACGCCTGGATCATGGTTTGCGACACCCGGGGAATAAACGTCTGGTGCGCGGCCGGCAAAGGAACGTTCTCCAGCGATGAAGTGGCGGATCGCGCCGCCCGCTGCAACCTGAAGCTGCTCGTGAATCACCGGCGGCTGATTTTACCGCAACTGGCCGCAACCGGCGTATCGGCGCAGAAAGTGAGGCGGAGTTCCGGATTTGAAGTGGTGTGGGGGCCGGTGCGGGCAGCGGACATCGCCCGGTTCCTGAAAGATAAAATGAAAGCGGATGCGCCGATGCGCCGGGTTACGTTTTCACTGATTGAACGGCTGGTTCTGACTCCGGTAGAGCTGTCTCTGCTCGCAAAGCCACTGACCTGGGTTCTGGCTGCCGTGTTTCTGGTTTCCGGCTTCGGGCCCGGCATTTTTTCTTTTCATGCCGCCTGGTTCAGGGGACTTTACGCGGCCCATGCGTTTGTTCTGGGCGTTTTTTCCGGAGCTGTTGTCATGCCGCTTCTGTTGCCCTGGATACCGGGCGTGGCTTTTTCCCTGAAAGGCGGCTTTCTCGGCCTGATCTTTGCCATTTTTCTACCGGCCGGGCTTTCCGGAGTCGAACTTTCTGCATTGATGCTGGTCGTAATGGCTGTCAGCTCATACCTTGCCATGAATTTTACCGGATCCACACCCTTCACGTCTCCATCCGGCGTGGAAAAGGAGATGCGCCTGGCCATTCCGCTTCAGGCGGTTGCCATGCTGGCTGCAACAATTCTGTGGATACTGGCACCATTTTTATAAAAATAAAGGGCTGGGCTGAAAGACCGCATAGGTAAATTCGAATGTCGAATATCGAAATCCGAAACAAATTCAAAATTCCAATATCAAAATAATCGCCATGCTAATAGCGGGCTCAATGAAGAAAGAAAATTGATCTGTAGATATAAACCAAATAAATCCGTTTGGAATCATGCTATAAAGCGCAATTTTATTAGTCTCTTGCAACAGTACCGCTTTTCGTCACCCCGGTAAGAACCGGGGTGACGACGCATTTGAATTCACCGTCATACCGGCTTTCGCCGGTATGACGGAAGAGACAAATTGAAGGGGTTTTGCAAAAGGCTTTTATAATTGATTTTTTAATCCTTGTTTCGAATTTCGTGCTTCGACTTTCGAATTTTATAAAAAGTTGGGCTTCTTTATGAAATCATTTCGTTATCTTCCGGGAGTTTCGACCCTTTCTCTGGATACCGCTGTCTGCGTGGGCTGCGGCATGTGTGAACGGGTCTGCCCGCATGGCGTGCTGAAAATGGACGGAAAAAAAGCCGCCGTTATTGACGTCGACGGATGTATGGAATGCGGGGCGTGTGCCACCAACTGTCCGGTGGTTGCAATCTCGGTCACGCCGGGGGTGGGCTGCGCAACCTATATCATTCAGACCTGGATCAGGGGCAAGGAAGCCGCTTCCTGCGGGGGCGGCTGCCTGCTGAAATCGTCAGCCAGCAAACTGAGCCGCGAGGACAGGATCATTCCAGCCATTCTTTATGCCAATGTGGGAATGTTTGCGCTGTCCCTTCTCATCCATCCCCTGAAAACGGCTTATCGCTCAACCCGCTGACATTTCTGTCTCCGGAAACTCCCTGATACGCCGTGTCGATGGGCGCGGCCCTGTATTACGGCAAAAGCCGTGGCGGCACCTATGGCCGGGTTGTTTTCCGGCAGATGGGAAACTGGGTTGTGGCACTGATCCTCTTCGGGATTCTGGTTCCAGGAATCAACAACTGGGGGCATGCCGGCGGTATGGTTTGCGGCGCGATCTGCGGGGCGATTTTGGGTTACCGGGAAAAGTCAGCATCACGCCCGCTGCATCATTTTGTTGCCGGCATTCTGGTGCTGGCACAGCCGGCGTGCTGTTATGGGCCGTGGCTTCCGGTTTATATCTCCGTTTCACGTAAGGTCTTTTTGTTCAGAAGTCCGAGAATTTCTTCGGTCAGCTCTTTATCCGTAAACTGTTTTGCGACGATGGCGTTGCTGGGGCAAGAGGCCGCGCAGGTCCCGCATCCCCGGCACAGGGATTCCTGAATCACGGCATGCGGTTTTAAAAATGCGATGGCCCCGTAAGGACAGGCGCCCAGACAGATCCGGCAGCCTGAACACCGATCGGACATGACTTCAGAAACACAGGCCGGAAGACGGATGGGCTTTCCCGGAATCAGGCGGGACAGCATCAAACCGGCAGCAGCCTGCCCCTGGGTAACAGCATCTGAAATGTCGCACGGGCCCCGGCGCAACCGGCCACCCAGATCCCTTCCCGCAGGGTTGATACCGGAGCCTTTACCGGATGATCGATCCGAAAAAATCCATCCGCATCCATTGGAACCTCCAGGCATTCAGACAGATGCACCGCGTTTTGCGATCCGATCAGGGCCGGCGCCAGAATCACCATCTCGCAGCTTCCCTCCTGCATCCTGTGAAGAGAATCCTTCCAGCGGATTCCGATGGCATCTCCTTTTTGAAAGATTCCGATACTGTCGGGTGCGGCCATACGGCAGAACTGAATCCGGTTCTTTACCGAAGCGGCAAGCAGACCGTCGGCATCTTTTCCCGGCAGACACCAGTCTGAAAAATACACCCGGATGGAAACATCGGGCAGTTTCTGTAAGGCCAGTTCCGCAAATTTCAGCATATACCGGCAGCAGACCGCTGAACAGTAAGGTTTGAATGCCGCGGTTCTGGATCCCACGCAAAGAATCAGTGAAATTTGCCGGGGAAGGGCGCCGTTTTTCAAAACCGGTTTGCCTTCGGAAGGTCCGGTTGAGCTTGCCATCCGCTCAAATTCCATGCTGGTGTAGACGTTGGGGATGATTCCGTATCCATACCGCAGCAGGGAGCTGATATCCGAAAGATCGAACCCGGTTGCCAGCAGCATGCCGCCAACATGGATTTCTTCAACAATATCGGTTTCTTCAAAGTCGATGGCCCCAAAGGGGCAGATGTCCCTGCAGGCACTGCAGGCCTCGCCGCTAAAGCGCAGGCAGGCGGTGGAATCCACGCAGGCAATATGAGGCAATGCCCCGGGATAGGGAATATAGATGGCTTTTCGCTTATCCAGGCCTTCATTGAAGGCATTGGAGATTTCAACCGGACAGGCCTCGACGCAGACCCCGCACCCCAGGCAGGCATCGGGAGAAACAAATCTGGCCCTGCGGCGGACCCGAATCTGAAAATTTCCCAGAAACCCCTGGACATCCGTAATCTGGCTTAAAGTCATCACGGTGATGTGATCATGATGCAGCACCGCATCCATCAGGGGATCCAGCAGGCAGGTGGCGCACTCACCGCCGGGATATACCGTCTCGAACCGGGCCACCTTTCCGCCGATGCAGGGAAGGGTTTCCACCAGATAGACCCGGCGGTCTTCCCCGGCAGCGGCAAGCGACGCGCTCATTCCGGAAATGCCGGACCCGACAACCAGAACATCGGCGCAACAGGGAATCTGGCCTTCAGTCAGGGCCGTGCTGAAGGACACCCGCCGGACTGCGGCGCGAATCAGGGCTTTCGCCTTTTCAGTTGCCGCGGCCCGGTCCGGGGTTACCCAGGCACATTGCTCCCGGATGGCTGCCATCTGCAGCAGAAACGGATTCAGCCCGGCGTTTTGCAGAACGCGTTGAAACGTCCGTTCGTGTTCCTTGGGAGTACATCCGGCAACCACGACATGGGTCAGGAACGCTTCGGTAATTTCCCGGACGATCAGGTCTTTACCTTCCGCAGAGCACAGCAATTCATGCCGCCTGGACAGGACAACTCCCGGCAGGGTCCCGGAGAACCCCACCAGTGCGTCCATATCCACGGCATCCCGGATATTCGGCCCGCATTCACAGATGTAAACGCCGATCCGGTCCATTTCCGAACTATTTCGAACCGCTGTAAATCAGTTCGGACTCCAGTTGGTATGTCCAGGGAGCAGGCGAATTCTTCCAGCCGTTTTTGGCGCGTTTGCCTTTGTCATAGCTATCCTCATCCGAAATTACATCCCCTTCAAACCCATCCACGATATTGTACAGCATTCGTGAATCCGGCCTTCGCCAGCCGGTTGACCGCGGCCGCACTGCGATGCCCGGATCGGCACATGATCATGATCATGTCATCGACACCGGCTTTTTGCTTCACCAGGGCTTCGAAATCGGCATTGGATTCAAGTGGAAAATCTTTTTTCTCGGCGTTCCATTTCCCGGTCCAGAGCATGGAAGGGCTGTTGATGGCCATTGGCGCATGTCCGACAAAAACGTATTCCTCGGGAGTCCGCACATCAAAGATTTTGATTTTCCCGGGATTGGCTTTCCACATTTCATAGGCTTCGACGGATGTCACATATTTGCCGATGGTGGTGTGTTTTCTTTCATCCTTGGGAGCTGGTGTCTCTGCCCAGACCATGGAACACAAACTGACAACCAGCAGCGCAGCAAGCGCCATTCTCAACCCTTTTCGCATCATTGTTCTTTTCCTTTTTTAATTTTGATGAACTCGTGAACGATCATGAATCCGGCCTTCACCTCCACCAGATTAGCTGTTACCTTCCCCATTTCGGTAACGGGGATTTTTCAAATACATGTGATGTGTCAGTAAAAAAATCCCAACAGAATACCATAGCGCCCGACATTCACTTTTTAATCTGCCGCTGTACCGCTCCCGCCGCCTCCATAAAGGCTTCTGAAAATGAGGGATGGCTGTGAACCGTTCTGGCAATATCTTCGGAGCTGGCCCCCATTTCCATGGCCATCACCGCTTCTGCGATCATTTCGGAAACCCGCGGGCCGATCATGTGCACGCCGAGAATCCGGTCGGTCCGGGCATGGGAAAGGATTTTTACGAGTCCCTCGGTTTGGCCCATGCACCGGGCCCGGCCATTTCCGGAAAACGGATAGGCGCCGGCAATATAGGGAATTTTCCGGGCCTTGACCTGCTCTTCGGTCAGTCCCACGCCTGCCACTTCCGGCCAGGTATAGATGACGGACGGCAGGGTATCGTAGTTGACCTCCGAAGAAAGTTCGGCCATGGCTTCGACAGCGGCGATTCCCTCAGCAGACGCCTTATGCGCCAGCATGGGGCCGGGGACGACATCTCCGACCGCATAAATCGAAGGAATGCTGGTCTGAAAGCCGGCATCGACACGGATATGGCCGGTTTTCGGATCCATGTCAACGCCGAGAGCTTCAAGGCCCAGTCCCGTTGTCAGGGGCTTTCGGCCCACGGCAACCAGAACGCGGTCAAATGCCATCATCTCCTGCTTGCCGTTGGATTCAAGGGTCAGCTTCACCCCGCCTTCGAATACTTCGGCATGGGTCACGGTGGTTTTGAGCCGAAACACCATTCCCTGTTTGTCGAGTATGCGCTTTAATGCCCGGCTGATCTGGCCATCCAGGCTTGCGGCAATCTGAGGCAGCATTTCAATGACTGTGACCTTTGCGCCCAGGCGCTGCCAGACAGATCCCAGTTCCAGGCCGATATAGCCCCCACCGATAATCCCCAGTGTCCGGGGAACCTCGGAAAAATTCAGCGCGCCGGTGGAGGTGACAATCCGGTCTTCGTCAAATTCCAGGCCCGGAACCGCGACCGGAACGCTGCCGGTTGCCAGCAGAATGAATTTCGCATCAAGAATGCGATTGCCGCCATCGCTGCCGGCAACTTCAACGCGATGGGCATCCATGACCCTGGCCGTTCCCTGAAGAAGCGTCAACGCGGCCGGCTTCCAGAAGTTTTCTCACCTGTCCGGTCAGGGTTTCCACCACCTGGTCTTTTCGGGTCATCATGGCGGCCAGATCCAGTGTCAGTTCCGTCACCCGAATGCCGTGAGCCGACAGCCCGTTTCGGGTCGTTTCATAAATTTCGCTGGAATCCAGAAGGGCCTTGCTGGGAATGCATCCCACATTCAGACATACGCCCCCCGGCCGCGGCGCTTTTTCCACGCAGGCCACCGTCATTCCCAGCCCCGAGGCTTTAACCGCGGCCGTATAGCCGCCGGGTCCGCTGCCGATAACCACTAGATCATAGGAATTTTCTGCTGTCATGATCACATCTCCATCATGAGTCGTTCGGGTTCTTCAATGCATTCCTTGATCCGTTTCAGGAAGGAGACGGCGCCCCTGCCATCCACGATGCGGTGATCGTAGCTGAGGGCCACATACATCATGGGACGAATGACAATGGCGTCATCGATCACCACAGGCCGCTTTTCGATCTTGTGCATCCCCAGAATGCCGCTTTGCGGGGGGTTTAAAATCGGGGTGCTGAGAAGAGACCCATAGACACCGCCGTTGCTGATGGTAAATGTGCCGCCTTCCAGATCGCTCAGGCCGAGCTTTCCGGAAGCGATTTTATCCACAGCCGCTGCAATGGCTTTTTCCAGATCCGCAAATCCCATGCGATCCGCATGCCGAAGGACCGGCACCACGAGCCCCCGCTCGCTGCCGACCGCAATTCCGATATGATAGTACTGATGATAAACGATGTCCTTAGCATCGATAAATGCATTGATCTCGGCAAAATCCTTCAGCGCGGCAATGCTGGCCTTGATAAAAAAACCCATGAAACCCAGGGAGACCCCGTGTTTTTTCTGAAATTCTTCCTTGTACCGGGCGCGAACCGCCATCACCCGGCTCATGTCGATTTCATTGAACGTGGTGAGCATGGCTGTCTGCTGCTTTGCCTGAACCAGCCTTTCGGCGATCCGTAAACGGATCGGGGTCAGGGTTTTGCGGAGCATGGGTTCATCCATGGTCTCATGATGGGGTGCTTCAGCGGGCGCCTGCAACGGGGGTCCGGAATCGGCCGCTGGCACGGCAGACATGGCCGGCATAGCTTCCAGATGCAGCAGCACATCCCCCTTGGTGATCCTGCCGTGAGGTCCGGTTCCGGAAACGGCGGCAATATCAATTCTTTTTTCACGGATAAGGCGGCGAACAGAGGGAGATAGCTGCGCCGAATCGCGAATGCGTGAATGTGATAATGCGGAGGCAGCATCCGCAGGCGGTTCGGGTGGCAGGGCATCTGCGGGCGGGTGAAGTTCTGGAGAAGAGACCGGCAAGGGCGGCTCCGGTGGCTGATCACCCGGAGCAGCGTGAAGCAGCGGAGAAGACGGCAAAGACGTCGAGGCGGTTGTCTCGGCACCTTCCGCCACGGTAAGGGTGGCAACAACCGTGCCGATAGGAACGGTTTTCCCCGCCGGGACCTGGATATGCAGCACCCCATCGGCTTCAGCCGCCACTTCCAGCGATACCTTATCGGTTTCAATCACCAGTATAGGCTCATCCTTTTTTACCGAATCCCCGTCATTCTTGAGCCACTGGGCAAGAACCGCTTCCCTGACAGACTCCCCCACG
Organism: uncultured delta proteobacterium; assembly: GCA_963789395.1. Classification (GTDB taxonomy): domain Bacteria; phylum Desulfobacterota; class Desulfobacteria; order Desulfobacterales; family Desulfatirhabdiaceae; genus RAAP-1. The sequence goes on along the minus strand of CAWBKP010000006.1, from coordinate 47,253 downwards.
CCGGGGATTTTGATTTCGATGACCATGCAGCCTCCATCATCCTTTGCCCTTGCCTTTAAGAAGCGCCTCAAGGGCCGCAAACGGTTTGTGTCCGGAACCCGTATCCGTTTCGCCGCCCGGGGTTTCACTGCCGTACCATTCCGCGTCCAGGTACCGGGAGTGTTCATTTTCGTGACAATAAAGACAAAGCAGCTCCCAGTTGCTGCCGTCCGGCGGGTTATTGTCGTGATTGTGATCCTTATGATGGACCGTCAGTTCCCGAAGTTTTTTTCCTTCAAATTCGCGCGCACATCTGGCGCAAACCCAGGGGAACAGCTTGAGCGCACGCTCCCGATAAGTCTTTTCCCGAAGCTCCCGGCTGGCCCTTGCTTCGGCAATGATCCGATCCGTCCCGCCGGCTTCCGCCGGCTTCTTTTTCTGTGCCATATATACACCCTTCGAGCTGCAGGAGACCGGCTATAAAAAAATTTCATCTATCCCTTGTCCATCGCCTATCGCCTATCGCCTATTACTTTTATCTATAATGTTCCACCCTTGTCAATAAGGATTCCAGATACCGCGATTTCACCTGCTCGCTGGCCAGTGCCTGCTGGATGGGCGGTATTTTTAGAATCACCCCCAGAACGGCGGCGAGCGCCCGGTGACTCCACAGCACCCGGTTGTCAAAAATCAGATGCTGAAGCGTGCCGCGTTCGATGGCCATCACGATGATGCGATGCGTGCCGTCCAGGGGCGTGATCACGCGCTGCGCCCTTGGCTTTAAAATGATATTTCCCTGCGCACAGACCCGCACACATAATCCGCACCCCAGGCAGATGTCCTCCTGAATCTTTGCCGTTTTTTTACCCGGTCTTCGGGGATCGTTGGCTGAAACCAGGGTCATCGCTTCCACGGGACAGACAGCAACGCATTTTCCGCATCCCGCACACGTTTCCGTGCGGATTTCAGGAATAAAATTGGTGGTGTGAACCGGGTGGAGCACGCCAAAGCGCCGGGCGGCGATCATGGCTTCGCAGCAGCACCCGCAGCAGTTACAGATAAAGGATACACTTCTTTTGACATTGTCGCCGAATTGGACAAGACGGTTTTCATAGGCCAGTTGCAGCAGATCGTACCCTTCTTTTTGGTCCACCCTTCTTGCATGCCCATGCCGGATCAGTGATGCCGCAACCGTGTTAAACGTCATGCAGATGTTCATCGGCGCATCGCATGACCGGTTGACATGTTTCATCTTATGCCGGCAGTAACAGACACCGACCCCCATGTGTGTGGCTGTGGCGATTACCTCTGTTGCCCGCTCATAATCCAGGACCTGCACCGTAAGCTCTGGCGGCAATGCCGGTTCATGGACAAATGTCCGCCCAAGCTGCGTTTCCCCTCGGGTAAAAAGATCCCGGATAAAATCATCTTCCACATTCAAGTACTGGTAAAAAAGCGCGCTCAGCGTCTTCTGATCGATGTCGCCGCGCACCCGCATGAGGGAGAACTCAAAAAACCCGGCCATGGGCGGCGGCAGACAGTAAACCGATTCACCATTCTGCTCGATATCCACTAGAATGGCCCGTGAGGCAAGATCTTGCAGGATTTTCCGGGCGCTTAAAACATTCATTTTCCAGATGCGGCCGGCCTTTTCCGCAGTAAACGGCAGGATGGGGATCCTGGAAACCAGCGCCGCTTCTTTTTCGCTGAAGAGCAGTTTCAGGATTTTAAACAGCAGATCAGATGGCGGAGCGCCCTGCGGAAAACGGTTCAGGCGTTCCACAAGTTCGGAATAACCGGAACGATTGCCAAGGTGAGCCATGTTTCCTCCTTAAGGTGACTCATACTGGCATTTTCGTAACAGCCTTTTTTATGGGAATCAAGAGAAAATGTGGTGTGTTTTCGGGAACAATTGCGGCATGCTTCGGCAAAATCAGGAAGGAAAGGACTATTCTCACAAATGGAATACCGAACGGGTCCGCCGACTAATCATGCGCATCCGCCTGCATTCTTATTGGCGTTCAGACTTGAAATCATCTTGTTTAATACAGAAGCAACATCTGTGGCACAGCTGTCAATATAACTCGTAAATTTTGGAAACAGGGTATGCCCTCTTTTCACGGTTAAATGCTCCCTGTCCGGCAGAATAAGGATAATGCGGATATCAATCAGGAAATCCTTTAACGTGATCAATTCAAAAAGTTGATCATTGTTCTGGGCATAAAGCACGGCCACATCAATTTTTCTCGGAATCTGATATAACCTTTGCGCAAAATCACGGCTGCTTCCGAATACCTCCAGGCAATCGGACGGAATGCAAGTCTCGGATAATTTTTTGAAGGCATTTGCTCGCCAACGCGTTTTTGTCATTCACATAGAGAACGACTTTCATTCTTTTCGCCTTTTGATTTGCAATCCAGATGATCAGCCGCAATTGACGGCTTTATTTTTATGTTTAATAAATATTCCAGTTCGGATCGGCTACTGTTGGCAAGAAATCCGCACCGGTTACCTCAACTCCTTTCATGTACACCACGGCGTTCTGACCGGTTGAAGTGTTCCTCCAGAGAATGTCCGGATCGCCGTCACCGTTGAAGTCACCCACGCCAGCAATTGTCCAGTTCCGATCGGCTACTGTTGGCAAGAAATCCGCACCGGTTACCTCAACCCCGTTCATGTACACCACGGCGTTCTGACCGGTCGAAGTGTTCCTCCAGAGAATGTCCGGATCGCTATCACCGTTGAAGTCACCCACGCCAGCAATTGTCCAGTTCTGATCGGCTACTGTTGGCAAGAAATCCGCACCAGTTACCTCAACCCCGTTCATGTACACCACGGCGTTCTGACCGGTTGAAGTGTTCCTCCAGAGAATGTCCGGATCGCTATCACCGTTGAAGTCACCTACACCAGCAATTGTCCAGTTCCGGTCGGCTACTGTCGGCAAGAAATCCGCACCGGTTACCTCAACCCCGTTCATATACATCACAGCATTCTGACCGGTTGATGTATTCCTCCAAAGGATGTCCGGATCGCTATCACCGTTGAAGTCACCCACGCCAGCAATTGTCCAGTTCCGGTCGGCTACTGTTGGCAAGAAATCCGCACCGGTTACCTCAACCCCGTTCATATACATCACAGCATTCTGACCGGTTGAACTGTTTCTCCAAAGAATGCTGGGCTTGCCGTCACCGCTAAAACTTGTCAATGACCCGGACTGAGAGTGGGTAGGGGCAAATGTTGCAGAAATGCTGTGATTGGCCGTTACATTGGAAAATGTATAGCTGGTAACTGCTCCTACAGATGAACCGTCAACCGATACTGCAGATACCCTGTAATTGGATGCCGGCATGATGGTAAATGTCTGGCTGGCGCCTTGAGCCAATGAAAGGCTGCCGGACGGGCTGATCGAGCCATTTTCCCCTGCCGATGCGCTAATGGTATAAAGTGGTGTATTGAGTGGTGTATTGGGTGATGTATTGGCGATAAATGCGGCCGAAATGCTGTGATTGGCCGTAACATTGGAAAATGTATAACTGGAAACTGCTCCTACAGACGAACCGTCAACCGTTACAGATGACACCTCGTAATTGGCAGACGGCATAATTGTAAAAGTCTGATTCATACCGCGACTGACAACAACCGCGCTTGCAGGGTTTATGGCGCCATTGACACCCGGGGCAGGCACCAGCGTAAAACATTCCAACTCAGTGGAAAACGCGCTTTCATTCCCGTTCATATCATAGGCCGTGACAGCAAAATAGCAAGTTATTCCTTCTTGAATGCCGGCCAGGGTGTACTGAGTGAATTTGCCGACATTCACCGGCGCCCCATAGCTTCGGGAGGCATATCCAGAATACAGTTTATAGCCGGCCACTGAGGGATCGGTATTAGCATCCCAAGCCAGCGTTACCTGGGCTGCAAAGCCCAGGGTACTGGCAGGTCCGACGCAAATCAAAAAAAACAGGCAGGTGAAAACTAATAATAAAGGAATAAAACCGAGACGAAAACGTGAAATTGTACTTTGGTTACGCATAAAACACCTCTTATTACTGGTCTTCGCAAGAAAAGGCATGACAGAAAGCGCCCTTCCCGCTCGGCAATCCCCCCCGTCCAATTTCTGAAAAGAAATAAGTTCGGATTTTTGGGCCACGCCCTTTCAGACGGGTTGCCTTTATCATACGTGAATATATCGATGAAGACCGTTTAGCAATAAAGATGCCAATATTCAATTATAACAATATATCAGGATGTTACATTTTTTCCGAATTGATATTCGGCAAGAACCCGGATGATTTTTCAGAAAACAGCATTCCGTTTTACTGGAAAAAGGAAAAACGGAGATGCATGGAGCGGCGGATATGAAGAACAAAACCGGAAAGACGGCGCTAATGACCGCACAATCTTGTCCGTGATGTTCCGGAGAGTCATTGTCAGCCCCCCCTTAACAAGGAGGGATCTGATATTTCATGCTTATTTGCTATTGGTTTTCCGGGTGAAAAACAGCAGGCCAGATCTGGCTCTTCTGATTCCGGAAAGCCTTGAACTGCGTTTGCACCTGTCTGAGCGGCTGAAAATCCTGAGAGGCGTTTCCAAATATTTCCATGATACCAACGCCGTCTTTTATGTATCCGATGACAATTTCATCTTCGCCATCCGACTCCAAATGACCGCAGGCAGGGCGGACTTCCGCACCTGCGGAAAGAAGACTCTGCTGCCAGGCGATATGCCGGGTACTGTTCTGCACCAGGTCACACCCCAGTATTTCGAACCGGCCTGTGCCCTGTTTGCCCAGACCCAGCACGATTTCTTCCTTGCCGTCGCCGTTGACATCCCCGCAGGCCGGCCAGCTCTCCCCGTTGATACGGTTATAGTCCGGCCAGCTGATCACGCCCCAGCCGCTGGCGTCGCTTTGGCTGGAATCCCGAAGATCCGCACTCCCGGCCGATGTGTGATCAAAGATGAAAAAGACGCCGCCCGGGATATCCGGGTTGCCGCTGACCGGCCCCAGTCCGACGATCACCTCTTTCGTGCCGTTTCCGTCCAGATCGCCGCAGGCAGGCCGGGTCTCGCCGTTGCCCCTGTTGTAATCCTGCCAGCCGGTCTGCAGCCACTTGACATGTTTCAGCTGGTGATCCACCAATTTAAACACCTCCAGGCGGCCCTCTCCTCCGGGACCAAGCCCGACAATGATTTCATCGATGCCGTCTCCGTCGATATCGCCGCAGGCAGGCCGGGTCTCGCCGTTGATTGCATTGTACTCCGGCCATTCCACCTGGCCCCAGGCCAAGACCGAATAATCGTCATCGAGCACCGCAAAATACCCGCCGGGAATGCCGGGAGCACCCTGTACCGGTCCCAGCCCCACAACGATTTCATCCAGGCCGTCGCCGTCAATGTCTCCGGTGGCGATCCGCATTTCTCCGCTGAGATTGTTGTACTCCGGCCAGTCAATATGAACGGGAAGCGCTGCCTGGTTCCCCTGGGGATCCAGCACTTCGATCCACCCGCCGCTGCCAGGAAGCACGCCGCTGCCGGCAAGAAGACAGCTGCTGGAAACAATTTCAGGCTGCTGAAGGAGGCTGCTGAAGGCCAGAAAATTGCTGGAAGAAGCTGTCCGGGAAGACCGGCCGACGATGCTCGACGTTTTAGGACTCTTAGAGGTGCTACTACTTTTAAAGGTCGCGGAAATACTGTGATTGGCCTGAACACCGGAAAATGTATAAGAGGTCACAGCCCCAACAGAAGATCCGTCGACAAGCACTTCGGCGACACTGTATTTCCGGTTCGGCTTCATTGTAAACACCTTGCTGGCACCATTTTGAACCTGAACGATTCCAGAAGGAGAAATGCTGCCCCCCGAGCCGGCGGATGCACTGATAGTGTATGTGCTGCTGACAGGTGCAAAGCTGGCAGCGATGGTGTGATTGGCAGCCACACTGGAAAATGTATAGCTGGTAACCGCTCCCACGGATACCCCGTCAACCAGGACAGTGGATACCTTGTAATTGGCAGAAGGCGTGATGGTATAGCTCTGGCTGGCACCAGAATTCACCGAAACAGAACCCGCGGGCGAGATGGCGCCGTAGGCGTCCGCAGAAGACGTGATGGAGTAAGTGGTTGGAGAGGTGATGGCGGTACTGGAAGTAAAGCTGGCAGAGATGGTGTGATTGGCCGTTACATTGGAAAATGTACAGGTGGTGACCGCTCCCATGGATACTCCGTCAACTGACACGTCAGAGACTTTGTAATTGGCTGCCGGCGTTATCGTAAAACTCTGACCCATGCCGCGACTGACCACTACCGCACTGGAAGGGCTTATGACGCCATTGACAGCCGGGGCAGGCACCAGCGTAAAACATTCCAGTTCCGTGGAAAACGCGCTCTCATTCCGGCTTGCATCATAGGCCGTAACTGCGAAATAGCAGTTTTTCCCTTCTTGGATGCCGGTCAGAGTGTACTGAGTAACCTTTCCGACATCCACAGGTGTGCCATAGGTTCGGGAGGCATATCCATAATACAGTTTATAACCGGCCACAGCCGGATCCGTATTGGCATCCCAGGCCAGCGTCACCTGGGCTGCCAGACCCTGGGTACTGGCAGGCCCGATACAAATCAAAAAAAACAGGCAGAGGAATATTGAAAATTGTGGAATAAACCCGGGGCGAAAACGTGAAATAGCACTTATAATACTCAAAAAACACCTCCTTTAAATGCTTTCCGTGCAGAAAGGCATTAAAGAAAGTGCCTATTCCCGCCCGGCAACCCTGCCACCTTTTCCAGATAGGAAATCAGGCCAGGAGTTTTGCGTCCCACCCTTTCGGATGGTTTGCCTTTATCAGACGAAACATTAACATTGATGTTTGTGTTTCAAATAGCATGCCAAAAAACATGCTGTTAAAAAAATATACAATATCAGACAGTTGTATATTGTTCAGATCGACATTCAGCAAAATTACGGATGATTTTATTGGAAACAGGTTTCCGTTTTACAGGAAAAAGGAAAAACAGACCTGCATGGAGAGGGGGTTATGAAGAACGAAAGGCGGAAAGGTGGTGTTTTTTTATCAGATCATACAGTCTGGACTGGGATATTCCAGAAAGATTGCAGGCCTTTTCACGGCTGTCACCGGCTTTGTCCAGCAGCATGCGAAGATAATTTTCTTCGCACTGTTGCCGATATGCGGACCAAGAGGGGAATTCAGCAGGGGACTCCGGTGTTCCAGCTTCTATCTCAACGGCGCTTTTGGCGGGGCCGGAATCAAATTCCAGGCGGGTGATCCGGTATGCGGGCGGAAGGTGTTTGGGCACCAGTGTGGGGTCTTGTCCGGCTGCCGCCAGCGCATATTCCAATACATTGATGAGTTCCCGGACATTTCCGGGCCAATGATGCGCCGTCAAGTGCATTAAAAAATCCGAGGATACCCCTTTCAAACCGAGACCATACCGCTGACCCATTTCGTGGATTTTATGAAGTGCGATTTCCTGCAGATCCTGTATGCGGTCCCGCAGCGGCGGAAGGATGATCGCCATTGCGCGAATCCGGAAAAGAAGGTCGTCCCTGAAGGTTTTTCCTTTCACCATTTGATCAAGGTCCCGATTTGTCGCGGAAACCAGCCTGAAATCAACCGGCAGTTCCCGCTTACCACCCACTGGGCGGATGCGACGTTCCTGAAGTGTCCTGAGAAGGGATGCCTGAATATTCAAGGGAAGATCACCGATTTCATCGAGAAAAAGAGTTCCCTCTCGCGCCTGCAGGATCAATCCGTCCTGTTTTTTATCAGCGCCGGTAAAGGCGCCTTTTTCATGGCCGAACAAGGTGCTCTCGGCAAGCGTTTCGGGCAGGGCACCACAATCCACTGTAATAAACGGCCCTTTTGATCTTGAACTGTTTTTGTGTATGGCCTTTGCAAACAACTCTTTACCCGTGCCAGTCTCGCCGGTAATCAGCACGCTGGCGTCCGTAACAGAGGTTCTGGCGATTTCCCCCAGGCAGATACGAATCGCATCTGAATTACCGATGATGTCTGCGCGATTGAGAAAAACAGGTGGTTTTGACGCCCCCTTTTCACTGCGGTACTGGAGTGCACGGGTAATGGGAAGGGATGCCTCATCAAGGGTGAATGGCTTCTGGATAAAATCCCATACACCGTATTTAAATGCGAGTTCCGCACCGCAGGGGTCTCCGGTCCCTGTAATAATAATCACTTCGGGTGATGAAGGGGCTTTTAACAGCTCCGGCAAGTTTTGAAGTCCGTTTCCTTCGGGGAATTCCAGATCCAGCAGAATGACATCATACGGAGTGGTGACTGCGAGCTTGAGCCCTTCATCAAGCAAATGAGAAGCACTGGCCTCGTGCCCCATGCTCTCGATCAGCCTGGAGAGAATCCTGCAGATTTCGACATCGTCATCGATGATCAATAATCGAGCCATTGGACTCCTCACCTGATTTCTTCTCATATTCTGGAAAAAGAATATGAAAAATGGTTCCCTTTTCAGATTCATTGCACACCGGGATAGCTCCTCCCATTTCTCTGACCATTCCCCGAACCAGAGAAAGCCCTGGAAACAGATCCTCTCTCACTGGAGTGGACAACGGGACAACCAAATGTGCTGTGGTGTCCTTGGGCATATCATGTCCTGCATCGCCGATGCTCATCTGAAGATATCGGCCTGGAATCAGATTGATATGTTGCAGGACGGTCTTGTCACCAATGCGCATATGTTGCAGGCGGATCTCTATCAACCCGGCTTTCTCTTTCATGGTATGTGAAACTACGGAACACAATATAATCAGTATACGATGGAATTGAACTGGATCGGTCAATATAAATCCCTTAAAGACACCCGGCCGGAAACTGATTTCAATTGAAGCGGGTAATAATGCCCTGATCAGTTTGATGGATTCTTTGATAAGCAGTGTGATCTCGACCGACATTTTCTGGACACTGACCTGGCGATTGGAAATAAACAACTGATTGACCAAATCTCTTGCTTTCAAGCCGGCTGATAGAATGTCTCCCAGATCTTTATCCACATTTTCGCCAATACTTAACCCCATTTTAACAAGCTCGGCAAAACCCAGGATGGATGATAATGTGTTATTCAAATCATGAATGATTCTGCCAGTAAGGCTTATAATTGCCTCTTCTTGGCTGGCCTGTTGGAATTGATGTTCAGTTTTCTGCATGTATGATCCTCACGGAATAATGGGTGCTGATTCAACCATCCGTTCTCCGCGGAAGGACAGTTTAATTATCTTGAACAGTCTGAGACCGCGGAAACGTCTGAGTCCAACGCATAATTAATATGCTGGCGGCAAGACAATGCAGAGCAAGGCAAAAGATTCCGTGAACACATGAAGACTTCAGAAGTGGGAGACAGCAGATAACCGAACCCATACCTGCTGGTTTCCCCAGCCGGTAACCGGCGGTTTATTCAAAGTGAATTAAATATATTATTTTTCTCCTTTTTATGCTTTATAAGGTTAAAAAAATATTCCGTTTCTGTCAATAGCGCTTTTGCATCAAATAACGCTTGTTCTTGATGATTTTCAAAAAATATTTTAAACAGCACAGTGCTGTATCCATGTCATTTCTAATTGGCACACCGGCACCCGGTAATCAGTTGCAAGCTGTTCGGCATTCAGCAGGGAGCATCATGACAAATCTTCTCACGCATTTTGACAGTGACAAAATCGAGATTGGCAAAAGGATCGATGCGGCACGGTCCCTTGAAGAAGCGGTGAATTTAACGGAAAGCTATTTGAGCAGCCTTCATCGGAACATAACCGTCGAATATTCCCTTCAAAAATCCCGGCATGCCGGCTATCTGCTTGAAATTCTCCGGTATACTCTCCGGACGCTGAACTCAGTTGACAAAGCGGTGCAGATAGCTGAATTCAGCCCTTCTGAAACCGGGCCCGGGCAGGCCTCAAAGCGCATCTTTATCTTCGGAAAAACCGTGCAATCAGCCCTGATCCTTATCCTCTTGATGACACTGCTTTCGATCCAACCGGCCCCCTGGATTCCGGTTCTGCTGGTGCTCATTCTCCTGGGGACGGAAATTTATCTGCATGTTTTTGCTTGGAGAGGGTCCGTATCTGCCGCCGCTTCAAATTCCCTGATACCGGATGAGATGCGAAAAATCGAAGTTCAGCTTAAAATCGCCCATGTGCATGCGTTTCTCAATTGTATCGCCGATGCCCTGTCCTATGCCGATAAAGCCCTGGATGAACAGACATCGCGGAAAGAAGGCGGCTTTCTGGATAAGGAAACGCAGATCCTGAAGCTGTTTCAGGATCTGTTTGAGGCCAAAGCCTTTCATGACGGCGACTGGGCCTTAAAAAAAATATCCCATATCCAGGCGATATTATGGGAGCAGGGAATTGCCGTAAAGGAATTTGATCCGATGGATGCGGCGGATGCCATATCCTTTGATATTGAACCCGGCCCCGACCCGTCGATCACCCGCCATATGACCATCCGGCCGGCATTTATCAAGGGAAACCGCGTTCTGCTTCGCGGCCGGGTTGCCGCGCCTTTATGAACTCCGGGGTTGATATGGATATGGACATCGAAAACAGGGATATCGTGGGGTTTGATTTCGGACACGGCGAAACCGCGCTGGCCAGGGTATCTTCTCTGGCCAATGATTCGGAGCCTGAGATGCTTGAAATCTTCGCCCGGAAAAGCCAGGTGACGGCACTGGCATTCAAGCCAGGCAGCGGTGATCTGGTCGGGGATCAGGCACTAAAGACCACGGGCATCACCGAGCTTCACATCGGTTTTAAACCCATGCGCCACACACTCAATTCCCCGGAACATCAGCGCATCGTAAAACGCTTTGTCAGAAAATACCTGGACATACTTGAAGAAAACACTCAGATCGGCGGACCGGGCAACACCCTTTTTGTTGTGGGCTCCCCCTCCGGCTGGTCGGACGCCGAACGCAGCACATATACGGACTTGCTGAGGCAGGCGGGAATGCAACGCGTCATGGTTGAAAAGGAATCACGGGCTGCGTTTCTGCACTTGAAGGAATCCAGAACATCCGATGTGGATGCCGAGCGGTTGATGCAAAACGTGCTGATCATCGATATCGGTTCCTCCACAACGGATTTCACCCTCGTGAGCCGCATGGAAGCCCACCCCATTGCGGATTTCGGTCTCAGTCTGGGCGCAAGCCTGATTGAAGAAATGATATTTGAAAGAACCCTGCGTCGCATGGAAAAAGAAAATCTTGTCGAACTGCGGCGACTTGAGGATATTTTCGAGAAATTTCCGCATTTCAAGCGCCAGTGCCTCATTGCCTGCCGCGAAGGCAAGGAAAAATATTTCTCCATTCCAGAGCTTTACCTGTCCAAAGACCAGCCTGTGGATTGCAGCCTCAAATTCAGAACCGTCACCCCCCCGATTGAATTTGAGCCCTGTATCCATCGGGATGAAATGGAGAAGATATTGGCCATTCCCATAAAGGCGTTAAACGGCCAAAGCTGGAAAGACGCGTTTCGCGCGGCCTTGGAACATGCCGAAAGCAGGATGGCGATGGCCGGACCGGACCTGGTTGTTTTAACCGGCGGCGCTTCCAGAATGGCCGTTGTCCTGGAGCTTTGCAGGCAGGTATTTTCATCGGCGGGAAAGATCATCCGGGGCATGGAGCCGGAATTTACGATCGCCAGAGGACTGGCCAGAATCGGCCGGACCGATATCCTGTCGAACGGCTTGAAGCAGGCCATTGAAACCCTCGGCGATTCCATTGATATCAGCGCGCTTGTGGCGCAGCGGATTCCCGGCTTGATCGACAGTCTGGCGGAACCCCTTGCCGACGAACTGATTTCCCATGCCATCGGCCCCTCACTGGCCGCGTGGCGCGACGGCCAATTAAGAACCCTGAACGACATTTTGCCGGATATCGAGAATCGCAAAAAAAATCTGCTCGGAAGGATTCGGGGGAGGATGCCAGAAAAAAACTGGATATCTGGCTGAACAACGAGCTGCTGCCGGCCCTTACGGAGTTCACGGATCCCGTCTGCAGGCGGTTCGATATTCCGCGCAGCGTGCTGGATCTCAGAGACCGGGACATCGCCGCAGGCGTGGGCTCGATCGTTCATCCCCCCTTTAACGCGGATCAACTCATTCGAAGCGATGAAATCATCGTCCTGACGAGCGTGCTGGCGGGAATCATTGTCGGAATGGCTTCCGGCGGTACGGGTCTGGCATTGTTTCACCTGCCGATAGCGGGCCAGGTGATTGCGGCCGTCATCGGCGCGATCGTTACGGGGTACGGCGTTGATGCCGTCACGGAGAAAATCAAGGATCGGGATCTGCCGGGATTTGCCCGCAAATGGGTGCTTCCGGACAGTAAGCTGGCGCAAGTCCTGTCAGCACAGCGGTCAAAACTCCGCTACGCCATCTCCGAGCAGATGGCGTCCGACCCTGTCTGGAAGAAAAAACTGGCGGAGGATATCCTCGGCGAACTCAAACAGGTTCTGAACGAACAGGTCAAGAAAGCCGTCATGTGGATTCGGTGAGTTGATGACCCGGCTGAATCCGCTAGCGCCAGGGCATTCCTTTTATTCCATGGGAAGTATTTTTCAGGTTTTCTTCGGATGTGTCGTCATTTTCTGCCCCCTCTTTATCTTCCCAGAATCATCCGCATGAGCGTGCGGTTTTTTTCAATAAAATGATGTTTCAGCGCGGCGGCGGCATGGATGCCGACGGATATCGCCAGCACCACCCAAAGCGTTTCGTGAATTTCAAGCAGTATTTTTCCCAGCCGGATATTTTCATTCACAACAGTCGGCAGGCTGAACAGATGAAACGGCGTCACCGGATAGCCGAAGGACTGGGACATCAGGATTCCGACAGCGGGTTGCAGCATCAGCAGGACATACAAAAAGAGATGCATGGCATGACCCAGCCTGTTCTGAAAGCCGCTTGTCCCTAAATCGCGGGGCCTCGGATTGACCAGGCGCCATATCAGGCGAAGGAGCACAAAGACCAGAATCATAAAACCGAACGACTTGTGCATTCCGATCATTTCCGCTTTACCCGGCCCATTCGGCATATCCGCGGCGATATTTCCGCCGATGATAATCCCGGTGACCATCAGGAAAATAATCCAGTGAAAAAGCCGGGCTATCAACCCGTAGCTGTCGGTGGTATTTTTCAGCATCGGTTTTCCTCTTCAGACGAGCAGAATCTGGTTTTGTGGAGAGCGGGTTTCACCTGCAGCAATCACCCGTATGGCGGGCATTCCCTTGACCGGGCATTTGTTCTGGCAGATCCCGCATCCCACGCACTGGCGCAGGTTGACATAAGGCTGCTTGAGACGGAGCCGCTCCGTACCGAAACCGGTAACGTCGGCCTCCCGGAATATAACGGCTTTTGGCGATGTCGGGCAGACTTCCTCGCAGACGATGCACGCGCCGTTTTCCGTCCAGGGCAGGCATCTGCCCCGATCCACGAACGCCGAACCGATCCGGACGGGGCCGGCGATCTTTTCCTTTCCCGTAATCAGTTGAATGGCGCCAGTCGGGCAGACGCTGCCGCACAGGGTGCAGGAATACTCACAATACCCGATCCCCATGTTGAGCACCGGGGTCCAGATGCCGGCAATTCCTGCTTCCCCGAGGGCCGGCTGAATGACGTTTGTCGGGCAGGCTTTCATGCACAAGCCGCAGCGCTGGCAGCGCTCCAGAAACCGGGTTTCGACCAAGGACCCCGGCGGCCGGATCAGCCGGGGATCGGATGCCTGGTGAATCTGACCGTCCAGTCGGCTGAGCAGTGGAACAGCCACACCCGCCGCAAGCCCGGACAGCACCGCCCGCCGTCCCATATCCGGCGACTGCTTCTGAGATTCCCGCCGAATGAACCGGAACGAAAGGGCATCCTCCGGGCAGACATGCTGGCAGTTGAAGCAGCGGACGCACTCGGCAGCCTCCCATTTCAAACCGGGCCGGGGAGAGGCCGCGCCCTGGCACGACGCCATGCAGCGGTTACAGGTCGTGCACCGGGCTCTCATCCTGAACAAGATTCAGCGGGCTTTTAACGGACAGCAGCCCCAGAAGCGCCCCCAGGGGGCACAGCACGCGACACCAGAACCGGGGGAAAAGCCGGTTCAGAAACAAAAGGACCAGCACGATCAGACCGATGGCAAACCCGGTCTGATAGGCCGGATAGCCGAAACCAAGCACGGGCGAGACAAGGACTTCCGCACTGTAGCTGAACAGATTCAGGATCTTGATGTCGCTGGCCGCCATGGCATCAAACACCTCCTTGATGCCGATGTTTGCGGCCGGCAGAATGGAAAGGGCAAGGGAGCGGAACAAGAGCGCGATCGGATCCAGAAACCCCGCAGGATTCAGCCCGAACAGGGCGGACACCAGAACCATCACCAGAAGCCCGTATTTCAGTCGTTGCCAGGGTGTTTTTTCGTTCCGGGGTACGGCCTGCTTTTTCCTGACAGCGGGTCGGACAGCACCGACGGCATGGTGAAGGGTACCGAAAGGGCAGACAAAGCCGCAGAAAAACCGGCCGAAAACAAGCGTCAGGCCGATAACGGCAAGGGCCCAGCCGGCGCCGGACAGCCACCTGTGCGTGGCAAGGGTCGTGGACAGCCATATCAACGGGTCCATATCAAAGAAAAACATGATTGGCAGATGCAGGCGGATGTCCGCGGGCCCGGCGATTTCCCGGGAATAGTCCAGAAAAACATCCCGGGGAAGCCGGGTTTCCGTCAGCAGGAACAGAAAAAACAGCAGAAACACGCCCTGCAACATCCTTCTCAGGAAAACGAGCCGCCTTATTGTCACAGCACGACCTGGTAGCGGGTCAGCCGGCTGAAATCCGCTGTTCCCAGCCCCCATTTCTGAGCAAGCTGGATATAGGCGATCGCGGACGGTTGAACCTGAAACAGATTGCAGGCAAGGGCATCGGCCGCAACCGGGTCATCGCTCAGGATCAGACGATTGGCAACCGCCACATCGGATGCGCTGCCGCCGGAAGGGCCATTGGCCGTCATGATTCGGATGGCGTCGATCAGGGTGACGGTGGGCCTGAAAAACTGAGCCAGATCCACGATGCTCTGGTGAATATCCTGGTGCAGCGCGTTCCGCCTGCCGCCGACCGCGCCGATCCAGCTTTTCATCCCCAGGGTCAGTCCGCTGAGGCCATGGACCTTGGCAACCGGCAGGTTGATGATCTTATCAGCTTCCTTGAACGGCGTGAACACCGGCCAGACATTCAGGCGATGCCCCTGAAGGTTCATGTCCCGCATGAGGTTGGACAACGGATACACCAGGTCAGCCCCGGTTTTCTTCGCCACCTGATCGGCCCCGGTGACCGCAAAGCAGTTTCTGGCTTCATGGATGGTGTTGTCGGCAATGCGAACTTTTTTTGCCCCGGCTTCCTGGCAGAGAAAAACGACGGTCTCCAGAACTTCCGGATTCGTGGTGGCAGCCAGTTGGGGGGCTCTGGCCCAAGACAGGTTGGGCTTGATCACCACCACCTCTCCCCGGGAGACAAACCGGGACATGCCGCCCGCGGCGTCAAAAAGTTTTCGGGTCAGTGCCCTGACATCACAGGACTCTTTGGCGGATGACGCCTCCGCGATAAATCCGTTTCCCGTTTCAGCGGCTACGGCGGGAAAACCGGACGGGACAATGCTGTAAAGGACTGCGCCACCTGCAAGGCGGATAAACTGCCTGCGGCTGATGCGCGGGGATTCTGCGTTCATACTGGCTCCTTTTCTCCAATGTCCGGAGCCGGGTCCGGTTCATCATTTCCCCATTTGAACAAGGGGAAATACAGGTACGAAAACGCCCCTCACATCCCCGGTTCAGGCTCCCTGGACAAGGGATGGATGGAAGTGATGACAGAGCTTGGAAACGGTCTGGCTGTGCCAGGCGCCCTTTCCGGAAAACGTGGGAATTCCCTGCGCTTCCAGCGTTCGGGCGATCTTTTCATAACTCAACTGTTCTTTGCGCATGGCGCCGATCATATCAAGAACGCTCTTCCGGTCCACCCCGGAGTTCGATTGCCTCCGCAGGATGGACTGTTTTCCCCGCTCCGGAAACGGCATCCGGCATCGCAGGTTGCGGAGTGCGCTCCGGTTTAACGGCTTCCGGGACAGTCCGGGATTCCCGGTCAATTTCCTTTTCAATCCCGGCAGCAAGGGCAGCTGAATTTTTCTCAAAAAACCCCGATGCGATTTTCTCCATTGCCGATGCGATGCGCTCTTCCGCAGTTGCCCGGCGCTCATCAATTTCAGCCTGGCGCCGCTGGCCATCCGTGATATCTCCAAGCAGTTTTTTAATGGCAGGAAAATGATCTACCGGAGGGGTTCTCTGAAACGCGTCTTTTCGACGGTTGTCATTGGGTCCCTGTCTGTCTGGGTTTTTATATCCATTGTTATCAAATTGTTTCCGGTTTCGATCAAAGGGTTTGTTTTTACCGGTTCGTAAATTATGAAGGAAATCATCCATCACGAGGGCTCCTTTAGGCAGGGGTTGGTGTTATTGAAGGGTTTTCCGCAGAACAGACCGCAGGAAAAAGATACGCGGTATCCGTGATGGGACCGCGTAAACTGGCAACGGACGAAATGCAACGCGGACAGGGTTTGTTTGAAACCATCATCCTTAAAGAATAAACAACTACTGGTGGCCATATAATCGGTTTATTGGAGAAAACGGCGTTGTGAATTCAAACTCCGAACATGCCGGAATCGTTGCAATAACGAAGACAAACTCAATCTTGGCGTGGTTTTTGTACTGAAACAGCAGTATCGATTTTCTTATTCTATTCGTGATGATATGCGATACCTGGGTCTTCTGTCAATAACAGATTTACAGAAAACCGGTCTGGCCTTACCGTATTGCCGTTTTCCATGCTGTAAAAAATACCGACAAATTCATGCTTTCCGGAATCTTTCAGACTGCAGCCACCTCGGCAAATTTCAATACAATATTGGCGGGTTAAAATTTTTTTATTTTTTTTTCTTCCTTGGTATATGAATTGCTAAGTCAGAATTTAAAATCATTCACCGTATTTTTGAACGCGTAAACAAATGGCTTTCTGAGTGGCCACCAAGGGTAATTCGTGAACACACCGCTACTCCTGCTGATTGCAGATCGAAATCCCCATGTCCGGGAATTTTTAAAGCGCGAGATGATGGCCGATGGCTACCGCATTCGGCTGGTTAAAAGCGGTCAGGAACTCATCGATGACGTTCACAATCCCGGCACCCGGCCGGACATGGTGATTCTGGATCCGGACCTTCCGGATACAAACGACCTGTCCCTGGTTCATCACATACACCGGATCATTCCGGGATTGCCGATCGTCATTCATACGCTGCAGACCGAGGTGATGTATCAACTGGAAACGACGCAACCCATCATTTTCGTTGAAAAAAAAGGAAGCAGCGTCGATCACCTGAAACAGGCTGTCAAAGATCTTCTGGACAGGGAATGATGACATGACCCACACATCAGAACCGCAACCGTATTATCGTACACTGACCCGCAAGATGTTCATCACCATTATCACGGTCTCCTTCATCCCGGTTTTTCTGGTCAGTGCAACGATTTTTTATCAGTTCCGGACGTCTTACCGGGAAAAGATATTCGCCCATTTAAACGAGATGGTCCAGAAGCATACGACCCATATCGATATGTTTCTGATGAACAAGCTCTCCGATATCCGCTACCTTTCCAGAAGCGCCGGATTCGCCAATCTGAGCAACGAGGCGTTTCTGCAGAACACGCTGACCATCATGCAGCAGGAGTACGGGCCGGTTTTTGTGGATATCGGCGTCATTGACGACCAGGGAAAGCAAGTTGCCTATGCCGGACCGTATCATCTGGCAAAGGCCGACTACGCGGACGCAGACTGGTTTCAAAAAGCCATGAAAAGCCAGCATTTTATCAGCGACGTTTTTCTGGGCTTACGGGGGGTTCCCCACTTTATCATTGCCGTGCGCAACAACCGGGACGGAAAACCCTGGATTCTGCGGGCCACCATCGATTTTGAAGCGTTCAACTCCCTGGTCGCCAAGATCCGCATGGGCGCAACGGGGTTTGCATTCATCATCAATCGCGAAGGCAGTTTTCAAACCAATCCGATTTTTAACGTGATTCCCAATAAAGACCTGTACATGTCGATTTTCCGGCAGGAAGCAGCACTCGAAAGACAGGATGAAGTTCACATCACGGAACAGGTGGATGTCTCCGGCAAGAAAAACATCTACGTGGGCTCGCTGCTGAAAAACGGGGACTGGCTGCTGATCTACCAGCAGAATTCCGCTGATGCCTTTTCGAAACTGAATCAGACCCAGGCGGTTTCGATCCTTATTTTTATTCTGGGCGGTATCGGCATCGTAACCATGGCCTTTGTGCTGTCCGGAAGAATGGTCAACCGCATCGCGGTTACCGACAGCGAGAAGGAAATGCTGAACCAGCAGGTCATTGAAACCGGAAAACTGGCCTCGGTCGGAGAGCTTGCCGCCGGAATCGCCCATGAAATCAACAATCCGGTTGCCATTATGGTGGAAGAGGCCGGATGGATTCAGGATCTGCTGGAAGAGGAGGAATTCCAGGCCACCGAAAACTTCGCCGAGTTCAAGCGGGCTCTGGCCCAGATCAAGACCCAGGGGACCCGCTGCAAGGACATTACCTATAAACTCCTCAGTTTTGCCCGCAAAACGGATTCCCGGATTCAGGATATCCAGATCAATGACCTGATCACGGACCTGGTGTCCTTGTCGGATCAGCGGGGAAAATACAGCATGGTGGAGATTCACAGTCAGCTGGCAGAGCATCTGCCGCTCCTGAGGCTGTCTGTTTCCGAGCTTCAGCAGGTGTTTCTGAACCTGATCAACAATGCCATCGACGCCATGGAGAAAAAAGGCGGTAAACTCTTCATTTACACCCGGCTGGAAGATCGGCAGGTGGTGGTTGAAATGACGGATACCGGCTCCGGCATTCCCGAAGCCAACCTGCCCAGAATATTCGATCCGTTTTTCACCACCAAGCCCGTGGGCAAGGGCACCGGACTCGGGCTGGCCATCTGCTACGGCATCGTCAAGAAAATGGGCGGGGAAATCAAGGTACACAGCACGGTAAACGTGGGCACCACGTTTACCGTTTACCTGCCGATACCCGAAGAAACCGAGACCCCGGACCCGGAAATTGTTTAGATAACCCTATAAAAGCCAACGTGGAATGGCAAAGTAAAAAGTTAAGGAGAACGCGCATGAGCCTGGCCAATTTACTGTTAGTCGATGATGAAGTGCCTTTTGTGGAAACCATGACCAAGCGGCTGAACAAGCGCGGGTTTGATATTCTGTCCGCGCATACCGGTCAGGATGCCCTGGAGCAGCTTTCCAGGCACAGCAAGGTGGAAGTGGTGATTCTGGATGTCAAAATGCCGGGAATGGACGGCATTCAGACCCTGGAGGAAATCAAGCGCAGATTTCCCATTACCGAGGTCATCATGCTGACCGGACATGCCACGGTCGAATCCGCCATCGAGGGCATGAAGCTGGGCGCCTTTGATTATCTGATGAAGCCCTGCGACATGGACCAGCTGGTTTCCAAGGTCGATGCCGCAGCCCAGCGGCGGCGATCCCATGAAGAGAAAATCATCCAGGCGCGGATGAGGGAAATTACATCCCGGCAGGCTTAAGGAGGCCCGTCATGGCCGAGAAGGATCACAGCGAAAATGCGCCGGTCCGGCTGCTTCTGGTAGATGATGAACAGGGGTTTGTCAATGTGCTGGCCAAGCGCATCGCAAAACGCAACATCCAGGTCCGCAAGGCATTCAGCGGCTTTGAAGCCATCCAGATCCTGCGGGAGGAAAAATTTGATGTCGCGGTGCTGGACCTGAAAATGGAAGACATGGACGGCATCGAAGTGCTCAAAATATTCAAAAAAATGGCGCCCAATCTTCAGGTGATCATGCTGACCGGACACGGCAGCGAGATCGCCGCCAGGGAAGGCATGGAATACGGGGCCATGGATTACCTGATCAAGCCCTGCGATTTTGACGTGCTGATCGAAAAGATCCAGCAGGCGGTTTCCTTAAGGAGGTAACAGGTGGAAGGGTTTAATGTACTGTTTGTGGATGACGAGGTCGATTTTCTGGAAACCCTGCTCAAGCGGATGAAAAAACGGCAGTTGAATGCCTGCGGGGTCAACAGCGGCGAAGAAGCGCTGGCCTTTTTACAGGACAATGCCGTGGATGTCGTGGTTCTGGATGTGCGCATGCCCGGAATGGACGGCATTGAAACGCTGAGAAAGATCAAAAAATCCAACCCCCTGCTGGAAGTCATCATGCTGACCGGACATGCCTGCCTGGAAATCGCCCGGGAAGGCATGGAAGTCGGGGCCTTTGATTATCTGATGAAGCCCATCAACATCGATGAGCTATTATATAAGCTTCAGGATGCGTTCAAGAAAAAATCCATACAAATGGAAAAAATAAAACATCTCGAGGAGGTGATGATTTCCAGTAAACTGCCCCAGTCCGGCGATTAGCATTTTGAATTCGACACGTTAATTTACCACTTATCAACCAATAGGAGCAGCATCGACATGAACTTTTTCAAACAATGGGGTCAATTCATGATGGCGGGCGCCAGAGCCCACGCATCATGGGAGATTGAGATGTCCAGAAACATTCTGGGTTCCAGAAAACGGCTTGCCATTCTGGGCCTGTTTTCCATTCCGATTCTTCTGGGAGGCTATGCCTTTGCGGATCAGATCGCCGGAGCACTTCCCAATTTTATCGGCGACAAAAGCGCTTACAGCCCGGCCTTTTATTCAACCGGGATATTTATCGCCTCCATCCTGATCGGCATCTGCGCCGGCCTGATCACCGGCTGCATCGGCGCCGGCGGCGGATTCGTGATCGCTCCGGCCCTGATGAGCGCGGGCATCAAAGGTATTCTGGCTGTCGGAACCGACCTGTTTCACATTTTCGCCAAAGCCATCATGGGAAGCGTGATTCATAAAAAACTGGGAAACATCTCGGTGCCCCTGGCCCTGATTTTTCTGATCGGCGCCATGGTCGGTGCAACCACCGGCGGCGTGATCAACCGGTGGCTGTATGAAATCAATCCGGTCTTAAGCGATGCCTTTATTACGACGGTCTACTGTTTCATGCTGGGCGGCCTGGGGATTTATTCGCTGCTGGATTTTTTAAGCGCCAGAAAATCCGGGGCGCTGCCGGCGGCGCGCATGGCGGCAAAACGGAAGGCGCGGAAATGGGCAATCTTCCCAGAAAACTTCAGGCCATCAAAATCCCCCCCATGATCACCTTCGATGAAGGCATCATTCCCGGAGGCCGCCAGATCTCCTGCGTGTTTCTGATCCTGAGCGGCGCCCTGGTGGGACTGGCTGCCGCAATCATGGGCGTTGGCGGCGGTTTTCTGACCTTTCCGATCTTTGTCTATGTTCTGGGGGTCTCATCCCTGACGACCGTCGGCACCGACATCTTCCAGATCATTTTCACCGCGGGCTATGCCGGAATCGCCCAGTACGCCATTTACGGGTTTATTTTCTACACCCTGGCCATGGGCATGCTGCTGGGCTCTCTGCTGGGAATCCAGATGGGCGCGCTGGTCACCAAGGTGGTGCCCGGGAATCACCATCCGGGGATTTTACGCCTTGTCGGTTCTGGCGGGATTTGTCAACCGGATTTTCGCCCTTCCCAAAAAACTGGCGGACCTGGAATTCATCTCCCTTTCCAAGGACACGTCCGTTCTCCTGGATAAAATCGGCGGCATTCTCTTTTTCATCGTGATCGGGACGTTTGCCGTCTGGGTGATCGGCACATTTCTGATGAACATCAAAAAACTGAAAGGGGAGGAGGTGGCCTGATGTTAGCACAACAAAAAAGAATTCTACAGCGGCGTGGGGCTGATGGTCGCCTTTCTCGTGGTTCTTGCCATCATGTTCTCGCCGGTATTCGGCGGCCAGAACGGCCTGAATTATCTGGACGGCCTCTATAACTCCATTTCCAAGGGCTCTGCCTATTATATCCCGGATCTGAAAAAAAAGGCGGCCAAGTACTCCGGAGATATCATTACCGCATCGGTGGTGATGAAGGATGAAAAACAGGCCAAGGAAACCGCTCCCCTGTTCATGAAATCCGGGGCCATGGTCAATGTGAACGGATCGGAAATCAAGGTCAGCGGAGATCTGGGCAGCATTTTGACCAACTGCCTGGAAGATTCGGATCAGATGTTCAACAACCAGGGCGAGGGCGTCAAAACCAAGTACGCCATGGATGAACGGCTGTCCCTGTATAACTGGTGGATGGCGCTGAAGGCCCTGACCAAGGATCTGAACAAGCAGAAAAAATTTGCCGAAACCAAGTTTATCGGCGATATCAACAAAAGAGCTGTGGAATGCGCCTATAATTACTACAAGGTCGATGCCCGAAAACATCGGCGCCAAATGGGGCCTTGTCGTGTTTTCACTGGCGTTTTATGTCATTTACACCATGTGGTACGGCTTTGCCATTCTGTTCATGTTCGAAGGATGGGGGTTGAAGCTCGAACATTAATCTTCCGGCCGCTTCAGACAGTCCTTTTTTCGAAAAAGGGGGTTTTTCTTTCGTCATTCCGGGTCAAGCCCGGAATGAAGGTGTTCGTATTCCGCGTTATATGAAAACGAAATTTCCATCTTTCGTTGCACCCGACCCGGGCATGGCTGTTATTGTTTCGGATTTCGTGCTTCGAATTTTGTACTTTTTGGATATGATACATCCCATACATGAAAAAAATCCGAAATTTCTTCAAGAATCTGTTTTCTTTCGATCCCCCGCCGGCGGAACCCGAAAATATTGAAGAGCTTCGCGTCGCGTTCAAGGAGCGGTATCACAATTTCAAGCTTCTTTTAAGCGCCAACAACCGCTCCCTGGAAGTCATGGCGGAAATGGAACAGGCCCTTCAGGGAGATCGGCCCTACGGCATGTCTTTTGTCCGGTCCAGCGCCACATCCATTTCCGTCAACGTGTTTCGCATGATCCAGAGCCTTCACCATCTGGCGCCCGGCAAATACACGGAACTGGATGAGCGGTTCGCCGCTCATCGAAAAAACCGTCGACGCCATCCTCAAGCACACCAGGGCCCTGCCGACCGGCCGCCTGATTCTTCCCCTGAACTCCCTGGACAAGGACATGGCCGAAGTGGCGGGCAGCAAAATGGCCAATCTCGGCGAAGTCAAAAACCGCATTCACCTGAAAGTCCCCGCGGGATTTGTGATCACCTCCTCGGCCTTCAAGCGGTTCATGGACTACAACAGCCTTCAGGTGGAAATCGACCGCAAGCTCCAGTCCATTGATTCCGATGATATCGAGGACCTCTATGCGTTCAGCGCCGAAATCCAGCAACTGGTGATCCGCTCCCGGATTCCGGACGATCTGGAAGCCGCCATCCGCGGGGCCTGGGAGGACCTGGAAGCGGAAAGCGGGGGCAGGATCACGGTGGCGCTTCGCAGCAGCGCGCTGGGAGAAGACGCCGAAGGCAGCTCGTTTGCCGGCCAGTACCGCTCGGAGCTGAACGTCAGCTTCGAGCACGTCTTTCAGGCTTACAAGGAAGTGATCGCCAGCAAATACAGCCTTCAGGCCATTACCTACCGGATGAACAAGGGCTTCCGGGACGAAGACATCCTGATGTGCGTCGGGTGCCTGGTCATGGTGGATGCAGTATCCGGCGGGGTCACCTATTCCCGGAGCCCGGTCTCCAGCCGGGATGACCGCGTTTTCATCAATGCCGTATGGGGTCTTCCCAAATCCGTGGTGGACGGCAGCGTGGCCTGCGACCTTTTTGTGGCCTCCAGGCAGCCGCCCATGCCGATCGTTGAAAAAGAGATCAGCCCCAAGGAGCGAAAATTCGTCTGCTACCCCCAGGAAGGCGTCTGCCGCATGGATCTGACGGAGGAGGAGAGCAACCGTCCCTGCCTGACGGACGATCAGGCCCGGGCATCTGGCGGAGATCGCCGTCCGCATCGAAAATCATTACGGCATGCCCCAGGACATCGAATGGGCCATTGCCGGCAGCGGGGCGATTCATATTCTGCAATGCCGGCCCCTGAAGCAGATTCTCACGGGGGAAGCCGATGACGCCGGCCATCGACCCCGAACTGAAAAAGCGGCGCATCGCCGGCGGCGGCATCACGGCAAGTCCGGGCGCCGGCAGCGGCCCCGTGTACCTGGGGGACCGGGGCGTGGATGTGCTGGCCTTTCCGGAAGGCGCCGTCCTGGTGGCCCGCCAGGCCCTTCCCCGATGGGCGTCCCTGTTGACCCGTGCTTCCGCCGTGATTACGGAACAGGGCGGATTTGCAGGCCATCTGGCCAATGTGGCCCGGGAATTCGGGGTTCCGGCCCTGTTCGGCATCCCGGATGCCGCAACGATCCTGACCCCGGGCCAGGTGGTCACCGTGGATGCCTCCCGCCAGGCCATCTATGACGGATCAGTCCCGGCCCTGCTTACCGGCGCCGGCTGTTTCCAAAACCCATCTCATGGCAGGCAGCCCGGTGCACGAGATTCTCCAGCAGGTCAGCCGGCACATCATTCCGCTTCACCTGCTGGATCCGGACAGCCCGCGAGTTCTGCCCCGCCAACTGCACCACGTTTCATGACATCACCCGCTTCATTCATGAAAAATCCGTGATCGAAATGTTTAATTTCGGAAAGGACCACAATTTTTCGGAACGCTCCAGCAAACAGCTTCACTACCGGGTTCCCATGCAATGGTGGGTGCTGAACCTGGATGACGGGTTCAAGGAAGAGGTGCCGGGAAAATACGTCACCCTGGAGAACATCGACTCCATTCCCATGAAGGCCTTCTGGAAAGGCTTTGTCGCCATTCCCTGGGACGGGCCGCCTGCCATGGACAGAAAAGGCATGCTTTCGGTGATGTACCAGTCCACCACCAATACGGCCCTGACCCCCGGCGTGCGATCGGCGTATGCCGAGCGCAATTATTTCATGATATCCCGGCACTATTGCAGCCTGAGCTCCCGGCTGGGCTATCATTTTTCAACCATCGAGGCCCTGATCAGCGAAAGGCCCCGGGAAAACTACATCAGCTTCCAGTTCAAAGGCGGGGCCGCCGATACCTACCGCAAGCTCGGACGCGTGCATTTCATCAAGGATATTCTGGAAGAGCAGGGGTTCCGGGTGGAAGTCAAGGAAGACCACCTGGCCTCCCGGCTGGAAAACCACGACATGGCGCACATGGAAAAGCAGATGGAAGTCCTGGGGTATCTGACCCTTCACACGCGCCAGCTGGACATGATCATGGCCAATCCCGGATCGGTGAATTATTATCGGAACAAGCTCGGAAAGGACATCGAAACGCTGATGCAGGATAAATCCGAATATCGAAATCCGAAATCCGAAACAAATTCTAAATTCGAATGACCAAATGACTAATTCGGAAAAAGCGGCTGTTCGATGCCGCTCCATCCCTCCGGTTCCTCGAAACTGCCCGGCTTTCCTTCGAAACGTGAACCGCTTTTCGATGATCAGATCCAGGCAGGCCTCTGTCACGGCCGCATCGTAAAGCCTGCCCTTGTTCCGGAGCAGCTCGTCAATGGCCCGGTCCAGACCCAGGGACGGCCGGTAAGGCCGGTGCGAAGACATGGTCTCGAACACGTCGGCCACGGCAAGAATCCGTGCTTCCATCAGAATGTGCTCCCCCTGGAGCGCACGCGGATATCCCGATCCGTCCATCCGCTCGTGGTGCTGCAGGATGATCTCGGCCAGGGGCCAGGGAAACTCGATTTTTTTCAGGATGTCGTAGCCGGCCTGAACGTGATTTTTGATCAGTTCGTATTCCAGGGGCCCCAGGTGACCGGGCTTGCAGAGAATTTCGGCGGGGATGGTGATCTTTCCCAGGTCGTGAATGTTGCTGGCCATGCGCAGCCCGTAAATCCGGTCCGCCGACAGACCCATGTCCGCCGCAATGGCCGCGGCCAGATCGGACACCCGCTGCTGATGGCCGGCCGTATAAGGGTCTCGAAGCTCCACGGTGAGGGAAATGGCATGAATGATGCCGTCCATGGCGCGCTGAAATTTTTCCAGATTCAGGCGCAGGCTCTCTGCGGCCCTGTCCCGCTGGGCCAGGGTCTCCCGTTCGAAGAGCACCCGTTTGAGCCGGGCGATGAATTCCGAAATCCGGACGGGTTTCTGGATGAAATCGCTGGCCCCGCGACCGACGATCTCTTCATAAGTGAAATCCTCAATAAAGCCGGTCATGATGATGACATCCGAGTCATGCCGCTCCTTGATGACCTTGATCAGCTCCAGGCCGTTCATTTCCGGCATATTGATGTCTGAAACCACCACATCCACGCTTTGCTGCTGCAGGATCTCCAGTGCCTCGTAGGCGCCGTTGGCCGTCAGGCAAGCGTAGCCGACGTACTGAATGCCTTCCTTGAAAATTTCCCGGATGTCCGGATCATCGTCCACAATCAGGATGCGCGCGGATTCCCCCGCAGAAAATTGACCCATGCTACCCCCGCTTCCGGCCTTGGCCGATGCTGTTTTCTTTAGCATAAAACCAACCCGGTTCGGTGTCAAAAGAAAAAAAGATAATGGGAGATAGAAGCAAATACTACATCAGCCAACTCCGCATTACTGAAGCTCGTTTACAGCAAGATGGCGGAGTCCTGGTGAAAAAGAGAGCTCTGTCGCTGTATTTAAGATATCTGGTTTTCTTGATGTCAATCCATTATGGTATCAATATAATATGCAATTGAAGCAAGATCTTACTGAAGTACGGGCTTGAAATAGAACATTTGATCCACGCGGGTTCGTCATCTTGAATCAGGATTTCCCGATATAAATCGTTCATAATGTCAATAAGTTTTGATGAATAAACAAAAAAAACGGGCTACAGTTTTATCTGTAACCCGTTTTATTTTATTAATTGGCGTCCCCAAGGGGATTTGAACCCCTGTCGTCGGCGTGAAAGGCCGATGTCCTGGACCGGGCTAGACGATGGGGACGCATGTGGTGGTGGGCCGTGTTGGACTCGAACCAACGACTCTCTACTTAAAAGGCAGATACTCTACCGACTGAGTTAACGGCCCCTTGATGAAAGCGCCACTATAAACAAAAAAAATTTTTTGTCAACAATAAAAGCAGGGCTTGCGGATTCATCAAATTATTAAGGTCGTTTTTCAGCGCCGGAATGTATCCAAAGACCTTATTATTGGGTTTATAGACAGAATCGAATACAAATTGCAAGCATAAATTTTAAGCAATTCACCGGCATGCGCCGATAGTCGTCCGAATTCCCCCCTGCCCCCCTTTCCAAAATGGGAAAACGTTGCCATCAAATTTATTGACTTGATAACAATAATATGATTATATCAAAAGGTTAAAATACAATTGAAAACCCATAACCCATTACCGAGGTCATTATGAAAAGAACATATCAACCCAGTCAGATCAAGAAATCCCGGACCCATGGCTTTTTGTCGCGCATGGCCACCAAGGCGGGCCGCAAGCTGATCAACCGAAGGCGGGCAAGGGGCCGGAAACGATTGACGGTTTAAGAAAGCTTTTTGTTCGTTGAAGCCATCATTTCGCTTCCTTCCCAAAACAGACCGCATTCTTAAACGGTTTGAATTCCTGGAATTTTACTCCCTGGGAAAGGCGCTCCACAGCCCGGGGTTTATCCTGGTTTACAAGAGCGGGCAGTCCGGCGGATCCCGGATCGGGATTACGGTGTCGCGGAAAGTGGGGCCCGCCGTGGTACGCAACCGGATCAAGCGGCGTGTCCGGGAATTTTACCGCCTGCACCGCATGTCCGCGGAAAAACCATGGGATTTTCACGTGATCGCCAAAAAGCCGGCCGCAGCGCTTTCATCCGCGCAGACGGCCGACATGCTGGCGGGTTTATTTGATAAATTCGCAAAAATCGCCGGGGCGGCCTTCGGGTCCATTCCGGCGACGATGCTTTAACAGGGTTGCAGACGATTCGATATCTTGTCAATATTGCAATAACGGCGTATCAGTTTGCCGTATCGCCTTTTCTGGGGCCGTGCTGCCGGTTCTATCCCTCGTGCTCCGCATACGCATCCGAGGCAATCCTGAAATACGGCGCATGGAAGGGCGGGGTCCTGGCATGCCGGCGCGTACTGAAATGCCACCCGTTTCACCCCGGCGGCGTTGATCCCGTCCCCTGAACATGAAGCCATTTTTTCTTTTTTGCCGCATCATGCATCCACGTGATCCGTCATCACATCAACCCCTTTTTTTATCGGGTCATCAACTGGTTTCCCCTGCCGGGAAATCATGGGAGTCATCATGGAACAAGGTCGTTTACTCATCGCAATCGTGCTTTCGGTTTTAGTATTTACGGTCTGGGGATTCTTTTTTCAGGACAAGACACCGCCACCGCAGCCGCAGCAGACGGCACAGACGCAGTCCGAAACACCCGCGGACAGTCCTGTCCCGGGCCCGGCACCCGCCATTCAGGAAACACCGCTGCCCGCCTTTCAAAAAACCAAAGACCTTGTGGTGAATACGCCGCTGTACACGGTGACCATTTCGGACAAGGGCGCCTTTTTCAAGCATTTTGTTCTGAAGAAATACCACGAATCGGTTGAAGCCGACTCTCCCCAAAAGGAACTGGTCAGCCTTCCCGGCGTTGGCACACTTCACCTGTCGTTTACGGAAAATAGCGTTCCGGATTTCAAGGACGCCGTGTTTCTCTCCACGGTCTCCGAGGACAGCCTGGAGGTTGCGGGCAGCGCCCGGGAAGTCTCTTTTCTCTGGACGTCGCCTTCCGGCATCACCGTCGAAAAACACTACACGTTTTATCCGGATTCCTACCTGATCGGCATGAATGTCATCATCAAGAACGGCTCCAATAAAATGCTGCTGGATCATCCGGCCCTGTCCCTGACCGAGAAATTCACCGAATCCAAAAACAGTTACGGTTTTGTAGGGCCCAGCATCCTGATCAACAAGACGCTGGAGCAGATCGCCGCAAAGGATATTGCCAAGAAAAGCGTGTATCCCGGCCGGATCGACTGGACCTGCCTGGAAGAGCGGTATTTTTTGTCCGCCATCGTGCCGGTGGTCCCGGTAGAGGCCAGCATCCGACTGTCGCTCGAAAAAGACCGGCTCGACACCGCCCTGGTGGAGCCGGAAATCCGACTTGATTCCGGGGCCCAGCAGAAATTGCAATACAAGGTCTACATGGGCCCAAAAAGCCTGTCCATTCTCCGCAGCCTCGACATCGGACTGGACCGGGCCATCCATTTCGGGTTTTTTGATATTCTGGCAAAACCCCTGCTGCAGCTGCTGAATTTTCTGCATGACTATATTCCGAATTACGGTGTCGCCATCATCGTCTTGACCCTGCTCATCAAGGGGGTTCTCTGGCCGCTGGGCTCAAAGAGCTACAAGTCCATGAGCGAGATGAAAAAAATTCAGCCGCTGATGGCCCAGATCCGGGAAAAATACAAGGACGACAAAAAGAAGATGAACGAGGAAACCATGGCCCTGTACAAGACGTACAAGGTCAACCCCTTGGGTGGATGTCTGCCCATGGTGGTCCAGATTCCCGTGTTTTTTGCACTGTACCGCATGCTCTACGAAGCGATCGAGCTGCGCCACGCTCCGTTTTTCGGCTGGATCAACGACCTTTCGGCCCCGGACCGGCTCCTGCATTTTTCATTTTCGATCCCTTTCATGGAGCCGCCTTACGGGATCCCGGTACTGACCATCATCATGGGGGCCACCATGTTCATTCAGCAGAAAATGTCTCCGCCCATGGGGGACCCGACCCAGGCCAAGATGATGATGATGATGCCGGTTGTGTTTACGTTCATATTCATCAATTTCTCTTCGGGTCTGGTACTGTACTGGCTGGTCAACAACGTTGTGTCCATCAGCCAGCAGTATTATATCCAGAAAAAATATGCCTGACCTGCCTATCGTGTCAGGCGTTACGGAGGGTGGTGATGTCACCTTTTATTGAATTCGAGGGCAGGAACGTGGAGCGGGCCGTCACCAAAGCCTGCCAGGAGTTGAACATCCCCAGGGAGCAGTTGAAGCATGATGTGATCAGTTTCGGCGCAACCGGCATTTTCGGGCTGGTCGGCACCAAGAAGGCCCGCATCCGCGTGGCGGCGCCGGACACCCATGTCGCTGAAACCCCAGAGCAGAAGGCGCAAAGCAACCTCTTGCCGATGGCGGCACCAGTGGATTTGCCGGGGGCGGATCCACTGCAACACGCGCAAACCCCGGGCCCGGAAGCGTCGATTATCGAGGATTCAGCTATTCTCGGCAAGCTGGCGCTGCAGCGGCTCGTGGATGCGGTGACCGGCGGAGCGGAAATCGCGGTCAACTCAGGCAACCGTCAGATCGTGTACACCATCACCGGCGGTGACCCGGCCGCGCTCATCGGCAAAAGGGGCCAGACCCTTGAGGCCATTCAGTATCTGCTCAAGAAAATCATTAACCGCTCCGCCGAAGCTCGGACCCGTGTCATCGTGGACATCGCAGGGCATGCCGTAAAACGGCAGAACGATCTCCAGGAGATAGCCTTGCGGTTTGCGGAAAAAGCCTGCCGGAACGGCAAATGCGTCACCGTCGGCCGATTCAATCCCCAGGACCGTAAAATCATCCACCTGGCACTGAAAAAAGACCGCAGGGTCAAGACGCAGAGTAAGGGAGAAGGGTATCTGAAAAAGCTTGTCGTGATGCCTCGGGGGGAATGACCCTTTGAGCCTCCTTTTCCCAAGGGAGCGCTTTAGTGAATCTTATGGTAATGATGCAGGTTTTGCGGATGTCAGGAAGACGGCGATGATGGTGGATACGATCGCGGCGATCGCCACCCCGACGGGACGCGGCGGCATCGGCATTGTACGGATATCCGGGAGCCGGGCTTTTGCCATCGCCCTGTCCCTTTTCCGTTCCCGCCGGATTGCAGGCCGTTCTTTTGATCCGGATCGGATCATCTCGCACCATCTGTATTATGGCACCATCATCAATCCGGACACCCAGGCTGTTCTGGACGAGGTGCTTATCGCCTTCATGAAGGCCCCGCATTCCTATACGCGGGAAGACGTGGTCGAGATTCAGGCCCATTCGGGTTATGCCGTTCTCAATGCCATATTGAGCGCCGTGCTGCAGGCAGGCGCTCGGGCAGCCGGACCCGGCGAATTCACCCGCCGGGCATTTCTCAGCGGCCGCATCGATCTGACCCAGGCCGAAGCCGTAATCGATATCATCAATTCAAAAACCGACGCAGCCCTTGCTGTTGCCTCGGACCATCTGTCCGGCGGGTTCCGGGATCATGTCGAGCGGATCAGTGCGGGCCTTCAGGATGTTCTGGCCCGGATCGAAGCTGCCATCGATTTTCCGGACGAAGCAGATGACTTTCAACCCCTTTCTGTGATACCGTTTCTCGAAACCGGTGCGCTGGCGCCGATCCAGACCCTGATCCGCAGACATGCGGACGGCCGCGTGATGCGCGACGGTTACCGGATCACCATTGTCGGCCGGCCGAATGTGGGAAAATCCAGTCTCATGAACTGGCTGGTCGGATCCGAGCGCTCCATTGTCACGGACATCCCCGGAACCACGCGGGACGTGGTGGCGGATGCCGTGGTATTTCGGGGCATTCCGGTGAATTTTTTCGATACCGCAGGGGTTCACATCACACAGGACACGGTTGAACTGCTGGGAATCGAAAAAACCTATGATCGCATCCGAACGTCAGACCTGATCCTGCTGGTGATGGATGCCTCCTGCACCGATGTTGGTCTGGAAAACGGGCTTCTGGAGCAGACACAGGGCATTCCGGTGATCCGGGTCATAAATAAAATTGACCTTGCGCCAAATCATGATAATAGTGTAGGAGAGAGTGGGTTGGCATCGCTTCCGGTTGTGGCGGTCTCGGTGAAAAACCGCCTGAACCTGGAGGCGCTGGCAGAGTTGCTGGCCCGGGAAATCCTCAAAAGAATACCGGCTCAGGCGCCTGCCGGACCGATCCCCAATCTCCGGCAGTCGGCCGCGCTTGAAGATGCGGCGGCCTGTATAACCCTGGCGCTGGAGGGGATCCGGCTGAAGAATCCTGCGGAACTTATTGCCATGGATATCCGCGATGCCCTGGACCGGATCGAAGAGATCACCGGCATGCGAACGTCGGAGGAGATACTGGACCGGATTTTTGATTCATTCTGTATCGGCAAATAATGGCTTTGAAAATGCCCCATATTTGACTTGCGCTTCGTTCTTTGTCGTTGCGGCATACCGGGTGCACACGCCTCACTCCTCAGGACTTGCGCGCCTTGATCTGGAACATTTTACGAAGCCCTATCGTTAACCCTTTGCATTTTAATGTAGTTTAAATGCCATGTTTCACATGAAACATGGCGGACAGGTAGAACAAATGAGAGAAGCTTTGAAACCGTTTTTCGAGCAGTACGAAGCGCTGTCCGCGTCCGTCGAACGCGCTTTTGAAACCGTAAAAAACCAGTATCCCGAATGTGTGAAATGCAAACCCCTATGTTCGGACTGCTGTTATGCGCTCTTTGATCTGACCCTGATCGAGGCGCTGTATATCAATGGGAAGTTCCTGGAAAAATTCAGCGGGGAAACCCTTGAAATACTGATGGAACGCTGCAACCGGATCGACCGCACCCTGTACAAGCTGAAAAAAAGCGCCTTCAAGGCGGCCGAGTCCGGAAAGGAAGAAACTGAAATTTTGCAGGATATGGCAGAAACACGGGTCCGCTGCCCCATGCTGAACGATGCGCAGATGTGCGAAATTTACGAATTCAGACCCCTGACCTGCAAGCTCTACGGCATTCCCACGGCCATCGGCGGCCAGGGCTATACCTGCGGGCTGTCCGCATTTGAAAAAGGGGAAAAATATCCCACGGCCAACCTGGACAGCATCCAGAACAGGCTGCTTGCCCTTTCCGCGGAGGCGGCAGTTGCCATCCGGTCCAGATACCTGCGCATGGGCGAAATGCTGGTGCCGCTGTCCATGGCCCTTGCCACGGTTTACGATGACGACTATCTGGGAATCGCGAAACCGGAAGAAACCGAAGCGGGGTCCTCATGACGGAATTTACCAAAGAAGAAGTCGAGACGCGAAAAAAGGCGGTATTCGACAGCATGTCGCCCAGAAGGCAGTCGCACATCCGCAAAAAAGGCTATGCCCTGTGGGATCCGTTTTCCGAGCCCAAGGATCCGATCGATATTCGAAAGGACAAGACCAAACGCACCACCCAGATGCTTGTCCGGGAATTTCTTCAGACCCAAGTTCACGAAAAATACAGCAATGCTTACGGCAGCGGCGTTCTGGAAATCGCGCTCGGGATCATCAACGATGATGACAAGTACGTCGGTATGTTTGATTTTTCCTGCTGGTATCATGATCTGCTGGTTAAAGAAGGACAGAAGAAGTCTTAATCCATGACAAACGGCAGCATCCCGATCATCCGCATGTTTCATGTGCACAAGACTTACGGAACTCAGAAGTCTCTGGTAGATATCAGTCTGGATATCTACCGCAACGAGTTCATCCTTGTCACCGGCCCCAGCGGCGCGGGTAAATCCACGCTTCTGAAGCTGCTGTATCTGGCCGAACCCGTAACCCA
Organism: uncultured delta proteobacterium; assembly: GCA_963789395.1. Classification (GTDB taxonomy): domain Bacteria; phylum Desulfobacterota; class Desulfobacteria; order Desulfobacterales; family Desulfatirhabdiaceae; genus RAAP-1. The sequence goes on along the minus strand of CAWBKP010000006.1, from coordinate 13,636 downwards.
GGGCCAGGTAATCGTGGACGGCGTCAATCTCGGCCGGATTCCCCGCAACCGGATTCCCCATCTGCGCCGCAGCTTCGGCATCATTTTTCAGGATTACAAACTGATCCCGACCCGGACCGTGTTTGACAATGTCGCGCTGGTACTGGAAGCCATGGGTGAAAAACGACGCCAGATTGCAAAAAAAGTAGCCAGCGTGCTCAGGACTGTTGAAATGGAACACAAGCAGGGAGCGTTTCCGCTCAGCCTCTCCGGCGGCGAGCAGCAGCGTGCGGCCGTGGCCCGGGCCATTGCCGGCAACCCCCGGATCATTCTGGCCGATGAACCCACGGGGAGTCTGGACCCGGATGCCGCCGGGATTATTCTGGCCTTGTTAAAAGATATTCACCGGAAAGGGGCTACGGTCATTCTGGCCACGCACGACCGGATGCTCATGGAAAATGCCGGCGGCAGGAGCATTCATCTGCTTCAGGGCAAGGTGTCGCCGGCAACGCCGGACCCTGCTGCTACACCCGGAGAACTCCCATGACCCCATCCATCCGTCGGGCACTGCGGGACATGAACGAGAACCGTTTTTTGAACGCCGTCGCGGTGCTGACCGTTGCCCTGTCCGTTCTGATCGCCGGAGCATTTTCTCTGATCTGGACCAATGTCAATCACTGGATGCGGGCCTCCGAGACCAGCATCCGGATAGTGGTATATTTAAAGGACGGCGCAACCGACGCCCAGCAACAGGATGCCCGGAGCCGCATCCAGGAGATGGACGGGGTGCTGAAGGTTGCTTTCATCTCCCGGGCACAGGCACTTGCCACGCTTCGGACCCAGCTCCAGCATCAGGCTTCACTGCTGGAAGGTCTGGAGGAAAACCCGCTGCCCGACTCGCTGGAGGTTGACCTGAAAAGCGGCCGGATCAACCAGATCGGCGCGATCGCCGAACAGATCGGCAGCCTGCCGGCAGTGGACAGCGTGGAATACGGCCAGCAGTGGATGGGCCGGTTTGCCGGCCTGCTGAATCTCTTCCGCTTTGCCGGTGTGGTCCTTGGCGGGCTTTTCTTTATCGCATCAGGGCTGATTATCGCCAATACCGCCCGATTGGTGCTGTATTCTCGCAGGGAAGAAGTCGAAATCATGCGGCTGGTCGGCGCAACCGACGGATTCATTACCGCCCCGTTTTATATTCAGGGCCTGATCCAGGGGATCTGCGGTTGCTGCGTGGGCCTGGCCGCGATCTATGCAGCCTATGCCTATATGTTTGCAAGACTGTCCAGCGATGTGGCATCCGGATTCTGGCAGATCCGCTTTCTTTCCCTGGAAACCCTTGCCGTCATCGCCGCATGCAGCATCGGAATCGGATGGATTGGATGTTTTCTTTCGATGAAACAGTTTTTTCGAAACTGATCCGCATCATTGCCGGCTGCTGCCTGCTGGTGACGATAGGAACCGGCGATCTGTTTTCGGCGCCAGCAACCCTGTCCGGCACCGTAACGACCGATCTGCTCCGGGTTCGCGAAAAACCCGACACGCAGAGCGCCGTCCTTGCCACCCTGCCCAGAGGGACGGTTGTTTCCGTTCACAACCACCTGAAAGGGTGGTATGAAATCATGATCGACGACCAGCGCGGGTTTATCAGCGACCGGTTCGCCGAGATCCGGCAAACCATAGAGGATGAGGATGCATCCGGGAGTCGCTCTCTGAATGACTATCATCGGATTCAGCAGCAGGTCGGCAGAATCTCCCGTAATCTTGCCGAACACCGGACGGAACTGAAATCATTCACGCAGAAGGAAGCTTCGATCATCACCCTTCTGGATCAGATCGACCGGACCCTGAATCAGTCCCGAAAGCAGGCCGAATCCCTGGACCGGGACATCGGAATGCTGAAGCAGAAAATCGATGAAACCCTGTCTGCATCCGAAGATCTATCCATCCGGATCAAAACCGGCGAAGAACAGGCTGCAAAGCGTGTGGCGGCTTTGTACAAACTGGACAGCATCGGCAGGTCGAATTTTCTGATGTCCGCGGACTCGCTTCAGGACTGGGCTGGTCGAAAACAGGCGCTGCAGCGGATTTTATCCGCCGACGAACGGCTGTTGACCCGGCTTTCTGAAGACAAGCGGGCACAGGAAGCCCTGTATGAAAAACAGAAATCCCAGTATGCCGACAAGCAAGCCCTTGAAAAAAACTACGCGGATCAGATTCAGTCCATAGAAATGGAAAAACGCAAACGACTGAAGCTGTTGGCGGATCTCCGGACTAAAAAAGCGATGGAAATCCGCGCTATCGAGGCTCTGAAACAGGCTGCGGATCAATTGAACGCCACCATTGAAGCCCTGAACCAGGAGAATACCGCACCGGTTTCGCCGCCAACACTGGTGGGAGAGGATTTTATTTCAAGCAAAGGCTTGCTTCGCCTGCCCGTGAAGGGTAAAATCGTATCTGCTTTCGGCAAAACCGTGTCCAGCCAGCTGAACATGGAAACCATCCGGACAGGCATCGACATTCAGGCGGACCGGGGAGAGCCGGTCCGTTCCGTCTATTCCGGACGGATTCTCTATTCGGAATGGTACAAGGGCTACGGCAATCTGATGATCATTGATCACGGTGATCATTACTATACGGTATACGCCCATCTTGAAGAACGGCTCAAGCCAAAAGGAGAGAAGGTCGAAACCGGTGAAACCATCGGCACTGCCGGAGACACGGGTTCGATTGCTGGCACAGGACTGTATTTTGAAGTCAGGCACCGGGGAAAACCAATGGATCCATTGGAATGGATCAAGACAGGGTAAAAGGAGTATCCGCATGACCAGAAGACACCAGAGAAGTTTACGGCGTCAAATCAAATTATGGGTGACCGTGGCGGCCGCCGTCTGCTTTTTTACCATCGGCGCCGGTTTTTTTCGCGATCTTTCCGCCACCACCGATGAAACCTACAAAGGGCTCAAGCTGTTTTCCGATGTCATCGAGTTGATCGAAAAGAATTATGTCGAACCTGCCGACACCAAAAAACTCATCGACGATGCCATTCAGGGAATGGTTCACGGACTTGATCCCCACTCGTCCCTGCTTTCCCCGGAGGATTACAAGGAGCTTCAGGTGGATACCCAGGGCGAATTCACCGGCATCGGCGTCAGTATCACCACCCGGGAAGGCCTGGTGACGGTTGTATCGGCAATTCAGGGCACGCCGGCATTCAAGGCCGGCATCAAACCCGGAGATGTCATCGTCAAGATCGGGAATGAGCCCACCAAAAATCTCCGTGATGCTGTCAGCCGGATCCGCGGACCCAAGGGCAGCAAGATTGTCGTAACCGTGGTCCGCGAAGGCGTGCCCGAACCCCTGGAATTTACGCTGGTACGGGACGTGATTCCGATCGAAAGTGTTCGGGCCCTGACCCTGAAACCCGGATACGGATATATCTGGATCACCAATTTCCGGGACAACACCACCCAGGACCTGGTCGCCGCGCTGGAGAAACTGGAGTCCGGCCCGACGCCCCTCAAGGGTCTCATCCTGGATCTGCGGAACAACCCCGGCGGACTGCTGAATCAGGCCATCGAGGTGTCCGATCTGTTCCTGGAAAAAGGCACCATTTTGTCCATCAAGGGCAGGCAGGAAAAAAACACCAAGGTGTTTACCGCCCATCCCAATGTGGTTAAACGCGATTATCCCATTGTGGTATTGATCAACGGCGGCAGCGCCAGCGCATCGGAAATTGTCGCAGGTGCCCTGCAGGACCTGAAGCGGGCACTGGTCATGGGAACGACGTCATTTGGCAAAGGCTCCGTCCAGAATGTCGAGGCACTTCGGGATGGATACGGACTGAAGCTGACCATTGCCAGATACTACACACCCAGCGGCAGATCCATACAGGCCAAGGGTATCGAGCCGGATATCGAAGTCAAGCAGGAGGCGCCCCGGCCCAAGGAAAAACCAGGCAAAGAGCCTTTGGTGATGCCAAAGGAAAAGGATCTGGAAAACCATTTGGAAGCCGAGCCTGGCAAGGGGAGCAAAAAATCCAAGGATCCGACGGTGAAACCGGATAAAACTCAGGACAAGAAGCCGGGGTCCGAGCCGCCGGCAACCGATGAAGAAGGCACTGACGGAATCGTGAGCCCGGAGCGGCTGGAGATGGATACCCAGGTCAAACGGGCGCTGGAGACCCTGATCAGCTACGATATTTTCAAGGGGCTGCAGAAATAGCCGCCCGTATTTATTTCGTGGCCGCGGTGGCTTTTCCGCGGCCGCGGATTCTCCCGCAACTGGAATGATCCATGGCCGAATCCCGTCCTACCCGGAAAAAAAAACGTCCGGAGCAAAAAAATCCCCTGGCAAAAAAAAACCTGCAATGGCCTTTCATCTGAAGCGGGGAGTAGCTGGAATCATTGTCCTGATTGTCCTGGTAGTGGTTCTGGGCCTGGTGGTGAATCAGGCCCTGAAAAAGGGCCGCCCCGCCAAGAAGCCGCCGGGCCCGGTTGCCGCCCTACCGCAGCCGCCGAAACATCCGGTTTATCCGCCTGTCGAAACCCGGCCGCCGGTGATTCCCCCGGTCGAGCCCCAACCTCCGGTGCTTCCGCCGGTCGACATCCGGCCTCCGGCTTTTGAGGTCTATACGCACATCGAGCCGCCCGCGCCGGTTCCGCCACCGGTCCTGCCGCCGGTAAGGAAAAAACCCGTCCACCGGCCGGGAGAGCTGCCCCGGATCGCCATTATCATCGACGACATCGGCTACGACCTGCCCATCGCCGAAAAATTCATCGCATTGCATGCGGCCATTACCCTGTCCATCCTTCCCAACAGCCCGCAGCAGCGGCAAATCGTCCGTCTGGCCAGGGAAAAAGGGCTGGATCTGATGCTCCATCTGCCCATGGAACCCATGGAATATCCGGCGGTCAATCCCGGGCCCGGCGCATTGCTGACCGCCATGTCGCCCGACTTGCTGATCAGTCAGCTGAACGACGACCTGGATGCCGTTCCCTACATCAAAGGGGTCAACAACCACATGGGCTCGCGGATGACGGCCTCATCGGATCAGATGAACCAGATCCTCTCCAGCATCAAGAAGCGGAACCTGTTCTTTATCGACAGCCGGACCACGGCCGACACCAAGGCCCGCTCGTCAGCCCGGCTGTTTCAGGTGCCGTATGCCGAACGCGACGTGTTTCTGGACAATGTTCAGGAACCCGAAGCGATTCGCCGGCAGTTCCGGCTGCTGCTGCAAAAAGCAGCCGCCAACGGTCAGGCGCTGGCCATCGGCCATCCCCATCCCCTGACGCTTCAGATACTTCGAGAAGAACTGCCTGAAATTCAAAAAAAGGTAACGATCGTTCCGGCCTCATCCCTGGTTCACGCAGCCGGCTGATCACGGAATGCCGGCTGGATGGCCTGTGACTTCAAGCCGGCTTTCAGAATCAAAAAGCCCGGCATTCACCGGGTTCCATTTCTTCAAAGGAGGCTCCTGTGCTGGCAAAAATATTAAGCAGCGCCGTAATCGGAGTGGATGCGTACCTGGTTGAGGTGGAAGTGGATATTGCCTACGGCCTTCCCAGCTTTACCATCGTCGGCCTTCCGGAAATATCGGTCAAGGAGAGCAAGGAGCGGGTCCGCTCCGCCATTCACAATTCCGGGTACACGTTTCCGGATGACAGGATCACGGTCAACCTGGCGCCAGCCAGCATCAAGAAGGAAGGCACCGGCTTTGACCTGCCCATTGCCATCGGCATTCTGGCAGCAACCCGGCTGATTCCGGCTGAAGCAGCCTCCGGATGCCTGATTCTGGGAGAGCTGTCCCTGGACGGCCGCATCAAACCGGTGAACGGATCGCTCCCCATGGCGATTGCGGCCAGGCATGCCGGATATCCGGCCATCATCGTCCCCTTTGAGAACCGTCTGGAAGCAGCCGTCGTTCAGAACATCAGTGCCCTGCCGGTCACCACCCTGTCCCAGGTCATCGATTTTTTAAGAGGCTATACGCGGATCACACCGGAAAAAGCCGACATCTCGCGCCTGTTTGCCGGAACAGGCAAATATGATTCGGATTATGCGGAAGTCATGGGCCAGGAGCTGGCAAAGCGCGCCCTGGAAGTGGCTGCTGCAGGCGGTCACAATCTGATCATGGTCGGGCCCCCGGGATCCGGCAAAACCATGCTGGCCAAACGGATTCCATCGATTCTGCCGCCAATCAGCTTTGACGAGTCCATCGAAACCACCAAGATTTTCAGCGTCTCCGGCCTGCTGGATAAAGACCAGGCCATGATCACGCGCCGGCCGTTCCGCTCACCTCACCACACCATATCCGATGCGGGTCTTATCGGCGGCGGACATTTCCCGAGGCCTGGCGAGGTCAGCCTGGCGCATAACGGGGTGTTGTTTCTGGACGAACTGTCCGAATTTAAAAAACATGTCCTGGAAGTGCTCCGCCAGCCCCTGGAAGATCACAAGGTCACCCTTTCCAGGGCCGCCACCACCATTACCTATCCGTCCAGCTTCATGCTGGTTGCCGCCATGAATCCCTGTCCCTGCGGCTATTTTTCGGATCCCAAGCACGACTGCGGCTGCTCTTCCCAGCAGATTCACAAATACCGCTCCCGGATATCCGGTCCGCTTCTTGACCGGATCGACATTCATGTCAACGTGCCGGCCGTCCCCTATAAGGACTTGATGGGCAGCGGCCTTGAGGAGCCGTCCGAAGCCATTCGAAACCGGGTTGCGGCTGCCCGGACCATTCAGTCCAGGCGATTTTCCAATCATTCAATTTACTGCAACGCCCAGATGTCCAGCCGCCATATCCGGAAATTCTGCCAGATCGATGCATCCTCAGGCAGCCTGCTGGAATCTGCCATCGACCGGCTGGGGCTTTCGGCGCGTGCTTACAACCGGATACTGAAGATCAGCCGCACCATCGCGGATCTGGATGCAACTCCGGGTATCGGCGCAGAACACGTGGCGGAAGCCATCCAGTACCGCAGCCTGGATCGCGCAAACACGGGCAGGCTGCAATGACGGATTTCCCGTCCGCCATCCTGCCGCTGTTTCAGGCTGTCCCAGCCCTGGCCGATGTTTTTCGGAGCCGAGACGTCTGGCTGGTCGGCGGCGCCGTACGCGACATGCTGATGGGGATATCTCCGCTCGACTATGACATCGTGGTTCGGCAGGGTCCGGAAATCCTGGCAGGTGAGATTTCCCGCAAAACCGGCGTTTTTTTTCATAAATTGGGCAAAAACCGCCAGGCCGTATTTCGTGGACATTTCACGGATCATACGATCGATATCGTTTGCTTGGCAGGCGATTCAATTGAATCCGATCTGCAGCTTCGCGATTTTACGATCAACGCCATGGCTGTTGATCTGGGCAGCCGCTCGTTTATAGATCCGCTGAATGGACAACAGGATCTTGCAAACCGCTCCCTGCGCATGGTTTCCAAGCAGGCTTTTTTCAGTGATCCCCTTCGGTTGCTTCGCGCCTATCGCTTTGCCGCCACCTTGAATTTTGAAATCGAACTGGCAACGCAACACGCGATCACGGCCCACATCGGCCTTATCCGCCGGCCGGCCGGGGAGCGGATCCGGGAAGAGCTCGTGCGCCTGCTGGCCGCGCCCGGTGCAGCCGGATATCTGCGGAAAATGGGCGACTCGGGCCTGCTCTATGAGTTGTTTCCGGAGCTCAGTGATGAAATGGCATGCACGCAGAACCATCACCACCGCTTTGATGTCTTAAATCATACGTTTTTTGCCTGCCGGCATCTGGAATCTTTTCTAAACGGAAACGAAATGGAGGCCGATCCTGTCTTTCAGATGGCGATCAATGGGATTGACAGCCGCCTGAAACCCATTTTGAAACTGGCCATGCTGCTGCATGACATCGGAAAGCCGCCGAGCCGGTCGGTGGATGCCTCAGGCGCCGTTCATTTTATCGGCCATGAAAAAATCGGCGCAAGCATGGCCGAATCCATATCAAAACGGCTGAAACTTTCAAATTCGGACACGGATTATCTGTGCAGCCTGGTTCAAAATCACCTGCGCCCCCTGTTATTGTACCAGGCCCACCAGGCCCGGTCACTGACCCGCAAAGGAATCATGCGATTTTTCAGAGCCCTGGATACCCGCACTCCGGATCTGCTGATGATGGTGCTGGCGGATATCTGTGCAAAGTCAGAACGGGTCTCTGAAGTGGAACCGTCATTTTCCGGTTTTATTGCGGATCTGCTTAACCTGTATTTTCAGGACTATGTCCCGCGAAAAAACGAGGCGCCGCTGGTCACCGGCAGGGACCTGATCGCCTTGTTCGGACTTTCGCCGTCACCGGCGTTCAAAACCATTCTGGCAGCTGTTGAAGAAGCCCGGATGTCGCAATCCCTTGCCGGCCGGGACGATGCGCTTGCCATGGTGCGGGTTTGGCTGGCATCAAACGAAAAAGAGCCTTGTCGGGGCCGAAAAAAGATTGACAATCCGGGGGTCCCATAATACATATTCAGTGCGTGGAAGTGCGCAGCTCACTGGTGGGGCTCCCGGACTTCAAATCCGGTGTGGGGCGCTAAAACCGTCCCGGGTGGGTTCGATTCCCATGCACTTCCGCCAATATAAGTTTGCCAAATGCATCCAAATAAGTACATAAACCCCCGAGAAATCGGGGGTTTTTTATTACCCTCAGTCCAAGCAAGTCCAATAAAATCCATAGACATCCGATATTTTTGGGGGTAGAATATTTACAATATACCCCAAAAAATATTTGGATACCCCAAAAAACGAGGTGAACCCAATGCCAAAAAGGATTATCCCGCTTTCGGATGTAAAGGTAAGGAATGCAAAGCCGCAGGATAAAGATTATAAACTTGCAGATGGCGGCGGCTTGTTTCTGCTGGTAACGACAACCGGCGGTAAGTTATGGAGGTTCAAGTATCATTTTGGGGGTATGGAAAAGTTGCTGACCCTTGGAAAATACCCCATTGTTTCAATTTCCGATGCAAGACAGAAGCGGGACAATGCCAAGCAATTGTTGGATAAAGGAATCGACCCGTCCATAAACCGGAAGGCGGAAAAAGCGGCACGAGACGAGACAGCAGCCAACAGCTTTGAAAAGATTGCACGGGAATGGCATGGGCATAAGCGAAATGAATGGTCTCCAGATCATGCCACCACCATTCTTACCCGGCTGGAAAAGGACATCTTTCCCTGGATCGGAAATACATCCTTTGACCGAAGTTATGGCCAAAGACATCAAGGGTGTTCTGGATCGCGTGAAATCACGTGGCACCATAGAAGCGGCAAGGCGTTTACTTACAATTATCGGACAGGTATTCACCTATGCAATTTCCACGGATCGAGCCAATTTCAATATCGCTCAAGGACTTCGGGGGTATTTGCCGCCTTCCAGCAAAACCAAAAGGCATATGCCAGCGGTAACAGATCCCAGAAAACTTGCGCCGTTGCTGTGCGCCATTGATGGATATCAAGGCAGTTTTGTTGCCCAGTGCGCCATGAAGCTGTTACCCCTGCTTTTCTGCAGGCCAGGTGAATTAAGACATCTGGAATGGATTGAAATCGACTTTGAAAATAATCAAATTGTCATTCCGGCAAGCAAAATGAAAATGAAGGCGGATCACATAATACCGCTGTCAACTCAGGCATTATCTATATTGCAGGAGACTCCGACCGCTGACCGGACAAGGCAAATACGTTTTTCCGTCAACAAGGTCCAATTCAAGATGCATGAGCGACAATACGATCAATGCAGGATTCCGGCGTATGGGATTTTCAAAGGAAGAGATAGTCGGTCACGGTTTTAGGGCCACTGCACGAACGCTTTTGCACGAGACACTGCACTTCGATCCCTACGTCATCGAGGCACAACTCGCACACCGGGTTCCCGATGTATTGGGAGCAGCCTACAACAGAACAAGCCATCTACCCGAACGTCGGCGCATGATGCAGACATGGGCGGATTACCTGGACGGCTTGAAGTCTGGCGCAAAGGTGATTCCCTTCCGGAAAGATGGAACAAATGGATAATCAGCTACCTGATGGGATAATTTGCTTGGAGAAAACATTCCAGGCAAAATCAATCCAGCAGATTTTGGAAATTTCGAAGTCAAGACATGACTATATCTCGACAAAGATCGGGGTTGCCCCTGATTTCGAAAAGGTTTCTGGTACTGGGAAGACGAACCTGTATGCTTTTAAAGGGCTTCTGGAATTTGGAATTGCTTCGACGGCTCTTGATATCGGCATGAATCACAAGGTTATTACCTTTTTAATAGACAGGGCCGTAAAAGATGATGCACAATGGGAATGGGAGTTCTTTGAAAAAGGAAGCCATATAACAACTTTATGTTTTCATTATGGGTTTTATTATGATGAAGATTTTTATTACTATACTGGCTGTTTTAAAAGACAAGATTTTACCACCCCCCGGCGTAACCGTATAACAAATGAGATTGTAAAATTCCAGAAATCACATGCATGTATCATGCTTGATCTGAACGAGATAAAAAGAAGGATCATACGCATGTCTTTCGGGACCGGTGTCCTGAAGCCCTTACATGCGATGGGATAAATTTCTGATCATCCAGCAGTAAAGATAACATATTAAATAGGTTATCTAAAAAAGCCATAATAAACGGGATATTATGTCCGTTTATTATGGCTTTTTTTGTTTTTTCGCCCCTCAAAAACGCCATTTCTTCCCGCCAAAATCCCTACATAAGGCTATGTAGCTGCCGCATAATTGCCTAAAAAACGTCTTTGATTATGATAGCACCATCTTGTTTGTAATGAAATAATCTTACATTAAAAAGGTGATTGAAATGGATGGGTTATTACGATTGAAGGACATCGTCGGCGACAAAAAGAGGGGCGAGAAGGGATTGATTCAAATGTCGAAGTCGTCCTGGTGGATGGGCGTCCGGGCAGGTAGGCTGCCGCAGCCTGTCAAGCTGGGACCGAGAACGACTGCGTGGAAAGAATCGGACATTAGAAAGTTGATTGAAAACGGAATCTGATGTTTTTTCCCTTGAGGGTTTAGCAATGCGAATCAATTTAAGTAATGAAAAAGTTGAAGCCGCGTTATACCGCTATTGGTCACGCGAATCGGCGACCGGACTTGGATCTCGATGGCCGGACATACCAGAAGCCCGAACGCAGGCGCTCAGTCACGGCGCGATGTTCTTTTCCTTTCCGATGTTCGACCGGTTGCCGGTTGAAGGACAGCCGGAACCAAAGCGATTCGGGCCGATGGCCATTGACTTTGACAGCAAAACAGACCCGGCGCGGGCATTTCAGGAAGCCCGGCATTTGATCGCACATCTGGCCGATTATTACACCCTGGACGCAAATGCGCTCGAATATTACGCAAGTGGATCAAAGGGCTGCCACGTATTTATCCCCTCTGAATGTTTCAGTGTTGATGACGGCGATCCGTGCTTACCGCTTGTCTTCAAAGTCTTGTGGCTGAATGGAAAACCGACCTTAACCTTGGAACCATCGATATGTCTCTGTTCTGCATGGGCAAAGGTAAGATGGTTCGGGTTGAGAATGTCTTGCGAGAGAATGGCCGTTACAAAGTACCCTTGACCTCGACGAATTCATGGGGCGCCTGCCCATCGATGAAATCACTGGATTGACGATGGCACCACGAACCATCGAGCCGGTTGATGGTGCGGAATTGACTGTCCCGATCTTGCGGCGGATTTCCGGGAGAAGAGGGACCAGATTCACCGGGAACATGCGGAATAAGGACACACCAACACCGGACCCGGAAATGATGGAGCGGATGAATGGGAAGATTTCACCGTGTATCGCCTACATTATAGCGGGAAACCCGAAAACCCCGAAAACATCCTTCAACAAATTGTGCTGATCCTGGGGAGCTACTTTCAAGGGTCCGGTTTCACGCTGGACCAGGCGCTTGAAGTGTTGGGGGGTTTATTTCCGAATACCCGCATCTTCATCACTATAGAACACCAAATGAACGTCTAAGCATTTCAGGGCGATGTGGGCATACACGGCTGAAAACCCGGTTTATACGCTTTCAGTTGCGCTATTGTTCTGGGCATGGGATTTCCCGGATCGCCTTTGATTGTTCGAGTGCCCCCTGAAGGCGGGGCCAGAGCAACAGGCAGGAAGCCGGAAAAAAACACGCACCCATTCGAGCTGATCCATGTCGGCGATTTAACCGTAAAGCCTATTGAGTGGCTGATCCGTGATTTTATCGAGACGGATTCACTGTCGCTTCTTTTCGGCGACCCAGGCACATACAAATCATTTTTCGCCATCGCCTTGGCTTGTTGCGTGGCATCCGGTAAGGATTTCCATGGTCACCCGGTCATGCAGGGTTGAGTCGTTTACATTGCCGGTGAAGGCAAAAACGGCCTTGCTCGAAGGTTTAGGGCATGGGCCATCCGAAACGGTGTTGACCTGAAAACTATTCCCCTGTTTGTTTCGACCGCACCAGTGGGGTTTCCGATTCGGATCAGGTCAATTTCGTGACCGATACGATGGAAAAAATCGTGGAAGTGCATGGACAGCCCCGGCTGATTGTCGTGGACACCGTGGCAAGAAATTTTGGTTCGGGAGATGAAAATTCAGACAAAAGATATGTCGGCCTTTGTTTCTGCATGTGACGCACTTAAAGCCGATACCGGCGCAACAGTCCTTCTAGTGCATCATTGCGGACTTTCCGATAAAACCCGAAGCCGGGGAAACATGGCTCTGAAGGCTGCGCTTGATGCTGAATACCGGCTGGATAAAGACGCAGACTGGCGTATCCGTTTCGAAGCGACCAAGATGAAAGACTCTATCGAACCAGAGCCCGCAGCTTTCAGCCCGCCATTGTGGAAATCGGAGACATTGACGGGGAGCTGGTTACTTCTGTTGTGCTTGATCGCACTACTTATGACCCCCCGGCACAAAAAGGTAAGGAGGGAAAAGGCAAATGGCAGACCGTTGCTCTGGAAACTCTACAGAACTCTTGAAAAAGAACATGCGGATCGTCTTGAATCGGCCGGTTTTAACCCAGACACTCGGCTCAGTGTTTCAGTAGATGACTGGCGAGATGCTTGCGCCAAACGGGGACTTAATGACCGACGAATTTGGAAAAAAGTTAAAGAACTCTCTTAATCAACAAGGGCTATATGCATCGATCATGGATTTGTTGAAATCGTTTGCGGACCATATTGACGCAACCGTCACCTCAATCGTCACTTGTCACCTTTATATTATAGGTAAAGGTGACAAAAGTGACGGTGGTGATTGGGCAAAAAGTGACAAGATGACGCAAAAGTGACTCAAAAGTGACAGTAAGGCGACAGCCAAATTTTTCAAAAAGGTAAAATATGGAAACGTATGATCGAAAAAACCGGATTGTATTTGTCGTGGACCGGAGCCTGACGAAAGTTGAATCAATCGAAATCCAGAACGAAGGTAGGTATCACCCCGACGCGCTCATGGGATTTTTCTCAAAAATATTTCGTCCGGCGGCATGGGGGGCTTTGAGGTTTCTGGTAACAATCGACGGGCGGCCACTTTATAGTGATCCGAGGGGGGACAAATGAAGAAAGACTCCGACTGTGATCTGGGTATGACTGCCAAATGTCGCCGACTGTTCTACTTTTTTAACACGCAACTGAACGAGTAGACGAAGAAAC
>CAWBKP010000005.1:0-163706 GCA_963789395.1 uncultured delta proteobacterium | reverse complement strand
GCGGCAAGAATTGCCTGTCTTACATTTCATGTACCGGCGCTTCCTTGGTTGCGATAAAGCGCGTACCCATGTTGATGCCGTCCGCACCCAGGGCCAGGGAAGCCACCAGGCTGCGCCCGTCTGCCATGCCCCCTAAGCTACAAAGGGGATTTTCAGTTCTTCTGCGGCCCGGGGCAGCAACACCATATTGGGGATATCGTCCTCTCCCGGATGCCCGCCGCACTCAAACCCGTCTACGGAAACAGCATCGCATCCGATGGCCTCGGCCTTGAGGGCATGCCGTACGGACGTGCATTTATGGATAATCGTTACGCCGGCGTCCTTGAGTTCCGGCAGATACTCCCGGGGATTGCGGCCTGCTGTTTCGACAATTTTCACGCCGCCTTCGATGATTGCGCGGGATATATCCCGGATAATCCGGAGAGGTAACTGTGGGCAGAAAGGTCAGATTCACGCCAAAAGGCTTGCCCGTCATTTTTTTGCAGCGCACCGATCTCCTTTGAAAGTGCTTCCGGCGTCTTCTGGGTCAGGGCCGTAATGATCCCGAGGCCGCCGGCGTTGGATACCGCGGCAGCCAGTTCTGCAAATCCGACATAGTGCAACTGCTTGAACGATCGGATGCTCGATATGCAACAGTTCGGTTATGCGTGTTTTCATGAAGTGTCCCTCCGAAAATGTTTGATTGATGTCATATATAAACTGTATAACATGAAACAACCAAGTAAAAATGCCTGCTTTTGAAATGCTGTCGTTGTCTTAAAATCAAGAAAATGGCCCGGGAGATCGCCCGCATGCCGTCTGGCGCCGTCCGTGCCCCTAAAGCCCTGCTTCGCCATGGCAGCCACTCCACCATCGACCAGGTGCTGTACGATGAAGTCCCTGGTCTTTCAAAGCGCTTCCCAGACCGGGATCATTATGCCGTGGCGGTGTGCCGGATTATGGAAGAGCTGAAGCAGGCCGAAAAGCAGTAAATCCAAACGTACCGGCGCGCTGTTTTGAGACTGCGGGAAACATCAATCACTACAATATGTAACCGAATAAAAAAAGGACATGATGCACTCATATCTTTCAAAGGAAGATACGTTTTGGCCGAATTAAAAAGGCTAAGGCGCATGTTCCATCAAAACCCCGAAATCGGATTTGCCGAATTCTGGACAACGGCCAGAATCTGTGAATATCTCAGTGGCTTAAATTGCGATCTATTTTATGGAGCGGCGTTATATGACGATTTTCCCGAACCGGAATTGTTGAAAAAATGGGACAATGAAATATATGAATCCGCCAAAGAACGCTATAAAGAGGACGCATGGATCCCCAGACTGAATGGCCGGACGGGGCTTGTAGCCGTCATAAAGGGAAAACAGCCAGGGCCGAATGTCGGTTTCAGAGTTGATATGGATGGTCTTCCCATAATAGAAGAATCAAACGAAGCATCCCATATTCCGCTTGTGGAAGGCTTCCATTCCACGAATAAAAACATGCATGCCTGCGGCCACGATGGACACATAGCCATAGGGCTCGGTTTGGTGATAAAATTATCGGAGAATGCGGAAGCATTAAACGGAACATATTACATCCTGTTCCAACCGGCAGAAGAATTGATTTCCGGGGGTAAAATATTTTCAAAACTGAGTTTTGTAAAGGAGTTGAATTACTTTATTCCCGTTCACATCGGTCTGATCGGCGAGAGAAAGGTGGTGTGCGGCGTTTCATTCCTGGCGGATAAACGATACAGGGTCCTGTTCAAGGGAAGGAGCTCCCATGCGGGTGCATCTCCCGAGAAAGGCAACAATGCCTTGGCGGCAGCCTGCAGCGCGGTGACCGGTTTATATGGTATTTCAAGGCATAGCGGCGGGTGCTCACGAATAAATATCGGAGAGTTTATATCGGAAAATGCATCAAACATCATCTCCGACAAAGCGCAATTCGAGCTGGATTTGAGAGGCGAAACAGACGAAATCTGCGACTATTTAGGGCGTCAGGCACAGAACATCATCCATGGCGCATCCATCATGTACGGTATTGACCATGAAATCAGTTTTGTCGCGGAATCTGAAACGGCAGTTAATTCAGCCGAATTGATCGCACTGGTAAGAAACGTGTGTCTTGAGGCGGGCATTGCGGCAGGTGACATTGTCGACAATTATCTGGTGCCTGGTAGCGAAGATGCGACGTTTATCATGAACGCCGTTTTAAAAAACGGCGGATTGTCAACCTATATCTGTATCGGGTCCCCGACATTCGGCGGACATCATAATGAAAAATTTGATTTTGATGAAGATGTTTTGTTTCAGGGAGTAAATATGTTACACAAGATTGCTGAAAAAATATCAAAAGCGCATATGGCGATCGAGATTTAATTTTAAAGTCCATGCAGCTGGAGGCTGGATGCTACGGGCAAGGTCCGATATCCACCTAGAGAGATCAAATCCACCTTTAACATAAAAATAACAGCAATATTGGTATGAGCGATTATTGACCCTATTATGGTTAAAGATGTCCGGCCGTAAACAAACTATGAGCATGATTGACCATTGTTACTGCATCGAATACGGGCAGGCCGGTTGCCTGCCGGACCGTATCGGCATAGGGCGGCATGTTGGTGCACTCTAAAACGACGGCTCCGACATCAGGATGCTCAAGCATTAAATGATCGGCGGCCGACTGCATTTCCCGCCGGCATTCGGATTCATCAAGGGGTTGCTTCCCTCCGATAAATACGGCGCTGAACTCCGGTGCATCTTCCATACCGACGATCGCCAGCGGGTAATCACTGATGCCCACACCGGCCAGATGCGCGTCGGTCAGCGATTGTCGGCGTGCGGTGATAATGCCGATTTTTTGATTACTGCGGATCACCTGCCGGGCCAGATGCACCTGCAGCAGGCTTGAGGTAAAAACGGGCACCGGAAGTGCCTCCAGCAATTGCCGATGAAACAGCGACATGAATCCGCAACTTGTGGTGATCGCTTTCACATCCCGGGAGGCCAAAGCCAGTCCGGCATCGATGAAATCCCTGATCAGCCCGGTGTCGGCGTCCACAACAACCTTTTGAGGCGTGGCACCCTTGACCGTTTGGTACAGGACCGGGAAGGAGAAGGTGTCCGGATTCCCGATGTCGCCTTTTATCCTCTGAAACGCGGTTTCCAGCATGAGAATGCCGATGAGCGGCTTTTTTCCGATATCGCGCGAATTTTTCATGCCGGACTCCTTACCCCGCAGAAACTCATTGGTTGGCCTTCACAGCCCGGACCCTGCAAGAATGCCTAAATATACTGGCTTTACGGGCATGCGTACGGATGGCAGTGGAATTTGAGAAAGGGGCTTGCCGGTGAGGGCTGAAAGCACGTCCAGCAGGATCGTTTTGCAGGTGCTGCCCTGGCAGATCCCCATGGCGCAGCGGGTGGCTTTTTTCACGCCAACCGGCGTGTCGAATCCCTCGGCCACTGCCCGGCGTATGTCGCCCAGGCTTACCCCCTCGCAGCGACAGACGGGAACCTCGTCCGGCAGGCTGCGGATCCAGCAGGCCATATATTCCTGCGGGAACGTGTACTGAGAATTAAAATAGCGGGCAAACGCCATCTGATGCTGACGGATCTTATTGAGTGCGCAGATCTCCGCATAAAGTTCACCGGGTTTCAGCAGGCCCATCTGCTGCAGGATCCCATAGCCGGCAAGCTGCCCTTCGGCCATGGACTTGGCGGCCCCGCCGACGGCTGTGATTTCGCCGGCGGCATGTATCCCCGCAACGCCGGTTTCAAATTGCCCGTTCACAGTCACGACCCAGCCGCCCAGCTGGGAATTGAACGACAGCCCGCAGCCGGCGAGCTGTGCCAGCTCGACGTTGGCGGTGAAGCCGAATCCCGCGGGCAAGGCAGCCGGTGCGGTAGATGGTTTCGCTGCCGGGGACAATTGCGCCATTGTTGTCGACGCGGGCGGCCAAAACTTCGCGCAGGGTCTTGTCCCCCCGGGCCGCAAGGATGCGGGTGGTGCTGCGCACGGCAGTTCCGGAAAGCAGCAGCCTGCCGAGCAGGGCGCCGCCCAGAGCGAACTTGGTGAACTGCCGGACCAGAAGGCGAGGCGCAGGCATCTGCCTGAAAAAGGACGTCTCGATGAGAAGGGCCGGCACGCGGCCACCGCTCTTCTGGATGTCGCGGGCCACAGCGGTCAGGAAAAGACCGGCGCCGGCGACCAGTGTCTCTCTTGCCGGGAGTATCCCCGACTGCTTGATGAGGATCTGGACGGCGCCGGTGGCCAGGATGCCGGGCAGGGTCCAGCCCTCGAAAGGCATGAACCGCTCGCGGGCGCCGGTGGCCAGCAGGATGCGTTCGCACGTCACTGTGGAAAGCCCGCCGTTTTTCTGCGCAACCAGAAGTTCAAAACCGGCCTCGATTCCGAGTACTTCGGCGCGGCTTGCGATTTCAACGGAAGATCGGGGCAGGTGCTCGATCAGGCGCAGTCCCTGTCGCCTGACGCCGTCGCTCCGGGAACTACCCGATCGCCTTCCCCCGCGCAGGTACTGTCCTCCCAGGTGCAGGTTGTCATCCAGCACCAGCACGCTGACACCGCGGCGACCCAGCACATCGGCCGCGGCGGCCCCGGAGATGCCTCCGCCGACAATGGCGACATCCACGCGCTTAGCGGCCATCGGTGACGACTTCCATGTCCATGCAAACCTCTGTCATGCAGGCCCGGCGATCGGGCATTCCATCGATGGTCATCCGGCATTCCTGGCAGACCCCCATGCCGCAAAAACCGCCCCTGACGGTTTTTGTCAGGCCTTCAACTGGATGCCGAAGCGCCAGGATGCCGTTTGCAATGAGTACTGCAAAAAGCGTTTCACCGGCATAGGCTGTTACCTGTTTTCCGTTGACACGCAGGGTCAGTTGCTTCCCTCGACGGTGGGTCCTGATTCGCAGATCGCTCATGCCGCACCTTTTTGAAAGCGCTCCAGGCAAAAAGCGTCCAGGGGAAATTGTGTCCGTCCCGTGGCGATCAAATCGGCGATGAGTTCGCCGGTGATGGCCGAAAGCGCGATGCCGTCCCCCTCGTGTCCGGCCGCCATGATGAACCCTTCCAGCCCGGCCACCTTACCCAGAATCGGCAGGCCGTCCGGCGTGTAGGGTCGAAGCCCCCCGAAAGTGCGGATCACCGGTACGTGCACAAGGGCTGGAATCACGGAAGCGATGCGGCTTGCGATCATGCGGATGCCGTCGAATGTGGTGCGGCGGTCAAAGCCTGCAAACTCGCGCGTAGAGCCGATCAGGATGTTTCCGCTATCGGCCTGCTCGAGTGAAAAGCCCATGCCGCCCGCAGCGGCAAGTTCGGGGTTGAATTTGGCCGCCACATATTGGGCGGAAATCAGGCAGTGCCGGAGCAGCGGCGGCAAAGCCTTCGTGACCAGAATCTGGCCGCGTCGGGGGGTAATCGGAACCTCCAGGCCCGCAATTCGGCCGACTTCGGCTGCCAGTGCTCCGGCCGCATTGACGACAACAGGTGCGCTGATCCGGCAATTTTCCGTAAAGACGCCTTCGGTTTTACCCGAGACAACTTCGATCCCCTTGACCGCTTCTCCTGTCAGAATCCGCGCCCCTGAAGATTTTGCAGCACGCAAAAAAGCGAAGGTGAGGGCATAGGGGTTCACCTGGGAGTCCAGCGCCGAAAAAGTCGCTGCGATCACCTTCTCCGAAAGACACGGTTCACGTCGCCGTGCCTCCCCACCGTCGATCAATTCCACCTCGAGCCCGCTCCGGCACTGCTCTGCCACAAAAAGCCGCATGGCAGTCAGCTCCGCCTCGCTTTCGATCAGGCACATGCCTCCCGGGTTCTTGAATTCGATGCTTTCCCCAAGGGTATCTGCCAGAGCGTCGAAACGCCTGCGGCTTTCCAGGGCGAGCTTCAGGTGCAGGCCGGGTTTCTTGGACTGAAGAAACACGAGTCCGTCGCAGGCCCCCGAACTGCCGGCAGCCGGGTCGCTCTTTTCGATCAGCAGCGGCTTGATTCCATGTCGGGTGAGATGAAAGGCGATGGAGGTACCGATGACGCCGGCGCCGATGATGAGGACATCTGCTGTTTTGGGATCCACGGAGAAAAATTTCCTTCAGACTTCCTGGCCGGCGTCCAAAGGCCCAGCCGCAGACAATCGGCGTTCCATGTATGACCATATCCAGGTTCCCAGTCCGGCGCAGAGTCCGATGATGATATAGATCTCCTCGGCAAACACCAGGAAACAGGCCGCACCGACAAGAAGGATTCGCTGGACGCGCTTGATGGGTGCGAAGAGATGTCCGATGACGCCGGCGGACAGGCAGATCACGCCAAAGACTGTCGTTGCCAGGGTAAAGGCGATCTGCATGGGGGTGCCATTCAGAAGCAGCTCCGGCTGGAAGACGAAGGCGAAAGGCACCAGGAACCCTGCGATCCCCAGCTTGAAACCCTCAAAGCCGGTAGCCATGGGGTCGGCGCCGGCGATGTTGGCGGCGGCAAAGGCGGTGACAGCGTCTGGCGGCGTCATGTCAGCCAGCACCGCATAGTAGAAAACGAAGAAATGTGCGGCCAGAGCCGGGACGCCGAATTTGCTCAGGGCATAGGCGCCGACCGTGACGCCGATGATGTAGGCAGCCGTTGTGGGAATTCCGGTACCCAGAACGCTAACCACAAGGAACGTCAAGAGCAGCACCAAAAGGAGAGAATTCAAGGAAAATGAGACCAGGATGGAGCCGAAGGACAGGGCAATGCCGGTGCGGGTCAGCACGCCGACCATCATCCCGGATCCTGCCAGGACCGCAGCGATCAGGGCGCAGTTGACGAGCGATCCGAAGAAGATGTCCATTAGTTTTTTCGGGTTCAGCCAGGTCTTTCGGTCGAGAAAACTGAGCAGCAGGGTGATCCATATTGTGTGAAATGCCGCCTTGGATGGCGAATACCCATAGGCCAGCAATCCCACGACTGACACAAAGGGCAGGAAAAAATAGCAGTGACGGACAAGCCGTCGGAACGGCGGACGCTCTGCCCGATCGACGGGCTGGATTCCGCGCTTGAGGGCGATGAAGTGCACCATGCAAAAGACGCCCAGGTAATACAGGAAGGCAGGGATGATCGCCACCTTGATGATGGTGAAATAGGGGACGCCCGTTATTTCGGACATGATGAAGGAGCCGGCTCCCATAATGGGCGGCATGATCTGCCCGCCGATGCCTGCCACGGTTTCGATGGCAGCGGACTGTTTGGCGGTGTAGCCACTGCGCTTCATCAGGGGGATCGTGAAGGAACCCGTGGCGTAAACGTTTGCCACGGTTGATCCGGAAACGGTGCCGTAGAGGGCCGAGGAGATGACGGCAATCTTGGCTGCCCCGCCCCGGGCCCAGCCGGCGGCCCAGCCGGCAAATTCGATCAGAAAATCCCCGGCTCCGGTATGAATCAGCACTGCCGCAAACAGAATGTAGATATACAGGATTTCGGCAGATATCCCCATGAGAAAGCCGAAAATGCCTTCGTCGGTCGGCAGGTAGAGGATTTCCACGGCGCGGTCGAGCGTAAACGCTTTATTGTAGTGAAACATCCCGGGCCAGAACTGGCAGGTCATCAGGTAGACCAGGGTGAACCCGACCGTCACGGCAAACCACTTGGAAATGGACCGCCGACATGCCTCGATGACGGCAATCGCCAGAAGACCTCCCAGCACCACCTCCTCCGGACGCACGGGATGAAAGCCGACGAAACGCAGGTTGAGGCGGTCGGCATAAAATACCGTATAAAGAGATGCTGCCAGGCACACGGCTGCCGCCAGCAGGTCGATCACGCTCGGCCGGTGTTGCGGGGATTTTTTCCAGGCCGGGAAAAGCATGAAAACAAACGGCAGGAGCATGGACAGATGCAGGCCCCGCAAGGTACGGGGCTCCGGCGAGCCGAAACCCGCGCAATAATAGTGGAATATCCCGGCGATCACCGCCATCACCAGGATGGGTAGCTTCCAGGGGAGAGTCAGTTGCCGCATGCGCGTGAGCCCTCCAAACCCGTTAGGC
Organism: uncultured delta proteobacterium; assembly: GCA_963789395.1. Lineage (GTDB taxonomy): Bacteria > Desulfobacterota > Desulfobacteria > Desulfobacterales > Desulfatirhabdiaceae > RAAP-1. Next base: position 155,682 of record CAWBKP010000005.1, on the reverse strand, counting down.
CCATCCAACACCATAGGCGTTTCATTTCAGAAGGCCTTTTTCCTTGTAGTACTTGATCGCTCCCGGGTGCAGCGGGACGCCGCAGCCGGTCGGGCCGTCCTTGATCTCGTAAGTCTCCATGCTCGAGTGAACCTTTCTGGCCTTTTCATAGTTATCGTTGAAAGCCTTGGTCAAACGGTAGGCCAACTCGTCGCTCATATCCTTGTCAACAGTGATGACGCTGCCCGCAGCAGCGGTGACGACATCCTTGGTGTTTGCCGCATTCTCGTAGGTGCCGCAGGGATCTTGCCCTTGGTGATGCCGAACTGTTCGAGGTACTTGAGAGCGTTCTCCGAGAAATCGATCAGCTTGAGTTTGCGGCCGACGGATGCCTCGGTCACACTGGCGCCGGGAATGGCCAGGAAGGTAAAGACCCCGTCCGCGTTCCTGTCCTTGAACTGGTTTGCCTGGAAGGCATAGTTGCCGCGCAGGAACGTGAAGCCGGCCTTTTCCAGATCCGGGATGCTCGTCTGATAGGAATCGAGCACGCGCTCCAGGACCCAGGTGTCGGAGCTGCCGGCCTGGGAGATGGCCAGACGCACTTTTTTCTTCTGGCCGAAGATCTCGTCCATTGTATTGAGCGGGGATTCCGCATCCACGTAAAAATGGAAATAGTTCATGCTCATGCCGCCGGCCAGTGCGCGCAGCCCGTCGAGGGGCTTTTCAAACGGTGCCAGGCCCTTGTAAGCCGCAGCGTTCAGGAATGGCAGTCCCCAGCCGATCTCCGCCCCTTTGCTGGCGACCACGGCCGGATTCTGAAGCCCGCCGCCGGGGATGACCTTGATCACGATATCCGGGTCGGCTTCCTTGATGATGGTGGCGATGCCGCCGGCAATGCTGTACCAGCCGCCCCCGGCCCCGCCGGCCGTCCAGGTGAGGGTGATCTGCTGTGCCGGAACCGGCAGGGCGGAAAAGACCATGAACCCACAAATAGCTGCGAAAACCCCAAAACTCTTTTTCATTCGACGCCTCCATAGAAAAATTATTGGTGAAATATTTCAAGGGAATAACAGCAATAAAACATGGCGTCAAGAAAATTGATGGACTCGGGGTGAATGGGATCGCACTGGTCTTTTAACCTGAATGTCATTGTGTTATGATAACTGAAATTGTGCATCGACAATCGCGAAATGCTATACCCGGCGCCGATCTGAACGTGTTCAAGGAGAATTGCCTGGCCTGAAATAACTTCCCCGAAGTTATTTTCCGATACAGCGCCGCACGGCGGCATGTGGCGCGCTTTTTACGAAGCCGTCAAACTTGATGAACTTGCAGCAAGTCATAAATTGGAATTTTATTTTCATATAAATACAATAGGTTAATATTGAAAAAAATGTACAACAACCGACTTATTATCGGATTATTAAACTTTTGCAGAAGCATCATTTTCCTCATTGGACTGTTATCTGTTCCGGCGTATGTGTTTGCTGCCGCTGGCGGTGAGGATGCAACGGCACCCATTCAATCTATCCGGGTCGTCATGGACGACAACTACCCGCCCTATATCTTTAAGGATAACAGTGGCCTGTTAAAAGGCATCCTTGTTGATCAGTGGCGCAAGTGGGAGGAAAAAACAGGTATCCCCGTCCAGTTGAACGCCATGGACTGGGATGATGCCCAGCGCCGCATGCTGGCCGGTGAATTTGACGTTATCGACACCATCTTCCGCAACGAGAAGCGCGAACAAATCTATGATTTTTCAGAACCGTATGCGCGTATTGACGTGCCGATTTTTTTCCGCTCGGACATATCCGGCATACACGACGCAGATGATCTTAAGGGGTTTGCCGTCGGGGTCAAGGCAGGGGATTCCGCCATGGAAGTGCTTTCAGCCAAAGGCGTTACCCACCTGATCGAATTCAAGAATTATGAGACGATTGTAGAAGCAGCCCGCGATGGCAAGGTGAACGTATTCACAGTTGACAAACCCCCTGCGCTCTATTTTCTCTTCAAAATGGGGATCCAGAATCAATTCAACATAACCCAGCCGCTCTATTCCGGCGAATTTCACCGGGCGGTTCTGAAGGGACACCAGGCAATACTTGAAAAGGTTGAAAGCGGTTTTGCCCAGATTTCCAAGACCGAATACAAGGAAATTGACCAGAAATGGTACGGCGCGCCGATCCATGACATGAAGTGGGTCAGGTATGTTTTTGCCGGTATTGTTGTGATCGGGGTGATTCTGGCCTTGTTGTTTCTCTGGTTGTGGAGTTTGAGGCGAACGGTTGCCCAAAAAACCACCGCCCTGCAGCAGGAGATACAGCTCAGGATTAACCAGGAAAACCTGCTGCGTGACAGCAATGATCGTTTCCAGTCAATCTATAATGCCAGTAACGAAGCCATATTTATTCTTGAAGTGCCATCTGGCAATATTATCGATGTCAACCAGACCATGTGCGATATGTACGGCTATTCCCATCAGGAAGCCCTCCAGCTCTCTGTTGTGGATATAAGCGCTTGTTCAGCCCCGGATACCCGGTCGGATGCGGCCGGCTGGATCCGGAAGGCGATGGCGGGTCTGCCGCAGCAGCTGGAGTGGCATTCAAGGAGAAAAGACGGCCGGTTGTTCTGGGGTGAAATTAAGATGAAGCTGGCCACCATCGGCAGCGATGACAGGGTCATTGTTACGGTTCGGGATATCACGGATCGCTGGCAGGCTGAAGAAGCGCTGAGGGAGAGCGAGGAGAAATACCGGACGCTATCCAACAACATCCTGGATGTCATCTATTCGCTCGATATCATGGGAAATGTTATGGCAGTCAATAAGCCTGCCGGTTTCATTATGGTTATGAAGATGAGTTGATCGTGGGCAAACCGTTTCTTGACATCATCCACCCGGATGACCAGGAAATGCTGATCAATTCCTTCATGCAGGCGATAGCATGATCATCGGGAATATACCAGAGGTCTTCAATTTAGGGTTCGGTTGAAGGACGGGACTGTCCGGTGGATGGAATTGAACTCCCACATGCGTTTCGATGAAAACGGTCAGTATCTTCAGGAGGAAGGCGTCCTTCGCGACATCACCGAACGCCGCCAGTTTGAGGATGAAAAGCGAAGTCTGGAGGAGCGTTGCAACGCGCTGAGAAGATGGAGTCGCTGGGGATCCTTGCGGGGGGGGTTGCCCACGATCTCAACAATGTGCTGGGGGTGGTGGTCGGCTATGTGGAGCTGCTCCTCCTTCAGGAAAACGAGTCGAGCGCAATCCGGCCTAAGCTTTTGGCGATTATGACAGGCGGCCAGAGGGCCGCCTCTATCGTTCAGGATCTGCTGACGCTGGCCAGACGGGGGGTTCCCGTAAGGGATGTGCTGAATCTGAACAGGATCATCTCTGACTGCCAGAAGTCTCCGGAGTTTGCGCAACTGATTTCCTTCCATCCCTCCGTACAGTATCAATATCGAACTCGAACCGGATCTTCTGAACATCTCCGGTTCTTCCGTGCATCTTGGCAAGACGATATTCAATCTGGTATCCAATGCGAGTGAAGCCATGCCCAAAGGCGGGATTCTGACCATCACAACTGCCAATCAGTATCTGGACAAGCCGATTCATGGCTATGACGAAATCCGCAAAGGAGATTATGTCGTCCTTTCCGTCTCCGATACAGGGGAAGGGATAAATGCGGTTGATCTTAAACGCATTTTTGAGCCGTTTTATACGAAGAAAGTCATGGGGAGAAGCGGAACGGGATTGGGGCTGGCGGTGGTCTGGGGTACGGTGAAAGATCATCATGGATACATCAATGTGCATAGCCAAGAGGGAAAAGGAAGCACGTTTATCCTGTATTTCCCCGTAACGCGGGAAGAATTATCCGCCGAATATGTTGCCGTATCCGTTGCCAGATACATGGGGAAAAGCGAATCAATTCTAATTGTGGATGATGTAAAGGAGCAGCGTGATCTGGCAAAAGATATGCTCACTAAATTGAATTACAACGTGACATGCGCCTCCAGCGGTGAAGAGGCGGTGGCTTGCCTGAAGTTGCATTCGGTTGATCTCATGGTCCTGGATATGATTATGGACCCCGGTATCGACGGACTGGATACATACAGGAAGGTAATTGAGATCCATCCTGAACAGAAAGCGATTATCGTCAGCGGCTTTTCAGAGACGGATCGGGTGAAGGCCGCCCAGACGCTTGGTGCAGGTGCCTATGTGCTTAAACCTTATACGATAGACAAACTGGGACTGGCCGTCAGGGAAGAACTTGATCGGGCCATATGAAATCAAGTATTGAGGAAGTTGTGAAATCTCATATTCAACTTAACGAAAAACCGGCACTTTTGATTCCGAAAAAATGCATTCGAGGGACAAGAATCTAAAAAATATGCTTCGGGCAAACCGCAGATGTTCATATTGTCAGGCAGCCCCATTGGGGAATTCCGGGGGCACTGTGGGGGATGTGGATGTCCCCGTAAGTCACTCAACCCATAAAGAATATATGGAGGAAGCTATGAGCGTAAAGATTCTTATTACACGGACCGTTAAACAGGAAAACGCCAGGGACATGTTAAGTTTATTTAAACAGATGAGATCGCTTGCCACGGAGCAGGACGGGTATATTTCCGGTGAAACCTTGAAAAGCAGTGACAGACCGGATGTGTATCTGGTCATCAGTACGTGGGCATCGGCCAATGATTGGGAAAATTGGCTCAAGAGTAAGAAACGGCAGGAAATTCAAAACAAAATTGATGCCCTGCTGGGTGGCAAAACAGCCTACGAAATGTTTCACTATGGCTTAAGAGAATGATGACTGCAGCAACCTCCAAAACAAAATCATGTCTATGTGAATAGGGTTGGTGCTGTTTTCCAGCCGTCAATGAACTATAAGGGGAAATGGGTGAAAGGGATTCTCGATCTCTCCATCGGCGATGGAAGGTGGGTAGACGATGCGCCTTTTTCCGTATAAGCGCTGTAAAATGTGCTGGCCGGTCGGTAGCACTCAGAAGGGATATTGCCCAGTTCAAACACGACATCCAATGTTCCCGATATCTGACCGTTTAATGCCTTCAATGCCCCTTGTCTGATCATGGGGGAAATAAACCTGCACATCATGGCGGGAATTTCTATTTCTTTCCAGTGTCGGGACAATTTGCCCCTTTGGGGCATATCGAAAATGGGCAGGATCACCTGGGTGCCTTTTGCCATGGCTTTTTCAGAGATGAAGAAAAATCCGATGCACCGTAAGCAAACTGATCGGTGCCCAGTGCCTGCCAGCTCATTCCGTCGAAGTAGAGTTTGATCATGATGGCGGCTGTTGACCGCGCCCAGGCCATATTTTGGGTCAGAATATACACAAGGGTCAGACCAAACCGGGTGTGTAAATATTTCATGATCTGATTCAGCGCATCGGCCAGATATTTGGTGTTGCGTCCGGTCCCAAAGACATAGCGGTATCGGGAATCCTGCGGTGATTCACCCGGATACCGCCGCTGCGGTTTATTTCTGCAATTGCCAGCGCCGCCGCCCGCATGCTTTCGGCACCCTCTTTGGTGGCCAAGGATCAGGAAATGGCCTTTTAACCGGTGGGCGGCACCACATCCCGCAATGTGGACGTGCGGATCATTGCTGCCACCAATCTGGATCTGCATGCGGAAATCAAATCCGGCCGGTTTCTGAAAGATCTTCTCTACCGGATCGAGGTCGTACCGATCCGGGTGCCGGCGCTGCGCGAACGCCGAAACGACATCTGCCTGCTGGTGGATCATTTCATCCGGGTGTTTGCCCGGCAGTACATAAAGCCGGTTCAAAAAGTCGATCCGCAAGCCATGCAGATTCTGATCGACTACAGCTGGCCGGGCAATGTCCGGGAACTGAAGAACAGTGTCGCCCAGGGCAATGATCCTGTCCAAAAGCACAACCATTACCGTAGAAGACCTGCCGTCCAAAATTCTGGCTGAATCCGGCCTTGCCGACCGGAGTTGCCGGCATGTCGATCATTCAGGGGCTTCCCGGCAGCGGCGTTACCCTGCGTCAGATGGAGACGGAACTGATTCAAAAAACCCTGGAAAAACACCAGGGGAACAAAAGCCTTGCAGCGCAAAGCCTGGGGATATCGCAGAAAAACCTTATACGAGAAAATTGATCGATACCGGCTTGCTCACACCGAGGGTGGTATCGTCATGAGACGAGAAAGTGTCCTGAGGGTTTTGCGACTTCTGCCGTATGAAGCATCGAATTCAATCATTAGCAGGAGAAATTCCACTGCCAAAATCAAGGGCAGGGGGCCGCACTTCAGTTTCCGAAGCCCTGAAAGCATGCCTGTCAACTATAAAAAACTTGACACGCCGGCGCGGTCTTCATATACTCGACCCACCCAAAAACGAGTTCCTATCTGACGGATGCGGCCAAAATGAATCTTCTTGCACCCCCGCCTGTTTTCTCCCTGGCCTCTTTTCGGAAGCCGGCCGAATTTGACTGGCACGAAACATCTGCCCGATTGCGGCGCATGTCGCCCCGCAACAGCGGAAAGCTCGCCCGTGTGGCTCAGCCGGTTTTTCTCTGCTGCCCGGAGGACATGGGACCGATTGCGGTCAGGGGGCTTCGTCGGCCTTTGTTGCCTGCTCTGGCTTCTGGCGGGTTGCAGTGCTTCCACGGATCCTTCCGTTCCGCAGACCGGCACCCAGGGCGTGACAGACACGAAGATCCTTCTCGGGTCTTCCCTGGCCCTGAAAGGCCATGCCAGTTTTCTGGGAAGCCAAACCCTGCGCGGCGCCATGTGCTATCTGAATTACGTCAATTCACTGGGCGGCGTTCATGGCCGAACGATCGAGGTCATTGCCCATGATGACAGCTATGATCCGCTCATGTGTCTGACCAATACCCAGCGCCTCATCATCGATGATCAGGTTTTCGCCCTTTTCTGTTACGTCGGAACCCCTACGACGGTTCGAATTCTGCCGCTCGTCGAGGAAGCCCAGATTCCGCTTCTGGGAATGTTCACCGGCGCCAATGCCCTGAGAGATCCCTTCAATCGCTGGCTGATCAATGTGCGGGCCTCCTATTACCAGGAAACCAAGGTGGCTGTCCGCCATCTGGTGACCGACCTGGGATTGAAGAAAATCGCCATTTTTTACCAGTACGATGCCTATGGATTCGACGGCCTCACCGGTACCGAACTGGCGCTTAAGGAATTCGACCTGGTTCCGGTTGCCAGCGGCTCTTACAACCGCGGCACGCTGGATGTGCAGGAGGGGCTGGCCAAAATCATCAGCTCGGGCGCCGAGGCCGTGGTGATGATCGGCACCTATGACCCTTGCGCCGCATTCATCAAGATGTCCGATGAAAAGGGATTCCGTCCTGTTTTCTACCTGGTTTCCTTTGTCGGGGCCGATGAGCTGGCCCGCAGGCTGGAAAACTACCAGAACCTTACGGTGATCGTGTCTCAGGTGGTTCCGCCTCCGGACCCGGACCGGCAGGACGCCAGTCCGCTTCTTACCGGAGAGGCCGGCTACCTGACGCTTCTGAAGCGTTATTACCCCGAAGACCGGCCCAGCTTTGTGGGCCTGGAGGGATTCATCAATGCCCGGGTTCTGGTTGAAGGGCTGCAGCGGGCCGGCAGCGATCTGACCCGGGACGGATTCATCCAGGCCATTGAATCCATCCATGATTTTACGCCCGGGCTGGATATCAAAATCTCCTTCAGTCCCATCCGATCATCAGGGCCTGGATCGCGTCTATTTCACCCGGCTGGAAAACGGCCAATTCTCTCTGATCAAAGATTGGACAGATGTCAAATCCCAGCACGCCGCATCCCATTGAGCCGGCCGTCCGGCAGGATTTTATCCAGGGAGCGTTAAAGCGCTTTCGGGATATCAGCCTGAAAAACAAGATTTTTTTCTCCATTCTGGCGGTCATCCTGATCATCAGCGCCATCATTGCCTTTCTGGCCCGCTGGATTCTGGTCTCCACCCTGATTTCGGAGCTGGAGCTGCGCGGGATCGCCATTGCCCGGACCATTGCCGAGCGCAGCAGCGGATTCATTCTGGACAAGAACTATCCCGAGCTGCTCAGCCTGATTTTTGACGAGGCCAAGCTCAAGGAACGCCAGAACCTGGTTTCCTATATCTTTGTCAGCGACCGCGACGACCAGATTCTCAGCCATACCCTCACGCGCCGGTTCCCGGAATCCCTGCGCCTGGCCAACCGGGTGCCGGCCTTGGAATCCAAAAGCGTTCGGCTTTGCCAGTTCGGAAACCAGATGTCCTACGACATCGCCATTCCGATCGCCCAGGGAATCTATCGCATCGGCACGGTTCACGTGGGGCTGAACAAGAATCACATCGATCAGCTGGTGGCCAAGCTGCGCTTCACGTTTTTAAGCTTCATTTCGATGGTCATCGTGATCATCTTTGTGATCAGTCATTGGCTGGCCAAGTATATCACCCTGCCCATATCCCGGCTCACCCAGATATCGGATGAACTGAGCAAGGGCAATTTTGAGGTGAAGCTGGAAACAGAGCCTTTTACCGATGGGGACCAGCCGCCCGAATGCCCGGCGTTTGTCAATACGGACCTGCCCTGCTGGCATCTGGATGGCACGGCCCTTACCGGCGAGGACGGGGTGGCGGACAGCCCCGCCATCTGCAGGGACTGCCGCTTCTATCGGGGACACAAAGGGGACGAGGTCGTGCAGCTGGCCAACTCCTTTTACAACATGATCTGGAGCATCCGCCTCTATCGCCGCCGGCTCCGGGAGTCGGAAAAAAAATACCGCTCCCTCTTTAACAGCGGACCGGACCCCATTTTTGTCGTGAGCTACCGGACGTTTGAAATCATCGATGCCAATCCCAGGGCCGAGGAAGTCTACGGCTACAGCAAGGCGGAATTGATCGGCAAATCCTTTACGGAAATGGGCCCGGAGCACACCCCCGAGTTCTTTCAGTCCCTTCAGGACAAGACCGATGCCGACGGCCTTGTCAATTTCCCCAAGGCGCTTCATTTCAAAAAAGGGCATAAGCCGCTCTATGTGAATCTGCATGCCTGCAACATCACTTACAAAGGGCAGCCCGCCATTGTGGTGGCCTCCACCGACATCACGGAAATGATCGAAAAGGATGCCCAGCTCATTCAGGCCAGCAAGATGAAATCCCTGGGGGAAATGTCGGCCGGCATCGCGCACGAGCTGAATCAGCCGCTGAATGCCATCAAGATGGGAAGTGATTTCCTGGGCCTGATGGTGGAGCAGAACCGGGAAATCCCGCCGGAACATCTTCGGGAAGTGGTGACGGAAATGAGCACCCAGGTTGACCGGGCCGCCGAAATCATCAACACCCTGCGCGCGTTCGGCCGCAAGGCCGAGCTCATTATGGAGCGGCTGGATATCAACAAGCCCATTCAGGCGGTTTTCACCCTGGTCGTCCGTCAGTTCGAACTGGACAATATCCGCATGGATCTTCAGCTTGCCGAATCCATCGTCCCGATCATGGCGCATGACAACCGGCTTCAGCAGGTTTTCTTTAATCTGGTCACCAATGCCAGGGATGCCATCAACGGAAAAAAATGAGCGGATGCCGGATTCGCGAGCCGGAAAGATCATCCTCCGCACCTTTCAGGATGGCGATTGGGTCGTGGCCGAGGTCGAAGATGACGGGATCGGTATCGCCGATGGGGTACGGGACAAGATTTTCGAGCCTTTTTTCAGCACCAAGGAAAGCAGCATCGATATGGGGCTTGGGCTGGCCATTACCTATGGAATCGTCAAGGACTACGGCGGCGAGATCGAGCTGATCAGTCAGGAAGGGATGGGCGCCTGTTCCGACTCAAGTTTCCGGCAGCCCGGCTCATGGAAGGTTGAAACTATAAAAAGGATGCATGATGGAAAAAATTCTGGTGATTGACGATGAGAAGCCGACGCTGAAAATGTTTCGATTGACCCTGATGGCCTATGGCTACGAGGTGCTTACGGCGGAAAACGGGCAGGAAGGGCTGGAAGTGTTTGAGCGCGAACGGCCGCGCATCGTATTGACCGATATCAAGATGCCCGGCATGAACGGCATCGAGGTCTTGCGGCGGATCAAGCAGATCGACCCGGCTGCCGAAGTGATCGTCATCACCGGTCACGGGGACATGGATCTGGCCATTCAGGCCCTGAATCTGGATGCCACCGATTTCATCAATAAACCGATCCAGCGGCATCTTCTGGAGCAGGCGCTGAAAAGCGCCCAGGAGCGCTGCCGGATGGCCGCCGAACACAGTTCAGGAATTTGAAATCCAGCAGGCGGAAAATGCCGTTGTGATTACCATTCGCGGCAGCATTACGGCCGGGCATGAGTCCCAGTTTCAATCCTGCTACCGCGAGGCGCTTGTCACTGAACAAACGCAGGATCGTCTTGCATTTTCTGGAAAGTTCCGCTGTCAACGGCGCCGGCATTGCCATTCTCACGCAGCTTTTTTTGGAAAGCCAGAAGCTGGGAAAAGATGTCGTGGGGGTCGGGCTTTCGGATAATCTGAAAAAAGTGTTTGAAATTGTCGGGCTGGGAAAACTCGTGCCGGTGGCCGGCTCGATCGAGGAGGCGCTGTCCTGACCGGCGATGATAACATTGTTCGAGATTATGTTAAATTCAATGGAGGTGATTGCGAGATGATATCTTTCCGGGGATTGCTGAGCGTGCTGGCGGTGATCGGTTTTACAGGGGCCTTTCTTTCCGGTCCGGCTTTGGGAGGGGAGCTTCCCAAAAAAGGCGACAGCCTGGCCGCTTTTGAACTCCAGTCGCCTGCAGCCGAAAAGGACAGGGCCTATCTGGGGATCACGAAATCCGCGTTCCGGCTTCCGGATATCCGTTCGAAGCTGCTGCTCCTGGAAGTCATCGGCGTTTATTGCCCGGTATGCTACCGGCAGGCGCCGATTTTCAACAACCTTTACAACCGGATCGAAAAGAGCAGCCTGAAGGGAAAGGTCAAAATGCTGGCCCTGGCCGCCGGCGGAAACCAGATGGAGATCCAGTCCCTGAATGAACAGAAACAGTACAGCTTTCCCATCGCGCCGGACCCGTCCTTTGATGTGCACAAGCTGCTCGGCGAACCGCGCACGCCGTTCACGCTGCTGCTGAGTCCGGAAGGCAAGGTCCTTTATACCCATATGGGCATTATCGAGGATCTGGATGCTTTCTGGAAAACCATCACGGAGCTGACGCGTTGAACGCCATGGCTCCCGCCGCAAACCAAACCAGCCTGTCCGATGAAAAGGCCGCCGCCTCTCCGGAAGAACTCGACAAGCTGGTTTTTCAGCGGATGTATTATCTGAAGACCCTCTATGAGCTGACTGCCGAGTTGAGTCCGATCACCTCTTCCCGGAAGCTGCTGGAGAGCTTTCTGCTGATGGCCATGGGCGTTAACGGATCCGGCCAGGGCATGCTGATGATCTGCGACCGGCAGAACCAAAGGGTTCTCTCCGCAAGCCGCGGAACCCGGTTTGACCGGGACTGGACCGTCGAATCCGCTGAAAAACACCTTTACCGGGGTTTTCAGACCGCTGAAAACCGAAGGCTTGCCCCCATGTCCGTGACCTTTATCGGGGATCCGCAGCAGGTTTTTTCGGAGCTTGAAACGGGCCTTGACGTTCACTCCGCGCTGTTGTTCATGGTGGATGATTCGCTCCTTGGCATCGTTGGCCTGGGCGCTCCGATAGACGGGCGCGATTTCACGTTGGAAGAAAAGGACATTTTATCCGGCATGACCGCCAGCTTCATGGTTTTTTTAAAGAATGTCAGGGCTTATGAAACCGTGCAGGCGCTCAATGCCGACTTGTCCCGGACCAATGATGCATTGCGCCAGACCATCGCGGACCTGACCGAGGCCCGTCAGCAGATCCGGCTTCTGGAAGTTGCCGGAATCCGCCTGAAGCAGTTGTTTCAGCAGAAAATTGAACAGGTGGGGCGCTTTCGCGCCGTCGATGTGCTGCTGGTTCTTGTCGTTGCATCGCTGCTGTCGCTGCTGTTCAATTTTTCCAACCCGAACGGCATTCCGCTCCTGCCGGAAGAGGCGTTCCGGGAGCCGGCGCCTCAGGTGGATGCCCGGGCTGTTCAACACCTGCTCGGCAAGGGCGATACCGTTCTGGTGGATGCCAGGCCCCCGGAGCTTTTCAACCGCGGTCACATTCCCGATGCCGTCAACATTCCGGCGACGCTTTTTGACATTATCTATCCCATGAAGCTGGCTTCCCGCCTGCAGCCCGGTCAGGCCGTCGTGGTCTATGGCCGGACCTTCAGCAAACGCTATGACGAGGAGGTGGCATACCGCCTGCTTCAGCGCCATGACGATGTCAGGGTCATGACCGGCGGCATGGCGGCATGGGAAAAACAGGGGAGGGCGCCATGAACGGATCCTGGATGAAAAAGGCAGTGGCGCACCCGGTTCTGGGGCTGCTGCTCAGAATCTATATCGGCGCGATATTTATCGCTGCCAGCATGTACAAGATCAACTATCCCGGAGAGTTTGCGGAAACCATCGCCAGCTATCAGATCGTGCCGTTCTGGGGAGTCAATCTCATGGCGCTGATCATGCCATGGACCGAGCTGATATGCGGCCTGATGCTGGTTCTGGGGCTGCGGACCCGGGCAGCGGCAGTTCTGGCCGGATCGATGCTGGTGGTCTTTTGCGTGGCGATTGTCGCCACCCTGGTACGGGGGATTCCCATCGGATGCGGCTGCTTTACTTCGGTCGAGGATCCGCTCAGTTGGAAAACCCTTTTGCGGGATCTCCTCTGGCTGGCCATGACCGTTCAGGTGGTCTGGTTTCCGTCGGCCCTGCAACTGGAGGACCGGCTGCTGCTATCCTTGAAGGAGGTTGACGGATGAAGCGGGCAGCGTTTTGGCTCGTGTGGCTGGTGATTGCCGGGTTGGTTTTCTGTGCGTGCGAATCCGGTTCCGGCTGGGAAGGGCGGTATGTATCGCCGGCGACGGAAGGCGCCCTGGTGACGCTGACGCTGCAGGCAGACGGCAAAGGGCTCTGGATGGTGGATCAGGAAAGCACGCCGGTGCGCTGGAAAATCCGCCAGGGAGCGTTGTGGCTGCACGTCAAGACCGGCGGCGTGCTGATCGCCCAGCCCCTGGACAATGAAAAAGCGCTATCCGTCAGCCTTCCCGGTGGCGGAAATGTGCTTCTGAAAAAAACATCGGATTGATTCAGGTTAACCCGCGGCAATTGTCTGAACGACAGCCTGAAGATGAAGATGTGAAGGAAATCCATGAATGACTGACATGCTCGTCCGGTTGTACGAAATTCCCGATTTGAGCGAGTACACGGAAAAAATGGAGAAGATCGGGGTTCGGGTCCGTCGTCCGAATGTCTGGGAAAAGCCGGTGCTGCTGGACTGGGTCAAAGCGCAATTCAGCCTCTCATGGGCACTGGAATGTGAAACCGCCTTTGCCGTAAGACCCCCGTCCTGCTTTATCGCGGTGAAAGACGATGCGCTGATCGGTTTTGCCTGCTACGACTGTACCCGCCTGAATTTTTTCGGTCCGACCGGTGTGGCCGAGTAACGCCAGGGGAAAAGGGGTGGGGACGACGCTGCTGCTTTCCTGTCTTCACGCCATGAAGGACGGCGGGTATGCTTATGCGATCATCGGCGGCGTCGGTCCTGCCGGGTTTTATGCCAAGGCCGTGGGCGCCATGGCCATCGAAGGATCTTCTCCCGGAATTTATGATTTCAGCCTGATCAACAAGAAACGTTCGGAAAAAGCCTGAGAAAAAAAGCCAATGTAACCGGATGAGGATCAAACAACGTCGATGATTGCAGGGTTTCGGGCCATTTATCCTGCGCATGTCCGCCGCGCGAAGCTGTGACGACCCGCAAGACCTGCCGGTGGACTAATTGTGCGAAACAAATATCAGATTGTCAGTATCAAAACCAAGCGCTTTGGACCTGTTGACAAATTGTTCGACAACTGCTTTATTTACCGACGGCGTTCTGGATAAAAGCCAAAGATACGAAGTGTCGGGACCGGCTACAAACGCAAATTGATATGTCTCTTTGTCCAGTTCGAACACGACATATGACCCGTAAAATGGACCAAAAAAGGAAACTTTTAAATATCCCGCGTCCGAGCCTCTGACGAAGTAGGCTTTGCCTTCAGCTTCTTTCCACCTGTTTTCCGCAATTGAAAAGCCTCGGTTGATAACCTTCACCCCGCCGTCATCACGCAAAGAGTATTCAGCGGTTACGTTATTCAGTCCGCGCTCGAAGGAATGATCCAGCCGGGCAATTTCATACCATTTCCCCAGATATTGATTCAGATCAAACCCGTCAACGGGATATACCCCTTTGGGCAGTCCCAGGCACCCGCACACAAAAAGCGATAAAATAACAATCAGAAATACACGCATGATTCCTTGTCTCCAGCATTTTGTGCCAATGCATTCAGCTTCCTGCAGGCAGGCGTTGGTTGTCCTGATCGATCCGGATGTGGCCGGCAAACCGGCTGCAATGCGTTGATCAATTAAGCAGCTCCGCGGCGGTTTTAGGTGTACCGGTGGTTAACTGCCTTCGGCTGCCGGACTGGCCCAGTCCGGACTGTAACCCCTGGAAGAAACATTTTGCGTTGGTTCCTATCGATCGGTTGTTGTAGCCGCCCTCCTGCACCACGAGGCAAGGGGTCTGAAGCCGGCCGATTTTCTCTCCGATTGTTGTGAAGTCCCGGCCTGCAAGACTCCATGTGCCGGTCGGATCTCCTTTGGATGTGTCCAGTCCGAAGCAGACAACCAGATAGGTGGGGCCGAAGTCTCGAATACGGGCCAGGGCGCTCCGCAGTATGTTGAGGTAATCTGCTGCGTCAATCGTCTCGGGCAAAGGATAATTCACGTTGTAGCCTGCCCCGGCGTCTTCGCCGCGTTCGTCGGCGAACCCGCTGAAATACGGATACGCGAAGCGAGGGTGTCCGTGAATCGAAAGCGTCAACACATCCTTCCGGCGGTAGAAAATCTCCTGCTGTCCGTTGCCGTGATGGTAGTCAATGTCCAAGATGGCGACCTTGCCGAATTGGCTGAGCCGGTTGGCGGCGATGGCTGCATTGTTGAAGTAGCAGAACCCGCCGAAAAAGCCCCGCTCGGCATGGTGGCCCGGGGGGCGTACCAGTGCGTAAGCGATGCGTCTGCCGGAAAGAAGTTCATGCGCACCGGTAAGTGCACAGTCAACAGCCCGGCGTGCCGCGACGTAAGCATGGCCGCTTATGGGGGTGAACGTGTCGATGCAGTAGTACCCGGCGCGAATGGGCAATTCCACGGGCGGCCGGGCCCGGTTGCGGATTGGGAATACATAGGGATAGATGGGAGTATTCGGCTCGGCATTCTTGCAGACTTTTTTGAAATACTTCACGTATTCGGGGTCATGCACCGCGGTAATCCACGCGTCCTTGAATGGGATTGGCGAAACGGGGTCAAACTCCCCTGTCGGCTCCAGGGCCTTGGATATCGCACGGATTCGTACGGGCGATTCGACATACCCGCGGCTTCTCACATGGTGAATCTCGTGCTGGTCCGTTTTCACAAGTGCGATTTTGGCCAGATTGGCGGCAATGGACGCATTTTTCTCCACCACTTGAGCTGCGGCATAGCGCGGTGGTCTGAACCGGACGGGATCATCGCGTACGGACGCCACCACCATCTGGACGTAGGCCGAATCACAAATATCCTTGTACTTTCTTTCGAGAATGCAGGCAATGACCTGTTTCAGGTGGTTTCCGCCAAGGACGCTGTCTTGTGCCAATTTATCGAATACCAGGAAGGGCGGATTGTCTGAGCCAGGGTGAACGGGCGTTTCGTAGGCGGTGTTCACGATGGGTCGCGCCCCGTAGGCTTCGTAGAACTTCAAACGTGCCCGGTTCTGTTTCAGGATATCCGGGTCGCTGCAAAGCTTAGGATCGTCAGGCAGGCATTCGAAGAATACACCCACGACACCCAAAGACAGGGCCTCACTTCGTATCCGGTCATAGAGCGCTCCGCCCACGCCGCGGCCGGCCAATTTCCTGTCGCTGGCCAGGTAGTCCAGATAACAGAACTTCAGATCCGCATCGTAGTCAAGCAACGCCAAACCACGAACGTTGGATCTGTCATCTTCGGCCACATAGAGAATCGAGCGGAAACCGTATTTCAACGGATGCCGAAGGGCTTCAGGGATACGGTCGATTTTCTGGCGGTCAAGCAAATCGAACTGCGAACGCAGAATCGCCCTGACCTGTTCCAGGGCATGCTGGTTCGCAGGAACGACATCATCGAATATGCGGCGAATGCGGAACATCTAAACCCCTTTTTATTTGATACCATACAGGATCGGAAGCAGCCAGGAAAGCGAGATCCACATGATAAAAACCAGTGGCACCCCAATCCGGAGAAAATCATTAAACGTGTATTCCCCCGCGTTCATGACAAGCAGATTGGTCTTGTATGCCATGGGGGTGGCGTAGCTCATATTGGCTCCGAACAGTACGGCAAGGACAAACGGTTCGGGGGGTTGTCCCATCTGGGAGGCAATTGAAACGGCAATAGGCGTGCCGATGACGGCTGCCGCGTTATTGGATACGATGTTCGTGAGGATCGCCATCAGCAGCATCAGACCACTGATCACATAGGCTGGAGAAGCGCCCCCCGACAGCGCCACGAAAAGTTGCGCCAGGTAATCCGCTCCGCCGGTCTTCAGCAGTGCGATCCCGAGGGCCAGGCTCGCGGCCACGATAAGGATGACCTGGGCACTCAGGGCGCTTGTGGCATCACGCCAGCCCAGGCATCCGGTAAGGATCATTAACAGCGCCCCGAGCGGCGCGCTGATGGCTATCGGCAGAATCTCCATTGCGGCCGATACGACGATACCCAGCATAATGATCAGTGCCAATGGCGCTTTTCGCGTGAAGGGCAGATCCGTTGTGGCATCGAGTACGAGAAAATCCGTTTCTTTTTTCAGGCTGACGATCTGCTGGCGGGGTCCCTGAACCAGAAGGATGTCGCCGGCCCTCAGGCGGATATTGCCGATTTCATCATAGGCTGTTTCCAGATGTTTTCCAGCTCTGTGTATGGCAAGAATAATCATTCCATAACGGTCGGCAAATCGCATCTCAGCAAGCGTTCTTCCCTGAAGGCGCGAGCCGTCTATGACGACTACCTCCGCGATCTGCTGATCTTTCGCCTTCAAAGGATGTTCATCGTCAACAGGGCTATCCTCGGAATCCTCCGGATAGAGCGTTCCCTCAATTATCTTTTCGAATTCCTTCAGGCGCTCGGGGGTATCCCGGATGACCAGGTGATCGCCGGCTCTCAGAATCACGGTCGGAACCGGCATCATGTAGTTATCCGGCCCGCGTTCCACACTCATGACTTTCATGGCGCCGTCGGTCTTTTTGACGGCTTCAGCCAGCGTCTTATCTTCGACGGGGCTTTTCTCCAGAATCGCCAGATGGGCCGTGAAAACCCTGGGAGAAGTATTCGCCATTGACTGTTCCCGCTTGGGGATGATCCTGGGCGCCAGGAGCCAGAGATAACCGATTCCGATGCTTCCGGCAATAGCCGCCGGCATCAGGAAATCGAATATTTCGAGGCGCTTTAAGCCCATCTCAGCCGCTACCGAAACCACAAGCAGGTTTGTGGAGGTTCCGATGGTCGTACAGGTGCCTCCCAGCAGGGTGGCGAAGCCCATGGGCATCAAGACTGAAGAAGCAGGCATGCCGGTTCTGATGGACACATTTATCAGTATGGGAAGAAATAATACAACGACGGGGACATTATTAATAAAAGCGCTGATAAAAGCGCTTGCCAACAGCGTCAAGAGAAGGGAAATGCTCGGATTGACCTTCCATATCCGTGCCAGCGCTCTACCCACCGGCTCCAGCGCCCCGGTTCGCACGATTCCATGTCCGGCAATCATCAGGGCGCAAACAGCAACCAGTGCCTCGTGTCCGAAACCATGGAAAAAGTCCACGGCGTGTAAAACGCTTCCATCCTTCTGAAACGGAAAGAGCTCAAACCCCACGGCCAGAGCAATGAGAATCAGGAAGCTGGAAGATTCGAGGGGGATCTTTCCGCGGGTGAACAAAATCAGCGCTATGGCGGTAAGAAGCATTACAGCCAGAGCATGGGCATTGGGAAGAGGCGGAAGGAGCATCACTAAAATTCCATTGTTGGGGGCAATAAAACCCGTGGAAGCCTGACGGTGCGTACCGTGCAGCATGCAAAAGGTGAGGCGCAAGATTTTATAATAAAGCCCTCAATTCTTGAAAGCCTTTGCCAGCGAGATGTCCATAACTGCCTCGTAGCCGGTTAACCGGGCAATAACGGCATGATGGATATCCAGAAAGGTAAAATCGCCCACCATCTTGCTTGGGCCTGTCTTTCGGATTTCAAGCACCGCAGTGATTCCTTCTTCCGGAAACCGGCTGCAATATTGGCGATAACTGGCGCCGAAGCTGGGCAGGGAAACCATTCCCTTTTGTTCGAAGCACCAGACGATGGCCATCTGAAAGGCCGCATCCAGAACCAGCGGATCACCGATCCAGCGGCTGCGAAGGGGCTCTGTTGTCCACTGATCCGGCGGCGGGGCCGATGCCAGTTCCGCGACCATGACATGGGGTGAGAGCGTGAGGATGCGTCGAAGCCCCTTGAGTGCGTTGCCGTGAAAAAGGATTTTGTCGTATACCTCTTCCATAGGACGTGAATAAGCATGGGACTCGTCCAGATATCGGGAAAAATCAAATTCCGGAGGCATGGAGAGTTCGTTCGACAAGACGGCCCGGGCACGGGTATGAATGACCTCTTTTCCGTCTTTGAATCCATCCCGGATTTCAATGTCCATTTCGAAATTCGGGCCGTTTTTCCGGGTTTTACCGGTCATCAGACGGATGGTTTTTTTCCCGTCGTCCAGCCGGATTCCTTTGAGGAGCCGAATGTCATCCAGCCCGGAAAGCTGAAGTCCGGGGTTTTCATGAAGCGCGCCATGCCCCAGCCATTCCGTGATCAATGCAAAGGGAACAACGGGTTTGCCGTTTAAATGGTGAGCTTCGAGAATGGGATACCGGTCAATGTCGATTTCCCGTTTGATGCTCAAGGAAAGGGTTTCGGGCACAAGAGACTGGCGGGTTGCCGATACCGGATGCAACAATCCGGAGCCGATCACCACCTCGACCGGACTGCCGGGGCCAGCCTGCAGCTCCTGAATCATGCTTTGGGCGCCGGCTTTGAGCGGAATCAGAGAAATGCGGCTGCGTTCAAATTCACGCCGGAGCGAATCGCCGACCATGCCGCCGTCCCAGGGGCCCCAGTTGATGGAAACCACGCGGCATTCTTTTCGAAGAAAGGATTCCCGCTGCGCCATTTTATTCAGAACTTCGTTGGCCATGGCGTAATCCGCCTGGCCCCGGTTGCCGATTCTGGCGGTGATGGAGGAAAAACAGACCATATGCTTGATCGGGTCTTTTTGGGTGGCTTTCAGAAGGGATTAAAACCCCGCAACCTTCGTATCGAAGACCGCATCGAACTGCTCCGGCGTTTTTTCCAGAATGAGCCGGTCCTCGAGCACGCCGGCGCCGTGAATGATGGCCGTGATGGGGCCGAAGGACGCTCGGGCCGTTTCCAGGACGCGCGAAAGCGCCTGAGCCTGCCGCACATCCACCGCATGATACGCGACGCGGGTACCCGTGGATCGGATGGCAGTAAGCGTTGAGAGAATTTCGCGGTTTGCCTGATGCCTCAGGTATGCCGATTCCAGCTCTTTGGGCGATGCCTTGGCAGGCAGCTCATGACGGAGGATGGCCTGCTTCATTTCAGATGGTGCATGCACCTGGGCCAGCCAATCGGGCTCGGAAACCGGTGCAGGAGATCGCCCCAGTAGAATCAGCGCGGGCCGGCAGGATTCGGCCAGAGCCATGGCAGCCTGAGCCGTAACGCCCCTGGCGCCGCCTGTGATGACCACGACGTCCTGATCGGTTCAGCGAATCCGATCCTTCGGGACTGGAGGCTGGTTCGAGGTTCAGCCGGTAACCGGTATTTATGGGCAGGTCCGGACAGAGGCCGATTTCGATTCCGCCATCAGTATTTTCGGAGCGCAAAGCAGCACCGATAGCTGTTGCCAGGCGGTCAACGTCCCGCCAGTCGGGTGAAATGTCGATGGCGCGGCAAACCACTTCCGGCCATTCGATGGCGGCTGTTTTGACCAGACCTGCCAGTCCCCCGGGAACCGGTCGGTCGATGCCTTTTCCCAGAAGTGCCGAAAGCTCCGTCCAGGCAGGTGATTGATGCGAATAGAGCGCCGCCGGTTCTTGCCGCATCCGACAGGTCCTTTCCGAATCGTCTGGATAAGCAGAAAGGCTTTTTTCAGAAAAACGGCAGTCGGTTTCATCCTGATCCGGGGTTGCGGCTGTCCGCGGCAGGCGAAAGGATGATCATGCCGGAAGGACGAATGATAAATTCCTCGGAAAGCATTTCATCCATGGATGCCACGATTGCATCAGCGCCTCCGGAAATGATTTCATCGGCGATTTTCCGGGACAATCCGGCGCCGTCATCCGTGATGATGACGGGTTGATTCTTGGCAAGCAGCAGCCGGGATGCCGGGGTGAATCCGGTTTGAACCGCTGCAAGGAGTCGCCGTTCCGGACGAATGGTGTCTGACGCGGCAAGCGGCATTGTTTCCGGTTTCTGCGAGCAATCCGGGCGGGCAGGCGTTATTCCGGAGTCTTTTTTTTAAGAAAGGCCGTGATCTGCCCCAGGGTTTTCAGGGTTCCCAGGGTGTCGGGGGGAATGGCGGGAAGTCCCGGCATTTTTTCCTCGAGGGTGGCCAGGATTTCAACGCGCTTGATGGAGTCGATCCCCAGATCCGCCTCGATGTCCATGTCCAGGGCCAGCATTTCAACGGGATATCCGGTCAGGTGGCTGACGACTTCCAGCAGGCAGGTCTCAACGTCCTGTTCGGGATGCGGGGCCGTGTGGATCAGGGGCGATGCCATCGGGTTCTCGGGTTTGCCGGCGTTACCGCCTTGTTCGCGGAGAAAGGCCGTGATCTGCCCCAGGGTTTTCAGGGTTCCCAGGGTGTCGGGGGGAATGGCGGGAAGTCCCGGCATTTTTTCTTCGAGGGTGGCCAGGATTTCAACGCGCTTGATGGAGTCGATTCCCAGATCCGCCTCGATGTCCATGTCCAGGGCCAGCATTTCCACGGGATATCCGGTCAGGTGGCTGACGACTTCCAGCAGGCAGGCTTCAATGGCCGGAATATTTTTCTGCGGCGCTGAAGTCCGGGCAGGGGCTTCCATCGGGTGAAGATTGAGATCTGAGGCTCTGATGGCTTTCGGATGGCGGATGGTGAATGACGGATGATGGAAAAAAATCTTTGTCCGCTGACGGACGTCCTCCGCTGTTGGTCGTCTGTCGTCTGTCCGCTGTTTCCGGTTCCATGGCTTGCGGCTTGCGGCCTCCGGCAGCTGCTTCCGGTCCCCTGTCCTCCGGCGCGATAACGGAAATCCCCAGAGACGCCTCGGCAATCCGCCGGGTATGGTCCATCATCTTTTGAAGGGTTTTGCTGGCTTCGGTCTGGGTCTGAAGGAAAAGCTTGTGGGTTTCGGCGGTCTGAAACTGAAGCGACTGCATGGATTTGAGGCCTTCCTGAACGGCCTGTAACGCATGGGAAATGACATCCGAAGAAGGTTCGGTCATGACAGACGAGTTGATCTGTAAACAAAGACTTGGGTTTGGGGCTCATGGAAATTTCCAATGGTTCCACCCGTTTCCGGGGTGTGCTTAAAGGTTGAGAATTCCGGGATTCCGGTATGCTCCGGGTGCGATCTGAAGTTTGGGAATTTTCCCGGTCCGCCGAAGGCCTGGCGTCGGGATTCTGATAATTGGCGCCGGACATGGAAACCTTCATCAGGGGTTTTCTGACGGGAGCGTCGGATTCCCCCGCTTCCCAGCAAGGCAGCCGGACCGGATATCCCGTTGCCGCCAGCCGGCACAGGACTTTTGCCAGATCGACCCGGGCGGAGTCCTTTCCCGGAGGATGCATCCATGGCGATCGCTGTTGCCGGGCGATTCTTCAGGATCGATCGGACAAGTCCGGTGAGAATCGGCCGGGGTCCGACTTCGATAAAAGTGCGGACGCCCGATTTCATAAAGATGTTCAATGGCGTCAAGAAACTGAACCGGATGCGTGATCTGCTGGCCCAGCAGGGTTTTGACGGCTTGCGGATCATCCGGATAAGGCTTTCCGGTGACGTTGGCGATCACGGGTATTTTTGACGGCCGGATGTCGATGGATTCCAGAAAAGCGCTGAAAGGTCCGGCGGCATCCTGAACCAGGGGGCTGTGAAACGCAGCCGCAACCGGCAGGCGGACCGATGAAAATCCTTTTTCAAGGCATAGGGCTTCAGCCCGGGCAATCGCATCGGGTGATCCGGACAGCACGCCCTGGAACGGGCTGTTCAGATTGGCCAGGGTAATCGGAAAGGAGGCATTCCGGGTCAGGGACATCAGGTCTTCAATCGGCGCCTTGACGGCAATCATCAGTCCTGCTGCGTCCCCGCTTCCGGCCGCTTCCATGAAATGGCCTCTGGCAACGGACAGTTTCAGAAAATCTTCCGTGAGAAATCCATCCGGCGGACGCAAGGGCCGTCAATTCGCCGAAACTGTGACCGCAGGCTGCATCCGGCGTGATGCCGAAGTGCTCAAGAATCTTTATCATTCCCAGGCTGACGGCGCCGATGGCCGGCTGGGCCATGCGGGTGGATTGCAGCGCCTTTTTCCGGGATTGTTTTTTCGTTGAATCGGAAGAGGAAGGCGGATAAATCCGGTCGCTGAGCTTAAGATGAGGCGGTTCAGGGGGTTTCAGGCCTGCTGAAAATGAGGAAAACGCTTCATTGGCCGCATCGATCGCATCCATTGCCTGCGGAAACATGCAGGCCAGTTCCCGCGCCATTCCCACATACTGACTTCCCTGTCCGGGAAATAAAAAACCGATTTTCCCAGTCCAGGGGGGCGCTTCCGTAAAAGAGTCGTGGACGTGTTCCAGAAAGGCCGATCCTTGTGATTATCCAGGGCCGACAGGGCTTCCGAGCAGGCCGTCTGCAGGTCATCGGCCCATAATGCGTCCGGGTTGTCGGTCTGCTGAAGGAGGATCAACAGGCGGCAGGGGTGCCTGGGCGGAAAACGCGGCACGGGATTTTGCCGCATGAACGGAAAATCCGGCATTCGAGAGCCCTTTTAAAGCCAGTGGCCTTCCAGCCGGCCAGGTCCTTTTTGATGGCTTCCGGTGATGGGGCCGGACAGCGGCAGGATTTCAACGGACCCGTCCCAGGTGATTTCGGATTTTTGCGGGTCATATTCTTCCAGAACCGCATGAAAATTGCTGCCGCCGAATCCAAAGGCGCTGACGCCGGCCCGTCGGGGATGCTTCTTGCCGGAAAGCCAGGGCTTTGCGGTGGCATTCAGATAAAACGGGCTGTCTTCGATATTCAGGTTCGGGTCCGGCTCCCCGGCTTTCAGGGTTGGCGGAATCACCTTGTGATACAGGGACAGGGCGGCCTTGATCAGGCCTGCGGAGCCTGCCGCGGCCTTGGTGTGACCGATCATGGATTTAATGGACCCAACGGCGCACGTTGCGTGCCGCTCCGGAGCCTGTCGGCGGAAATTCGCTGAAAACCTGCTTTAAGGCGGTGAATTCCACCATGTCTCCCACGCGGGTGCCGGTGCCGTGAGCTTCGATCAATTCAATCGTTCCGGGATGAATTCCGGCCTGCTGGTAGGCGGAGCGAAGGGCCCTTGCCTGGCCTTCGGCCCGGGGCGCATAAATGCTCTGGGATTTGGCATCGCTTGAGGTGCCCATTCCCTTGATGACCGCATAAATCCGGTCGTTGTCTCTTTCCGCATCCGCCAGACGCTTTAATACCACCATGCCGAGACCTTCTCCCAGCAGGGTGCCGTCCGCATGCTTTGAAAACGGACGGACATCGCCGGAAGGCGAAAGAATCTGGGTCCGGGAAAAGCACATGTGCATGAAAATATCGTTCAAGGTATCCACGCCGCCGGTGATGACCATGTCCGAACGGGAGGTGATCAGCTCCATCAGGGCCAGGTGAACGGCGCTGAGCGAGCTGGCGCAGGCCGCATCCACCACGCAGTTGGTGCCGCCCAGATCCAGCCGGTTGCAGATGCGTCCGGCAACCACATTGCCCAGAAGCCCCGGAAAGGAATTTTCCTGCCAGGGAACAAAACCGCTGGATATCCGTTCCATGACTTCGCTGATTTTGTCCGGCGACAGCCCGGAGTCTTTCAGGGCTTTTCGCCATACCGGGTGACCCAGGCGGGCGCCAAGCGGAATCACGAGTTCCTGAGTTCCCGTAACGCCCAGAATCACGCTTGTCCGATTGCGGTCAAAAGACCGCTCCGGCCCGTAACCCGCATCGGTCATGGCCATTTTGGCCGTCACCAGCCCCAGCATCTGGGAGCTGTCCGTGGCCTCCAGAATCGCAGGCGGAATTCCGAATTCCGAGGGATCGAAATCGATGGGCGATAAAAAACCGCCTCTTTTGCTGTAAACATGATCCGGCGTTTTGGGGTCCGGGTCGAAATAATCATCCGGAGACCAGTGGGTTGGGGGGACATCGGTGATGGCGTCGTGGCCGTGAACGATCAGCCGCCAGAATCCTTTTGCAGTGGGGGATTTGGGGAAGATGCATCCCGATGCCGATGATGGCGATCGGGGGGATCCGGATCGGCTGGGCTCCATGAAATCAATCTGTGTTTCAGTTTCTGGCATCAATCGTCTTTATAAAAACCTGGGTTACGGCGCATTGCGCCGATTTGTCATTGGAAGAAAGCGGGTCAGCTTCCCTGGAAGAATCAAAAAAATCATATCTTTCTAAATACCACGGTTATCCAATAATTATCAATAGATAAGAATGCTATTGCATATATTTTACAATGGCATTCAGCGGCAGTGGCGAATAACGCGTCCATATTCGGGGGAAGGGCAACTCCCTGGCATCGAATCCAGTTGGCCCGCGTCAGAATGCATGCGCCAAACAACAGGTTCATGGCGATGGTGATGGTATCCCGGTTTTCGGGTTTTTCCAGAAAAGATCCCCGGACCCAGGCATTGAAGGCGCCCATTGCCGGACCGCACCATATCTGATAGTCCATTTTCCGGCCGGGATTTCCGGTTGTCGCCCATCTGGAAGACTGCCCCAGATAGGAGCGAAAGACAAGCGCCATTTTATGCCGGGAATCCTGTTCCGCGCGGTCAATCTGCCGGGGGTCCCGCTTCATAAAAAATGCCCTTGTCCGCTGCCATTCGTCATCCAGGCTGCATTTGAAAACAATCCCGTTCCAGCTGAATCCGGTATTTTTCAGGAATGTCCTCCAGCCGGTCATATCTGACGAATAATCTCGTAGAGCTTTGCGGCGCGCTGGGCAAACATGGTGCCGCGCTTTAAAACCTGGACCTTGCACCCCCATTTCAAACATATCGGCTGCCGGCGCCATGGCGACATCCGCCTGTCTGGCTTCCGCCAGAAGCCGGCGGACTGCTTCGGATGTTCCGGCCTCCACGCAGGCCTGATTGACGGACCCGGTCAGAACATAGGCCGCGCCCATTGAAAAAGCCGCTGCCGCGGCCTGCGGGGTGCCGATGCCGCCGCCCAGTCCGACGGGGATGGACCGCGGATACCGGTGGGTCTTGACCATTTCGTTTCGAAGCGCGATCAGTGTCGGCAGAAGAGAAATCGCAGGGCGGTTATCGGTATGGCCGCCGGAGTCGGCTTCGGCGGTCAGGCTGTCCGCCATCGGAACATGCCGGGCAAGTTCGACCTGCTCCCGGGTCAAGGTTTTATCCTCCAGCAACTGCATCAGAAACTTTTCCGGAGGGGGAGAAAAAAATCTCTGGGCGACTTCTTCCCGGGAGACTTTGGCAACCACCTGATTGGGGCAGACGATGCTTCCCTGACCGTCCCGGTAAATCCCCGAAACCCGGTATCGCACCAGGGCGGGCGTCAGATTCAGATATGCGGATGCGCAGACCTTTCGAATGCCTTGTTTGATGTAAAGGCGGACCAGCGCCGTCTTCCAGATCCGGGTCGCCGGGGCTGTGAATCAGGTTGAACCCGTAGGGAGAATCCCCCAGCTTTCGCTGAACTTCGTAAATGGCTTTTTCGACTTCAGCCAGGGTCAGACCGGCAGCGCCATAAAACCCCATCATCCCGGCTTTTCCCAGGGCTTCAACCATGGCGGTCGAGGTGATGCCATTGGCCATGGCGCCGCCGACATAGGCATACCGAAGATTGATGGCGCTTTTTAAATTCGGGATCTCCCAGATTTTCCGGGGGCAGGGAAGGGGTAAAGGCCAGAACCGGATGGCGAACGCCGGAAACGACTGCTGTCCCGCAGCGCAATCGAATCTTTCCGGTTTCCGGACAGTTCAATCGCCAGGGAACCGCCCCTGGCTGCAGCGGGCTGGCCGTTTTGATCCACCAGAACAAAGGGCTGGTTCAGGGAGTAGAGAGCATTTTGAAGACTTTCCGCATCTGTTTGCGGCGGCCAGTCCCCCTGAGTCCAGAAACTGTTAAGCCGGGTATCCTGCAGCGCATCAATCATGATCGATGCATTCGGCCAAATGATAAGTGGTTGTGTTTTTTCATGCGGTAATTTTTAATCAAAATGATGTCGGGTGTCAAGAAAGATAACCCGGAGAAATAACGATTCAGGTGTTCAGGCTGAGAAGGGGGAAGATTGACGGCAGTCATGTAAAATATCCTTGACCTGAATGGTCATTTTCCCTAAATGATGATATGATTTACAGGTAAGTTAGAATTCGAAACCCATAAAAGCGAGACAAGAATGATTCAAATTACCCTTCCGGATGGAAGCTGTAAAACTTTTGAAGCCCCCCCTTCAGGGACCGACATTGCCATGAGCATCTCCGAGGGCCTGGCCAGAAATTGCGTGGCCATGGAAATCGACGGCCGGCTGGTTGATCTCAGTACAACGGTTGAAACGGATGCTTCCATTCGATTGATTACCACCCATGATCCGCAAGCCCTGTCCATTTTAAGACACAGCGCGGCGCATGTCATGGCTCAGGCCATTCTGCACGTGTATCAAGGCGCGAAACTGACCATCGGGCCCGTGGTTGAGGATGGGTTTTATTATGACATCGACATGGAGCCCGTATCGGAAGATGATTTCCCCAGAATCGAGGCGGAAATTCAGCGGATCATTCAGGCCAGAATTCCGTTCCGCCGCCGCGAAGTCTCCAAGGCCGAGGCCCTGGCCGTTTATCGGGATGAACCGTATAAGCTGGAGATGATCCGGGATCTGCAGGATGGGACCATTTCCCTGTACGAACAGGGGGATTTTACGGACCTTTGCAGAGGGCCGCACCTTCCCCACACCGGCTTTGT
Source organism: uncultured delta proteobacterium (assembly GCA_963789395.1). Taxonomy (GTDB): domain Bacteria; phylum Desulfobacterota; class Desulfobacteria; order Desulfobacterales; family Desulfatirhabdiaceae; genus RAAP-1. The sequence continues at coordinate 128,283 of CAWBKP010000005.1, read as the reverse complement.
CAAAGCCATCAAGCTCATGAAGGTATCCGGCGCCTACTGGCGGGCGGATCAATCCAAGGCCCAGCTTCAGCGGATTTACGGGACGGCGTTTTTTGACAAAAAAGAGCTTAAGGCCCATATCCAGTTTATCGAAGAGGCCAAGAAACGAAATCATCGAAAGATCGGCGCGGCTCTGGATCTGTTCAGCTTTCATGATGAGGCTCCGGGAATGCCTTTTTTTCACGCCAGGGGAATGGTGATCTGGAATGCCCTTCTGGAATACTGGCGGATGGAGCACCGGGCGGCCGGTTATGTGGAGACCAAAACGCCGATCATGCTGAACCGGGGCCTCTGGGAGCGCAGCGGCCACTGGGAAAACTACCGCGAGAACATGTACACCAGCCAGGTGGATGAGATCGAATACGCCATCAAGCCCATGAACTGTCCGGGAGGCATGCTCCTTTACGGGCTAAAGCCCCATTCTTACAAGGATCTTCCCATACGCGCCGCGGAAATCGGACTGGTGCACCGGCATGAACTGAGCGGCGTGCTTTCGGGCCTTTTCCGGGTTCGGGCGTTTCATCAGGACGACGCCCATATTTTTATGATGCCCGATCAGATTGAATCGGAAATCCTGGGGGTGCTGCGGCTGGTTGAAAGAATCTACCATACCTTCGGGCTGGGGTTTCATCTGGAACTCTCCACCCGGCCGGCAAAATCCATCGGAACGGACGCAGCAATGGGAAGAGGCGACCAATGGATTGAAATCCGCGCTGAACGCATATGGAAAAGCGTATAAAATCAATGAGGGAGACGGCGCATTTTACGGCCCCAAGATCGACATTCATATCAAGGATGCACTGGGTCGCACCTGGCAGTGCGGCACCATTCAACTGGATATGGCGCTGCCGGAACGGTTCAATCTGACCTATGTGGGAAAAGACAATGAAAAACACCGGCCCATCATGATCCATCGGGTGATTTACGGTTCGATTGAGCGGTTTTTCGGGATTCTGGTCGAGCATTTTGCAGGGAAATTTCCCTTGTGGCTGGCGCCGGTTCAGGTGGCGATGCTTCCCATCAATGATGATCTGGTTTCCCATGCCGAAGCGGTCAGGGACCTGTTTGAGAAACACGGCATACGGGTTGAGATCGATGGCCGGACCGAAAGCCTGAACAAGAAAATCCGGGAAGCCCAGATCAACCATATTCCGGTAATCCTCACGATCGGCGCCAAGGAAAAAGAAACGGGAACCCTTTCTGTAAGAACGCTGGATGGAACGGTTCGGTATGGCATGCTTCCGGAAATGCTTCTTGAAAAACTGCTTTCGGTGATTCGCGAAAGACAGCTTGACCAGAATCGATGTTTGAAGCTGAAACGTCACGGCGCATGAAGGATAAACAAAGAAATATTTCTGATATACTGGCTGCCGGTTGTGCTGTATTGCACGGTGATATTTATCCAGTCCGCCTATCCTTCCATGGCGCGGCTCCACGATGTGCCTTTCGGGGATAAATACCTGCATTTGCCTGGCTATGCGTTTTTGGGGATCCTTTTTTTCAGGGCTTTCAGATCATTGCATGGCTGGAAACCGGCTATTTCTGGTGTCCCTGCTCAGCATTTCAGCCTCAACCGCTTATGGAATCAGCGATGAAATTCACCAGTATTTTGTTCCTTACCGTACCGCGGATGTCATGGATGTCCTGGCGGACATGGTCGGCAGCGTGCATGGGTTGCTGGCATATTTCCTGCTGGTGGAAAAATATGACATCTTTCCGAAGTATTCGTGGATTGACAAATTGCGACAATTTCTGTAACAGAACCGCTATGTATTTTTGCCGATAACAGGACGTAACCCCTGATTTTGGAACAGGATGTCTGAAGTCAATGACATTGAGGCCATATCACCAAAAAGGAGTATTCATAACAATGGATTCCCAGCAGACCCTTACGATAAATGGAAACGCATTTTCATTTGAACCGGGTGAAACCATTCTGGATGTTGCCAGTCGACATGACATCAGCATTCCAACCCTTTGTTACCTGAAAAATACGATACCTACCGGTGCCTGCCGGATCTGTGTGGTAGAGGTCAAGGGGGCGCGAAGCCTGGTGCCGTCCTGTGCAACCCCGGCAACCGCCAACATGGTTGTGCTCACGGAATCGCCGATGGTCGTTGAGGCAAGGCGGATGATTCTTCAGCTGCTGCTTTCCTCCGGCAATCACAATTGCTCGGTGTATGGCGGCGGCAGCACGGACTGGACCCCCTATCAGCTTTCGGTTCAAAAAGACGACGGCAGCGCGGAGCTCTGCCCGGTGTGGGGAGACTGCCGGCTTCAGGACCTTGCCTACCGCTATCAGGTAACCGGCAACCGATTTCCGGCAACGGAAACCCGATATCCCATGGAAACCGTCAATCCGTTTATTATTCGGGATTTTTCACGGTGCATTCAGTGCGGACGCTGCGTCCAGGCCTGTAACGAGGTCCAGGTCAACAACGCCATCAATTTCGGGTACCGGGGCCCGGAGACCAAGATTGTCACTGCCGGAGATAACCCCCTGAAGGACTCGGACTGCGTGTTCTGCGGGGAATGCGTTCAGGTATGCCCGGTCGGCGCGCTGGTTGAAAAAGATACCCGGTATACTGTCCGGCCCTGGGAAACCACATCGGTGAAAACCACCTGCAGCTACTGCGGGGTGGGATGCCAGATGTATCTTCATGTCAAGGACAACCGGGTGGTAAAGGTTTCCGGGGTCGAAGACAGTGCTCCCAACCACGGGAGCCTGTGTGTGAAGGGCAGATTCGGTTTTAATTTCATCCATTCCCCGGAGCGCCTGACCACGCCCTTGATCAAGAAAAATGGAGAGTTCCGCGAAGCATCCTGGGAAGAAGCCTTAAGTCTGGTTGCCGGCCGGCTGGAGGGGATCAAGGCGGCCCATGGGCCAGACAGTATCGGCGTGCTGACTTCCGCCAGGGTCACCAACGAAGAAAATTACATTGCCAACAAATTCACCCGGGCAGTGCTGAAAACAAACAATATCGACCATTGCGCCCGTCTCTGACATTCCTCCACCGTGGCCGGTCTGGCCGCAGCTTTCGGAAGTGGTGCAATGACAAATACCATCGCGGATGTGGAAAAAGCAGATGTTGTCCTGATTACCGGCTCCAATACCACCGAAAACCATCCGGTTCTTTCGGCATTTGTGAAACGGGCCGTGACAAAAAAAACCGCAAAACTGATTGTGGTCGATCCCAGAAGAATCAAGATGGCCGGTTTCGCCGATATGTGGATCCGGCCCAATCTGGGCACCGATGTGGCCTGGATCAACGGCATGATGCACGTCATCATCAAGGAAGGGCTGTATGACAAGACGTTTGTGGAAAACCGTACGACCGGTTTTGACGCGCTGAAACAGGTGGTTGAAAAATATACGCCGGAACATGTCGAAACCATTACCGGCATTCCGGCAAAAAGCCTGATCGATGCAGCCAGACTCTACGCCAGTGCAGCCGCAGGCAGCATTCTGTACTGCATGGGAATTACCCAGCACACCACCGGAACGGACAATGTCAAATCTCTGGCCAATCTGGCCATGCTCTGCGGCAATCTGGGGATTGTCGGCGGCGGCGTCAACCCGCTAAGAGGCCAGAACAACGTTCAGGGCGCCTGTGACATGGGGGGGCTGCCGAATGTCTATTCCGGATATCAGGGTGTGGCCGATGAGGCTGCCAGAGGCCGAATGGAAACCGCCTGGGGCGTTACAGGTCTTCCGGCCAAGCCGGGGCTTACCGTTACGGAGATGATCCCAAAGGCCCACAGCGGCGAACTGAAGGCCCTTTACATCATCGGCGAAAATCCCCTGGTATCGGATCCGGATCTGAATCATGCCGAAAAAAGCATTGCCCATCTTGATTTTTTGGTGGTTCAGGACATCTTCATGACCGAAACCGCCAAGCAGGCCGATGTCATTCTGCCGTCCACGTGTTTTGCCGAAAAAGACGGTACGTTTTCCAATACCGAGCGCCGGGTTCAGCGGGTCCGAAAAGCCGTCGATCCTCCCGGGGATGCTCTGGGATGACTGGAAAATCACCTGCGAGATCGCAACGCGCATGGGCTATGCCATGAATTACGAAAACAGCCAGGCGATCATGGAAGAGATTTCCCGGGTCACGCCTTCCTATGCCGGCATTTCCTATGACCGGATTGAAAACGAGGGGATTCACTGGCCCTGTCCGGATGCGATCGCACCCCGGAACGCCCATTTTGCACACGGAAAAATTCCCGATCGGAAAAGGGGTGTTTCACGGCATTGAATACATTGCGCCGGCGGAACAGACCAGCGAAGACTATCCGCTTTACCTGACCACGGGCCGGGTGATCTATCACTATCATACCGGCACGATGACCATGAAAACCGAAGGGCTCAACGATCGCTCCCCGGAATGTTTTGTGGAAATATCATCAAAAGATGCCGGAAAACTGGGCCTTTCAGACGGCAATAAAGTGGATGTTGCCTCCCGCAGAGGAAAAATTACAGCCGTCATCAAAGTGTCTGAAAAAGCAGTGGATGGAACCGTGTTCATCCCCTTCCATTTTGCGATGGCGGCAGCCAACCGCCTGACCAACGCCGCGCTGGATCCGGTGTCCAAGATTCCGGAATACAAAGTGTGCGCGGTCAAGCTTTCCAAAGCGGCTTGAATCGTTATCCAGTAACCGTGCATAAACAGCGCTGAAAAGGTGCTGTTTATGTGGGTACCTTTTGAGAAAAAAATTGTCACCGTCCCGCGCCTGCCAAGCAATGAAAGCAGGGCTTGATGGCATATCGCTATCCAAGAACAGGTTATAAATTATTGTTCCTGGCTGTAAAAATGAGTCTGCGTTCCGCGATGCTCAGCAGCCGTGGGGGCTCGCCGATGTTCTTGAACAGCAAATCCCCGTTTTCGAGCAGGTTTCCAGCCCCCTTCTGATTGAGCATCAGGGCCGCATCGATACCTTTGTTTACCTTGAGACCCGTGCCGGCGGAGCGGTCAATGATTTTTTTTATGATCGAAAAGATTTCGGACAGGATTTCTCGCCGGGAGCGATCATCGGAAGGCGTTAGGGGCATTTCCATAATATCCAGCAAAAGGTTGATGAATTCGAAAAAAGTCAACCTTTTCAACCATCCTTATCCGTTATTTGTCAAGAAAAACCTTTTCATTTGCACGGAATATCAGAAAGGAGGCCAGGTATGTCAAAAAAAGTCGGCGTATTGTTATCGGGATGCGGGGTTTTTGATGGGGCCGAGATTCATGAGTCTGTTCTGACGCTGCTGTTTCTGGACAGGGCAGGGGCAGAGGCGCTGTGTATGGCCCCCGATGTGGACCAGTTTCATGTGATCAATCACCTGACCCATCAGGAAACTGTCGGAAAAAAGAAACGTTCTGGTGGAATCGGCGCGGATCGCCAGGGGAAACATCCGGGATGTCGCCAAGGTCAAGGCATCGGAACTGGATGCCTTGATCCTTCCCGGCGGATTCGGGGCAGCCAAAAACCTGAGCGATTTTGCCATTCAAAGGCCCGGATGCCGTGGTGCAGCCGGATGTTGAGCGCCTGATCCGGGACATGGTGGCTGCCGGAAAGCCGGTCGGCGCCATTTGCATTGCACCGGCAACCCTTGTCCGCGCCATTGCCGACAAAAAACCGGAGGTCACCATCGGAAATGACACCGGAACAGCGGCCGGCATCGAGCGCATGGGCGGGCGCCACAAGGATCTGCACCGTTGACCGGATTCATGTGGACAAGGCCAACCGCATCGTTTCAACGCCGGCCTATATGCTGGGACCCGGAATCAAGGATGTGGCGGTCGGCATCGAAAAACTCGTCAATGAAATCATTTCGATGATATAGGGAGACGATCCATGCTCTGATCCGGATAAGGAGCGGCGGAAAATCAAGTCGGTCCAGAAAATGAAGGAAATCATGACCCATTACTACATCGAGGCCAAAACCGCCGGTGAAACAGGGAAAAAAATCGCCTGGATCACCAGCGGCGGGCCGGTGGAGCCGCTCATTGCCATGGATGTGATTCCCGTCTATCCGGAAAATCACGGGGCCATGATCGGCGCTTCCCACATGGGGGTGGATTTATGCGAAAAGGCGGAAGCCATGGGCTATTCCAGGGACTTGTGCTCATATGCCCGCGCCGACATTGCCTGCTCGACGGTTGACGGCGGCCCGATCGGCGGACTTCCCCGGCCGGACATGCTGATCTGCTGCAACAATATCTGCGGAACGGTATTAAAATGGTACGAGGTCCAGGCCCGCTATTACAACGTGCCGCTCTTTATTCTGGATACCCCGGTCTGCCATACGGAATTTTCAAGTGAAGTCCGAAGCTATGTCAAGCGCCAGGTTGAAGAATATATCCTGTTTTTAGAGCAGGTTTGCGGAAAAAAACTGGACCGGGACAAAATGGCCGAGGTCGGCAGGCTTTCCATCGAAGGGCCAGCGCCTGTGGCAGGCTGTTCTGGATACGACGGTTCATAAGCCGGCGCCCATGAGCGCCTTTGATGCTTTTTTTCACCTGGCGCTGATCGTCACCCTTCGGGGAACGCAGACTGCCGTTGATTATTACAGGATGCTGCTGGCGGAGATGAACACCCGGATCAGCGAAGGCATCAGCGCCGTGCCTTTTGAAAAATTCCGGCTGCTGTGGGACAACCTTCCGGTCTGGTACCGGACCCGGTGGCTTTCGGACAAATTTGCCGCACGCGGCGCCTGCCTGGTTGCGGACACCTATACCTCGGCCTGGTGCGGATCCATGAAATACATCGATCCGTCTGATTTTATCAACACCATGGCAGAGGGCTACAGCCGGATTTATCTGAATATCGGGGTGGATCAAATGGCCGAGCAAGTCATTGCCATGATCGACAAATACGATGTTCAGGGTCTGGTCATGCACTCCAACCGAAGCTGCAAGCCCTATTCGTTCGGCCAGTATGATATCCGGCGGATCATTCAGGAAAAGCGGGGCCTTCCGACCCTCATGCTGGAAGCCGACATGGTGGATGAGCGCAGTTTTTCAGAGGCCCAGATTGAAACCCGGATCGATGCCTTCATGGAGATGCTTTAACCGATGGTGACCGTAGGGATTGATATTGGTTCGATTACCGCCAAGGCGGCGGTCATGCGGGATGGCAGCATTCTGGCGGTCCGGATCCTTCGCACCGGATATAATGCCAAAAATGCCGGGGATCAGCTCTTTGAAGGCATTGTATCCGGTCTTGGCCTGAATCCCTCCGACATTCAAGGAATCGTCGCCACCGGATACGGCCGCAAAAGCATCACTTTTGCGGATCGGGCAATCACGGAAATCACCTGCCATGCCGCGGGCGCCCGGTATATGAATCCCGGAGATCCGGTCCGTCATCGATATCGGCGGCCAGGACAGCAAGGTCATTCTCCTGGATGAAACCGGCCGGGTCAAGGACTTTGCCATGAACGACAAGTGCGCCGCCGGAACCGGCAGGTTCCTGGAGGTCATGGCCAGGGCCCTGGAGGTGGACATGTCGGATTTTGGCAGCCTCTCGCTTGCCGCCGATCATCCGGCATCCATCAGCAGTCTGTGCACGGTATTTGCGGAATCCGAGGTCATTTCACTGATTGCAAAGGGAGAAAGCCGGGAAAACATCATTGCCGGCATCCATGATTCCATTGCCGCCCGCGTGTCCGCCATGGCCGGGCGCATCCGCTGGATTCCGCCCATCATGATGACCGGCGGCGTTGCCCAGAACAGCGGTGTTGTCCGCTCGCTTGAAAAAAAAATCGGCCATTCCCTTGTGGTGACCCCCAACGCCCAGTTGACCGGCGCCATCGGCGCGGCCCTCATTGCCATGAATCCATAAAGACATGCTGGTAAGCAGATTCTGACCGGGACCCCTGTTTTGATTTCGAATTTTCAAGCATCAAATTCGAAACCATGACGAAAAATCATCACGTTGTGATCCGGCAGACGGAATCATCGCAGGGGCAGGCGCCGTCGACTTCATAAGCATACACGATGCGGCTTTCGATTTCGGCGCGGGATTCTGCGATGGGCGGAAATGAAAAGGAGCACACCGTGCGGCAAGTTCCGGTCTGGCCGGGATGTTCTCCAGGCCGCTGCCGATCACCTCCCCGGTACGGCCGTCCAGGATATCGGCGTCCTCGCCGTTGGTGACCACGACAACGGGGATCTGATACGGGGCCAGAAGCCGGGATGCGGCCAGAGCCGGGCGATGCCGGGTGACCAGCGAACCCGGGCCGTATTTGATGATCATGCAGATTCTGTCGGCAATGGTTACGGCCATATCCACTTTCACGATGGCGCAGTTGTCCCCTGCCTTGACCCGAAGGCTGCACCGGCTTTGAATATCCTTTCGGGCATACCCTTTGGCATCCATCAGGAGCCTGGCCAGCTTCTGGCGGTACCGTTCGTCATGGGTGTCCGGGAGCACCTGGCCGGTAATCGACATCCACCAGTTCCCCGAGAATCAGATGATGGCCTTCCATTGGACGAGATTATCCCTTTTCTGTGAAAAATCCATGTCCGGGAAACTTGAAGAATCCCGCAGGATATGTTAATTTTTTGAAAAGTTATCTTCGATATCTATCAAGACAATTCATCCCTGACAAGACCCAACATCATGAAAATGGCAAATGACGATAAGGTTTTTTCCCGGCACCTTCAGCTTCCGCTGGGGTTTAACAAGAACAGACCCCGGCGATCTCAAACGGGTAATGGCTTTTTTGGATGACAGCGCCTCTTCGGAGACGCCGGTTTTGCTCTCGGAGGTGTTCTCCCGGTTTTCGGGGCAACCCGATGCATGGTCCGGGTCAAGAATCGCCGGAATCATTTCCAGCCTTTTTTCCGATCGAATGATTTCCTGCGTGGTGAATGGCAACGTTTTCCCTGCATCATCATTCCAGTGTCTTTCTGGAGACGCCCGATCAATGGGAGCGGATTCAAGTCATTCCCCGAAAACGTCTGGCATCCGGTGAAATGGAGGCTGTTGTCGACACCTGTCAGGAAGATATTCGGCATGGATTGCCCTATGGATCAGGATGATCTGATCCATTTCCTTGGCGATTGTCTGAAACAATGGAAAGCATCGCTTGCCGGTTTCGGCCGCTTGGCTGAAACCGGGCAATACCCCGGAGCGGCGGATATCCGCTCCTGTTTGTCATTTATCCAGGGCGTGGCTGGCCATACCGGATCCGTATGAAAAAATCTGTGTGGTCCGCGACGGGCAAGCAGAACTGGTGTCTATTTTCCATACAGTTGTCCGATTGAAGAATTTCTATGAAAACGGGGCTGTCCGCTGGGAATCGTGGCGCAAATCGTTTGAAAAATTCACTGCATTTCAGTCCGAAATTGAAGCACATCCGGAAGCTGCCGCCGATCTTTCGAGTTTGCGCCATGTCCTGGAAATGCAGCGTCCCTGGGACGATCTCGATTGCATGGACGACATGATTGCCCGGATTAAACCGGTTTATGAGCGAATCCGGGATGAGCAGTTCACCCTGTTACAGCACGAGACGCTTATTGCAGATCAACCGGATGATCGAAACGATTTCTGAATTGCTGGAAAATATCCATGCGCGGGACGAGATCAGAAACATGGCGCTGGTTGAATTGCAGAAAATCAAGAATGCCATTGAGCTCGACAGGCCCGGCGGCCTCATTTTCAAACAGCGGGAAATTGCCGAAGAAGCATTTGAAAAAGCTCAGGATATTGTGTTTTCCCAGACCTGATTTCGCCGCATACTTATCCCTCAAACCCGAAGTCATTTTCCCCTTTACAGAGAAGATCATTTTTGTTATCTTAAACATTTCAATAATATTGTTTTCTCCTGCCGCAATAAATTTTCAATGAATCTTACTACGTATGATTTTTTTGTGACTTTGTTTTTTTATGGAATGATCGTGACGTGAGCTTTTTAGCCACAATATTCTTAAATACGCTGATCCAGCGACAGGATGCCAATAGGTTCGATTATGAAAAAAAAAGAGCTTGATTTTTTTAAGGAACAGTTGAACAACCTGCTCGAAGAACTGCTCAGTCAGGCAGATGAAACCGTATCCGGAATGACCTCTCCCAAGGAGAATTTTCCAGATCCGACAGACAGGGCATCTCTGGAGGCAGACCGCAATTTCATGCTGCGAATTCGGGACAGGGAGAGCAAGCTCATTCTGAAGGTCAAGAAAGCTTTGGCGCGGATTGAAACCGGTACCTTCGGTATCTGTGAATCCTGCGGGGAAGATATTTCATTTGATCGTCTGAAAGCAAGGCCGGTAACAACCCAATGTATTGACTGTAAAACCAAAGAGGAGACTTTGGAAAAAGCCCTTGGACTGTAATCAGGCAGGAATCGACCTGCATATTCATTCAACCGCATCCGATGGAACGCTGTCTCCTGTTGACATTCTTCGGCTGGCCGAAAAGCTTGATCTTGGGGCGATTTCGATTACAGATCATGACACCCTGAAAGGATCCAGGGACCTGCTTGAAGCCGCCGGTTCATCGCCTGTTCGCGTGCTTACCGGTATTGAAATCAGTACCACCCCGCCAGCTTCATACGCAGTTGCGGGAAGTTTTCATATTCTGGGCTATGGCATTCGGTTGAATGATCCGGTCGCTGAACCAAACCCTGGAAACCCTGCAACACGCCAGAGAAAACCGCAATCCGCTGCATCATCAGCCGCCTGAATGCAATGGGGCTGGATATTACGCTGGAGGAAGTGATTCAGGCATCCGGAGAAGCTCAGATCGGCAGGCCGCATATTGCGCAGTTGATGATAAAAAAAGGTTTTGTCCGGACATTTGATGAAGCTTTTGATGCCTATCTGGGATTCAACAAGCCCGCCTATGTGGATAAATTCAGGCTGGACTGTCAAAAAGCGATTGAAATGATTACAGAAGCCGGTGGCATACCGGTTCTGGCCCATCCCTATCTTCTTCGAATTTCGGATAATTCCCGCCTGGAATCCCTTGTGGCAACCCTGAAGGAAATGGGCTTGCAGGGGATTGAAGTGTATTATCCCGAGCATTCTTCGGAAAATGTTGAATTCTATTCCCGTCTTGCCCTGAGCCATGATCTGGCGATTACCGGTGGAACCGATTTTCATGGCGCCATCAAGCCGGATATCCAAATGGGATACGGGAAAGGGGATTTTTTTGTCCCGTATTCCGTCTATGATCTGCTTTTGAAACGTCAACAGACGATGGTTTGATCTGTTATGTCCCATCCTTGCCCGTCAGAATTGGAAAAAAAACTCGGGTATTCTTTTACCGATCCGGCGCTTCTTGAAGAAGCCCTTCGGCACAGCTCATTTGTCAATGAAATGCAGGGAAAGGGGCTGCCGGACAACGAGCGCCTGGAATTTTTGGGCGATGCCGTGGTGAACCTGATCACCGGCCATTTGCTGATGATGTATTATCCGGATTTTAACGAAGGCCACCTGTCCCGGATGCGGGCGCATCTGGTCAATGAGTTTCAGCTGTCGCATATCGCGGGCGAACTCAGCCTCGGAGAACATGTTCAGCTTGGAAAGGGTGAAAGCCTGACCCATGGCCGCAAAAAGCCGTCCATACTGGCCAATACCTTCGAAGCCCTGATGGCTGCTGTTTACCTGGATGGCGGCTATCCTTGTCGTGTTTCAGATCGTTTCCCGCTATATGAAGCCCCTGATAGAGGCGAATGCGCCTTCGGTTGCGGTTCAGGACTATAAGAGCAAGTTTCAGGAATTGATTCAGAGCGCCCAGGGGCCGTTGCCGAATTATACCGTTGCCGCCGAAACCGGTCCGGATCATGATAAGACGTTTATCGTCCAGCTGACTTGTGGAGACATTCAGGCAAAGGGGTTTGGCAAAAGCAAAAAAAATGCGGAGCAGGATGCGGCGCGAAAAGCCTTCGATATCTTCATGAAGCATGCCTCCCGTTGAAAGCCCTGTAAAACCGTTTATCATTCCGGTATTTATTCCGCATGCCGGCTGCCCCCATCAATGTGTTTTCTGCAATCAGAAAGCCATCACCCGGTCCGAAGCTCGAGGCGCCTTCCACTGCCCAAATCGAAGCCGCCATTCGATCGTATCTCAAATATCTGACCCCCGGCCGCAAACCCGTGCAGATCGCCTTTTTCGGCGGAAATTTTCTGGGCATCGACCGCCAGGAAATTCTCAGGCTTCTGAATGCCGCCACACCGTTTGTCCATGAGGGAATCGTGGACGGTATCCGGTTTTCGACGCGGCCGGATACCCTTACGAAAGACCGGCTGGAAATCCTGGAGGGATTTCCCGTATCGACGATCGAGATCGGTGCGCAGTCCATGAACGATGCGGTTCTGGCGATGAGCCGAAGGGGGCACACGGCGCGGCATACGGCCTGTGCGGCGCATCTGGCAAAAGACAGCGGCTATGAAGTGGGGATACAGATGATGGTGGGGCTTCCCGGTGACGATGATGCCGGCGCCATTTCGACAGGCCGGCAAATTGCCGCCTTATGTCCGGATTTTGTACGGATTTACCCCGCGGTTGTTCTGGAACACAGCCCGCTGGCTGACTGGTACCGCAAGGGGCGATATACCCCGTTATCCCTTTCAGCCGCTGTTTCCCTGGTGAAAAGGCTGTATCTGATGTTTCAGGAAAGCAACATTCCTGTCATTCGAATGGGGCTTCAGGCGACAGCGGATCTGGAAAACGGTTCCATCCTTCTGGCAGGGCCGTTCCACCCGGCCTTTGGCCACCTGGTGATTGCGGAGATCTATCGCGACAGGGTCATTGAACTGATAAAGAGCAGCGGCAGGGTCTTGGAGTCGGTCACCCTTCGGGTTAACCCGAAACGAATTTCGACCATGCGGGGGCTGAAAAATGAAAACATTCATTATCTCAAAAAACGGTTTGATATCCGGCACATCGATGTTTCAGGAGACCCTTTGATGCCCGATCATCACATCTCTCTGGTGGTGGATTCCGAAAAAGGCAAGTTTGTAGTGTGATAGAATGATCAGCGTTGGGAAATAAAAAAAGGCATTCATGTTTTCACATGAATGCCTTTAAGTGTTAATTAGTTTTGGCTAATTATAAGCGGGTGACGTTTGCTGCGGCAGGACCTTTGGGGCCTTGAACCACATCAAATGTGACGCGATCGCCTTCAGAAAGTGATTTGAATCCGGTTGAATTGATGGCGGAATGATGTACGAATACATCCTTTCCGTTTTCCTGCTCAATAAAACCGAAACCCTTGCTGTCATTAAACCATTTTACAATTCCATTTGCCATAGTGTTTTCCTCCTTTCATAAAATATCATCAAGGTCCCAGACTTCAGGTCGTCACTGTGGCAACATGGAACAATCCTTCTGCTCGAACCGATATCGCAGTATTTTGCGATATCTTTACTGATTTGTTCCAATAATACAGCTGATGAAATGACAATGTCAACATATATTATCAATCGTGTCATAAAAAAGCCGGAATCGGGTGACGGACGCATTCAGGATGGCGCCGAGAAAGAGGCGGATAAAGTGTATGCGGCCAGAAGGCTGTCTTTCCAGTAGGCGTTATCCGGATTTGAAAAAAAAGATTTAAACAGAAAAAGGCTTTTGTCGCGAAGGATATGGGGAACGATGGTAAACCGGCCGGCTGCTGTACAATGGGGGCATTCGGCCCAAATCGCATCGGGTCCCGCCGCCCATCACATCTTCGTAGGCAAACACGATACGCCGGATGCCGCTGATGAGAATCGCGCCAAAGCACATCAGGCAGGGCTCAAGGGTGCAGTAGAGGGTCAGCTCGGCTGTGATCGACCGGCGCGAGACCTCTCAAGCTGCTTTAATGCCAGTATCTCGGCATGATCGGTTTCGCTGACAAGATCTCCTGCAGTTCCCTGCCGGGATCCGGTCGCAATAATCTTTCCCTCGTGAACGATTACGCACCCGACCGGAAACTCTCCCCGGTCAAGGGCCTGTCTGGCCTCGGACAGCGCTTCTTCCATGAATAATGAATGGTTCATTGAAGCGATAATTCTCCAGTTCCAGTTTCCGGGTCTGTCTTTCATCCGGATGGACGGCGGGACAGGTTCCGTCAGATGAACGAATCGCTGGAAGCCGGCCTGTTCCAGTTCCTTGCGGTAGCCCGTCAAATTAAGCATCCAGTTGGGATAAACCCAGTAATTGGAATCCGATAAGCTCGCCCATGCCATTTCTCCCTTCGGGCTCTGAAATAGGGTATCGGGTTTCAGGTGATCCGAGAGAATCCGGGAAATGCTTAACGGCCAGTTCGCGGAAAGCACGATTCCCAGGGGCAGGGGGCTCTGCCCGGGAAGAGAAAGGTAATCCGTCTGCCCCAGCTCCGGACTGACAATGGCTCCGGAGAAACCATAGGATTTGACCTCATGGATGGACAAGGGATTGCTCAGGTTGCAGAACGGACCGGCCCAGAGGGAAAGTTTGCCGGGATTCTGAAAAAAAGCGATCTGCCAGGGGGCGTTCAGGACAAACTGTCTGGCACCCTTTTTGCAACAGCTGTGCAATCAGAGACTTGAAGATCGGCTTCATCGACAGGCCAGAGCGCAGGGGTAAGCCACCACCAGATTTTTTGGCAGAGGCCAGATGTGGCGGAAACGGCCTGAAACGTTTCCTGAGACAGCCAGATGTCCGACTTCTTCACGGGCTTTGCCGGATTTCCGGGGCTATCCGGTAAACCCTCTGTTCAACGGCTTTTGTCTTGGGAAGGCGTTTTCGGGGAAGGATTGGCTGAAATCGGGAAGGCGGCAGATCGGTCCTAACCGGTGGAATCTGTGCCTCAAGCGCCGATATCTTTGCAGATCAATTCCGGCTCGCGGCGGTCTGTCAAGAATACCGGAGACCCGTTCTGCGGAGGCGATTTTGCCACCGGATGTCAGATCAAACCGGGTACCCTCTGAAACCGGGCGGCTGATTTTCAGGCTGACATGCCAGGGTTCGTCTTCGTAGCCGACACGCAGGACATCGCCGGGAAAAAGCCCCTGCTTGAGTACGACACGGGGACGGCCGCTTTCTTCCGAAACATGACCCACACAGAGTCCGGAGCCGGTCTGCCGGTCTATTTGAATGGGATTCATGGGCCTTTGAGACAGAAAACCGTAATGGGTTCCGGTCCGGCCCAGGGCGCGTGAGAGCAGGTCAATCGCCTCTTTTCGAAGATGCGCATCCTGAACATGATCCCGGAGCAGTTGATATGCCCGTACCGTGTAGTACACATAATGGGGGCTTTTTTTGCGGCCTTCGATTTTCCATGCCCGAATCGCCGGAACCGGCCGAAGGACTTTGACCAGGACATCCAGGCTGAGATCCTGACAGGAAAAAAAACGATTCTGTGTGCGCTCCTGCGTATAAAGCCGCCTGCAGGGCTGAACGCATCTGCCCCTCAGGCCGCTTTTACCCCCAAAAAAACTGCTCCAGTAGCATCTGCCGGAGACCCCGTAACACAGGGCGCCGTGAACGAAAATTTCCAGGCCGATGTTTTCGGGACAGATCCCGGCGATCTGCTTGATTTCGTCAACGCTGAGTTCTCGGGGAAGTACGACCCGGCTAACTCCGGGAATATGGCGGATCAGGCTCAGCGCTTTGCCAAAGCTCACATTGGCCAGGGTGGACAGGTGAATCTCGCCGGAAAACCCGGCCTGCCGGGCCAGCGCGATCAGCGCCAGATCCTGAATGATCAGGGCGTCGGGATGCACATGGCGGTTCAGATCATCCATGAGCTTTCCAGCCGGATCCAGTTCATCCGGCTTGATCAGCGTGTTCAGTGTGACATAAACCCTGTGCGCCTTTGGCATGGGCCAGTTCCGTCAGTCCGGCGAGTTCTTCCAGTGTAAAGTTCTTGGCTTCCATGCGGGCGGAAAGCTGCTTCAGGCCGCAGTATATGGCGTCTGCCCCGGCAGCCAGGGCCGCCAGAAAGCTGGCCTTGTTGCCTGCCGGCGCCAGAATCTGCGGAAATGAAGAAGAGTGGTGCAATCATGATGTTTTTAAAGGGTATATCCTTTGATCTGGATCGTTGACAGCCGATGTGGCTGATGCCTGATTGCGATCAGTTTGTCAGAAGCTTGAAAAATTAAAAAAGGGTTTATGATATTGAGACCATAAACCCTTGATTATTTATTGGTAGCGGGGGCTGGATTTGAACCAACGACCTTCGGGTTATGAGCCCGACGAGCTACCAGGCTGCTCCACCCCGCATCGAATGAATACATAATAGATTGAAAGCGGTCAGGAAGTCAAGCTGTTTTTTTGCGGCTGCGGCGTGATCGCTGGAATGGAATGATCCGAGAAGCGACAGCAGGCGTTTTTTTGCAGTTTTCAGCCTGTTCAGGAGAATTTGGGACCGGGTGCGAGTCTCAGCAGTATCCGTTTCATTCTGCTGGTGTGGCCGCCGAGGATTTCGATGGCTGATCGGGGCAGGTTCAGGCATTTGGATAAAAATTCGATGCACATGCGGTTGGCGGCATCATCGACCGGGGGGGCCTGAATCGCAATCTTGAGGGCATCTCCGTGAAGACCGATGACCCGGTTTCGGGAAGACCGGGGTTGAACATAAATTTTGATGACGATGCCCTGGGGCGTTTCCTGAAAAAATTGACATCGGTTATTGAGTTCAGATGCCAACCTATCCGGTGAAGATGGAATGCTTGCGAATGAGTTCGGTGAAAAAATCCGGCGGCCGGACCACTTTGCCGGCTTTATCCATGAACGCATGCCGGGTATAGCCTCTGGCCAGCGGGCGGGCCCCGTTTTCATCGAAGACCGTATAGTCGAATTTGATACCGCCCCGAATGCTGCTGTCGAGCGCGGTTTCAATTATCAGCAGATCATCATACTGAACCGGATAAAGAAATTTGCAGTGCAGTTCGGATACGGGAAGAAAAAAACCGCGGGCTTCAATTTCCTTGTAGGGAAGGCCGATGTAACGAAACATTTCCGCGCGCGCGGTTTCAAACCAGCGGAAATAATTGGCGTGATAGCCGAATCCCATTTTGTCGGTATCGCCGTAAATAACGCGGTAAGGCGTGCGATGGGTTAACATCAGGGTCCATTTTTGAAAAAACGCTATTCGTTGATGATGGCCTGAATCAATTCCTTCAGGCTGTCGTAGTCATGGGTTACCGGAAATTCGGGAAATTCCCGAATGACGTTTTCAGGCGGCCTGAACAAGAGGCCCCTTGTCCGCAGCTTTCAGCATGGCGATATCGTTATAGGAATCGCCCATGGCGATAATCTGATAATTCAGGCTTTTCAGTGCCAGAGTGGTTTTTTCCTTGGCCCGCTGCTGACGAAGATCGTAGCTGGTGATCATGCCGCTGGCGTCAACTGTCAGGGAATGGCAAAAAAGGGTGGGCCAGCCCAGTTTTTTCATCATGGGGCCGGCAAACTCCTTGAATGTATCGGATACCACGATCACCTGAGTGATGGACGCGAAGCCAGTCCAGGAATTCCAGCGCCCCTTCGAGCGGATTCATGGTGTCGATGACCGCCTGAATATCCGAAAGCTTCAGGTGGTTTTCCTTAAGGATTTGAAGGCGTTTTCTCATCAGAACATCGTAATCGGAGATATCGCGGGTTGTGAGCCGAAGTTCGGAAATACCGGTCTTTTCCGCAACATTTATCCAGATTTCGGGGATAAAAACGCCTTCCAGGTCTGAACACACAATATACATAATGCCTCACTATGGGGTTAAGCGCCGCAAGCGTGGAGCTATCCTGCGCCTCTTTGGGAATTAATCGGAACCGTTGGAGTCTTCCACGCGGATCAATGCCGGCATGTCGCTGACAACCTCCAGTTGAACAATCTCGGAAAGGGCAAGCTGGACATTGGATTCCTTGGCCAGGTGCGTCATCATGACCAGCGGAACGGAACCGCCGGACTTGCGGCCTTTTTGGTGAACGGATTTCAGGCTGATGCCGTGATTTCCCAGAATCCCCGAAATTTTAGACAGCACGCCGGGCTGGTCAAGGGCGGCGAACCGGAAATAATAGTGGGAGATGATTTCATCGACCGGCATCACCGGAATCCGGTGAATGTGATCCTTCTGATAGGAAAGCAGCGGCACCCTGCCGACAGCGCCGGTCAACAGGTTTCTGGCGATGTCCACCACATCGCTGACAACGGCGCTGGCAGTCGGCATCATGCCCGCGCCTTTGCCATAGAGCAGGATATCCCCTGCGGCATCGCCGGTGATGGTGATGGCATTCAGCGGACCATTGACGCTGGACAGAATATTGTCAAAGGGAATCATGGTCGGATGAACCCGGGCCTCAACGGCATTGCCTCTGTTTTTGCTGATTGCCAGCAGCTTGATTTTATAGCCGAACTGTCCGGCGAATTCGATATCCAGGGGGGTGATTTTGGATATGCCCTCAACATAAATATCATCGAGGCAAAGATCGGCCCCATAGGCCAGAGAGGTCAGAATCGCCAGTTTGTGGGCCGTGTCGAAGCCCTCGACATCCAGCGTTGGGTCCGCTTCCGCAAATCCCTTGCTCTGAGCTTTTGCCAGGGCGGTTTCAAACGTGCCGCCATCATCGGTGATTTTGGATAGAATGTAATTGCAGGTGCCATTCAGGATTCCGGACATGGCCTGGATCTGGTTTCCGACAAGCGATTCCCGAAGCGTTTTGATCACCGGCATGCATCCGCCGACGCTGGCCTCAAAGGCAAGCTCCACCCCTTTTTCTCGCGGCAATTCGAAAAAGGCTGTTCCCCTCGCTGGCCAGAAGGGCCTTGTTGGCGGTGACCACCTGTTTGCCGTTGGCGATGGCTTTCAATATCAAGGTCTTGGCAATGCCCAGGCCGCCGATGGTTTCAATGACAATATCAATTTCCGGATCTGTGACAATCGAATCCGCATTTGTCGTCAGCACATCTTTTTCAAATAAAATTCCCCGGTCGCGGTCGATGTCGATATCGGCGATGCGTTTCAGGTTGAGCACAGCGCCCACCCGGGAACGGAGGATCTCTTGATTCTGGAGCAGGATTCTGGCAACGCCGGTTCCGACCGTACCGCAACCCAGAAGTCCAATGTTAATTGTTTTCATGCTACATGACCTTTCGAATGCCCCTGACGGCCTGATTGATCCGCATGGGATTTTCAATGAGGGCAAACCGGACGTATTCATCGCCGTATTCGCCAAAGCCCAGGCCGGGAGATACCGCCACCTGGGTTTCATTGATCAAAAATTTCGCAAATTCCACGGATCCCATTTTGACGAATCTGTCGGGAATTTTAGCCCATACGAACATGGTCCCTTTGGGGCTTTTAATTTCCCAACCAATCCGGTTGAAGGCCGGAAATCAGCGCATCCCTTCTTTCCATATATGTGTCCCGCATTTCCTGAACGCATTCCTGGGGGCCGTTCAGGGCGATGATGGAGGCGATCTGAATGGGTTGAAAAACCCCATAATCGAGATAGCTTTTGATGCGCTTTAAAGCGCCGACGGTTTCGGCGTTTCCCACGCAGAATCCCATGCGCCAACCCGCCATGCTGTAGCTTTTGGACAGGGAAAAAAATTCCACGCCCACATCTTTTGCGCCTTTGGCCTGAAGAAAACTTGGCGCCTTGTAGCCGTCAAAAGTCAGATCCGCATAGGCAAAATCATGGATGACCAGCATGTCATGCTCTTTGGCGTAGTCCACGATTTTCTGGAAAAAATCCAGATCAACGACTTCCGTGGTCGGGTTGTGGGGATAGGAAATGATGAGCACCTTTGGCCGGGGCCAGGTCTGTTTGGTGGCGGCTATCAGGTTCTCGAAAAAATCACAGTCCGGGCCCACGGGAATTCCCCGGACATCACCGCCGGCAATGATGGCGGAATAGGGGTGAATCGGATAGGTGGGGTTGGGGGTAAAGACCACATCGCCCGGCCGAATGGTGACCAGCACCAGGTGGGAGAGTCCTTCCTTGATGCCGATGGTCACGATCGCTTCTGAATCCGGATCAATATCCACATCAAAGCGCCTTTTGTACCACTCGGATATGGCCAGCCGCAGCCGGGTGATTCCCATCGAAGCGGAATAGCGATGGTTGTGGGGTTTTTGCGCCGCTTCAATCAATTTGTCGACGATATGGCGGGGCGTTCCCAGATCCGGGTTGCCCATTCCCAGATCAATGATGTCTTTTCCCGCATGTCTGGCTTCCATCTTGATCTTGTTGACAGTAGCAAAGACATAAGGCGGCAGTCGGTCCAGTCTGGCAAATTTTGTCACGATACACCTCTAACGCAACGGTATGCAATCCGTCATGATTTGAATTAGAAGTACTACTGCCCTTGTCCAATGCTTAATCCACTCTTCTTGTTGGAAAATCCATGCTGTTCCATACAATACAACGCTGCTGCATGTCAAAAAATGTTTTGACTTTTTAGCCAAAACTGTTTAGATATTCTGAATAATTTCAAGTTTTTCGTCCATTATCAAGGAGATACTCATGGCCAAGTCTCTAACCTATGCGGATGCAGGCGTAGATATTGATAGAGCAAACGATTTGATACGCACGATCAAATCCATTGCCAGCCACACCCCCAGAACCGGCGTGATGGGGGAAATCGGTGGATTTGGCGGTTTGTTTTCGCTCAACCTGACCAATATTGAAAGACCGGTTCTGGTCAGCTCAACAGATGGGGTGGGCACCAAGCTCAAGATCGCTTTCATGACGGATAAGCATGATACAATCGGCATTGATCTGGTGGCCATGAGTGTCAATGATGTGGTGGTTCAGGGTGCAAAACCGCTTTTTTTTCTGGATTATCTGGCCGTGGGCTGCCTGAGAACGGAAGTGGCCGCCGATATCATCAAGGGGATTGGTGAAGGATGCCGGCAGGCCAATTGTGCGCTGATCGGCGGAGAAACCGCGGAAATGCCCGGAATCTATCAGGACAATGAGTACGACCTGGCCGGTTTTGCAGTCGGGCTTGTGGACAACAGCAAGATTATCGACGGCTCTGAAATCCGGGTGGGCCACAAACTCATCGGCATTTCATCCAGCGGGCTTCACAGCAACGGCTATTCCCTGGTTCGAAAAATCTGCTTTGATGTATTAAAGCTGTCGATTGATGCCTATGTTCCGGACCTGGGGAAAACCCTTGGCGAAGAGCTGCTGACGCCTACCCGGATATATTCGGAAACCATTCTGATGCTGATTCGGGATCTTCCCATTCACGGCCTTGCCCACATTACGGGCGGCGGTATTTCTGAAAATGTCGTCAGAATCCTTCCCCGGTCCTGCAAAGTGCTGATCAAAAAAGGCAGTTGGTCGATCCCTCCGGTCTTTAATTTTCTTCAGGATGCAGGAAATGTCTCGGATGCGGAAATGATGCGCACCTTCAATAACGGCATCGGAATGATTGCGGTTGTTCCGGAGCAGGCCGCTCAGGATGTGCTGGAGCGATTAAACGGTGCGGAGGTGCAGGCGTTTTTGATGGGTGAAGTCGTTGAGAGAAAAGACTCAGAGGAAAGAATTGCCTGGATATGAGCCTGAAAAACCAGTTCTGACAACCGCAATTTCCTTTTTTCAGCATGCAGATGCCTGCAATTCGATGGCTGACCGAAAGGTGAAACAGTGGATCCCAAAACTTAGCCAAAATCTGCGGCCGGTAGGAGCCATTCGGATCACCGGAAATTAAACCGCTTGATTCTTCACTATCGCCATTGACGGCTTTTTATGACCCTTCTGCTTCCTGGAATATCCTTTGCCATTTGCCTGATTCTGACGCCGCTTGTCCGGCAAATTGCCCTGAAAAAGGGCTGGATGGCGCGTCCCTGCTGAAGACCGGTGGCATAATAAACCAACGGCGCTGTTCGGAGGGATTGCCATTTATCTGGCAGTCGCCATTCCCCTGTTTGTTATTTCGGATTTCAGCGCCGCACTTCTTCTCCTGGCAGATCCGCCGAAAACAGCTGCTCTTTCTTCTTTTGCACCGGTCTTGTGCATTGGCATCACGTTGATGTTTTTACTGGGATTCGTGGATGATGTGATCCGGTTAAAACCCCAGAGCAAGTTGCTGGGTCAGATTCTGGTCGCATCCCTGATCGCGTTTCTGGGCTTCAGGCTTCAGTGGGTGACTTCGCTGACACTGGACACCCTGATGACCATTTTCTGGATCGTGGGCATCACCAATGCCTTTAACCTGCTGGATAACATGGATGGTCTTTGCGCAGGGACCGGCATGATTGCCGCCGTATTTCTGGCGGTCATTTTATCGGGAATCAGCCCTGAATATGCTCAATGCGCCGCCATTCTGGCGGGCGCCTCCGCTGCGTTTCTGGTTTATAATTTCAACCCGGCATCCATTTTCATGGGCGACTGCGGCTCCCTGATGATCGGATTCGGCATTTCGCTGCTCAGCCTGGGCCTGTCCGGAATGAGCGCCGGCAATTCCATGGCTCCCATTGCGGTTCCGGTGATGATTGCCATGGTTCCCATACTCGATACCACGATGGTGACGCTGGTGAGGCTTCTCAGCGGGAGAAAGGCTTCAACCGGCGGCAAGGATCATACGTCCCATCGCCTGGTGCTGATGGGGTTCAGTGAAAAAAAAGCCGTGCTGTTTTTATACGGGGTCGGGCTGGTATCCGGAATCGCGGCCATTTTTGTCAGCAGAAGCGATACCTTCACGTCGCCTTCTGTCATTATTCCGGTGATGCTGTCGATTCTTCTCATGGGAATTTATCTGTCCCAGCTTCGCGTATATCCGGAAAAAGAGTTTTCCGTGCTTCGCGGCCGAACATTTACCCCGATTCTTGTTGAGCTGACCTATAAAAAACAGATTGTTCTGGTTGTTCTCGATTTTTGTCTCATTGCCTTTTCCTATTATCTTTCCTACCGGCTTCGATTTGATTCATTCCAGTTTCCCTATTATTTCAAGGTATTTTTGAAGTCTCTTCCGGCGGTGATTGCCTGCAAACTCACGGCGTTTTTTTTGATGCGGGGTGTACCGAAGCCTCTGGGGATATCTGAGCTCCAATGACGTTGCGGTTTATCTGAAGGCTTCCACCCTTGCCTCTTTTCTTTCGATTACGGCAGTGACCTTTGTGTATCGGTTTGAAGATTTTTCAAAAGGCATTTTTATCGTGGACTGGTTTATCACCACCGGAGCCATCCTGGGGACCCGCGGGTTTTTCAGGCTGACCGGGGATGCCATGAAACGAAAGGCGCTTTCCGGTGAACAGATTCTGATCTATGGGGCGGGAAGGGGAGGGGAAATCCTGCTGCGGGAAATCCTCAACAATAAACAACTGAAGATTAAACCCGTCGGTTTTATTGATGATGATCCGCTAAAGACCGGAAAAAAACTTCAGGGATATTCAGTTCTGGGCACATTTGACAATCTGAAGGTCGCTGGTTCAGCAAAAAGCGGTCACCAGCCTGCTCATTTCCTTCAGGGAGAATGATCCGGATCGGCTGAAAGCCATCCGTGCATTCTGCACGCAGCATCATCTTGGCCTGAAGCAGTTTTCCATTCACATTGAAACCGTTGATCTTGAAGAGTCATGAATCATATTGGGCATTGAAACATCCTGTGATGAAACAGCGGCTGCCGTGGTCAGCGGGGGGAATATCGTCCGTTCGTCGGTGGTGGCTTCACAGACGGCAGTTCATCATCCTTATGGCGGCGTTGTTCCGGAGCTGGCTTCCCGCAAACACCTGGAAGCCATTTCGCAGGTGGTTTCCGAAGCGATTGAGCGCTCGGGGATTTCTGCAAACCAGATTGATGCCGTGGCTGTGACTCAGGGGCCAGGTCTGATCGGCGCGCTGCTGGTCGGGTTTTCGTTTGCCAAAGCCTATGCCTATGCGCTGAACATTCCCTGTGTGGGGGTGAACCATCTTGAAGGGCATATTCATTCCGTGTTTCTGGAGGCGGATTCTCCCGAGTTTCCATTTGTTGCCTTGCTGGTTTCCGGAGGCCATACCGGAATTTACCATGTTGCGTCCCATACCGCTTGCGAACTGATGGGCCAGACCCGTGATGATGCCGCCGGAGAGGCCTTTGACAAGGTGGCGAAAATGCTGGGTCTGGGATATCCGGGGGGCGCGGCGATCGAGGAAATTTCCCGAAAAGGTGATCCGTTTCGAATCCAATTTCCCAGGCCCTATCTGGATAAAGCGGATTCGGATTTCAGTTTCAGCGGCCTGAAATCAGCGGTCCGGCGGTATATTGAGACCCATGATTATCAAGGAAAACATTCCGGATATCGTGGCAGGGTTTCAGGAGGCAGTGGCGGATGTGCTGACGTTTAAACTGACTCAGGCCGCCCTGTCCAGACAGTGCAGCCGGATAGCGGTTGTGGGAGGTGTGGCGGCCAATTCCCGGTTAAGGGAAAAGGTCAATGCGTCCGCCGCAGAAAAAGGGCTTTCGGTTTTTATTCCGTCTCCTGGCATTCTGCGGAGATAATGCCGCCATGATTGCAGCGACCGGTTATCATTATCTTTGGGCCGGCCATGTCTGCAGCTTGACCGATGATGTCTATTCAAAAGTGCTATCGCGTCAACATCCATAAGTATGCGGATGCTCTCTGCCTCATACTGCCGCCTCGATTTCAAGCATTTTCCGTTTCAGATCCACGCCTCCGCCGAACTGTCCCAGACTGCCGTTGCTGCGGATGACTCTGTGGCAGGGAATCAGTACCGGAAACGGATTTTTTGCCATGGTATTTCCAACAAACCGGCTGGCGCCGGGCCTGCCGGCTGTTTCGGCAATCTGGCGGTAAGACCGGGTCTGCCCATAGGGTATTTGAAATGTGGCATGGTAAACCGCTTTCTGAAGCACGGTTGCGGATCCAAAGTCGAGCCATTCCCACATCGGTGATGGATTTCAGACCGGTTTTCCCTTAAAATAATCGGCTATCCACCGGACCAGGGTAGTTACCGGAGGCGGGCAGCAGAAGAGACGTCGGGTTCAGTCAAGAGATACTGGATGCGGATGACGGTATCAGGGGAAGGTAAAACTATTTCTTGAATAAAACAGGGCGGGTTCTGATATACAACCGCCGCATTACCCCAGGCGGTGGGAATAAGCTGGTATGACAGCTTGAAGTTCCCTGGCTCTTGATTCAGGTCCAGGGAACCGGATGTCTGATCAGGTTTCTTCGACGGTGATTGCGCCGGGTTCACAAACCTCAACGCAGCTTTCACAGCCAAGACATTCTTCTGCATTAACCGGGGATGATTTTCCATCAACCATTTCAAATACTTCAACAGGGCAAACATCCACGCATTCTTCGCAGCCTTCACATTTGTCTTCATCAACAACGGGGTTAAAAGCCATTTAACAAGCCTCCTTTCATCAGGGAATTACGGTGAAAAAATTTCCACCAGATCTTTTTATCTATCGGGCAAAGTCCATATATCAATTATCCAGGGGAGTCAAGCAATGAAATTAATTTTTTGCGGGAATGCATACGTTCGATGCCTGGAAAAAATGACAGGAGCAGGCCCCGTCAATAATGCAGATCCGCATACTCCACCCATCCGCCGGCCATGACCAGTGCCAGGTTGAACCCGGACAGGGAAAATGAAAGGGTATGGGTGTGATTTTGATTTTTTATGATAAAACGGTTATTGTCGAGTTGCGTGATTAACTGCGTCTCTGTTCCTGCGTAAGTGGAAAATATCTCATCCAGGGTCTCGGCTGAAAGCTCAATGGCCATCATGCCGCAGTTAAACATGTTCTGTTTGAAAATTCTGGCAAAGCTTTCCGCAATCACCAAGTGGATGCCGTTTGTTTCAAGCGCCCAGGGTGCATGTTCCCGTGAAGAACCGCAGCCGAAATTGGCGCGGGTGATAATCACCGATTTGGCGTGAAGGTCGGTTCCGGGGTTGAAACCCTCCAGGGCGATATCCTCGAGAAGAAACGGCTGAAGCGCTTCTCTGGTGTTTTCAGTTAAATATCTGGCAGGAATGATTTCATCCGTATTGATGTCTGAACGATCCAGAAAAAGAACCGGTCCGCTGAATTGTTTCATAAATTGTCTCGCTTGATTTTGCTGGCTTTTGGTAAAAAAATCAACAATCAGGGGTGGGACCCACGGGGTGATATGCCCGGCCAGTGCAGAGGCTGCCGCGGTTGCCGGGCTCATCAGATGCACCATGCCGCCTTTTCCCATTCTCCCGTTAAAGTTGCGGTTCGTGGTGGAGGCGCAGACCTCGCCTTCTGCAAGGACCCCATTGCTCATTCCCAGGCAGGCCCCGCATGTGGGATTGGTGACGCAGAACCCGGCATCCAGAAAAATCTGGAGGATGCCTTCCTCAAGGGCCTGGCGAAAAATTTTGGGCGTGGCAGGAGATACGATGCCCCGGACCGTATCCTTGATTCGTTTGCCCTTCAGCACCTGAGCGGCAATTCGCAGATCTTCCATTCTGCCGTTTGTGCAGGAGCCGATATATACCTGATCCACGGGCGTTCCATTCAGTTTTCGGGCAGCGGTAACCTGATCGGGTTTGTATCCGAAAGTGACCTGAGGCTCCAATTCCGACACGTCATGCTCCAGGATTTCTTCATAGTCGGCATCTTCATCCGGAAGAATTTTTGAAAAATCATCCAGGGCCTCATCCGGACTGCCGTAATCATTTTGGATAAATTCCCATAAGATAAGCAACGGTCGTCCTGTCAGGGTAGCAGATTCCGCAGGTGGCTCCGGCTTCAACAGCCATATTGCAGATCGTCATCCGGCCTTCCATGCTCATGGCGTCGACGACAGGCCCGGTAAATTCAATGATTTTATTGGTAGCGCCATTCACCCCGATGCGGCCGATAATCGATAGAATCACATCTTTGGCATAAACGCCTTCAGGCAGGTTGCCGGTGATGACGATTTTTATGGACTGGGGATAGTGAAAGGCGCACACCCCTTTCAAGATGCCGACTTCCAGATCGGTTGTTCCCACGCCTGCGGCAAAGGCGCCAAAAGCCCCATGGGTACAGGTGTGAGAATCCCCCATGATGATGGTATACCCCGGCCGGACAAAGCCTTTTTCCGGGAAAAGCGCATGACAGACGCCGTTTCTGCCGATATCAAAAAAATCAAGGATGCGATGCCGGTGGGCCCAGTCGCGAAGAATCTTGCCCTGAAGCGCGGTCTTGGAATCTTTGGCAGGCGAGACATGATCGATGACGACTTTGATCTTTGACGGGTTAAACACCCGGTCTTTTCCGCGGGAGATCAGATCATTGATCGCAATGGGGGTGGTAATTTCATGGCAGAAAACAGCATCCAGTCGAATGACGTGAATATCGCCAAAGGGGTTGTCCACCCGGTGAGCATCAAATATTTTCTCGGCAACAGTTCTTCCCATTTGGTTTTTCTCCAGTAAAATATCTGTGAAAGCGGCCAGGGCCTCTA
The DNA here is from genome assembly GCA_963789395.1 of uncultured delta proteobacterium. GTDB lineage: Bacteria > Desulfobacterota > Desulfobacteria > Desulfobacterales > Desulfatirhabdiaceae > RAAP-1. Next base: position 100,906 of record CAWBKP010000005.1, on the reverse strand, counting down.
ATCCGTATCCGTCTTTAATACCGCCAGAAACGCCGATTGGGGGATCATGACTTTCCCGACCATCTTCATGCGTTTTTTTCCTGCTTTCTGCTTTTCAAGAAGCTTTCGCTTACGGGAAATATCGCCGCCATAACATTTGGCCGTAACATCCTTTCGAAAAGCAGATACCGTTGTCCGCGCGATGATGGTCCCGCCGATGGCTCCCTGGATGGCGATCTTGTACATTTGTTTGGGGATCTCCTCCTGGAGCTTTTCGCAGGCCGTTCTTGCCCGTTCAACGGACCGATCCTTGTGAACAAGCTGGGAAAGCGCATCCACCCGTTCGCCGTTTATCAAAATGTCCATCTTGACCAGCTGGGTTTCCCTGAAATCGATCAGTTCGTAGTCGAATGATCCATATCCCTGCGTGATGGATTTAAGCCGGTCGTAAAAATCATAAACAACTTCAGACAGGGGAAGCTCAAAGAACATCTCCAGCCGGTTATTGGTCAGATACTGGTAATTGGTGTTTATCCCTCTGCGATCCAGGCAAAGCTTCATGACAGCACCCATGTACCTGTCGGGAATTATGATGGTGGCGCGAATGAAGGGCTCCCGGGTGGTTTGGATGGACATGGGATCCGGATAAAGCGCCGGATTGTCGATGATCTGGGTGGAGCCGTCCTTCATGACGAGCTGGTATTGGACGGACGGTGCGGTCAGAATCAGAGACAGGTCAAATTCGCGCTCCAGCCTTTCCTGAACCACTTCAAGATGCAAAAGCCCGAGAAACCCGCACCGGAAACCAAAGCCAAGGGCTGCGGAGGAATCTTTCTCATACACAAGGGATGCGTCATTCAACTGAAGTTTTTCCAGCCCTTCAGCCAATTCCGCATAATTATCGGCGGCAATCGGATACAGCGAAGAGAACACAACGGGTTTTGCCAGCTTGAACCCGGGCTTGGCGCTGTCGCAGGGGGCATTGGCATGGGTAATGGTGTCGCCGCAGCGGGTGTCGCTGACCGTTTTGATGCCGGCAATCAGATATCCGACCTGGCCTGCGGTCAGCTGAGGCTGCGGGACCCGCTTGATCTGGAATATGCCGACTTCTTCAACCTTGTAACGGGCATTGTTGAACATGAACATGATGGTGTCCCCGGTGCGGATGGTTCCCTGAAATACCCGGAAATGGACGATGGTGCCGCGGTAGGCATCATAATGGCTGTCAAAAATGAGGGCTTCAAGACGGAGATCCGGATCACCGACCGGGGGAGGCAGCTTGGTTACAATCCCCTCCAGTACATCCTGGATGCCGATGCCGTCCTTGGCGGATGCCAGAATAATCTTGTCCGGATCCAGGCCAAGGTCGGATTCAATTTGGTTTGTCACCCGTTCAATTTCCGCGGAAGGCAGATCAATTTTGTTGATAATGGGAATGATCTCAAGATTGTGTTCCATGGCCAGGTAAAGGTTGGCGATGGTTTGTGCTTCCACCCCCTGGCTGGCATCCACCAGAAGCAGTGCGCCTTCACAGGAGGCCAGTGCCCGGGAGACTTCATAGGTAAAGTCCACATGCCCCGGCGTGTCGATCAGGTTTAAATTATACGTCTTGCCGTCTTTGGCGGTATAGGGAAGACAGATTGTCTGGCTCTTTATGGTAATGCCGCGCTCCCGTTCAATATCCATGGAATCGAGGATCTGATCCTTGAAATCCCGCTCAGAGACCATATTCGTAGCCTGAATCAGACGGTCGGACAGCGTGGATTTGCCATGGTCAATATGAGCAATGATGCTGAAATTTCGGATGGAGCTGATGGTATGCATGTGCAGTTCGTTCTCTCCCTGACTTTGTACTGAAAAAAGTCAGTTGACACCTGTGTTCATTCACGTTAATTTAATAAGATTATAAAAATATTAGCTCTTTTTATCAGATTCCTTTGAATGATGTCAACAGCGGCCATGATAATCGTGTTGAAACGGCCCTGTTTTCTAAATGAAACCAGTTTTATCAAGCGTCCGGACCCTTGGTTACCATGAATCGGCGTATATTGATTGTTGAAGACGATTTGTCTGTCCGTGATTCCATGGCCGAATTCGTCACAATGACCGGCTATGACTGCCAGGTGGCTTCCTGCGCGGAAGAAGCTATCGAAATTCTTAAAACATCAGAATTTCAAGTTGTCATAACCGATATCATGATGCCCGGAATGGATGGGCTTGAATTGACGGATATCATCAAAAAAGACTATGACATTGATGTGATTGTCATGACAGGTTTCAGTGGACAGTATTCCTACGAAGAGGCGATTGGAAAAGGCGCCAGCGATTTTGTCTTTAAACCCATACGGTTTCAGGAACTGCTGCTTCGGTTAAAAAGGGTGATCAAGGAGCGGGAGTTCAGGCTGGAACGCAACCGCATGATGGCCGATCTTCAGCGGCTTGCCATCACAGACGGACTGACGCAGCTCTATAATTCCAGGCATTTTTATGCACAGTTGAAAATGGAGATTGAACGGGCCAATCGGTATGGCCATTCCCTGGCGCTGTTGCTTCTTGATATCGATTTTTTCAAGAATTACAATGATACATACGGCCATTTGGAAGGTGACAAGGTTTTAAGCACCGTTGGTCAGATGATCAAAACCTGCCTGCGAACCATGGATACGGCATACCGGTATGGGGGAGAGGAATTCACGGTGATTTTACCCTACACAGGGGGTAACGAGGCAAGAACCGTGGCTGACAGAATTCAGTACGCACTTGAATTTATCACATTTTGTCCCTGTCCGGACCGATCGATTCAGGTTACCATGAGTATCGGCGTCACAGAGTATGCTCCTGGAGAAGAACTGACAGCGTTTGTCGGCAGGTCCGACAGGGCCATGTACGCCTCAAAAGAAAGCGGCCGCAACAAGGTGTCCTTTCTTCCGCCGGATGCAGCAAGTTGATGATCAATGTCGTATACCCTTACATGTTTAAATGAGTGCTGGAGCAGTTTGTCTTCTTGCCGACAAGCCGAATATCTCGTTCAGATCCGGGATCTGTATCAACTGGCGGGCTGGTGGTCGGAGCCCGGAGATACCATCGAGAAGCTTGTCCGGATCATTTCCGGCAGCCACTGCTTTGTAGCTGCGATTCAGGAGCACGGGGAGGTCTCGGGGGGGGAGATCCTGGGGATGGGGCGGGCCATCAGCGACAGGGCAAGCGACGCCTATATTCAGGACATCATGGTCAGGCCGGAGGTGCGAAGACAGGCAATTGCCTCCAGTATCATGAAAGCCATCGTGGCGCGTCTGGAGCAGGACGGCATGACCTGGATCGGTCTTGTCGCCAAACAAGGCACCCAACCATTTTACAGCGGTCTGGGATTTTCTGAAATTCCGGGCGCCATGCCCATGCTGAGAAATACTGAAAGCATTGGCAAGGGACAGCCGGCAGTGAAGCCGACTGTAAAAACGTCTGATTCATGAATTTATTGCCACTGACACCCGTAGATTATCCTGTGCTGAAGCCTTTTTTTGAAAACCAGCAACATCGCCTCTGTGTCTATTCCCTGCCGTCCCTTCTTTCCTGGAGCAATGACGAATATCAGCCTGTTGGTGCCATTGATGGCGATGCACTGATTGTAGCCGCGGAATTTAACCGCCATAAGGAAAAACGTCACCTGATTCTGCCCATATCTCCTCACAGACAATATTCGCCGGAAGCCCTTCATGCACTTGGCCGGAAACTGGGGTATAAATCCTACTGGTTTGTTACCGAGGATTATCTTCAGCAGTATGAAATCAAGCGTGTTGAAGCCTTGTTTACGGTCCGGGAACAGGAGGAATATGATGACTATGTATACCGGACATCGGATCTGGCGGAGTTGAAAGGCAACAAGTATTCCAAGAAACGGAACCTTATCAGCCAGTTCACCAAGGAATATCTTGAAAAGGGCCGGGTTCGCATGGCGCCCTTAACTCAGGATCTGGCCCCGGAATGTATCCAGTTCCTCAATGAATGGTGTGAAGAGCGCAACTGCGATGCCAATCAGCAGGAAGACCTGGCCTGTGAACGCCAGGCCGCCTTAAACACCATCGAAAATCTGGATATTTTTTCATCTCAGGGGTTATTGCTGTGGATCGATGGAAAGGTCAGCGCCTTTGGTATCGGCTCCTATCTGACAGCCGCCATGGGCGTGTTGCATTTTGAAAAAGCATTCTCAAGGATAAAAGGCCTGTATCAGTATTTTGACAATCAGTGCGCCCGGCTTCTGTTTAACAGCTATGTTTTCATTAACAAGGAAAGTGACATGAATGTTCCGGGACTTGCCAAGGCCAAACGGTCCTATTATCCGGTGATGCGGGTAAAATCATATGAACTCGTCCTTAAAAAAACATCAGCCTGACGTTAATGAATATTTGGCAGGGTGTGTTTATGGCTTATTTGCGATTTTGCAAGCCCATCATGACTGGATGGTCACTTTAAGCATCAGGTCCCCTTTCAGTCCTTCCGGCATCTGGCGTCCCATTCCCTTGAGCCGTATGATGGATCCCTGTTTTAAATTGCGGCGGCACCTGTACGCGAATCGTCCGGTTATAAAATCCCCAGGGAATGTTGACCAGCTTGGTGGCGCCGGAAAAAGCCTCCCATGGAGAGATCTGAATTGTACCGTAGAGATTCGGATCACTGCCGGCCCCTGACGTGTGGATAACCTGAAGTTTTGGGGTTTTCCTTTTTTCGGTTATACGCCGTAGCTGTTGCGTGATGCCGGTATCCGGAAGCGTGTGGAAGAGTTTCAGTAGGATCATTCCGGAAATGAACCCGCCGATATGCGCCCACCAGGCAATGCCGCCGGCGCTGCCATGGCTGCCTGCGGCGCTCAGAAACTGCAGTAGAAACCAGATTCCCAGAAAAAAATAAGCCGGAATTTCAATAAAAAAAGGGATAAACAGGATGGGAATCAGGGTCAGGATTCGGGATTTGGGAAACAGCAGAAAATAAGCGCCCATGACACCGGCAATGGCGCCGCTGGCGCCGATGGTGGGAACATTGGAATCGGGATTCAGCAGCAAATGGGACAGGCCGGATATCAATCCGCAGAGCAGATAAAACAGCAGGTACCGGAAAGAGCCCATGCGATCTTCGATATTGTCGCCAAATATATACAGGGACCACATATTTCCCAGAAGATGCCAGAAACCGCCGTGGAGAAACATAAAGGAAACGAGGGAAAAAAGCTGCTGCTCGAAGCTGAAGTAGGAAGCGACATGGGGCAGGAATATCGGGCAGGCACCAGGCCGTAAATGTATATGAATCGGTCTTCCTGTCCTCCCATGGGCCATCTGGATCAGGTAAACCAGTACATTCACCCCGATAATGGCGGTGTTGACCACCGGGTAATTCTTTGAAGAAAGGGTGTCGCGAATAGGGATCATTTGTTAGGGGCAAATGGGCCATGGGTGATGGATCCAGAGGCCATCATGGATTTCCACAGGCTTTTGCGACCTATCACCCATTGTCTGATTATTGAATTCTCATGCTGAGATCCACGGCTCTTGCCGAATGCGTCAGCGCGCCGACCGAAATCAAATCAACGCCGGTTTCCGCAAGATCGGTTAAATGCTTCAGGGTGACGCCTCCGGAGACTTCAACGATGGCCCGGTTCTGAATGACGGAAACCGCCTCCCGAATATGGGGGATGTCCATATTGTCAAGCATAATGATGTCCACCCCGGATTCAAGGGCCTCATGGACGCCGGCAAGGTCCGAGACCTCAACTTCAATCTTGATAAGATGCGAAATCTGTTTTCTGGCTGCAGCGACAGCCTGCTGAATTCCGCCGCAGGCCGCGATGTGATTGTCCTTGATCAGAATGCCGTCAAAAAGCCCCATCCTGTGGTTATGCGCTCCGCCCATACGCACCGCATATTTTTCAAGAACCCGCCATCCCGGTGTTGTTTTTCGGGTATCCACCAGCCGAACCCGGCGATGCTTAAGGGCGTTTACATAAGTGCGCACGTGGGTGGCAATGCCGGACAGGTGCTGTAAAAAATTAAGGGCAGGCCGCTCCGCGGTCAGAAGCGCCCTGAGGCTGCCTTCCAAAACAGCACCGTTTCCCCGCAGACGATTTCCGCCCCGTCTTCATAGGCGGATTGAACGCGAACCTCTGGATCAAGCCGCTGGAAAACCGTTTTTGCGATATCCAGTCCGGCAAGAACCAGGTCTTCTTTGGCGACAATGATGCCGCGTCCCTGGCTGTTGCAGGAAACCAGATAATCGGTGGTGATGTCGCCGGTGCCGATATCTTCGGCAAGCGCCATGTCGATTAATTGGGCAAGGAACGGTGTCATATGACCGCCTTGATTTTATCCAGGTTGATTTTGAAGATGCAGCTGTTTATCAGACAGGGCCGCGTGCTTTTCCTTGACTTTTTCAATGATATCCGCAGGTGCTTTGCCCAGAAAATCCTCATTATTCAGTTTTTTGGAAACGCCGGTCAACTCGTTGTTCAGCTTTTCGATTTCCTTTTCCAGGCGCTGGATTTCTTTGGAAAGATCCAGGATCCCTTCCAGGGGAACATAAATGATGGCGCCCTCGACAATGGCGGTTGCCGCAGCCTTGGGCCTTTCTCCCGGCAGGTCAACCGAAAGTTTTTCCAGCCTTGCCAGATGGGTGATGATATCTCCATGCCGGTGAATCGTGTCCGTGATTTGAGCATGATCGGTTTGAATCAGGGCATTCAGTTTTAAGGACGGCGCAAGATTCATCTCGCCGCGAATATTTCTGACGCCGGTAATGATGCTGATAATGATGGCCATTTGCTGTTCGGCTTCGGGATTCACAAACCGGCCAAAGTCCGGGATCGCTGTCCTGGGGAAGCCTTGCATTCATGATGGAGCCCTCAGTTCCGGGCAGCATATGCCAGATTTCTTCCGTTACAAAAGGGATAAACGGGTGAAGACAGATCAGGGTGTTTTTCAGAACCTGCCACAGCACCGCCCGCGTCTGCTTCAGGATCGGCTCCCCTTCTTTTCCGTATAAGGCCGGCTTGACGGTTTCAAGATACCAGTCGCAGAGTTCATGCCAGACAAAATGGTAGAGAAGACCGGCCGCATCATTGAAACGATAGGCTTCAATCGCCTCTGCGGCAGATCGGGCCACGCTTTCGGACCGGGATAAAATCCATTGATTGGGAAGAGATAATGTTCCGGGCGTCAGATGGTCGTTGAATCCGAGTTGACGTGCATCAAGGCAAAGCGGGACGCATTCCAGAGCTTGTTGATGAAATGGCGGTATCCCTCAACCCGCTTTTCAGACATCTTGATGTCCCTGCCCTGGGCGGCAAATGCGGCCAGGGTAAAGCGAAAGGCGTCCGTGCCGTACTGATCCATGACGATGAGCGGATCAATCACGTTGCCTTTGGACTTGCTCATTTTCTTGCCGGCTTCATCCCGAACCAGGGCATGGACATACACGTCCTTAAAGGGAACATCGTCCATGAAATGGATTCCCATCATCATCATTCGGGCAACCCAGAAAAAAAGAATATCAAAACCGGTTACCAGAACGGAAGTGGGATAAAATGTTTTCAACAACGGGCTGTTTTCCGGCCATCCCATCGTGGAAAACGGCCACAGCGCGGAACTGAACCAGGTATCCAGAACGTCGGTTTCCTGAATCAGCGCCGAATGGCCGCAGACATCGCAGGTGCTCGGGCGGCGTCAGGGATACGGTCATCTTTCCGCAGGCCTCGCAGGTCCATGCCGGAATCTGGTGTCCCCACCAGATCTGCCTGGAAATGCACCAGTCCCGGATATTGTTCAGCCAGTCGTAATAATTGGCGGCCCAGACCTCGGGGATGATTCGGGTCTGGCCATTTTGAACCGCGGCGATGGCTTTTTCAGCCAGGGGTTTGGCCTGTAACAAACCACTGTCTGGATAAATTGGGTTCGACAACGGTTTTACACCGATAGCAGTGGCCGACGTTGTGCGGATAAGGCTCAATTCCGACCAGCAGTCCCTGGTCCTGAAGCGCCTGAACAACGGCTTCCCGGCATTTGAATCGATCCATTCCTTCGAACCTGCCGGCGCCGTCCGTCATCAGGCCGTTATCGTCAATGACTTTGGGCCGGGAAAGGTTGTGGCGGTTTCCGATTTCAAAGTCATTCGGATCATGGGCCGGCGTCACTTTCAATGCGCCGGTTCCAAAGGACATTCCCACATAGGCGTCCCGAATAATGGGAATGCGGCGGTCGGTCAGCGGCAGCAGGACCGTGTCGGAAGGCAGATTCTGATATCGTTCATCTTCCGGATGAACCGCCACGGCCGTATCTCCGAAAAGGGTTTCCGGCCGGGTGGTGGCAATCACAATGCCGCCGGAATCATTGGAGAAGGGGTAACGGATATGATAAAGATTGCCGGAAATCTCTTCATGCTCGACTTCGAGGTCAGACAGCGCGGTATGGCAGCGATGGCACCAGTTGATGATGTAGTCGCCCTGATAAATCAGGCCTTCGTGATAAAGCTGAACAAACACCTTTCTGACAGCCAGAGACAGTCCTTCATCCATCGTAAAACGCTCCCGTTTCCAGTCGCAGGATGCGCCAAGTCGCTTGAGTTGATGGATGATGGCGCTGCCGGATTCTTTCCGCCATTCCCATACCGCATCAATAAACTGCTCCCGACCCAGTTGATGGCGGCTTCGTCCTTCGGTTGCCAGCTTTTTTTCCACCACATTTTGCGTGGCAATGCCGGCATGGTCCGTGCCGGGCATCCAGAGAACATTGTGGCCTTTCAATCGGTGATACCGGCATAGAATGTCCTGAAGCGTCACATTCAGCGCATGTCCCATGTGAAGGACGCCCGTGACATTGGGAGGGGGAATGACAATCGAATAACCGGGGCGAGAGTCGCTTTCATTTGCAGCAAACAGTTGGTGTTCTTCCCAGAAAGCATACCAGCGTTTTTCGACATTCTGGGGTTCGTATCCTTTATCGGGTTGATCCATAAGCGTTACTTACTCCTCAGCGCATTGGCCAGTATTGTCATGAACATCCTCCGGTTGGGTTGGACATCCATAAAATCGAAAAGGGGATTCTTAGCCTAATCCCCAATTTCAGAACCATATCCAGCAATAATTTTCAGTTCAAGACTTGATTTTATGATCGGTCTTGCCGGATGTCAGATAATCCATCAGACATGGTTTTTAGATTCTCGATTTCCCGGTTAACCGTCGCGGTGATGACTTCATCCAGAATTTGTTCAATTTTTTCTGCAAAAAGGCTTCGAATCACCCGTTCCATGGCAGCATCGATCCGATCCTGGGACAGGAAAGATAAATCGTCTTTATTCGTACAGAGAATTCCCTGGGTTCGCTGATTTCAGGAGAAAAGCCGGAAAAATCCTGAGGGGGACCTGGGAATCGTGAACCACCTCATCAATTGAACGCTGAAGATCATCTGATGCAGGGACTTTGTTTGCTTCACCAACAGCCTGGTGAAGATTATCAGTCGGCGTGATGGTTTCTTCGATCGAGGCAATCTCCCGTGTAAGCCGGAAAATTCATTCCGGTGCGCGTGGAGGAATTTCTTCCAGATCGAAATTAAGAATATCCGCTTCTGATACGGAAAAGTCCGGTGGGAGTTCCGTCTTGAATATCCGACGGCTTCAATGACATCGGTAAGATCCATAATGGCAGGCTTTTCATTTCGGCGTCTCAGATAACTTCAACACTTCCTGAGACTCGGAACGGTCATCAGAGCTGGCAGATTTCAGTCATGTCATGGCTTTCTGCGGGAGGTATTTCATCTGTGAGAAGAATGACATCTTCGTCATCCAGGAGGAGTATTTTCACCGGATAAAGGGGGTGTGGGGTGTGTCATGGAAGCTCCTTTGTTTGAATCAGATAAAACCCAAAATAATCTGAAGAATAAAAAATGCCGGGACATCCTGCTGATGATCCATTATGGGGAATCGCTATCATAAGCACTTATCGGTGTCAATATATTTACCCTGAATTACAAGGGTAAATGGACTCCAGATGGTCTGGAACCGGCGGATTGAATCCTGACGGCTGCGTTCATTAAAGATTCATCTGGTATCAGATAAAAGGGTTGAAATTTTGTTGGAGTTGTGAGAAATAGGACAATTGAAGATTCATGAAGGGAGGTGATCGGTTGGGAAGTGTCATTAAAAAAAGAAGAAAAAAAATGAGAAAGCATAAACATAAAAAGCTTTTGGCCCGTACACGCCACCAGAGAAGGAAAGGTAAATAAGATGCCTGGAATCTTTTCTGTACAAAGAAAAAGCACTTTCGCTTAACGGCTTTTCCGTCGTTGCGTCAGTGCTTTTCTTTTTCCAGCTTGACAATGCTGGTCAATCCGTTAACTTGGGCATTCAGGTGCTGCTGTAACCTGCTTTATTTGTATCCTTTCAGATATTTCAGGAATTCAGCACTGGTTGAAAGCACAACCGAACTATTCTCACCCAGCGTTTCATTGTAAACCTCAAGGGATTTGGTAAACGAATAGAATTCCGGATCAACGCCGTATGCCTGGGCATAAAGTCTTGTAGCTTCGGCATCGGCCTTGCCTTTGATCTCCTGAGCGGTCCGGTAGGCTTCGGAAGTGATCCGTTTTAAATCCCTTTCCTTTTCACCCATGATTCTGGCGGCCTCTCCCTTTCCTTCAGACCGAAACTTCTCCGCTATCTGCTTTCGTTCCGCAATCATCCGGCCATAAACGGACTCCCGGACCTGTTCCACGTAGTTGATGCGTTTGATTTTGACATCCACCAACTCGATGCCGAAAGGAGTCAATTTGGGCTGGGCCTGTTCCAGAATTCCCTGGGTAATTTTATCCCTTCCTGCAGTAATCTTCTCCGCCGGTTCTTTTTGAATATCTTCCAGGCCGATTTCAAATGTATCCAGTTCCCGGTTGCTCCGTCTGACCGCTTCAATCAGCCTGTAGGATGTAATAAAGTTGCGGGTTGCCGGATCAATGATGTCGTCCAGCCGGCTCTGGGCGCTGACCGTATTGTTGACGGTCTGAAAGAATTTGATCGGGTCCACGATTTTCCAGCGGGCAAAAACATCCACCCAGATATAGGTTTTATCCAGTGTGGGAATCTGACCGGGATCGCCTTCCCACATGAGAAGGTTTTTGGGAAAATACGTTGCTTCCTGGATAAACGGGACCTTGAAATATAGCCCGGGAGCCAGCTTGGGGGTGCCAACCACGCGGCCAAACTGGGTGACCACGACCTGCTCGGTTTCATTCACGATGTAGGCCGATGTATAAGCCATCATAATGGCGATGCAGGCAACAATGACCAATAAAACTTTGGAATTCATTTTGAGGCCCCTCTGTTTTTTCCGAGGTTAAGAAAAGGAAGAAGATTGCTTTGATCCGAGTCCACGATATATTTTTCGCCGATTTTTGGGAAGATACTGCTCATCATTTCCAAATAAAGCCGGCGTTTGGTGACATCCCTGGCTTTATCGTATTCAGTATAAAGAGCGATAAATCTTGAGGCATCCCCTTTTGCGCGGTTGACGCGATCCAGGGCAAATCCCTCGGCGGCCTTGATGGTCCGGTCCGCCTCCCCGCGCGCATTCGGTATGGCCTTGTTGTAGTCTTCCTTGGCCTGATAGATCATTTTTTCTTTTTCCTGAACCGCCTGGTTGACTTCGTTAAACGAAGGCTGAACCGGGTCCGGAACATTGGTTTTTTTCATTTCGATGGTGACGATCTGAATGCCGGATTCGGCATTATCCAGTTCGTTTTGAAGAATGTTTTTTGCTTCGACCGCGATTTCTTCCCGCTTGCTGATCACCTCGTTAACACTGCGGTCCCCGACAACCAGCCGCATGGCGGCTTCCGACATATCCGTCAGCAGCCGGCGGATATCCTTGACCTTGAACAAAAAATTATAGGGGTCTTTAATGCGGTATTGTACAATCCAGGGAACCAGCGCCACGTTCAAATCACCGGTAAGCATCAACGTAACGCCGGTATCCTCGGTGTTTGCAGAAAACTTTCGCTGGTCTCCTTCACGATTGGTGCTGAACCCGAATTCCTCTTTATAAATGCGGCGGACTTTAACCTTGGTTACTTTTTCAATTCCAGTGGGCAGCTTGAAGTTCAGGCCGGGCTGGGTCGTTCGCACATATTTGCCAAAACGCTGCACCACGCCCACCTCATCGACATCCACGGTGTAAAACATGGAAACTCCCAGAAACAGGATTACGGCCAGAACAATCACAATCGGACCGCCAGGGAGTTTGATATTTTTCAGTTTGTCGGCAAGTTCATTCAATTGCGGCATATTGGGGCCGCTTTTGCTTTGCTGCTGTTCTTTTAATTTTTCCCAGTCCCAGCTCATAGATATTTCCACCATAAAGTTAATAACAGGGGGGTTATTGATTAATGTATATCATTTAAGTTACACGGCGTTTCAAGTCAAGGAAAAATGGAAACATTGCTTGAAACGGTTAATTGAAGGGTAATTACCAGAATTGAGCTAGTCCGGATCCGGTCTTTTACGCGGTGAACGATTTGAACAAAAAATGCTCACTTGGAGCGGGTTGAACGGCAGGGCAGATGCGGAATGCCACTTCTCCAGATAACTGCCCGGGAGACAGATGAAATGTCAGAGGTTTTTTTTCAGGGTGTCCAGTTGTATCCGCGCATCTTTTACAGCGGATTCCTGTTCATATCCCCGTGCTTTTTTAGCAGCCAATTCAATGAATTCATAGCCTTTAACAAAATCTCCCATTCTGCCATAAGCCAGTCCCAGCCCCGTGTAAGCCGGCGCATATTCCGGATCCAGTTCGGTAGCGCGAGAAAATTCCGAGAACAGCCGCATCAATTTTATTGATTTGTAAAAATTTCATCCCGTTGTCCACATGCCGGGAAGGGGTATCAAGAGCTGCATGGTGATACGCACTCATAGCACCGCAGGCAGAAAAGAGAAAAACACAGATCATCGAGCAGATCAGATTCGCCATGTCTGCAAGATGATTTTTATTTACTGAGACAGAAGGTTTTGAGTGATTGAACATGTCGTTTGCTATTTTATCAGGTTACGTTTTGACCATTGAATCTGTGTCATTTATAATCAAAGGATGGCGGGAAGTCAATATCCTAAACGCGACCGCCGCTCCATCTCAGCTTGGCTTTTACCAGGTCAAAATAACGCTGACCAGGGAGCTTGATCATCTGCACCGGATAAGGGCTTTTCTGGATCCTGATCGTGTCGTTGTTGTGGAGTTCAATGCCGGACTGGCCGTCAAATGTGACCAGAACATCCGAAGCCTCTTTTTCAAGGACAATGGTAATGACAACCGAATCCGGAATTATCAGGGGTCGGATGGTCAGGGTAAACGGGCAGATGGGTGTCAGAATGATGCCGGGAACCGTGGGGTGAACGATAGGCCCGCCGGCCGCAAGGGAGTATGCGGTTGAGCCCGTGGGGGTGGCCACAATGAGGCCATCCGCCCGGTATGTGGTTAAATAATGGTTGTCCAGAAGGGTTTTGATGCTGGCAAGGCGCGCCAGCGCGCCTTTGTTGATGACGATATCATTGAGAACGGTTTCAGAGGCAATGAGTTGATCCTCTCGAAGGATATCGGCCCGAAGACGCATCCGGGGGCTGGTTGTAAAATCCTGATGAATAATTGCGTTGACCGCCTCAAACAGATTGTCTTCGGAGATTTCGGCCAGAAATCCGACTTCGCCGAATTTTACCCCTAAAATGGGTATGGGGGCATCGCCTATCCACCGGACAGCGCTTAAGAAAGTCCCGTCACCTCCCAGGACCAGAACACAGAACAGGTCATTCGGGGCATGAGAATGATCGGGAGCCGGAAACAGCGTGCTTTGGGAAAAACATTCTCTTTTCTGAAAACATCGATATCCCTGGATTTCAGCCAGATTTCAAGTTCGTCGGCCTTCTGAATGGCCAGATGATCGTTTTTTACGACCAGTCCGATGCGTTTCACGAGATTCAATGGCCTCTGAGTTGATTCACCTAAAATATCCATCATGATTTTCATAAGATTTTAATGAATTCCAAGCCAAAAAGCAAATTCTTTTGTCTTGACTCATTTCGACGGTTTTTATTATAAGAAATTCATAGTGAAGTATTTAATATCATAACAATTTAAAAAGGAGGACAGGGGTTATGAAGAAAAATTCCATGAATAAGCGGCTCATTACCGCCATCGTTGCAGGGCTGATGGTGCTGGCATTTACAGGGTCCGGCGTTGCAGCCGATACCATCAAAATCGGTATTGGCGGCGCTCACAGCGGGGATCTGGCCTCTTATGGACTGCCGATTGTCAAGGCAGCCAAGCTGGTGGTCGAGGATGTGAATGCCAAGGGCGGAATCCTGGGAAAACAGGTTGAAGTCATTGCAGAAGATGATGTGTGTAAGCCGGAAGTGGCCACCAATACGGCAACCAAGCTGGTATCCGATGGCGTGGTTGCGGTTGTGGGTCATGTCTGCAGCGGTGCGACAAAAGCGGCTCTGGATATTTATAAAGACGCCAAGATTGTTGCCATTTCAGCTTCTGCTACGAATCCGGACCTTACCCAGAGCGGAAAATACCCCAATTTTTTCCGGACCATCGCCTCCGATGATGCCCAGGCCAAGCTGGAAGTCGATTTTGCCCTGGATACCCTGAAGCTCAAAAAAATTGCCGTGCTTCATGATAAAGGCGATTATGGAAAAGGTCTGGCTGAATATGCAAAAACATTCATTGAAAAATCCGGAAAAGGCCAGGTTGTCCTTTTCGAGGGGATAACCCCCGGAGCTGTGGATTATTCTTCAGTTGTCAACAAGATCAAGAGAAGCGGTGCTGAAGCGGTTATTTTCGGCGGATATCACCCGGAAGCCTCAAAAATTGTCAGCGAGATGCGAAAAAGCAAGATGAAAACGGTTTTTATTTCTGATGACGGTGTTAAGGACGAAACCTTTATCAAAGTTGCCGGGAAATATGCAGAAGGCGTCTATGCAACCGGCCCCAAAGACACCTCAAGCAATCCGATGGATAAAGCTGTAAAAGAAGCCTATAAAAAAGCATACGGCGAAGATGTGGGCGTGTTTTCCATCAATGGATATGCAGCCACTCAGGCGCTTTTGAACGCCATTCAGAAAGCAGGATCGACCGATTACGATGCCATCGTCAAGGCCCTGCGGACCGATTATGTGGATACGCCGCTCGGAAAAATCAAATTTGACGATCGCGGGGATGCCATCGGCGTGGGATTCTCGATTTATCAGGTCAAGGACGGAAAATATGTTGAGTTGAAGAAATAACCATCTGAATTGTTGAATATCTCAGGGGACAGGTACGGCCGATACCTGCCCCCTGTTTTTTACCCATGTCCAGGTGAATGGTTTTTCGGTGCCGGTTCAACAGGGAGCAGGCTGAATATCAATGGAATATTTCTTTGAGCTTTTTCTGGGCGGCCTGACGCGTGGCAGCATTTACGCGCTGATCGCCCTTGGCTATACCATGGTCTATGGAATCATCGAACTCATCAATTTTGCCCACGGCGAAATCTACATGATCGGTGCTTTCACGGCACTCATCGTGGCCAGCGTTCTGACGGTCATGGGATTGAATCAATTTGCGATTCTGGTTCTGGCCTCGATTGCGGCAGCGGTGTATGCCGCGGCTTACGGGTATACGGTTGAAAAAATCGCCTATAAACCCCTTCGCCATGCCCCGCGTCTCTCTCCCCTGATCAGCGCCATCGGGATGTCCATTTTTCTTCAAAACTATGTTCTTCTTGCCCAGACATCGGATTTTCTGCCGTTTCCCAGCCTGATTCCTGATTTTGAATTCTGGGAACCCTATTCCCACATCCTTCGATCCACGCAACTTGTCATCCTGCTTACAACCACGGTTATCATGGTGCTGCTGACGCTGCTGATCAAATATACCAGAATCGGAAAGGCCATGCGGGCAACGGCCCAGGACCGCAGCATGGCCATGCTGGTCGGCGTCAATGTCAATCAGGTGATTTCCATGACGTTTGTCATCGGATCTGCCCTGGCAGCGGTTGGCGGCGTATTGATTGCATCCCACATCGGACAGATCAATTTTTTCATCGGCTTTATTGCGGGAATCAAGGCATTTACCGCAGCGGTTCTGGGAGGCATCGGAAGCATTCCCGGCGCGGTGCTGGGCAGTCTGATTCTGGGTCTGACCGAAAGCTTTGCAACCGGCTATGTGTCCAGTGACTATGAAGATGTTTTTGCGTTTGCGCTGCTGGTTTTGATTCTGATTTTCAGACCTGCGGGGCTTCTGGGAAGATCAACCACGCAAAAAGTTTAGGATCCAGGAATTGGTGAATTTGATTATCGTTTCAATCCCTGAACCGCTCAATCTATCATAATATTATGCCAACTTTATCTGAAATAAAAAAATCGGCTTCTGGTGTCTCTCTGGTTCATGTTTCTGACCTTTCCGATCATGGTCATTCGGGTCAATACCACGGAAAAGCTGGTGCTGTGGCGGTGGGAAAACATGGTTTATGTCGGCATCGGAAGCTTTCTGCTTTCTTTTGTCTGGCGGTATCTGCTCTGGCGAAAAGAAATCGGAAAAAAAGATGGCGAGTACCGGCAGCGCAGACGCGCCATCGTTTTTCCAGCGGATCCTGTCAGATCGCAGATACGCCATTCCGGCTTTTGTTGCCGGCATCGGTTTTGTGGTGATCTTTCCTTTTGTGATGGATACCTATCAGACCAATATCATGATCACGGCGCTCATGTACATCGTGCTGGGGCTGGGGCTGAATATCGTTGTCGGGCTTGCCGGACTTCTGGATCTGGGATATGTCGCCTTTTATGCGGTCGGCGCTTACACCTATGGCCTTTTGAATCACCATTTCGGATTGGGGTTCTGGATCGTGCTGCCGATGGGTGCGGTGATGGGGGCTTTTTTCGGGATTCTTCTGGGCTTTCCGGTATTGCGCCTGCGGGGGGATTACCTGGCCATCGTCACCCTTGGTTTTGGAGAAATCATTCGCCTGATTCTGGAAAACTGGAACGAATTTTCATTCGGACCCAGCGGCATTGCCCATATTTCCAGGCCTTCCCTGTTCGGCATTCAACTGTCTCTTTCCAGTTCCATCATCTATTTGTATTTTGTGATGATCGGCATGGTCCTGTTTACCATTTTTGTTGTCAACCGGTTGCAGAATTCCCGAATCGGGCGCGCATGGATCGCCTTAAGAGAGGACGAAGTGGCCTGTCAGGCCATGGGAATCGATAAAACCCGGACCAAGCTGACGGCTTTTGCCCTTGGCGCCACCTGGGCCGGAATGGTTGGGGTCATCTTTGCCGCCAAAACAACGTTTATCAATCCTGCCAGTTTCACTTTTCTGGAATCGGCGATGATACTGGCCATTGTCGTTCTGGGGGGAATGGGCTCCATTGTCGGCGTTGCCATCGCGGCCCTGATCCTGATCCTTCTTCCCGAATACCTCAGGGCGTTTTCCGAATACAGAATGCTGATTTTCGGGGCCATCATGGTCCTGATGATGGTTTTTCGCCCTCAGGGGATCGTCGCCAATGTTCGCCGAAGTTATAAGTTCCAGCCCGATAACATCCTTGATGCGCATGCTCCAGTCAAGAAAACGGATGGAAGATCGGACACCGGTTTCCGTGTCGCTTTCCACTTCTGACTGATGACTACCTTAATGATAGGCTGATGGAAACCATACTTGAAGTAAACAACCTGACGATGGATTTTGGCGGACTTCGTGCCCTGGATCATCTGAACATCGATATCCGAAGGGGTGAAATCGTTGCGCTGATCGGTCCCAACGGGGCCGGCAAAACCACTTTTTTCAACTGCATTACCGGTATTTATTCGCCAACCGAAGGGGATATTCTCATTTCTTCCCCCAGGGCCGCAGGTGCGCAAAAACGCGAACGGATCAACGGATTAAAGCCCAACCAGGTAACCGAAAAAGGCATGGCCCGCACGTTTCAGAACATCCGTCTGTTTCCGAACATGACGGTTCTGGAAAATGTGATGATCGGCAGGCACTGCCGGACCCATTCCGGGGTGGCCGGCGCCATATTCCGCAACCGGGCCATGGTCAGGGAAGAACAGGCTGTTGTGGATGACAGCTACCGGATTCTGGAAAAAATCGGGCTTGCCAGGTATGTCAATGATCAGGCCAAGAATCTTCCTTATGGCGCGCAGCGGCGCCTTGAAATCGCCAGGGCTCTGGCCACGGAACCTTTCTTGATTCTCCTGGATGAACCGGCGGCAGGAATGAATCCCCAGGAAACGCTTGAACTGGACGATCTGATCACGCGGATTCGGGATGAGGAAGGGGTTTCCATTCTGTTGATTGAACATGACATGAAACTCGTCATGAGTTTATCGGACCGGATATTTGTCATGGATTATGGAAAGAAGATCGCACAGGGAACCCCTGAAGAAATCCGCAACAATCCCGTGGTGATCAAGGCTTATCTTGGAGAAGAAATTGATGCTTAGGGTAAATGGCGTTTCAACGTATTACGGCAATATTCAGGCCCTGAAGAACATCAGCATGGAGGTTGCCGAAGGGGAAATCATTACCTTGATCGGTGCAAACGGCGCCGGCAAAACCACCACCCTGATGTCCATTTCCGGACTTGTTCCGCCGAGGCAGGGAGAAATCGTCTTCAAGGGAAAGCCCATTCACGGAATGAGCCCGGAAAAGATTGTCTTTCTGGGAATCAGTCAGGTTCCGGAAGGTCGCAGGATATTCCCCTATCTGACGGTTGCGGAAAACCTCGATATGGGCACTTTTTTACGGAAAGACAAGGACAATATTCGAAAAGATCTCTCCTATATCTGGGACTTGTTTCCGATTCTTTCCAAAAGAAGGCATCAGGCAGGCGGAACGCTCAGCGGCGGCGAGCAGCAGATGCTGGCCATATCCCGGGCGCTGATGGCCAGACCGAAGCTGCTGCTGCTGGATGAACCCTCTCTGGGGCTTGCGCCCCTGATTGTTCGCCAGATTTTTGAAATTATCAAGAAAATCAATGCGGAAAACAACACCACCATTTTTTTGGTGGAGCAGAATGCCAATCTGGCCCTTAAAGTGGCTCACAGGGGCTATGTCATGGAAAACGGCGCCATCACGATGTGCGATTCCGCCCCGAACCTTCTGAGCAATGAAGCCGTCAAGAAAGCCTATCTGGGGCTTTAGTCCGGCTTTGGGATCTGAAAATCATGAATACCCCGGCGAACTGCAACGGTTAAGGATCGGATTGAAACCCTTCGTCAGACCCTTCACCGTCACAACACCCTGTATCATGTGCAGGACAATCCTGAAATATCGGATGCGGAATATGATCTCCTGATGCAGGAGTTGATGGCGCTTGAAAAAGCGCATCCCGACCTGCAAAGTCCGGATTCGCCTACGGCTCGCGTGGGAGCGCCGCCGCTTGCCGTGTTTGAAACCACGTCCCATTCCCTTCCGATGCTCAGCCTGGACAATGCGTTTGTCGTGCTCAGGATATTATCGAGTTTGACATCCGGGTGAAAAAAGCGCTTCAAATTCAGGATGCGGTTCTCTATACCGCGGAGCCGAAACTGGATGGCGTTGCGGTCGAGCTGGTCTATGAAGACGGAAAACTGGTCATGGCATCCACCCGCGGGGACGGGATGACCGGAGAAGTGATTACCGCCAATGTCAGGACCATCCGCTCGGTTCCGCTTCAGCTCCCGGCCGGTGCGTTTGAAGGGCGGCTGGAGGTCCGGGGTGAGATCATCATGGACCGCAAGGGTTTTGAGAAATTGAATCGAAGCCGCGAGGATAAGAACCTTCCGGTTTTTGCCAATCCCAGAAATGCGGCTGCCGGATCGCTTCGGCAACTGGATTCTTCGATAACCGCCACGCGGCCTCTGGATATTTTTATCTATGGCACGGGACTGGCCCCTGGCCTGAACAGCGACTCCCACTGGGATACCCTTAACCGGCTGAAGTCCATGGGATTCAAGGTAAACCCCCTGATCCGTCCCTGCCTGACGCTGGACCAGGTTCTGGAATACTACCGCGAACTGGAAGAAAGCCGCTCCGGCCTTCCCTATGATATTGACGGCGTGGTGATCAAGGTCGACAGCCTCCGGTATCAGGCAATTCTTGGCGAAAAAGCCAGAAGCCCCCGATGGGCCATTGCCTGGAAGTTTCAGGCTGTTCAGGGAACCACGCGAATTCAGGCCATCGAAGTTCAGGTGGGCCGGACCGGCGTTCTGACCCCGGTTGCCCATCTGGAACCGGTCAGGATCGGCGGCGTCTGGGTCAGCCGCGCCACGCTTCACAATGAAGAAGAGATTCAGCGCAAGGATATTCGCATCGGCGATACGGTTTTTGTGGAAAGAGCAGGGGATGTGATTCCCAAGATCGTCAAGGTCGTCACCGAAAAACGGGACCGGAAATGAAACCGTGTTTCAGATGCCCGCAACCTGTCCTGCCTGCGGTTCGCAAGCCATCCGGTCGTCGCTGGAAAATTCCGACAGGCTTGAATCCGCACTTCGGTGTTTCAATGCCCGATGCCCGGCGCAGCTCAAGGAAAATATCATTCATTTTGCTTCCAAACGCGCATTTGACATGGATGGCCTGGGCGAGAAGCTGGCCGGGCAACTGGTGGATGCGGGTCTGTTGACCTCTTATGCGGATATTTTTCAACTGACCATTGAAAAACTGCTAAAATTAAACCGCATGGGACAAAAGTCCGCTGAAAACCTGATATCCGCCATTGACCAGAGTAAAAAAATACCAGTTGAACCGTTTTTTGTACAGTCTGGGAATCCGGCATGTGGGAGAGAATATCGCCGACATTCTGGCCAGAAAATGGGGAAGTCTGAACGCGGTGATGCAGCAGACTCCGGAGTCCCTGGCAGCGGTTGAAGGCATTGGCAAGACCATTGCAGAGAGCGTATATGGATTTTTCAGTGATCCGGACAACAGGGAAATCCTTGATAGAATGCTGGAAAACGGTGTTGAAATCCTGTCTGGTGATCCCGGTTGCCGGAAAAACGCTTGAAGGCAAGTCCTTTGTCCTTACGGGAACCCTTCCCAATCTGACCCGGAGTCAGGCAAAGGCCTTGATCGAGGCATCCGGAGGAAAAGTCGCCAGCGCTGTCAGCCGGAACACCAGCTATCTGGTTGCCGGAGAAGCCGCCGGTTCCAAGCTGGAAGCGGCCCGGAAAACTTGGCGTTGAGATCATTGACGAGTCCGCCCTGATGCAGCTTCTTGAAGGAAAATTGCCTGATTCCGCTTCGGGCAGACCGTTCCAGCAGCGCTTGATTTAGAATCCGCATGTGGGCAGGCTGCTGTGTTTTCTTTTCTTCTGCCATAGCGAAAGCGTTCTTCTGGCATTTCAGATTCCCTGCAATTTAAGGATGGGTTATGACAAAACAGGTCAGAGCAAAGGTGGTGATTACCGGAAAGGTTCAGGGCGTATATTTCAGGGCGGAAACCCAGCGCTGCCGCCAAGCAAAGAAATGTGCTGGGATGGGTCAGAAACCGACCGGACGGGTCGGTAGAAGCGTTGTTTGAAGGAGATGAGCCCTCTGTGAAGGCCATGCTGGAATGGTGCCGGCAGGGCTCACCCTTTTCAAGGGTTCACCATGTGGATGTGACGTGGGAAACCTACATGGGCGACTTCGATCGGTTTGATATTGTCTTTTAGAAGATTGATTTCACCGCAGGCTTTGTGAGGTTACAGGGGATGCAGCAGTTCCTGCGGTGAATGATTCAATAAAGAATTAGTCGGTATTATATCCCATCCTTGAGTTTTTTTCCGGGGCGGAACTTGACCACATTGCTCTTTTTGATTTTAATGGCTTCTCCGGTTCGGGGATTGCGACCTTTGCGGGCTTTGCGTGTGGTTTTCAAAAATGTTCCAAAACCCACCAGCGTTACCTTGCCATCTTTTTTGTCCTTAAGCGCCTTGCCGATCCCGTCCATGAAGGAATTGAGTGCTGCGCCAGCGGCAGCCTTGGTAATTCCCGCATCCAGAGCCATCTTGTCAACCAAATCTGATTTTGTCATTGCTTCTTGCCCCCCATTTTAGATTGTTTGTAGTTCATGAACCTGATTATTTGCAGTGTTTACAGAACACTGCAGGCGATGTCAACAGAAAATCGTTGTTTGTCAACAGTTAATGACTTCAAAATGTAAAAAAAATCGATATTTCAATAAAAAATCTGCGGATTCAGGACAATGCACTTAAAATAAGGCATTCACAAATTCTTCGGAATTAAACAACTGAAGATCCTCAATATTTTCCCCAATCCCGATATATTTCAACGGAAGTTTCAGATCATGACAGATACTGACCACGATTCCGCCTTTTGCGGTTCCATCCAGTTTGGTAAGCGCCAGCGCAGTCACCCCGATGGATTCATGAAACAATCGTGCTTGTGAAATGGCATTTTGTCCGGTTGTCGCATCCAGGATCAAGAAGCGTTTCATGCGGTGCATCCGGGATTTCTTTTGGAAACGGATCTTCTGATTTTTTTCAGTTCCTCCATCAGGTTGATGCGCGTATGCAGCCTTCCGGCTGTATCAATGATAACCACGTCCATATCTCGAGCCATTGCGGCTTCAACGCCGTCAAAGGCAACAGCCGCGGGATCCGCATTGGATTTATGCCTGACAATTTCAGCACCGGAACGCTCCGCCCATATGGTCAATTGTTCAACGGCAGCAGCCCTGAAAGTATCAGCGGCGGCAATCAATACTTTTTTCCCGTCATGCGGCAAACTGTGCGGCCAGTTTGCCGATGGTGGTGGTTTTTCCAACGCCGTTGACCCCGACGACCATGATGACAAGGGGCTTGGAAACCGTATCCGGAACAGTGCCTGTACATTCAATAATTCCAGTATTTCCTGCTTGAGGGCATTTTTGAATCCGTCGGAATCCAGTTTCTCTGAAGAAAATTTTACGGATATGCGCTGAATCAAATCGGTTGTGGTTTTGACCCCGATATCTGCGGTAATCAGAATCTCTTCCAATTCTTCCAGCAGTGCATCATCTATCTGACGCTTTCCGATAAACAATTTGTCGATGTCCGTGGTCAGAACCTGACGGGTTCTCGAAAGACCGTCTTTGAGTCTCTGAAACAGGCCGCGGGAAGGCAACGGGACAGCCGGCGGCGATGGAGCAGTTTTATCCTTCTCCGGCAAAAGCGAATCTTCAGTGTCCTTGTTTTTCTTGAACCAGTTTAATGCCATTGAAATCCTTTAAATTAATTGCAGACATGAGGTGGTGGCCCACCTTCTACCAGCAATGCAAGCGTATGATAGCCCAAATCTTGGTCTGAAGCAATCAGACAAGGGTCAGTGCAGAATCTGACTGAGAAACAGTTTGGTGCGGTCATTTTGCGGATTTTCAAAAAACGCTTCCGGGGTGTTGGATTCCACAATCTGGCCAAAATCCATGAAGAGTACCCGGTGCGCGACGCTTTTGGCAAAACCCATTTCATGGGATACCACGATCATGGTCATCCCTTCCTGGGCCAGGCTGATCATGACATCCAGAACTTCCTTGACCATTTCAGGGTCCAGGGCGGAGGTGGGTTCATCAAACAGCATGATATTGGGTTTCATGCAAAGACTTCTGGCAATGGCCACGCGCTGCTGCTGACCTCCGGAAAGCTGTCCCGGAAATTTTCTGGCCTGTTCCGCGATATGGACTTTTTCCAGATAATACATGGCTGTTTTTTCTGCTTCGATTCTGGGGATTTTTCGTACCCAAATAGGACCCAGGGTCAGGTTTTCCAGAATGGTCAGGTGGGGAAACAAATTGAAATGCTGAAAAACCATGCCCACTTCAGTCCGTATCTTTTCAATATTTTTAATATCGCTGGTCAGCTCCGTGCCGTCCACAATAATTTTCCCCCGCTGATGCTCTTCCAGCCGGTTGATGCAGCGGATCAGCGTGGATTTGCCTGAACCCGACGGACCGCAGATGACGATCCGCTCTCCCTTTCGTATGGTCAGGTTGATGCCCCGCAGGACATGAAAATCACCATACCATTTGTGCATATCAATGATTTCTATGACGTCACCGGATTCAGGCAGATTCATAGCGGTTGCAGGGGGTTGTATTCATGAACGCTCCGTAATCTAACAAATATGAATTGCCATGCCGGCATTCAGCAAAACATGTGAATGAATTAATGGGTCAATTTCATACTATCTGTCTAGTCACTGGACTGCTGCCGATGGCATGTGTTTCATAATGATGTCTCCAGTTCTTTTTCCAGCTTTCTGCTGTAATTGGACATGGTATAACAGCATATAAAATAAATGCAGGCCAGGAAAAAAAAGCTTCCGTGGAAAATCCCATCCAGTTCGGATTGGCCAATGTGGTCTGTGTTGTTTTGAGAATATCATATAAGCCGATGATGACCACCAGGGACGTATCCTTGAACGCGGAAATCAGGATGCTGACAGACGGCGGAATAACGATTTTCAGGGCCTGGGGAAGAATGATCAGGCGCATGGTCTGGACATAATTCAGCCCCAGGGATTCTGCCGCCTCATACTGGCCCCTGGCGATTCCCTGAAGACCGCCGCGAACCACTTCGGCGATGTAGGCGGCCGTAAACATGATAATGGCGACCTGCGCCCGCAGAATCTTGTTGATGGTGATGCCTTCGGGTAAAAACAGCGGAAAAATGACTGCCGACATAAAGAGCAGGCTGATCAGGGGAACCCCGCGGATCATTTCGATATAAATAATGCTGAGCATTTTTATGGCCGGCATTTTGGATCTTCTGCCAAGCGCCAGCAAAACCCCCAGCGGATAGGCGGCGGTCAGTCCGAAAACCGCCAGAAGAAAGGTCAGGGGAAGCCCCCCCCACTGCGTGCTTTCAACCGGAGCAAGTCCCAGAATCCCTCCTTTCATCAGGACGGCCATGGCACAAAAGACCCGCGATCCAGGCATAGAAAAGGGGCCGTTTCCAGAATTTCCGATTTCTGCTGATCAGCAGCAGGCTGACCAGCAGAATCATGGCCAATAGGGGGCGCCACTGCAGTTCATGAGGGAAAAACCCGAACAGGATGAAGCGGTAGTTTGCTGAAATGATGGACCAGCAGGCGCCGTTCACGGATCGGCATTCCGCGGCAGTGGATGTCCACAGGCTGTTTACAAAAATCCACCGGATCAGTGGCGGAAGAATTTTCCACAGGAAAAAAAGCGTCAGAATGGTCAGCACCGAATTGAAAATGCCGTTAAACAGATTCGATTTCATCCATCCGATAACCCCGATGCTGGTTAAAGGAGGCTTGATGTCGTCTGTCTGACCATTCAGGGATTGTATTGGAATGCTGCATCATTCGAGATCCGTGTCAGGTTTGGCGCCAGGTAAATAATCATCGTTCGACCAGTGCGATTTTTTTATTGTACCAGTTCATGAATGCCGAGGTGACAAGACTGAAAATAAGATATACCACCATGATCAGCGCAACGCCCTCGATGGCCTGTCCGGTCTGATTAATGGTGGTGTTGGCGA
The DNA here is from genome assembly GCA_963789395.1 of uncultured delta proteobacterium. Lineage (GTDB taxonomy): Bacteria > Desulfobacterota > Desulfobacteria > Desulfobacterales > Desulfatirhabdiaceae > RAAP-1. The sequence continues at coordinate 75,402 of CAWBKP010000005.1, read as the reverse complement.
CGGAAACAAAATCCGGAAAACCGATGGCAACGGCCAGGGAGCTGTTTTTGGTGAGATTGAGCATCTGGCTGGTCAAAGGCGGAACGATGATGCGAAGCGACTGGGGAAGGATGACAAGATTCAGGGTTTGCCAGGGTTTTAATCCCAGGGACATGGCTGCCTCGGTTTGCCCCTTGCTGACCGCCTGAATCCCGGACCGGACGATTTCCGCCACAAAAGCGGCGGTATAAAGCACCAGTCCCAGAAGCAGCGCGGTAAATTCCGGACTGACATTCATTCCGCCGGTAAAATTGAAGCCGGAAAGCCGGGGCATGTCCATGGCGGTCGGGGCTCCGAAAACAAGCCAGATGATCAGGGGAAATCCCAGTAACATAGCGGATCCCGTACTGAACACCGGAAAGGCCAGTCCGGTCCGATCCTGCCTTTTCCTTGCCCATTTTCGAAGAAAATATACACCCAAGCATCCAATCAGAAATGCAATGGCGATATATCTGTATGCCGGGTGGGGCTCGGGGATGCCAAAGGCCAGTCCCCTGTTGCAGAGAAACATGCCTGGAAGCGGCTCCAGCGCATTTCGGGGAGAGGGGAGCGAATCGTAAAAAACAGCATACCAGAAGATCAGTTGAAGCAGTATGGGGATATCCTGGAAGAATTCAATGTAAGCGGCGGCCAGCCTGGAAACCAGCCAATTTGAGGACAGCCTGGCAACGCCCACGAATGTTCCCAGCAGGATCGTCAGGACAATTCCCACAAAAGCAACCTTAAGGGTATTCAGGATGCCGACGAGCAGGGCTCTGGCATAGGTGCTGGCCGCGGAATAGCGGATCAGCGACTCTCCGATCTCAAAAGAGGCTTCTTTTTCCAGAAAATGGAAACCGGTTGCAATGGACTGCCGGTGAAGGTTTGTCACGGTATTGGAAAAAAGATAGTAGCCGATGAGGCCGACCACGACAAGGGTTGCCAATTGATACACAATGGCTCTCTTGGCGGGGTCATGCCAGAAAGGAATGGAATTTTCCGATTCTTTCTTGGATGGCAAGGAAGTGTCCAGATTCATAAAAGTGGGTTTTAGTCAGTCAATGAAAATTTCTGGAATTCACCGGTGTCCTGAATGCAGCCTGTGCTTCCAGGGATCCTTTCTCGGTAATCATTTCGGGCAATATCCCGTTGCTTCTTGTGCAGGGAGTGCGCTCCCTGCACAAGAAGATGACGGTAAAAATTCGGTCGTTCTTATTTGAACGGGGATGAATACATCAGCCCGCCGTTAATCCACAGCGCGTTCAGGCCGCGTTCCAGAGCCAATGGCGTTTTGGGGCCGACATTGCGATCAAACACTTCGGCGTAATTGCCGACCTGTTTGACGATATTGTAGGCAAAATTTTCTTCCAGCCCCAGGGCTTTCCCGTTTCCGGGGACGACTCCCAAAAACCGCTGAACAGAAGGATTCGTGCTTTTAAGCATTTCATCCACATTTTTTGAGGTAATGCCCAGTTCCTCGGCTTCAATCATGGCCATAACTGTCCAGTTGACAACATCTTTCCACTGGTTGTCGCCATGACGGACAGCCGGCGCCAGGGGTTCTTTGGAAATGATTTCAGGTAAAATGATGTAATCTGAAGGATTCGGCGCCACGGACCTGGCGCCGGCCAGCTGTGAGGCATCCGATGTCAGGCAGTCGCAGCGGCCGGCAAAAAATGCTTTATTCAGTTCGGCGTTGTTTTCAATGACAACGGGTTTCATTTTCATGTTTTTGGAGCGGAAATAATCCGCGACATTCTGTTCGGTGGTCGTTCCGGGAAGAACGCAGACCGTTGCGCCATCCAGCTGTTTGGCGCTTTTGATGTTCAATTTTTTCGGAACCAGAAAGCCCTGTCCGTCATAATAATTGACCTGGGCAAAATCAAGACCCAGGGAGGTGTCACGGGTCAGCGTCATGGTGGCGTTACGGCACAGAACATCGATTTCGCCGGACTGAAGCGCCGTAAAGCGCTGAACGGCGGTCAGCGGAACAAACTTGATTTTTTTGGCATCTCCGAATACCGCCGCGGCAATTGCCCGTCCGGTATCCACGTCCAGCCCTTTCCATTCCCCTTTTTCATCGGGAATGCCGAATCCAGCCAACTGGCCGTTGACGCCAACCTGAACAAATCCCTTGGCCTTGACGTCATCCAGTGTGCCTGCGGTGGCAATGCCTGCGCCAAGGACCATGACAGCAACGGATACCCATACCCATAACTTTTGTAATTTCATTCTTGTCCTCCTTTGGATATTGTGAATATGAATCTGCTTCAGTGATATTGAAATATCTTAATTGTTCAATTTGATACCATATGTGCGTAATAATGGCAAGAGAAAAGGGGATTTGCCATTGGATGGCGATTCAAAAATGACCCTGATCCGTCCCACAGGTTGGAAAGAATGCATGTGCTGGCATTTTCAGGTGTTTGCAGGATTGAACCTGTTGTTTCCATGTCGTTTCGTTTTAAGTTAGAGAGCGTTTCTCTGTCAATGGAAAATGATCCTGTAAAGGCAAAAAACGCTGAAAGTTGACAAATGTCACGGATGGGTAATTCAAGCATTGGTTTTTATCATTGCTTTCAGCTGTTGATTCCTTTGGTCTCGGTCTGACTATCTCCGGAAATTGCAATTAGTCTTTATGCGGCGCTAATGCCTGTGATATGACGAAAAAAAGGAGAAAAATGCAGATGATGAATATGGAAACATGCAGTCGGTTTGTGGACGTCGCCCGCAGTGACCGATTCTCGGGATGTATTTTGCAAAGCGTTTCCGAAACACGTGACGCTGATCGAGGTAGGGCCTCGGGACGGATTTCAGTTCGAGGAAAAAACCGTTCCGACCGCCCTGAAGCTTGAAATCATCATGCGTCTGGTTGACGCCGGGTTCAAGCACATACAGGTGGCTTCATTTGTTCATCCCGGCAAGGTGCCGCAGATGGCGGATGCGGAAAAGCTTCTTTCCGCGCTGCCCGGAATTCCTGGCGTTGCCTTCAGCGCGCTGGCGCTGAACATGGCGGGAGTGGAGCGGGCAATCTCCGCAAATCTGGCCCATATCGAGGTTTCCTTATCCGCCAGCAACCGGCACAGCCTGAACAATACGGGCATGAGCACGGATGCGGCCCTGAAAATGGGCCTGAAAATGGTTGCCTTATCCAAAAGGCAGCGGAATGCACGTCCGGGCAGGCATTCAGTGCGCCTTTGGCAGCGGATACGATGAAACGATTTCCCAGGATCGGATTGTCGGCCATGGCAAAAGACCTGGTGACAGCCGGCGCAGACATGCTCTGTCTGGCCGACACCACCGGCATGGCAACGCCGCTGACGGTCCACCAGCTTCTTTGCTCCGTAAAACCCGTGGCCGGCAATCTGCCGGTCATTCTGCACCTTCACGATACCCGCGGGCTCGGGCTGGCGAATGTCATGGCGGCCATGTCCTGCGGAATTTCCCATTTTGATACGGCCCTTGCCGGCATGGGCGGATGCCCCTTTATTCAAGGTGCTGCCGGGAACATCGCCACGGAAGACACCCTTTATCTTTTGTCTTCCCTCAATATCGAGACCGGCTTGAATCTATCCAAAATCGCCGCCTGTTCCAGAGACCTGGAAGTTTTTTTCGGCAAACGTTTTCCCGGAAAACTCTATCGGCACTGTGCTTGAAAGCTTTAATTTTGTATTCATCGTTTGTTTTTATGCCGATCCATAATGATGTGAGGCACAATGAAAAAGGATAAAGAAAAAACAGCCGCATTTAAAAAACTGCAAGACCGGGCCAGGATCATCCTGAAAGAAAACCCGCAGTCCTTTGATGAAATTGCGATCGGAGATCTTCATGAATTGATCGAAAATCTCAAGATTCATCAGATCGAACTTGAGATGCAGAACGATGAGCTTCGCAGTACCCAGGCCAGGCTCGAAATATCGCAATGCAGATATTTTGAACTCTATGATTTGGCTCCGGTCGGATATGTTACGATGAACCCGAAGTGGGATCATCCTTGAGATCAATCTGACTGCTGCGGATTTGTTGGGTTTTCCAAGAAGTCAATTGATCTCGAAAAACTTTGGCCAGTTTGTGTTTCCGGATTTTCAGGATATTTTTTATATCCATTGCCAAACCGTTTTAAAGACCCGGGAGAAAAATACGTGCGAGCTTGAATTTGTCAGAAAAGATGGCGGGCAATTTTTTGTCCAGATGGATACCATCCCCATCCTGACGGATCACGGCGATGTCGGCGAGCTTCGATCGACGATGACCGACATTACGGAGCGAAAGCGGCTGGAAAACACCCTTCTGGAGAGCAACAAAACGATTCAGGCCCTTAATGACGCCAACTCCGAGTCGGCCATGCTGCTCGACAGGAAGGGGACGGTGCTGATGATCAATAAAACCGGCGCCCGAAGACTGGGACAGAACGCAGAAGCCATGGTCGGGCATGAACATCTATGACTTTTTGCCGCCTGAAGTATCTCAAAATAGAGAATGGATCGGTTGGATGAAGTCCTTTCCATGCGTCATCCCCTTGATTTTCAGGATATCCGCATGGGAAGGCGATATCAGCATAACCTTCAGCCGATTCTGAATTCAAAAGGCGACGTGGATAAAATCGCTGTTTTTGTGCGGGACATCACGCTGGAGCATGAGGCCCTGGAGGCGCTGGTTGAGAGCGAAAAAAAATACCGCCTGCTGGTAAATACCGCGCCGATAGGCATCGTGGTGACCCAGGACAGGGTTCTTAAACTGGTTAACCCTCGGGCCGTATCCATTTCCGGTTATTCAGAGCAGGAATTGACCTCCAGATCATTTATTGAAATCGTGCATCCGGATGATCGGTCAATGGTCATGGCATACCATCTGCGAAGGCTTAACGGCGAAGAAGTCCCCGAAACCTATTTGCTGAGGATCGTCACCAAGGGCGGAGAAATGAAATGGATCGAAAACAAAGGGGTTGTGATCACCTGGAAGGGTCTTCCCGCCACGCTGAACTTTCTCTTTGATGTTACCGAACGGCAACTGGCTGCGGAAGCGCTTTTTAAGAGCGAGGCTCAGAAACGGACGATTCTTGACGCCACTACGGATCTGATTTATTATATTGATAATGAGATGAAATTGATATGGGTCAATAAGGCAGTTCTCCAGGAGTTTGATGTTTTGATGGAGGCATATTATTGGCCAGTGCTGCTATCGCATATTTTATCATCGAAATGCCGATTTGTGACGATTGCCCGTCTGCTGAAAGCCGGACAAACCCGTCAAATTGAAAGCACCGTCATGAATATGGGAGATAAACCCGAATGAACGTTATTGGGATGTCTTCAGCGCGCCTCTTATGGATGAACAAGAGAATAATATCAGGCTTTATCCATATTGCAAGGGATATGACGCCACAGCGGAAAGCAGAGCATGCTTTGCAAAGAAAGCGAGGCTACCCTGAGCATGCTGCTGGAAACCATCCCGATTCCGGTTTTTTATAAAGACAGGCAGGGGCAATATCTTGGCTTCAACAAGGCTTTTGAAACCTTTTTCGGGAAAAGCAAGGAACACCTGATCGGAAAGGCTGTGTTTAATATCAGCCCTGCCGAATTGCCAAAATCTATCATGGCAGGATATCGAGCTCTTCGGAAAATCCAGGTGTCCAGGTATACGATTCGCAGGTTCAGGACGCGCGCCGGTGTCATGCCAACGTGATCTTCCACAAGGCTCGTTTATCGATACGATGGATCGGTATGCAGTCTGGTCGGTTTGTCCTCGATATTACCGAACACAAGCGAGGCCGAAGAAATGATCCACGAACTTTCTCATCTGCTGATTCAGGCGCAGGAAAATGAACGGCATCTGATCTCCTGCGAACTGCATGACAGTATCGCACAGAACCTTTCCGTGCTGAAAATCAACTGCGATACGATTTATAATGATCTATCCATCGATATCCCCTGCGCTACGGGAGAAACTGGCAGCATTTTCCAGCCTGTTGACTCAGACCATTGCGGCAGTCAGGAATCTGGCCTATGACCTGCGCCTTCCCGGCCTGGATGAAATGGGACTGGTGAAGGCGCTTGAGATCTATTGCGAGGAGGCTTCCGAAAAGCGGAAAATAAACAGTTGATTTTCAATCGGCCGGCATTTCTGCGATTAGATCTGGATAGAAATATGGAAATCCATATTTACCGGTTGATTCAAGAATGCCTGAGCAATATCCGCAAACATGCGGACGCCGACCAGGCGACCATCCTGCTGCTGGGATCATCCCCGAACATCATCCTTCGCATCGAGGACAATGGCAGGGGGTTTGATGTGAAGGCGCAGGAACTTTTATCCGCCGCCACAAAACGGATGGGCATTCGCAGCATGCAGGAAAGGGTCAACCTGCTTCAGGGCCAGATGACAATTCAGTCTCAACCGATGAAAGGCACCAAGATATTTATCAAACTCCCCTTTGAAGAAGAATCATATCGTCCAGATCCTGGAAAACATTAAATCCCGCATCCCGACCCTTCTGTAAGATAAATGGGGGAAACTCCCGACTGGTAGATTCCCTCAGACAAAATGAAGTCCTCCCTCTATGGACATCTGAATCCCTAATGACATAATATATAAGATGATCAATCCGCCATGAGTTCGCCAGTTATTGGACTTTATTATCTTTCTTATTCTGATCAATGTTGTCTCCAGAGCGAATTTGCAAACCAATGCCGCTCATATCCGTATTGGAGGATCATTATGCGAAAAGACAGTGCAGACCAGAAAGCCAAAGAAATCATGTATGTTTTGGAAGCAGGCAAGGCAATGACAGGTTTCTCTTGGTGGAGAATTCATTTGCTGGAATCCCGATTCGGACCATGTTTGCAACCCCGTGGGGAGGAACTCTTCATCTGCCCGGGTTTTTACGAAAATGGTTCCGTGTCCACCATGTACATGGGGATGAAGCAGCGCCGGTCAATCATGATTTTTCTCTCATTTCGTATCTGGACAAGGATTTGAGATTAAATCATAATAATGTATGTCAGCATAGGAGGATCGTTATGCGAAAAATCAACTCGAAACAGAATACCAAAGCAATTCAGTTTTCATTACAAGCAGGGGATGTCGGGAAAGTTTCTCTGGTTGGAGAATTTAACAACTGGAATCCTGATGCCGATCCGATGAAAAGAGATGGAAACGGAAAATGGAAAAAAACAAAGAAACTGCCGGCCGGAAACATAGAATACAAGTTCTGGGTGGATGGCGAATGGATGCAAGATCCTGAAAATTTAAGGACGTGTCCGAACTGTTTCGGCACTCTGAACAACATCGTCAAAGTCATTTTTTGAAAATGAGTTGTCGGGTGTTTTCCGTTTTTTGGAATATCGTGTGATCCGAAAAAAGATGCTGTATTCATGAAATTACAGGTTGAATCGGCCAGTGCCTATGCATTGGCAACATAAACACAACAATTTTAGGAGGTGAATTATGGCACTTGTCAGATGGCAACCGTATGGCGCTGTAGCCAGTTTGCAGGACAGCATCAATCGACTCTTTCACGATGCGTTCCCCCGTTCGGTAGCGGATGAAGATTTTGCCTTGAGCGCATGGAAGCCTGTCGTGGATATCTATGACAAGGCAGATTCAATTATCATCCATGCCGAACTTCCCGGAGTTACAAAAGATGATGTCAACATTGAAGTCAAGGACAATGTCCTGACCCTGAAAGGGGAACGTGTTGAAATCAAGGAAGTGAATGAAGACAAATATTTCAGGAAGGAAAGGAGTTTCGGATCATTTTACCGGGCGTTTACACTGCCTTCAGCCATAAATCCGGACAACATCAAGGCCACATTCAAAGACGGGGTCCTTGAAATTGAAATTCCCAAGCCTGAAGAAGAAAAACCGAAACAAATCCAGATCAAGATCGAATAACACATATAGACGGTAAACCTGAGCGCTGGCAGTATTTGTCTACAGGTATCAAATGGGCTGACCCGATGATTGCACATCGAATTGAGAGACGATTACGGCAATAAATGCCAGTCGGAACCAATTTGCTCATTTTAACGTATTTGTGAAGAACCGTAACAGATTGAATGGAGAAAAACACCATGGCGAACGTGTGTCATTTGATTTGGAGCAAGGCGCCAAAGGCCCGGCAGCAGCCAATGTTACCCGGTTGTAATTAATCTTCCCCATCTGTCTTCATGGTTTTTAAATGAAGTGCCGAAGTTGAAATCGGTTTTTTTGGGGCTCAAACTATCCATTTTTTTCTGATGGATTCCCAGCTCGGATTTAAGGCATTCATGTGAAAAATGAATGCCTTTTTTGCGTGAAACATCCTATCTTTTCCAAAGTGGTTGCCCGGATGGTTTGTTTGGTAGGGTCCAGCGGTCGGTTCTGGAGAAAAAATGATTTCATATTTTCGTGTTGACAGAACCATATGGAATGAATACGAAGATAATATCGTTTCATTTCCGATATCTTCAGGTATATTTTCAGGGGAAACCATGGCGCCGAAAATACGTATCCTGCTTATTGATGACCATCCGCTTTTCCGGGAAGGGATAAAAACCATCATCGCGAAAAACATCAGATATGAAGTGGTTGGAGAGGCCGGCACTGCTGCTCAGGGACTTCAACTGTTACGGGAACTCCAGCCGGACCTGGTCTTGATTGATTTGTCCCTCCCAGATCAAAGCGGGATTGAACTGATAAAGGACATATATCGTTTTTCGCCTAAAATCAGCATGATGGTTGTCAGTATGCATTCCAAGGTCGACTATATTGTCAAGGCGTTTCAGGCCGGCGCAACCGGTTATCTGGTAAAGGAATCCGCCTCGGAGATGCTGATGCAGGGAATCGACTATGTTTTGAAAGGCGACTATTTTATGGACCCTTCGGTTTCCCATCAGGTGGTAAAAAAGCTTGCCGCTTTGCCATCAAAGAGATCGGCTGTAAATCCTTCAGGGTATGACACCCTGACCCTTCGGGAGCAGGAAGTGCTGGTGATGCTGGCTGAAGGATTGACCTCAAAACAGATTGCCGATAAACTTTTCATCAGCCCCAAAACAGCAGAAAATCATCGCTCCAGCATCATGCGAAAACTCGAAATTCACAGTGTGATCGACCTTGCGCGGTATGCAGCCAAGATCGGTCTGATTGACATAGACCTCTGGAAAGCATAATTTCCATTTATCTCCACATCGATTCTCCCATAAACCAATAGGAGAAACTCCCGGCTGGTAGATTTCCTCAGACAGAATGAAGTCCCCCCTCTATGGACAAAACAATATAAAACGGCAATAGTCATATCTGTAGAAGTCAACAATCAAAATGCGTTAAGCGTTTAATATCGTTGAGCTTACCCAGAAAATCTTGGAGAGCAATATCGATGGACGGAATGCATCGGGGATCAGGTGATAATATTCCGGATTTGATGCGGATCATTCAGAGCATTCAGCGTATAGAAGGGAATCCGGTTTGTTTTGGATCTGCAGGCGGAGACTGCGATCGTCAGGACTGTCAATGGCGTTGTTATTGTCTCAAATCGCCCCAAAAACAATTGCAAACAGGAAATGGAGGGTGAAAAAATGACATCTCAGTATGAGTTTCTTCCCGAATCGGGGGGTATCGGACAATTCGGGCGTCAATTACCTCCATCCTATCTGGTTGAGACGAGGAAAGGAAAAATGACTGACTCTGACGATAAACGGAGTGAGAAACGGATTGCCTGTAAAATACCGATTCCGGTCCATGTATCATTTTTTCATTCCAAACAATCCATTCAAGCCCAACTGGTGGATCATTGCATAAATGGGATCTGTTTTTTATCCGACACGGCATTCTTTCAGGGAACGGCGATCATCTTCCGTGTGGCGTATTGCAGGGTGGATGCTTCCAGCAGCAGGGATCTTGAGACCTTGCCGAGTGTAAGACTCGGAGAGGTGAAATGGTGCCGGAAGCTTCCTGCCGAATCATCCAACACATATGGCGTAGGGGTCAAATACTACCCGCAGGTTTATTGATTGATTGAAATCCAGTGTTCATGGCGGCATCACTTTGCCGGTTGATTATTCATACGCAGTTTGGAGGCAGCCCATTATGCGTGATATGCTGGCAATAATGAGGAAAAACAGTGCGATTCTGGATACTGTCCGGAAGCCATATCCCGCTTTGAACAGAAGAAAGATGGATCGTTTTCCGATCGGCAACGGTATTTACGCGTTGCTGTCAGGGAAAGAATTGAGACACCCGGTATTGCTTGGACATTTGATTGATATCAACAAAAAGGGGTGCGGGATTTATTACGTGACGGATAGAAGCACCGCGTTCGAATTAGAAATGCAAAAAACCTGCCGGTTAAGAATTATAGGCGCATTCCAGATGCTTGAAGTCAGGTTAAATTCGGTAATATACGATAATGAATTGATTGCGTATTCCACGGATCAAATTTCTGTTAGACAATGCGGTTTTCAGTTTGAATCAGAACAACTGACATAATACAGCCAGCCCTTTCCCTCCCAGCATTCCTGCCACATACTGAAGCGAACGGCGGGAATTTTCAGATACATCCACAGCGATCAACAGGTGTTGATTCACTTCAGGGGCCATTTCCGCTCTTCCGGTTCGAAAAACTCGACTTGAATTCATTCAAATCATCAAGAAGTTGCAAGTTGTGGTCGTAAAACACAGTTGCGCTCTTGGAAAAATGCATCAGAATCCGGTTCAGGTTTTCCGGAATGTAGGGGAAAATTTTTTTCAGGTTTGCAATTCGGTTGTTGAACACAATGTTGGTATCTGCATCGCTTAATGTGCCAAAAACCTGAGGGTCGGCTGTTTTTACGTCCGGAACCAGAACATCGCCCATCCCGACAAGATACATAAAAACATTTCCCAGACCAAATAAATCATAGCCATATATATTTTCCCGGTGCCGGAAATTGTAGTCGAAGTCAATCCAGCGGCACCGGCCGGTATCCCTGTCCATCAGTATGTGGTCCCTGCGGATATCCCCGTGCTTTTCCCCGCGCTCGTGCAGAAAACGGATGGCTTCTACGCACTCGATATAATTGTCCAGAATCTCGGGGAAATGCTGATGGAAATACGTTTGATGATCCATGCGGGACGCCAGATCCCGGATATGATCGGCAATGGTGCTGCCGTAGATAAAATCGAGGACGCGAACGACATTGCCCGGATCATCCCGAACCGAAAAACCATGCATGAAATTTGCGTGATTATTGATTAAATTGAGAATCCGAGCCTCTTTTTTGGGACTGCGGAAACACTCAAACTCAATATCGCCGATACGGGCAATAAAATTTTCGTAGAACACCAGTTTGATGATTTTTGTCTCTCCGGAACTTAAATCAATGGCGCGTTTGACCCAGAATTTAACCTCGTCGTCAAGACCGAAACGTCCTTCCTTGGCGTTATGGCGGATTAAATATGGCGTGTCGTTTAGAATCACGACATCACCGTAATCGATACGAAAATAATCACTGGTATCTCTGTAAATTCTGAACCGATGCCCGGCTTCCTGGGCAGGGGACCAGCGCGCGGCCAGTTGGCGGAGTGATTCCTGGGATAGATTCAGGCGCATACTCACCTCCTCAAAATGATAACGTGATCGCTGCCGGCAATACCGGAAAACTTCCGGAGTTCAGTATTTTCAGGGAAAGGGAATGATCTTGAACAATGTTGTAAGTGGTTTCCTACGATTCGCATCATTAAAGGCATCTTCTGCCGACAGGGGTGTTATAACGACGTGCGTGCTGTGATGGTTAATCGTCTTCCAACTTTACCGGTGACGTATGATTCGAGGGGTTAGTGTTGACACTTGGCATATGAGAAAAAAGAATACAATGCCAGGCATGAAACTTCAAGCATTTTCCATATTACCCGATATTGTTGTCGTTTTGACATAAGTCAATGTGTGACCGATGTGTTTTGTGATAAGTTTTATATCCATGGAAACGAACTTAGCAAAAACATCCGAGAATCATACTTGTTGCCGAAACATCGGTTTCTGCGAAACCGTCGCCCGTTGATCCGTCGATAATTTCCGGCGATGTGTTCATTGCCAGAGCTGTGGAAGCGGCTGTCCCGTGTCCCATGCCATGAGCTGATGGGAATACTTTTTGCAGCCTATGGAGCCAGTCCCATGGCTTGGAATTATGCATCCAGGTGCTGCGGCACGTCCTTGTTCGTGGCCAGACCCGATGTGGTGGAACCCATGGTCAATCAGATCGTTCAGAATGCCATGGATTGCTGCGCCGAGTGCATGGTTACGTCATGCGCCATGTGCCAATTGAATCTTGAAATCCGGTGCACCCTGAAACAGAAGATCCCGATTTTCCATTTTTCGGAAATCCTGTCCCTGCCGTTTCAAATCCAACCGAAAACCGGCTGGTTCGCCCGCCACATGATTGATCCATTGCCCTTGCTGAAATCAAGAATGCTGATTAAATATTAAACTCCGGAAAGTTTGCTTTCTCCTGTCATGCGGATTTGATCCGGCACTTCGTCTTGTAACATCACCGTGTTAAAACGCCCCCAGCTGGCAAGGTTTGATTTTCATCCCCAGACCTTCACAGGCATTGCTGACGGCGATTTTCGGAATTTGAAGAGTACCGGCAATGCCCCATGCTTCCATGCAGGAGAGACAGCCGTCTTTTGCTGCGCTTTCAATGGCTGCTTTCAGATCGGGATCGATATTCTTTTCGGGAGTCACGATTTTTTTTTCAGGGCTATGTCCAAAAAGCCCAAGCTGACAATGGGTGATGCGATAATCCATTTGATCCAGTGTGTGGCCCATGGTTTGGGGGGAAACGTTCAGTTGGGCGGCAATGTCAAAGGCCGCAGCGCAGCCAAGCTTCCGGTTGGCTGCCTGTTGGGATATGGCCTGCTGAATGCGCGTTGTATCTTCGACGGTATCCGGGTCGTTATTTGGCTTCATGAATAGATTCTCCTTGCAGGTTGCGATTTGTATTTGTTTTTCAGCAAAAATTGAAGTAAGAAAAATGATGCATGCCGTTTGGTTGCATGCTGTCCGGTTTTTGTTCATTCCTCTAACATGATGGATTTATGACACTCCCCATCCAGCGTAAACCCACCCGGCAGATTCGAGTGGGGTCTGTTGTAATTGGCGGCATGGCGCCAATAGCGGTTCAATCCATGACCAATACGTTTACCCAGGACATTGCGGCCACGGTTGCTCAGATTCATCGGCTGGAAGCAGCAGGCTGCGAAATCGTTCGGGTGGCTGTTCCGGACAGGGAAGCGGCCGGGGCGATTTCCGCCATCAAAAAACAGATCGCCATTCCGCTGATAGGCGATATTCATTTTGATTATCGTCTAGCCATTGCAGCTGCAAAGGCAGGGGCGGACGCGCTTCGCATCAATCCCGGCAATATCGGCGGCCTTAAAAAAATTCAGGCTGTCGTCAGCTGCGCAAAATCCTGCCGGATTCCCATCCGAATCGGCGTAAATTCCGGATCATTGGAAAAAGATATAGTAAAAAAATATCACGGCGTCAATGCGCAAGCAATGGTTGAAAGCGCGCTTCGGCATATCGACATATTGCGTTCCATGGATTTTCACGAGCTGAAAGTATCCATCAAGGCATCCGATGTTCACCGGACCCTGGAAGCTTACCGGCTTCTTTCGGCAAAAACCGATCTGCCCCTGCATGTCGGGGTGACCGAAGCCGGCTCGCTGTATTCGGGAATCGTTAAATCCACACTCGGCATCGGGATGCTTCTCTATGAAGGGATCGGCGACACGCTTCGGGTGTCGCTCACCCGTGATCCGGTGGAAGAGATTCGCACCGGCTTTGAAATCCTGAAGGCACTCAACATCCGCAGAAGGGGCCCGGAGATCATCTCCTGCCCGACCTGCGGCAGGTGCAGGTACAATCTTTTTGACACGGTGGAACAGGTCGAAAAAGCATTGTCAACCAGCAGGCTGGACATTAAAATTGCGATTATGGGCTGTGTGGTCAATGGCCCCGGAGAAGCACGCGAAGCGGATATCGGAATCGCCGGCGGCGATGGAGCCGGCATTTTGTTCAAGCAGGGCAAGGTGATCGAACAGTTGCCCCAGGAAAATCTGGTGGCGGCACTGCTAAGCCAGGTCGCCGGAATGGCGGCGGATGATCCTGAAGCGCCAACCCGGCATGAAGGTGCGAGTCCTTGCCCGCTTTCAAGCAAATGAACTGAAAGGATGATTATGGCAAAAAAAGAAAAGACGGCAATCACGCCGACACGGCTGGAAGATTATCCGGAGTGGTACCAGCAGGTGGTCAAGGCCTCTGAAATGGCTGAAAACTCCCCGGTAAGGGGTTGTATGGTGATTAAGCCCTGGGGGTATGCCCTGTGGGAAAACATGGTGCGGATACTGGACGACATGTTCAAGGAAACCGGGGTTAAGAACGCCTATTTCCCCTTGTTCATTCCCCTTAGTTTTCTCCAGAAAGAAGCCGAGCATGTCGAGGGGTTTGCCAAGGAATGCGCTGTTGTGACCCATCACCGCCTGGAAAAAGGGCCGAATGGCGAGCTTGTTCCGGCCGGCAAACTCACCGAACCGCTGGTGGTTCGGCCAACCTCCGAAACCATCATCGGCGATGCCTTTTCCAAGTGGATCAGCAGTTACCGTGATCTGCCCATGCTGTTGAACCAGTGGGGGAACGTGGTGCGCTGGGAAATGCGGACCCGCATTTTTCTGCGCACCAGCGAGTTTCTGTGGCAGGAAGGCCATACGGTGCATGCCACTTCCGAAGAAGCCTATGAACGGACCCTGATGATGCTGGATGTGTATGCAAAATTTGTGGAAGAGTATCTGGCCATACCTGTGATTCGCGGCAAAAAGAGCCTTGCCGAGACCTTCCCCGGAGCCGTCGAAACCCTTTGCATCGAAGCCATGATGCAGGATCGAAAAGCCCTTCAGGCCGGAACATCCCATTTTCTGGGGCAGAATTTTGCAAAAGCTTCCCAGATCAAATACCAGACGCGGGAAGAAACCGAGGAATATGGATGGACAACGTCCTGGGGGGCGTCAACCCGGATGATCGGTGGGGTCATCATGACGCATGGGGATGACGACGGTGTCATCCTGCCGCCAATGATCGCCTCCGCCCACGTGGTCCTGCTGCCGATCATTCGAAATGCTGATGAGCGCGCCGAGATCATGTCCTATACCCAGCGGCTTGCTTCCAAATTGCGAGATCTGGACTATCACCACCGCAGAATTCAAGTGGAAATCGACGACAGGGACATCGGCGGGGCCAGAGGCTGGGACTGGATCCGGAAAGGGATTCCCATCCGGGTTGAAATCGGCCCCCGGGACATGGCGGAAAATTCTGTAGTCTTTGCACGTCGCGACAAAAGTCATAAAGAGAAGGTGTCCATGACCCGTGCACAGTTTCTTGCGGAAATTCCCCAGATCCTGGATGAAATTCAACTCGTGCTTTATGAGCGTGCCCTCAGTTTTAGGGATGAGCATACCCGAAAAATTGACGACAAAGTGGATTTTTATGAGTATTTTACAGCAAAAAATCTGGAGAAACCGGAAATCCATGGTGGCTTCGCCATGTCCCACTGGTGTGGTTCTCCGGCTTGTGAGGCGACCATCAAGGAAGATCTCAGCGTGACCATTCGGTGCATCCCCTTTGACAGCAAGCCCGAAACCGGTCAGTGTGTCTGTTGCAGCGCGCCAAGCGGGCAACGGGTGGTCTTTGCCAAAGCCTATTAGGTTTGTTTGCGGTTATCTATACGAGTACGAACATGATTCGGATCAACGATATTCTGGACAAAATTACCGATAATGACCCTGAAGCAGACACCGGTCTGGTTGAACGGGCATATGTATATTCAGCAAGGGTGCATGATGGCCAGGTGCGTCTGAGCGGAGAGCCCTATCTGTCTCATCCGCTGGAGGTGGCGGGAATTCTGGCCGACATGAATCTGGATCCTGTCAGTATTGCGGCCGGCCTGCTTCACGATGTCATTGAGGATACCCATGCCACGCCTGAAGAAATCGGGGAAATTTTCGGCTCCGAGGTGCTCCATATCGTATCCGGTGTTACGAAACTGAGTTCGGTGACTTTTGACAGTTCTCAGGCAAGGCAGGCGGAAAGCATTCGAAAAATGTTGCTGGCCATGGCCGATGATATCCGGGTCATCCTCATTAAGCTGGCCGACCGGATTCACAACATGCGGACCCTTCAATTTCATAAAAGCGAGAAACGCAAACAGGAAATTGCCCAGGAAACCCTCGACATTTATGCGCCGATCGCATCCAGACTGGGTATATACTGGATAAAAAACGAACTGGAGGACATGTCGTTCCGGTATATTCAGCCCGATGATTATGAAAACATCAAGTATCTGCTCAGCAAGGATATGATCGAGCGGGAAACCTATATCGAAAAAGTCAAGGTACTGATCCGCGAGATCATGGCTGAAAACAGCCTGAAATGCCAGGTGATGGGAAGATATAAAAATCTGTTCAGCATCCGCCAGAAAATGATCAAACAGTCCCTGCCTTTTGAAGAAATCTACGATATCATCGCGTTCAGAATCATTCTCGACAACGTTACCCAATGCTATGCGGCGCTTGGACTGATTCACAGTTTGTGGAAGCCGATCGACTCCAAGATCAAGGACTATATCGGCAGGCCCAAGGCCAATATGTATCAGTCCCTTCATACCACGGTCATTGGCCCGGAAGGCAAACGCATCGAAATTCAGATCCGGACCTGGGAGATGGACAAGGTTGCCAAGGTCGGCATCGCCGCACACTGGAGCTACAAAGAAGGCCGGAAAGCCGATGAGGCGGTTACCCGGCAGTTCGCCTGGATTCAAAACCTCATCGAGAATCAGCAAAATATCCGCAATCCCAATGAGTTCATGGAAAATGTCCGTCTGGACCTGTTTCCGGACGACGTCTATGTATTTACACCTCGGGGGGAAGTCAGAGCCCTTCCCAAAGGAGCGACTCCGGTTGATTTTGCCTATATGATTCATACGGAGGTGGGCAACCAGTGCACGGGCGCAAAAGTGAACAGCCGGATCGTTCCGCTCCAGTATCAGCTTGCAACCGGCGACAGTGTCGAAATCATCACGACAAAAAACCATTATCCCAGCAAGGATTGGCTCGGCTTTGTCAAAACAGTCAAGGCGCGCTCCAAAATACAGCAATGGGTGCGAGCGCAGGAAAAAGATCGCAGTATCAGTCTTGGCCGTGAAATGTGCGACAAGGCATTTCGGAAAAATCGACTTAATTTTGGTGAGTTGATCAAATCATCGGAAATGGATGAAGCGGTTGCCCATTTTGGGTTCAAGGCTGTCGATGATCTGTTTGCCAGCGTGGGATATGGCAAGATAACCCCCTTGCAGATCATCCGTAGATTTTCCGTAAAAGCCGATCCGGAAGAGCTTCAGGAATCTTTTCTGGATAAGATTATCGGAAAGGTTCGAAAGAAAAAATCAAAAACCGGGGGTGTGATTGTAAAGGGGATGGACGACATCCTGGTAAAGTTCGGAAAGTGTTGTGAACCTGTGCCGGGAGATGCGATTACCGGATATATTACCCGCGGCTACGGGGTGACGATTCACCGGGCAAGCTGTATCAATGCGCTGACGATGGATCCGGAGAGGCAGATCGATGTGGAGTGGGATGAAACGATCACGGAGACGTATCCGGTTAAAATACATGTTAAATCTTTTGATCGGGTAGGGTTGCTGGCGGATCTGGCAATGACCATCAGTAAGAACGGAGCAAATATTCTCAGCGCAAATTCAAAAATCGGCGAGACTGAACTGGTGGATAGCCTGTTTACACTGGCGATTCGCAATACCGAGCATCTGAACCGGTTGATATCTGAAATTCGGAAGGTAAAGGCTATCCAGGACGTTCAGCGCATTGATCATTAAGGGGCTTTTACAATACGCCCGGACTTGATGCAGTTGGTGCATACCATGATCTTTTGAACTCTGCCGTTATTCAATGATCGAACCCGTTGCAGGTTCGGGTTGAATCGGCGCTTGCTGACGTTGTGTGCATGGCTGACATTGCAGCCGATCAGGGGTTTTTTTCCGCAAATTTCACAAATCATGGACATAATCGTATCTCCGTATTTCTTATAAATCACAAAATTTGAAGCAAGTTTTCAAATCCCCGGTTTTCACATGCTTCTTTGGTAATGTTGATCCTCAAACCGAATCAATCTATTTAGCGCAAATTCACTCAGGTGTAAAGCAATTTATCCCTCGGGCCGGAATAAGCAACCGCCTCAATGTTGTAGCTTTTAGACGGCGGGCGCCGTCACCACAAGGACCACCACGCTTTTTTTTCTGTTGCAGCTTGTTTTGCCAGCTCAACGTCGCATCGGGCAATATTCCCCAGCGCTTTTTCGGTGAGGCCCACATCGGGAAAATTGGAAACAACATTTCTGAACCGCACAATGGCTGCTTGATAGCGCTTGTTCTTGAAATAAAATTCACCCACATAGAATTCGTGGCCGGCCATGTTTTTCAGGGATTGCTGGATATAGGCATCAGCCTGAGCGGCGTATTCAGAAGTCGGATACGCCTTCTTGAGACGGTTGAAGATTTCAATGGCCTTTTTAGCCGAAGTCTGATCCCTGTCGACAGTTTCCATCTGTTTAATGTAGCACAGACCCCTTTGAAAAACTACATAAGGCGTGGCTTCATTGCGGGGATGCAGGTTTTCGAAAGACTCATATGCGACACTGGCAGCTTCGTACTCTTCCAGATAAAAATGCGCATCCGCAATCTTCAGTTCTGCCAGTATGGCGTACTTGCTGAACGGATACCAGTCTTTCAGCTTTTCGAATGATTCCAGGGAAGAGCGGTAACGTTGACTGTTGTATGCCTCCATGCCATCGTTGACGAGTTCCTGGGCGGTCTTATCATCTGTTTTTTTGTCAAAAAACAAGGAACAGCCGGAAAACACCAACATTGCCACAACCGGCAAGATCAATTTGTATTTCATAGATGAATGACCAGTTGATAAGCTGTGATCCATCATCATCCCCGGGTGGGACAGATAACGATCAGGTTTGTTTTAATTGAGCTCACAGCGTGATGAGGGAATATAAACAGATCGACAAAGTCGTTTCTGTTAAGCCAGCACATTGTTGATCATTTCTTCAAGTTTGGATTTTGCAACGACGCCGACCACCTGGTTGAATACCTTTCCGCCTTTAAAGAAAATCAGGGTGGGAATGGATTTGATACCATATTTGGATGGGGTAAGGGGGTTGTCATCCACATTGCATTTTTTAAACTTGATTTTGTCGCCGAATTTTACGGAAAGCTCTTCCACAACAGGGCCGATGGCCCGGCAGGGTCCGCACCAGGGTGCCCAAAAATCCACCAACACCGGTGTCTGCTCCTGCAATACTTCTGCTTCAAAACGGCCGTCATCAATTTCAAGTACATTTTCTGCCATAACATGGTTCCTTTCATAAATTGATTTATTAATAAAAGTGATTATAGTATCATAATTGTATAATGTCAATGTACAGGAGGCAGGACCCGGAAGTTGAAGATTTTAAGGCAAGGGGCGCAACCCCATCAATTTTCCGGCGCACTCACGAGGGTGAAATTGTATAGGAGAAATGGATGGATACAGCAATCCGTATCGGGGCGTTGATTTCCGGAGGGGGTACCAACCTTCAGGCCATTATCGATGCCTGTGAATCCGGAAATATTAACGGCAGGATGGTTTTTGTGGGATCCGACAACCACGCTGCATCCGGCCTTGTCAGGGCGCGACATCATGGTATTCCCGATTTCGTCGTGGACTATGGCGCCATAATCCGGAACTTTCGCGGCAATACCGGAAAATCACGGTTGCCCGCCGATTTTATTTTGTCGGAATGTCAGGGCAAACAACATATTTTTCCGAAAGATGCTCCGTGTCATCGTGTCACGGATTTTCTGAAATCCCGTGCCATAGCCGAATCCGAACTCTTAATGGAAATGGCCCGATATGAATTTGACCTTCTCGTTCTTGCCGGGTTCATGCGAAATTTGACCCCTTATTTTATCGACCGGGTCAACGTCCCCCCCGAGAGGCTGCGGATTATGAACATCCACCCGGCTATTCTTCCTGCATTTCCCGGAACCGACGGTTACGGGGACACGTTTCGCCATGGCTGCAAGGTGGGGGGCTGCACCGTACATTTTGTGGATTACGGGGAGGATTCGGGACCGATTATCGGACAGCGGGCATTTCCGATTCATCCCGACGATACACTGGACAGCATCAAGAAAAAAGGGCTGGAGCAGGAATGGATTCTCTATCCTGAATGTGTTCAGCTGTTTGCAAAAAAAAAGCTGCATCCGGTTCGAAGGGATTTCCCGCTGCCGGACGGTGGCATCGTTTGCCGGACAATTGTTGAGATTGATCCATAGAAAGCGGCTGAACAACAGTAATCGCGGCCAGGTGTAATTTACCCGGAGAACCATCCTGGATTAAACCAATTCTAATCAAAAACAGAATGCTTTTTACTTTTCCGTATTGGAGGCGTGTTATGTTCACTCAGATTTCATCCATGAAGCGGATAACCTTGCTGGGGTTACTATTTGCCGCGCTGATTGTCATGGGCCTTTCCGATCTGGCGGATGCCAGATCCAGCAGCGGCGGCAGATCCTTTGGCGGCTCAAGAAGCGGTGGATTCGGAAGCAGCCCGTCCAGATCCTTCGGCAGCCCTTCCAGCCCTTCGCCGGGTAGCGGGTCATTTGGCGGTGGCGGCAGCAGTTTTATGCGTGGAGTTGGCGGCGGTCTTGTGGGCGGAATGATCGGCAATATGCTCTTTGGCAGATCCGGGTATGCCGGCGGGAATGGCGGCGGTGGTGGCATCGGCTTATTCGATTTATTGATTATCGGAGGGATAGGGTTTTTTATATACAAGCGATTCATCAAACCCAATATGGGGTCGCGGAATTCCCTATCATCGCTTTTTAATCCGCTTTCCTCCGGCAATTCACAGCCGGCCGGCTTTCAGGGGCCGAATTTGCAGCCGCCCGCGTATCCCATGCCTGCTGCAAGTGGTTTTGATCTTGTTAAACAGTCGGAGCCGGATTTTGATCTCGAGAAATTCAAGGAAATCGCCCAGGATGTATTTTTCAAGGTTCAGGCTGCCTGGATGCGACGGGACACCGCATCGGTTCAGGGACTTATCGGCCAGCAATTGAAATCCGAATATGACGTTCAGTTTGCGGATCTCAAACAAAAAGGGCTGATCAACCGGCTTGAAAACATTGCGGTTCGAAATATTGAAATTGTCGATGCGGGTTCGGAAGGCCAGGAAGTGTATATCAAGGTGCTGTTTACAGCCAATCTCCTGGATTATACGGTTGAGGAATCCAGCGGCAAGGTGGTGAAGGGCGACAGCACGGAACCTGTTAAATTCGAGGAATTCTGGACATTTGCACGGCCGATTGATTCCGCTATGTGGAAACTTGAAGGCATTCAGGTCAAATAGACGGTGACAGCCTATTTTATCCGAAGGGCGTTGCTGATCGTTCCGACGTTTCTGGGGATCACGGTTCTGGTTTTTGCCATTACACGGGTGGTTCCGGGCGGCCCCATTGAACGGATGATGCTTCAAGCCCAGCAGATGCAGGGCAGGGAAGGCGGAAGATCCACAGGGTCTGCCGGCGAGAGTCAGCGGCAACCGCTTTCCGCCGACCAGATCCAGGTACTGAAAGCCTATTACGGGTTTGACAAACCCATTCTCGTCAGCTATGGCCAGTGGCTGGCAAAGGTGCTGAGCGGTGATCTGGGAATGTCTACCCGTTATTATGAACCGGTATGGCAGATGATTCGCAGCCGAATTCCCATATCCCTGTATTTCGGGCTGTTTTCGATGGTGATGGTTTACGGGGTCTGTATTCCGCTGGGCATTTCCAAGGCGGTCCGGCACAAGAGCACATATGATAATGTCACGTCCGTTGTCGTGTTTACGGGATACGCTATTCCCGGCTGGGTGGTAGGGGTGCTGCTTCTTGTCCTTCTGGCGTCTCACTGGGAGGTTTTTCCGCTGGGAGGGCTGGTGAGCGATGATTTCGAGGAGTTTACCACTTTTCATAAAATCGGGGACCTGCTCTGGCATACCGCTTTGCCGCTGACTGCATACATGCTGGGGTCTTTTTCGGTTCTCACCCTCTTAATGAAGAATGCCCTGATGGACAACCTGTCCGCGGATTATGTGCGAACCGCGATCGCCAAGGGGCTTTCCTTTAAACAGGCGGTTTTCCGCCATGCGCTGCGAAACAGCCTGATTCCTGTTGCCACAACCTTCGGAGACAATCTTTCCATTATCCTGAGCGGCTCTTTTCTCATTGAAAAAGTTTTTAACATCAACGGGATGGGATTGTTGGGATATGAATCGGTCATTGACCGGGACTATCCGGTAGTAATGGGGATTCTGGTCATCTCTTCGCTGCTCTTCATGATCGGCAATATCCTCTCTGATCTCTGTGTGGCGCTTGTGGATCCCCGGGTGCAGTTCAGCCAGGGACGATAAAGGAAAGCCGCTGTGACCCTCAGTCCCCTGACCCTCAAAAAACTTCGGCGATTCAAGTCGATCAAACGCGGATATTACGCGTTTGTTCTTTTTTCAGCGATGATTGTGGCGTCACTGTTTGCGGAGGTTCTGGTCAACAGCCGGGCGCTTGTCGTCCATTACCATGGCCGGAATTATTTCCCGATATACGGCGCCATGATTCCCGGAACCGGCTTTGGCCTGGATTACCCGTATGAAACCAATTACAGAGAATTATCCAGGCGATTTCAGGCCGAAGGCGGCGCCGACTGGGTGCTGATGCCGCCGGTTCCCTTCAATCCCCTTGAAAACGATCTCCGCAAAGATGAATATCCGCCTTTTCCCCCTTCAATCACAGACAGACATTTTCTGGGCACCGATACCTCTGCAAGGGATATGGTTGCCCGACTGGTTTATGGTTTTCGCATTGCCATTTTCTTTTCTCTGACGCTTCTTATCGTCAATTACGGGGTCGGCGTTACCGTGGGATGTGCCATGGGATACTGGGGCGGGAAATTTGATCTGGTTTTTCAGCGGATGATCGAGATCTGGTCTAATATTCCGTTTCTGTATGTGATCATCATCATATCATCAATCGTGGTGCCGAATTTTTTTCTGCTGATCCTTATCATGGTGTTTTTCGGATGGACGAGCCTGACCTGGACCCTTCGAACCGTAACTTACAAGGAGCGGGCCAGGGAATATGTTCTGGCTGCAAAAGCCCTGGGTGCCTCGGATTTTCGAATTATATTCAAGCACATCATACCCAACACGGTCTCCGTGATTGTCACATATGCGCCGTTTTCGGTTTCCGGCGGCATTGTGGCGCTGACCTCTCTGGATTATCTGGGGTTTGGACTGGCGCCACCCACCCCGAGCTGGGGAGAGTTGCTTCAGCAGGGCTGGGACAACATGGATGCCTGGTGGATTGTGGGGTCTGTTATTTTTGCAATGATCCTGACGCTGATGCTTGTGACGTTTATCGGCGAGGCAGTGCGGGAAGCCTTTGATCCAAAACTGCACAGCACATATGAATGATATGGAAGTCGGTCTTCAGTCTTCGGAAACTTTACCCGCATGGCTGTTTGGCGTATCTTGCGAAAATCTGTTTAAGCTCGGTTTTCTTTTCAAGGTAGCGCTCTTTCATCCCAATTAGCCAGTCGCGGTGTTTCAAGGCGATCTCCTTGTCCAGGAACAGATCGTGATCGCCGGGCAGGATATGAATTAACGGCGTATCGTTTTCCAGGGTCAGGGTGCCCGAGTTGCTGCATAGCAGGCATTGGACTGCTCCGCCTCCAAGAAACCGAAAGGCATCCCCGCCGCAAAGGGGGCAGCCGGGTCCGGTGGATTCCGGTTGTGGATTCATAAGGGATTCAGCCAACTGGCGGATGACCGGGGTATTTTTTTCTATCTGAAGGGTTTCACCGGGAAGTGCCCCGTAGAGCATTTGAACCGAGCGGATGTCGGACAGGATCATCTTAAGAAAATTCTGGATTCCCAGCAGGGTATAGCCTTCCTTGCCGTCGATTCCGGCAATGCCGATTCCTACGGCAGGCTTGCCCCACAGAGACTCTGCCCGGCCATAAAAGGAAAGGCCCCTGTCCAGAAGCAGTTTCAGGCTGGCATTGGGTCCCAGGAAATACGTGGGCACCGTAACGATCAGTGCATCGGCCCAGGATATGTCATCCAGAACCAGGTTCAGGTCATCCTGTATCCAGCAACGCTGCTCCTTGAACAGACAGCGGTAACACCCCTGGCAGGGCTGAATGTTCAGTTTCGGAAGCCGCGTCAGTTTCAGTTCATGGGGAACTGGAATCTGTCGGCTGATTTCCTTTACGATGAGCTCACAGTTGCCGGGGGATCGCGGCGAGCAGATTATCCCTAAAATGTTCATTTGATCGTCCTTTGCATTCGCCTGCCTCAAGCATGGCTGCAAGTCATTTAAAATTGATTTTCAAATTTTGTTTCGATTTGAAATTGAATTTTTATCATTCGAATGAATTTCTCTGTAACAATATCTCACTTTGAAAGGGAATGACAATGCCAAAACTGCTGCTTAGACTGCTTTCGGCGCTTGTTATTACGCTGATCCTGTCCGGGTCGGCGCCGGCAGCTCCGAAGCTGCCGGATGATATCCAGTGGCTGACCAATGATTCGGATCCGGTCTACGCATCTTCGGATGCCGTTAAGGGCGGAACCCTGAACACCGCCATCCTGAGTTTTCCCATGACGTTTCGGACGGTCGGACCGGACTCCAACGGCAGTTTCCGCAGCGCCATTCTGGACAATGATCTCAGTTTGATCAACATTCATCCCAATACGCTGCATATTATTCCCGAGCTGGCCACACACTGGGCTTTCGGGAAAGACAAAAAGACCATGTATTTCAAGCTGAACCCCCAAGCCAGGTGGTCGGACGGAAAGCCGGTGACCGCATCGGATTATGTGTTTACCCTGGAATTCATGCGCTCTTCCCATATCGTTGCGCCCTGGTACAATGATTATTTCACCCGGGAAATCGACAGCGTCATTGTTTTTGACGATTATACAATTGCCGTTGTGGGAACGAAGGCCGAGCCGGACCTGCACCTGAAACTCGGGATCACCCCGACGCCAAGGCATTTTTACGGGAGCCTCGGGCCGGATTTTGTATCCCGTTACAATTGGAAGGTTGTGCCCAACACCGGCCCTTACCAGATCGATGACTTTCAGACCGGAAAATATATCCGGTTTAAACGCAAAAAAGACTGGTGGGCCCAAGATCTGAAATATTTCAGGAACCGATTTAATGTGGATCGGGTCAATTACACGGTGGTCCGGGATTTCAACATGCTCTGGGAGTATTTCAAAAAAGGAAAACTGGATGTTTTCGGGCTGATCATTCCCAAATACTGGCACGACAAAACGAAAATTCCGATATTTGAAAAAGGATATGTGGAGAAAATCTGGTTTTTTAACGATACCCAGCGGTCGGCCATGGGCATGTGGCTGAATCAGGATCGGGATATTTTCAAGGATAAGAATGTACGGTATGCGTTCAGCCATGCCATGAATATTGAAAAAGTAATCGATCGGGTGCTTCGCGGAGATTATTTCAGATTGGAGCAGGCGTTCATGGGATACGGTCCCTATACCAACGACACCATCAAGGCCAGACGGTTTGATCTGGAAAAGGTGGATCACTTCATGAAGGCTTCCGGATGGCGGCGCGGGGCAGACGGAATCTGGGAAAAAGACGGAAAACGCTTTTCGGTTGAAGTGACCTATGGATTCGAAGAGCATACCCCGAGACTGGTGGTTCTGAAAGAAGAGGCCAAAAAAGCAGGCATTGAGCTGCTGCTGCAGCAGAGTGATCCGACCGCGGCGTTCAAAAAATTTCTGGAAAAGAATTTCGATGTGGCCTGGATGGGATGGAGCACATCCTTAAGACCCCAGTACTGGGAGCACTTCCATTCCGTTAATGCCCATAAGCCGCAGACCAACAACATCACCAATACAGACGATGCGGAAATGGACAAATTGATTGACGCTTATCGCAATTCCCTGGACGAGAAGGAGCGGATCCGCCTTTCTCAGGGAAATCCAGGGTAAAATCCATGATATCGGCATGTTCGTACCCACATTCATGGTTCCCTACGCTCGTGAGGCCTTCTGGCGCTGGTGGCGGCTTCCCGAGCCGCCGGGAACAAGACACTCCGACAGTCTGTTTGACCCTTTCAACAGTGCAACCGGAGGACTGTTCTGGTATGACAAAACACTGCATGACAAAACTCGGGAAGCCATGAAATCGGGTCAGGCATTTGAGCCGGTCACCATCATCGACAGGACGTATCTGCAGAGCCGGTAAGAGAAAGGGATTTTATGGTGGAGCGAACATGCGGTGTTACAGGTCAATCATCTGGCGGCGGCATTTGATACCGAGGCCGGCAGGGTTCGGGCCGTGGATGACGTCTCTTTTCAGGTGATTCGGGGAAAGACGCTGGGTATCGTGGGAGAATCCGGATGCGGAAAAAGTGTCACCGCGCTTTCCATCATGCGGCTGCTGCCCCAACCTGCGGGGAAAATTCTGGACGGCCAGATCCTGTACCGGGGAACGGATATCGTCCGGATGGCGCCGGCAGACATGCGCACGCTGCGCGGAAACCATATATCCATGATTTTTCAGGAGCCCATGACTGCCCTGAATCCCGTGCATCGGATCGGACGGCAGATTGGTGAGGTGTTTCAGCTGCATGACAGCATGCTGGATGAAACCCAGATCCGCAATAAATCGATTGAAATGTTTGCAAAAGTGGGGATTCCCGATCCAGAGCGGCGTATTCGGGAATATTCCCATCAAATTTCCGGAGGCATGCGCCAGCGGGTGATGATTGCCATGGCCCTTGCGGTTGAGCCGGAAATTCTGATTGCCGATGAGCCCACAACCGCTCTGGATGTGACGATTCAGGCACAAATCCTCGATCTCATGAAGCAGTTGCAGCAGGAAAACGGCATGGCGATGATTTTTATCACCCACGATCTTGGCGTTATCGCGGATATCTGTGATGACGTGGTGGTCATGTATGCGGGAACCGTTGTGGAATCGGCTCCGGTTAAAGAACTGTTTAAAAACCCGAGACACCCTTACACCCGCGGACTGCTGGAATCCATTCCCCGGCTGGAAACCCCCCGGAAAATGCCGCTGTCGATCATTCCCGGAATGGTGCCGGCGCTTAACGATCTGCCGGCAGGGTGCCGGTTTCATAACCGCTGCCCCATCGCAATCCCAGTCTGCGAATCTTCCCCGCCTGCCTTAACCCAGGTTGGGGACCAGCATGAAGCAAGGTGTTATCTTGCCTGACGGCCTTCATCGATTATTGTCCAGTCGCGACTATCTGGGCAAGAGACCTGGCCATATTCTGGAGAAAGTCTTCATCAGGCATGCGGATCGTCATGCTTAGGCTGCCATCATCGTTTTTTTCCATGCAGTCGTTTAGCTTGGACCTGAACGCTTCGGTAAGGGAGACGATTTTTTCGGTTTCATCGGCACTTGAAAACATCTCGCCAATAAAAGCAAAAGCCGCGCCCACCAATTGCCCTCCTGCATAGGCCACTTTTTCCTTTTTCGCCAGGAGTGCTGCCTGATTTTCCACCAGTGCTTTCATGCTTTGGTCCTCGGCGGCTTCTGGTTTGGCTCCCAGCAGAATCTCCAGTTTGCGCTTGAGTTCCTCCATGCCGGTTGTCATACTCACCTCAGTAATATTGGTATCCGGATTTAGTACTGCGAGTGATAGCTCATGCTTGGTCGAGAGTGTCGCAAGTAAATTTTCCTCCAGCGTATCCACGGTTACCAGCAGATACACCTGTACCGGTCGTTTCTGACCCATGCGATGGGCGCGGCCGATGCGCTGCTCCAGTACGGCCGGATTCCAGGGCAGATCGACATTGATAATGGTGTTGGCGGCCTGAAGGTTCAGTCCCGTAGCTCCGGCATTGGTGGTAATAAAGAGCTTGCAGTCGGGATTTTCCTGAAATTGATGCACCAGGCCCTGACGCATTTTCTGCGGTATGGAGCCATCCAATCGGACGTAGTTCAGCTTCCGGGCTTCCAGCAGCGGCTCGATCATATTGAGCATTCCTGTCCACTCAGAGAAAAGAACGATCTTGCGATCCTCCTCGTCAGACAGTTGTTCAAGGAGCAAATCAAGTTCCTGGAGTTTGCTCGAATAACCAGGTGTCTGTTTATCCACCAGAAAAGTACTGTTGGCACACAACCGGCACATCAAAAGGGCTTTTTGAAGCCGCAGGAGGTCCATCTCCGAGATAAATTTCTTTTGGAGAATCAGTTGAATGATTCTGCGATGGGCGTTTTGCAACTCAAGCTGTTCGTCGGTGGGCGTGATGCGGATCACCTGAGTGGTTCGAGGCGGTAGATCCTTAATGACCGAGGCACGGGTGCGACGCAGCAGAATGGGTTTTAATCGTTCGCGCAACTCGTCCAGATTTTTGTA
Organism: uncultured delta proteobacterium; assembly: GCA_963789395.1. Taxonomy (GTDB): domain Bacteria; phylum Desulfobacterota; class Desulfobacteria; order Desulfobacterales; family Desulfatirhabdiaceae; genus RAAP-1. Next base: position 46,854 of record CAWBKP010000005.1, on the reverse strand, counting down.
TCCCAAAAGTTTTCCCTTTTCATCAACAATCCGGTGCCGGTTGAAGAATTTAAACGCGGGACCCAGACGCCTGTCATCAATAAATTCAACGACTGAAAAAAGCTCATCGATCCGGTTTTCAAGGGGCGTGCCGGAGAGCACCAGTGCAAACGGGGATCGCAGAGCCTTTATCACCCGGCTTGTTTTGGCTTCCCAATTCTTGATCCGCTGTCCCTCGTCCAGAATGATGAGATCCCACGGCACCTTTTCTATGGATAAAAAATCCCGTAGCACCTGCTCGTAATTGCAGACTGTAAAAAAGCTGTCGTTATGGTACTGGGCTGCCGGTCCTTTGTAGGCTCCCAGGATAAGGCATGAACTGCGGTGACTGAATCGTTTGATCTCTATGCGCCACTGGGCTTTCAAGGATGCCGGGCAAATGATGAGCACCTTAGAAATCGAGACTTGGCGGGATAAAAATTCGGCAACCCCAATTCCCTGGATGGTTTTGCCTAATCCCATGTCATCGGCCAGAACCGCGCGGCCAGCCCCGGCGGCAAACGCAATGCCGTCGAGCTGATACGGAAGCAATTCGGCTTTTAAAAGGGTCTTTCGCAGCGGGTGATTTGCAGGATCCTTGCGGATGCCGGCGACCTCATCTGCCATACGTTCCTGAAACAGCCTTCGGTTGATATATTCTTCAGCATCCGGATAGATAATGACAGAAAACCCCTCATTTTCGACTTGATGAATACGGCTTATGAAGTCCTTTATGTTCTCAATGGATTTACCTTTCAACGGCAGCAGATGTTTCAAAACGATAGGATCGGGGGTTTGCGGCAACAACATTTTCAGATGTGTATCTTCTCCATACTCAAGGTAAAAACAGATATCCTGGATTTCAGCAGGGGTCTCCCGCACCTGTTTGCTGAATTTTTTTCGAACGCTTTCCAGGGTGGACAGGATGTGCTTGCAGGTGCCAAGCGTATTTTTACGAAAATCCGGACAGGAACAATAGGATTCGCCAAGCTTCCATCCGCGCAGTGCGATCCGGTAACTTTTCCCGGAATGTTGACTCGTGACGATGTAATCGGTCCACAATTCATGAGGGTTCATGGACGTCAATTGCATCTTTTCCTTTTGCGCCCTCTCTTTTCGATCGGAGATGGCCAAATTAATGAGTTCTGCTTCACTCAGGCTCTCAACAGGCACTCTTTCGGGCGGAGGTGCAGCCAACCCCAATGCCATCTTTTCCTCCAGAATCAATGAAAGGGCCGCCCCCTGATGCTCGCATATCATGTGACAAGCACTGCAAGTTATCTGGATTCGCTGATGCTTCATCTGATCCAGTCGTATATCAACGATTGCCCCTTCGAGTTCCAATTGAAAGATATCGGTGCCGAGTGTTACCTGTTCCGTAATATTGATATCGAATTTCCCGCCTACCATTAGCAACTCTTTTCCCTGAGTCCCGAGCAATTTTACGGCCTGCATATAAGTCAGAAGCGACAATTTATCCTTGAGTGTTCTCATGTAACCTCCCCGGTAACGATTTGAAATCTAAATTTTCCTTGCCAGCAATAGCTCGTGCCTGTTATCAGGTTCAAGGAGTAAAATCAATCTTTTCAAGGGACTGGAAAACATGCTTTGACCTCTACCAACATCATGAAACTCTATTTATATTGAAAAGTTGTGTGATAGTCCTTGTGTAAGCTATATTATCAGGAGAGTTGCTATGAAACACGGATTCTGAAAGCGGCATCCGGATTTTGAACCAGAGAGGCATCTGGAGAAATGTTTCAGCGCAAAGACGCACTGACAATCCCTATCTGAAAATTGAGTGTTTCCAACATTGACATATCTTAAACTTTTGTTAAAATTAGATATCATAACAGCCAGAAAACGTGATGATCTCAAGAAGAAGATTCATCGACATTCCGCGGCGCTGTTATCCAATCAATGTCACACCGACGATAGCCACGTATCAATCCAGTTTATCCTTTGAGGCCTGTTTTGATTTGTTTTATTGGATTTTATCTCGTAATAGTTATAGGATTTGTTATGCATTATGAAGGAATGATTATCCGGCCACCCAGCGAGGCAAATAGTATCCTGCTTCAGGTGACGGTGGGATGTTCCCGGAACAAATGTACTTTTTGCGGAACATATCAGGGTGAGCGGTTCCGGATAAAAACCGATGATATCATCCAGGCGGATATTGGTTTTGCCGAAAAATATTGCCAGCGTCAGCGCCGGGTGTTTCTTTGTGACGGGGACGCGCTGATCATCCCTCAAAAGCGGCTTGTGTCCATTTTGTCGGATATCAAACGGCGGCTTCCCTGGGTCACCCGTGTGGGGGCTTATGCCAATGCCAAAAGCCTGAAGCTGAAAACGCCTCAGGAACTGGAAATGCTGCGGTCCTTGGGGCTTGGCATTTTGTATATGGGGCTTGAAAGCGGGGATGATGTGACCCTGAAAGCCATTCAAAAAGGGGCGCTTGTCCGAGGAAATGATCCGCATGGGACAAAAAGCAAGGGCAGCCGGATTTAAGCTGTCCGTCACGGTGCTGCTGGGAATCGCCGGAAGGGAGCGCTCTAGTATTCATGCCCGGGAAACGGGCAGGGTGTTGACTGCCATTGATCCGGAATATGTCGGTGCGCTCAGCCTGATGCTGATACCGGGAACACCGCTTCATGAGGATTATGAAGCCGGCCGATTTGTGTTGATCGACCCGGATGAAACGCTTCGGGAACTCAGAACCATGATCGATGCTACCCACCTGACCCGCGGGCTTTTTCACGCCAATCATGCTTCGAATTACCTTCCCATCCGCGCCAGGATGCCTGCTGAAAAACCGGCTACGCTGGGATTGATTGATCAGGCGCTGGCAGGCAGGATCGCCCTGAAACCGGAACATCTCAGGGCATTGTGATTGAATAAACTTCCCGCTGCACTGCTTTTCAAAGGGGAGTACTTTTGGTGTTTTTTTTACCGGGGAAACAAGACGGTTTATTTTAGTGATGTTTAATGAAAAATCATGGGATTATGGATATAAAACTGCTGTTGACAACATTTGGAATGATATTTCTTGCAGAACTCGGGGATAAGACGCAGCTGGCGACATTTTGCCTGTCCGCAGACTGTGATTCGAAACTGACGGTGTTTCTGGGATCAGCCGGTGCTCTGGTGCTCAGTTCATTGATTGCTGTTATGTTTGGTGAGGCAATCAGCCGGGTGATTCCACCTGCATTTATCAAAATGGGCGCAGGAATATTTTTTCTGGTAGTCGGTGCCTGGACGTTTTATTCCGCAGTCCGGAGCGTTTAGACGTTCAGTCTGCCAGAAAGGATTTGATCCGGGCCTGCGTTTCTGTTTCGCTGCTGCGGGCAAGCGTGGGCAAAATGGAGCGGAAACACTCCCGAATGATGGCGGTTTTGGGTCTGGATGATCGCATCTGTGCCTCCAGAGACTGGATATCGGCGATCAGTTCCGTCAAATCATCGTACACCATACCAAGTTTTCCAATCCGGGGTTTAAGATCGGTCAGAATGTCCGTGATGACGGCACCGTTTTTTTCGCCGACAACCGGATGCTTTCCCAGCGTTATTTCGGCAGAGCCGATGCCGGGAATATCTGTAAACCAGCTTTGAGCTTCACGGATGCCGTCCGCGGTAAGACCGATGCCTCCGGAAAGAGTGCGGATGTCAATCAGCCCCAGGCTCATCAGGTCTTCGGCAATATTTTTTGTTGCCGATTTATCCAGACCGGCCTCATTGCCGATGTCATGCATGGAAACCTGTTTATCGGGATTGCCGCCGGTTTTAATGAACAGCGCTCTGAAAAAATCCAAACTGGTGTCTGGCAAAGAACTGGCTTCTGTCATGAGATCACTTGTTGATTTTTTCTCTTAATACTGAAGAACATCGAAAGGTTACGACCCTCCGCTGGTCCAGCATCATGTCTTCGCCGGTGGCTGGATTTCTGCCCCGTCTCTTGGCTTTGTCGTTGACGCAGAACTTTCCAAATCCGCTGATCAGAACGTCATCACCGTCCTCCAAGGCCTTCTTGATGATTTCGAGCAAGGTCTCAACAACTTCAACGCTTTTTTTGGCTGGAAGTCCGATGGTTTCATGGATGGTATCAACGAGCTGAGCTTTAGTGAGCGTCATAGGCGGTGTTCTCCTGTTACTTAACCTGTAGAAGTCTATGGCTATTTTGATGGTTTGCGCCTTTCGGCATAATAGTTTGTTTAATACGTCGATGTCTGCCTTTTGTCAAGAAATTAAAAAAGTTACATTTTTTTCTTAGAATCTCCCTGGCATTGTGACCGCAGCGTTCGTTTCGGATACCTGGCGGTTGCTTCTGAATGCGTTGTCTGTTAAAACCTGACTAAGAAGATGGATTCGGGCACGAACCAGTCTTATAATATGTTATCTACATTTTGAAAGGATTTGGTTTTTTTGTATGAACAACGATACGAAGTCAACGGATATTTTGGACGGCAGCTTGGGGAATCAAATTTTACAGTATTTTGTATATTTTGAGGAAAGTTCGTTAAAAGGAATAGCCAAAAAATGTGCCCGGCTGATGCTGAATGAATACTTTGGGGTGATTTGTTCGGAAGATTATACGGAACCGTCCTTTGAGGAAATGGAAGAATTGGTCTTGGAGGAATTGCGCGGAAATTTTGATGAAAAGGTCGCCGCAGCCATTGCCCATGCTTGTCCCCATTTAAACGATGAGCAGGCGGATGCCGAACTGATCCGACTGGAAAAGCTTTACAGAAAAGAACATGAGGAACAGATTCGGGCCACAACCATCGCTGCGATCAAAGATTTGAAAATACGGGTCAAAAATCTCCAGAAAGAGGTTAAGATACTGCGGCGGAAATATACGCTATGACTGCATCGCCGACCAAAGATGGTCTGCGGGATGAACAAAGAGCCATCAAGCAGTGGTGCGGGGCTGCTGCTTGAGGCTCTCTATCTTTGCGTTTCAGCCAGCAGTCTTAGTTTATGCCAGTTGTTTCACAGCTGCCAGAACCGCCGCATAATCCGGTTCCTGGGTCACTTCCTTTACCAATTGAACCAGTCTGACGATGCCATTCTTGTCTATGACAAAAACAGCCCTTGCCAGAAGCCGAAGCTCTTTGATAACCGTACCGAAAGCAGTGCCGAATTCGGCGTTGCGGTGGTCGGATAGCGTAATCACTTTATCAACTCCTGCCGCGCCGCACCATCGCTTCTGGGCGAACGGAAGATCCATGCTGATGGTGAGTATGACCACGTTTGGACTCAGCTTGGCGGCTTCTGTATTGAATCGCCGGGTCTCAATGTCGCAGACCGGTGTGTCCAGCGAAGGAACAGAGGCGATAACGCATATTTTCCCCTTGAATGATGAAAGCGTAACCGGTGTCAGGTTATTGTCCAAGACCTCAAAATCCGGGGCAGCCTGTCCGATTTCCGGCAGGTTGCCGACCAATGTCAATGGGTTTCCCTTCATGGTGATTGCTCCAGGATGTTCTGTCATGGTGTTTCTCCTTTTTTTATAGTGACATGTGAATCATGTAACCCGTGACAAATCTGCCGCATGCTTTGTACGGGTGAAAAAGCCTTCTGTGTTACAACTCAATCTGCCCGCCCAGCTCCACAACGCGGCCCGGAGGGATTCCAAAATAATCCACAGCGCTTTTGGAGTTTCGGGATAAAAACGCAAAGAGTTGCAACCGCCATCGACTCATTTTAGATTTGCCCGTTATCAGCAGCGTCTCTCTGCCAAGATAATAGCTGATGGGGCGTACGTGCGGAATTAACCCCAGACTGAAAAGTCCTGCTGACGATTCTGGGAACATTGGGTGTTTCCATGAATCCATATCGGGCGATGATCCGGTGGAACCCATGGCCGAGGGATTTAAACGACAGACGATCGTGTTCCGGAATGGTGGGGATATCTTCCGGCTGAATGGTCAGAAAGATAACCTGTTCATGAAGCACCTTGTTGTGCTTGAAGTGATGAAGCAGCGACGGCGGGGTAAAATTCGAGGATGAGGCCATGAATACAGCAGTGCCCTTGACCCGGTGGACGCCATGTTTTGCTACATCCGTAATAAAGGCATCCAGCGAGAGCATTGCGGTTTTCATTTTCTGATAGAGTGCCGCCCGGCCATCCTTCCATGCTGTCATCAAAATGACGATAATCACGGCGACGGCTATGGGGAACCAGCCGCCGTCAAAGATTTTCAGCAGGTTCGACCCAAAATAAGTGATGTCAAAAATCAAAAACAAGGCAACCAGCGGGGCGGCCTTTTGAACCGACCAACCCCAGGTTCGCGTGGCAACATAATAATAAAGCACCGAGGTGATCGCCATGTTGGCGGTTACCGCAATGCCGTAGGCGGCAGCCAGCCCGCTGGATGCCCTGAACGCCAGGACAAGTCCGATACAGACCACCATCATGATCCGGTTGATTTCCGGGACATAAATCTGGCCTTCGGTATTTGCCGAAGTGTGAATGATGGTGACCCGCGGGCAATACCCCATCTGAACCGCCTGTCGGGTCAGAGAGAATGCTCCGGAAATCATGGCCTGAGACGCAATGATTGTTGCCAGCGTGGAAAGTGCCACCAACGGGTAAAGAATGAATTTGGGCGCCAGTTCATAGAAGGGATTGGCGGATAGCTCCGGGTGATCCAGCAGCAGGGCGCCCTGGCCGAAATAATTCAGCAGCAGGGCAGGAAATACCAATGCAAACCAGGACAGACGGATGGGGCTGCGTCCGAAATGCCCCATGTCGGCATAGAGGGCTTCACCGCCGGTGATGCACAGCACAACCGATCCCAGAACCACCAGCCCGTGAATGTGGTTTTCCGCAAAAAAACGCCAGGCGTAAATCGGGTTGATCGCTGTCAGGACATGCGGGTTTTGCATAATTTCCCGGATTCCCAAGGCGGACAGCGTGGCAAACCAGATCAGCATGATCGGTCCAAATATTTTTCCAATTCCTTCCGTGCCGTGGTGTTGTGAAAGAAACAGAACAAGCAGCACCAGGCAGGTCAGGGGGACGATGAGCTTATCGGCAGCATGGGTGGCGACATTAAGCCCCTCGATGGCGGAAAGCACCGATATGGCCGGGGTGATAAATCCGTCACCATAGAGAAGGGATGCCCCCAGCAGTGCCGAGAACACCACCACCGGTTTCATGTTTTTAGACAGCTGTTTTTCCGATCCGGAAATCAGCGCCAGAAGCGCGAAAATGCCGCCTTCTCCCCGGTTGTCGGCCTGCATGATAAACATCAGATACTTGATGGTTACCACAATGGTCAAAGACCATGCGATCAGCGAAAGCACCCCCAGTATGTTGGCCGATGTAGGTGCGATGGCGTGCATGCCGTGGAAACATTCTTTGATGGTATATAGCGGGCTGGTTCCGATATCTCCATAAACCACGCCCAGTGCCCCGATCGTAAGTTTGATCCTGTCAGCGTGCGGGGGGCTGGTTTCGTCCTGCATCTGGTTTTTTCCTAATTAAGTAAGGTTGCGGGCAAACAACAGATACCTTTCCGTTGTCTGCCATCCGTCATCAGTTTCGATTCACAAGAATAGATTGATTTTAATCCCATTGTCCGATAAAAAAAAGCCTCCACTGAAATGGAAGAAGCCAATTTATGGGATTTTCAGTGGAGGCGGTGAGCAAGAAAAACTGGTGACAGCACTTCTTGAACTCAAGAATACTATAGCAACAATCCGGAAACGGGTCAACTGTCCGAGGAGTGCCGGAACGGGTCAGGAAAAAGGAATTCCCATGACAGACCACATACAGCGCTATCATCGTCAGACCATGTATGATCCTATAGCGATGGGAGGGCATTCGCTCGACTGGTCCAATCAGCCTGAAGTATATAAAAATTATTCGGGGCTTAACCGTGTGAACCTGCCCGATATCGCTGCGCTGCCCGATATAGCCGTTTCCGAACTGATTAAACCGCAACGCACGGTGCTTGCCTCGGGCGGCGTTTCTTTACAGGATCTGAGCCGCATGCTGTTGTTGGGATACGGTATCACGGCCCGGCGTCAATCTTCCGGAGACGATTTTTATTACCGGAGCGTTCCATCGGCGGGTGCGCTGTATCCATGCGAACTCTATCTGGCCACGCAGGATGTTTCCGGTCTTGCGGACGGTCTCTATCACCACGCGATTCACCGTCGGGATCTGACCCTGCTTCGCACCGGTGTATATACGGATCCGCAGGCTTCGGGCGGGTCCTGCGAATCCTCTCCTTTTACGATATCCTTCTATATTACAGTCATTTTTTATCGCAGCATCTGGAAATACCGGGATCGCGCCTATCGGTACCACCTTCTGGATACGGGACATCTGGTCGAGTCTCTGGCGCTGGCTATCCAGGCACTGGATCTGAACTGTCAGGTGACCTATGATTTTGATGATTCGTTTGTGAATAAGCTTCTGGGGGTGGACAGCGGACGGGAAGCCTGTCTGGCCGTCATCAGAATCCCCGGTGGAACTGGCCTGTCTGACGGAAAGGAATTGCCAGTCGAAGCACTTTTTCATACCGCCGCCAGCCGGGTATCGCCCCGGGAAGAAATCCCCGAGGCGATTCAGAACATCCACGAAGTATCGTCTTGTGTTGTCGGCGCAACAGAGCGTCAATGCGATTTGCTTCTGGAATGCGGCGTTCGGGTGCAACAGTGGCAGCCGATTCATGATGAAGATCCTTTCCCGGAAGAGATGAATTTTTCACAGGCAGTAATGACCCGGCGTTCCCGCAGAAATTTTGTTTCCCGACCCCTTGGCCGCCAGCACTTTAACGCCTTGATGCAGACAATCTGGATGCCTGATGATGGGTATTTCCAGCCGTTTAAATTTGTTGTTTCGGGGATGATTGTCGGTGCATGTGAGGGCATTGATTCCGGGCAGTACTGGATCGATCCGCAAGCCCATGAGATCGGGCAGGTTCAACCGGGCGGTTTCTCTGCGGAAATGGCACAAATTGCTCTGAACCAGCAGTGGATGGCATCCGCAGCCCTTCAATTCTTTTTAGTCGCGCCGCTGCCCGCCATCGAGACCTTGTGGGGGCCGCGTGCCTACCGATATGCCATGATTTCGGCAGGCCGTCTGGCCCATCGGATTTATCTTGGGGCGACTGCCCTGGGGCTGGGGTGTTGCGGGATCGGTGCGTTTTATGATCAGAATGCGTCGGCACTGCTGGGCTTGAGTAATTCATCCGCCCTGTTGTATCTGGTTGCCGCTGGCCCAATCAAACACCAACCCAAATGACGGAGAAGCGCCCATGAACATCACTTTTTACGGCGGAGCCAGAGAAGTCACCGGCTCCATGCACCTGCTGACCTGCGGCCAGGATCGAATTCTTCTGGATTGCGGGATGTTTCAGGGCAGGCGGAAAGAAAGCGAGCATAAAAATAAAAGTCTGCCGTTCAGCACCAGGCTCATTACGAATATGGTGCTTTCCCATGCCCATATCGATCATTCGGGCCGGATTCCACTGCTGACGCAAGGGGAGTTTGTTGGACGAATCATCTGTACCCGGGCTACAGCGGACGCCTGCGAATACCTGCTTCTTGACAGCGCGCATATCCATGAATCAGATGCCAGATATCTGAACTATAAAACCGTTCGGGGGCTGTTGTATCAGATGAAAACATCCCCCAGAACACACACTGTGTCCAAGTCCGATGCCAAAAAAATCCAGAGTCTTCTTAAAAGAGATAAGCATGAACTTAACGACGATGTGATTAACGATTTATTGGAAAAATACCGCCTGGAGAAAATCACCCCCATTTATACAACCGAAGATGTCAAGCAGGCGCTAACATTTTTTGATGGATATCCATACAACGAGTCGGTTTCCATTGGAAAGGACATGACCTGTTCATTTTACGATGCCGGGCATATTCTAGGATCCTCCATTACCGCCATCCAGGCAAATGAAAACGGCCGGTCCGTAAATGTACTGTATACCGGAGATATCGGGCGCTTTGACCGGCCCATTCTCAATAACCCCACCTTGAAGTTTGATGAAGCAGACCGCAATGTGGATCTGCTGGTCATGGAAAGCACGTATGGAAACCGTTTCCATGACCCTGTGGATGACCTGAAACCCAAACTGAAGGAAATTATTCGCGAAACCTATGATCGGGGGGGCACTATCGTGATTCCGGCCTTTGCATATGGCCGGACCCAGGAACTGCTGTACATGCTTCATGAACTGTATAACGCCGGTGAAGTCCCCCTGATGCCCATTTATGTGGACAGTCCGCTGGCATCCAAAATCACGCAGGTTTTCGGCGAACATCCCGAGGTTTTTGACGCCGACACCCATAAAACGTTTCTGGAACGGGGACAGAATCCTTTTTTCTTTGAAAAAATCCATTTCATCAGTTCAGTCGAGGAGTCCATGCGCCTGATGCGTGATGAAACCCCCCACATTGTCATCGCCGGCTCAGGTATGTGTGAAGCCGGAAGGATCCTGCACCATCTCCGCCATAAAATTCATAATCCCAGGCATACCATTCTGATTGTCGGGTTCATGGCGGAAAACACGCTGGGCAGGCGGATACTGGAGCGAGGCCTGGCGTATGCGGCTGCCGGCAGAACCGGAACAGTGCCGCTTGTGCGTTTTTTAAACAAGGAATATCCTTTAAAGGCCCATGTGGTCAAGATGGGCGGCTTCAGCGCCCATGCGGACCGGACGGAAATGCTTAAATTTCTGAAAGAATCGAATCTGAATATTCGAAAAATTGCTGTGGTGCATGGAGAGGAAGAACAGTCTCTGTCTTTCGGCAGATATCTGGAAGATAATGGGATATTCCGTGACAGTTCCCCTGCCAGGGGAGACTGTTGTTATTTGAATGAAGGAACGGCGTGGAAACCAATATCGATTTTTTAAATCATTTGGGGGAGAGGCTTTTCGGAACCCATCACCGGCCGGATACTTCTTCTGAATATGGCGTTGTACTGGGACACTGTTTTACCTGCACCCGGCATACCGGTATTCTGCGTGAAGTCGGTTCAAGGCTGTCCACTGCGGGGTTTCATGTTCTGCGTTTTGATTTTTCCGGTAACGGCCAGAGCGATGGGAGTTTTATCGAGACCTCCTACACCAAATACATCGCCGAGATGGAGATCGCAGCAACATTATTAAAGGCGGAAGGCGTGAAATGGCTGGGGTTTGCCGGCCACAGCATGGGCGCGGCTGTTTCAGTTCTGGCAGCTTCCAGGCTTTCCGGGGTTCAGGCTGTCTGTGCAATTGCCGGACGCCTTACCGGAATGGACTCCACCCGTATTTTCAGCCCGGATCAGAAACGGCAGTTCCAGGAAACCGGCCGGCTGGAATTTGTGAGTCGCGGTCGGCACCTGGAGCTGGATAGCCGGTTTCTGGACGACATGCTGTCTCACGACATGCAGGCCACCGTTGCCTCGCTGCGCATCCCCCTTTTGATCGTACATGGAACCCGGGACGACATTGTTCCGGTAGATCAGGCACGTACGGCGCAATCATTCAATCCCGATCATTCGGAACTTGTCATTATTCCCGATGCCGATCATTTTTTCAGCCAGGCGGAACACCGCGGTTTTGCGGCACGAAAGATAGCCGAGTGGTTTACCCAGATCAGGCTGAAGACCAAAGGCTAAATGCTGAAGGTAGAAATCCATGTACACCCGCTGCCTTCGGTCTTCAGCCTGAACCCCTGCTATTTATGGAGCGATATGGAAACATTGAATGCCGATTATATTGAATCCCAGTACCTGCTGTGGAAAGAAAATCCCGAAACCCTGTCTTCCGACTGGCGGTTTTTTTTCAAAGGATTTGAACTTGGCGGCAAAGGCGGCCTGCCTTCCGATGTGCTCTGCGATGACGACCGGATGCGGCTGCAATCCCGCACAGATGCTCTGGTACATCGGTACCGGGACCTGGGGCATCTTCTGGCCTGCATGGACCCATTGTCCGCATGCCCGGTGGCGCATCCGCTGCTCAGTCTGGAATCGCTTCAACTGAGTCCGGATGACCTGGATCAGCAGATCCGTGCGCCGTTTTCATCCCCGGAAACCTTGAGCCTTGGCGAACTCATCAGCCGATTGAAGCAGACTTACTGCCGGTCAATCGGCGTTGAATTCATGCATATACAGAACCCTGAAGAGCGTGCCTGGCTGGAAACGCGGATGGAGCCTGCAGGCAACCGGCCGGAGCTGGATTCAAAAAACCGCAGGCAGATTCTTAATTCCCTGATAAAATCCACGCAATTCGAGCATTTTCTGAATAAGGCATATGTGGGAGTTACCCGGTTTTCCCTGGAAGGTGGTGACGGGCTTATACCGGCCCTGGATGCGCTTATCGAATCTCTTGCCGATTCGGGGTGCCGGGAAATCATTCTGGGAATGGCCCATCGGGGAAGGCTCAATGTTCTGGCCCATGTTCTGAAAAAACCCTACGAAGAAATCTTCGCCGAATTTGAAAGCTGCTATGATCCGGACAGTCTGGTCGGGTCCGGGGATGTCAAATACCATACCGGATATCTGACCGATATCGAGGTAAATGGCCGTTATCCGATGCGGATCTATCTGGTACATAATCCCAGCCATCTGGAGTCCGTGGACCCGGTGGTGGAAGGCATTGCCAGGTCCCGCCAGGATGCTCTGGCTGAAAGCACAGAGCAGAAAGTTGTTCCGGTGCTGATTCATGGAGATGCCGCATTTGCCGGCCAGGGAATCGTGACCGAGGTCTTGAACCTCTCCCGCCTCAAAGGCTATCAAACCGGCGGTACGATTCATATCGTGATCAACAACCAGATCGGATACACCACGCTTCCGGAAGATGCCCGTTCCACCCGCTATGCCACGGACTGTGCCAAGATGCTCATGGTTCCGATATTTCACGTACATGGAGAAGACCCGGAGGCCGTGGTGCATGTCATGCGTCTTGCGGCGGCATACCGGGCGGCTTTTGGAAAAGATGTGGTCGTGGATTTGATCTGTTATCGCCGCTACGGCCACAATGAAGGGGATGAACCGTATTTCACCCAGCCCCAGATGTACGAGCGGATCCGGGAAAGGCAGCCGCTCAGCAAACTTTACGCTGACCGACTTCTGGAGGAAGGTGTAGTCACTTTGCCGGAAATCGAAGAAATGGAAAAAGCTGTCCGCGATAAGCTGGATTCCGATTATCAGAGCATTCACGGGTCGCAGTGCCTGTTTCCGCAGGCCATGTTTTATGAAGCATGGCAGGACTATGACGGCCGTTACGTGCATGATCCGGTGCCGACCGGGGTTGATATCGATAGGCTCAAAACCCTTTGTCGATTATTGACGGCAATACCGGATGGATTCCATGCCCATCCCAAGACTCCTGGCGCTTCTGAAAAAGCGGCAGGAGGCTGTCGAAAACGGTGAAGGCATCGACTGGGCCAATGCCGAGTCCCTGGCCTTTGCCACGCTGCTTGACGAGGGAACGCCCATCCGGCTGAGTGGCCAGGATGTTCGGCGGGGAACATTCAGCCAGCGGCATGCGTTTCTGGTGGATATTAAAACCGGTGAGCGCCATGTTCCCCTGAACTGCCTGGGAGAATCCCAGGCAATATTTTCAGCCTGGGACAGCCTGCTGGCCGAGGCAAGCGTTCTGGGATTCGAATACGGGTATTCCCTGGTTCAGCCCCGGCAGCTGGTCATATGGGAAGCCCAGTTCGGGGATTTCATCAATAACGCCCAGTCCGTGATCGATCTTTATCTGGCCAGCGCGGAGAGCAAGTGGCAGCGGCTGAGCGGCCTGGTGTTGCTGCTGCCTCATGGCCTTGAAGGCCTGGGGCCGGAACATTCCAGCGCCAGGCCGGAAAGATTCCTGCAGCTTTGCGCGGACGAGAACATCCAGGTCTGTAATCCGACGACGCCGGCCCAGTATTTTCACCTGCTTCGGCGGCAGATGCACCGAAAGGTCCGAAAGCCCCTGGTGGTTCTGACCCCGAAGAGCCTGCTGCGGAACCCGCTGGCAGTATCCCGTTCCGAAGAACTGGCAAATGGCGGATTCCAGGAAGTGCTGGATGATTCGGGTAAAACCGATGCGGTTCGGAGCGTTATTTTTTGCAGCGGCAAAATCTATTACGAGTTGATTCAAAAAAGGGATGCTTTGAAAAAGCCCGATTTCGCTATTGTACGGATTGAGCAGTATTACCCGTTCCCGGAGGAAATGCTTCGGCAGGTTGCGCTGCGGTATACACAGGCCAAAGTATTGAAATGGGTTCAGGAAGAGCCGGAAAACATGGGGGCGTGGTGGTTTGTCCGGCCGCTGCTGGAAGGCGTACTTGGGCAGCCGCTGACGTATGTGGGCAGAAATCCGTCATCCAGCCCTGCCACGGGTTTCCCCAAAATTTATCGCAGGGACCAAGCGGACATTCTGGAGAAGGCGTTTCAATAGCCGGCGCCATTTTTCATGAAAGTCGACCGCCGGATGTTCTTTTGCTGGCTATTGTTTTCCGCATTGCCTTTTATTAAAATGGAATGGACCGTTATCTGATCAAAGTTTCGTATTGAAACTATCATATTAAAGCTCGATCTTTTACCGGTTGATCCTGTCTTTTGCCGCCATAATACGCTGAATGGAGTGATCGCAGAGGGCGTCGATAGATACATCGTCCCGGATGCGTTTCTGGATCTGCTCAAAAGCTGCTTCGATGGCAGGGCTTTTGTGACAGATCAGGAGCTGGTCGATTTCGGATAAAAGAACCTGATCCACGGCCGTATCCAGGCTATAGTGACGGGTAATGGCCCCCATATCCAGGTCATCGGTCATTACAAGGCCGGTGTAGTGCATTCGTATGCGCAGCAGATCCCTGGCGATGAAAACCGATAGGCTGGCGGGCCAGTTCGGGTCCAGTTTTTCGTAAAGAATGTGAGACAGCATGATGCCGCTCACTCCGTTTTTTATGGCTGTCTGGAAGGGAATTAAGTCGCAGGAATCCAGAGTCTCCAGGTCTTCCTTGACCACCGGCAGATCCAGGTGTGAATCCAGAAGGGTTCGTCCGATGCCGGGGAAATGTTTGGCCACAGATAGAATACCGTTTTCTTCAAACGTTTCAATAATGGCTGTTCCCAACGCGGCCGCGGTCCGGGGGTCACTGCCGAAAGACCTGTCGGCCATGATGCCCGGGATATCGGGACGCGTCACATCCAGAACCGGGGCGTAATTCATGTTGACGCCGATGGACCGGAGTTCCGAAGCGGTCACACGGGCGAAATTGAGGGCATCGTCCCGGGTTTTTATGGCCGGATTTCCGGGAAATTCCGAAAAAAAAGGCGCTTTCAGCCGGGCAACTTGCCCACCTTCCTGGTCAATAGCAACCATCAGCGGCGGCTGGCCACTACTTCTGGCGTAATCCTGTGCATCGCTGCACAATTGAAGGATATCATCCGGGGATCCCAGGTTCCTGGAAAAAAGTATAATGCCGCCGACCTTCAGGGTTTGAATCAGAAATTTCAGGTCGGCGTTCATGGCCTTCCCATCAAAGCCCGCCATCAGCCGCTGTCCGGCCTTCTGTGCCAAAGTCAAAATCATTGGTATTCTCTTTTATCAATTTTGGCGGACAAGAAAGCCATATCGATACTTGCCCCCCCGCATATAAAAGGAGGAAAGCAGTTTCGTGTAATGCCTTGTATCGCTCGCGTTTCGGTCCGCCGTGCCATTCCAGGTGCCCATACCGGGAAGCATGGCAGAGCCCATGCCGGGCCCATACCTGGACTTTCTGTGTAATCGGGGTCGATTTTTTTCATTGCAAGAATGTGCGCCAATCGCTTCTGGTCAAATTGAGCCTGCAGATCTGATATGCTCTTTTGAAGGGCATGCGTTGCTGCGTCCGGAGTCTTTTTGGCCAGTTCCGTATTGAGTGCCTGACGTTTTTCATTGATCTGCTGGCGAATATCTTTTGTGGCTGTTTGGAATGCATTCCGTTCGGTTTCCATTTGCTTAATCTGATCTTCAGTCAATTTCGTGCTGGTCGTTCCTTCGCCAGCATTTTCAGGGCTTTTCTGTCGGCATAATGCGTTTACGCCAATGCCCATCATTACGACTGCAGCCCCTACCACAATGATTCTGGAAAATAAATGTTTTTTCATGACAACCTTCTTGATTTTGATAAATAATGGTTAATTAAATCATGGTTTCCTCTTGAGCAATCTATGTGCCAACGTTTGTATTTTATATTGTAATCATATTTATGTTATAACAAATAATTTTTTTTTAATTACTAGTTATCGCGTAGCATCAGATCCGGATATTTTGTATCCGATTTTAAGCAAACCGCTGAATTGTATCGAAAGTATCCATTTTGAAAAAAAAGATTTCTTTGTCTTCGTTCCTTTAAATGATTTTTATCGATTTCTATGTCATCTGTTATTACGGGGGAAATTATGAAAAGCATTGTCTATTTCGCAGATCTTCGGACCACGCACAAGGAAAACCTGGTGAACAAGGTCGGGCGGCTTGCCCAAGCTGCAGGATTGGCCTCGGCCGTGAAACCAAGGGATCTGGTTGCTGTGAAGCTGCATTTTGGAGAAGCCGGCAATACCGCGTTCATCCGCTCGGTTTTTGTCCGGAAAATCGTTCAATTGATTAAGGCCGAAGGCGCAATCCCCTTTCTGACCGACGCCAATACGCTGTATGTCGGGACCAGGAGCGATGCGCCATCTCATCTGCTGACCGCCCTGCAAAACGGGTTTTCCTTCGCATCGGTGGATGCGCCAATCATTATTGCAGACGGGCTTCGGGGAAAAAGCGAAGTTGCGGTTGAAATCGGGCAGAAAAATTTTCAGCATGTCTATATCGGGGCTGAAATTGCACAGGCTGACGCCATTATCTCGATGGCGCATTTTAAAGGCCATGAGCTGTCGGGTTTTGGTGGAACCCTTAAAAATCTGGGCATGGGGTGTGCTTCCCGAAAAGGTAAGCTGGCCCAGCATTCCAATCTGTCACCGGCCATCAAGCGAAAAAAATGCATTGGCTGCGGGGACTGCGTTGCCCACTGCTCACAGGAGGCGCTGTCCGTTGTGGAGAAAAAGGCAATCATGGATACCAAGAAGTGCATCGGTTGTGGCGAATGCGTTTTGATCTGTGACCATGAGGCGATCCAGATTCAGTGGAATCAGGCAATTCCGGTTTTTATGGAAAACATTGTGGAGTATACGCTGGGGGCCTTGAAAGGCAAGGCGGGAAAAACACTGTTCGTCAATTTCATCACCGATGTTTCCCCGGCCTGCGATTGTTATGCCCACAATGATGCGCCCATTGTCAGAAATATCGGGATGGTGGCATCCCGGGACCCGGTTGCCATTGATCAGGCATCCGCTGATCTCGTGAATCAGGAAACAGCCATGCCTGGATCCTGTCTGACGCGGAATACAGGCTCCGGCGAAGACAAGTTCCGGGGCCTGTATCCTGAAATTGACTGGCCTTACCAGCTCGAATATGCGGAAAAAATCGGACTGGGTTCCCGTGATTACACGCTGGAAAAAATTTAGTGTGCTTCCGCCCAGTTCTTTCCAGATGAAATGTTGACTTTTAGCGGCACTTTCAGCTGCCACACGCCTTCCATGATATCCCGGATCCGGATTGTTACCGCTTCCAGCTCATATTCCGGGACTTCAAACACCAGTTCGTCGTGAACCGTCATCAGCATGGCGGACTGGAAGCCTTTTCCCGGAAAATCCGCATCCATCTGAATCATGGCCAGCTTGATCAGATCCGCGGCAGTTCCCTGAATCGGGGTGTTTACGGCAATCCGTTCGGCAAAACTGCGGACATTGCTGTTCTGGCTGTTGATATCCGGAAGCAGGCGGATTCTTCCCAGAAGCGTGCTGGTTTTATGCGTCTGTCTGGCCAGTGCAATGGTTTGTTCGGTATAGTCCCGGACACCCCGATACCGCTTAAAATACTGATCAATATAGGCTTTGGCCATTTTCTGGCTGATTCCCAGCTCCCGGGACAGGCTGAATGCCCCCATGCCGTAAAGAATGCCGAAATTGATGATCTTTGCCTGCCGCCGAAGTTCCGGGGTCATCATGTTGGGAAGTCCTCCGAAGACTTCCGATGCTGTCCGTGAATGAATGTCCTCATCATTGACAAACGCATCGATCAGCAGGGGATCTTCTGAACAATGCGCCAGAATACGCAGTTCGATCTGGGAATAATCCGCGGATACCATGACCCATCCTGCCTGCGGGATAAAGGCGCTTCTGATTTGCCGGCCTTCTTCGGTGCGAATGGGGATGTTCTGAAGATTCGGATCCGAACTGCTGAGCCTGCCGGTGGCCGTAACGGTCTGGTTATAAGAGGTATGAATCCGCCCTGTTTCCGGATGAACCAGTTCCAGAAGCGCATCCGTATAGGTGGATTTCAGCTTGGAAAGGGTACGGTGCCTTAAAACCAGATCCGGCAGTTCATGGTGGATGGCAAGCTGGGTTAAGACTTCCACATCCGTTGAGTAGCCGGTTTTTTTCTTGGTCTTTTTCTGCGTCGGGAGTTTGAGCTTTTCAAACAGGATCTCGTCCGAGCTGCTGGTGGGACTGGATGTTGAAGCTTTCCCCGGCCGCCGCATAAATCCGGGTTTCCATGTCCGATATCTGGCTTTCAAAGGATTTGGACAGAAGCCTCAGCCGCTCGCTGTCCACACAGACCCCGCGCATCTCCATCCGCATCAGCACTCCGATCAGGGGGATTTCCACGTGTTCCAGAAGATCCATCAGTCCCAGGGATTCCAGTTTGGGGAGCAGAACTTCTCTGGCCATCAGGGCAATATCCGCATCTTCGCAGGCATAGGGCGTTGCCGATTCAACGGGAACCGTCTGAAATCCGGCATGCGCGCCTTTGCCGGTGACTTCCTCAAATGTTATGGTTTTATGGTTGAGATGATCCAGGGCAATCTGATCCAGGCTGTGCGCCCGAAGCGATGGATTGATGAGGTAGGATGCGACCATGTCGTCAAAGACAACCCCCTGCAGGTGAATGCCGCAGCGGGCCAGAACAATGGCGTCGTATTTGATATTCTGTCCGAGTTTGGGTATTTCCGGGTTTTCAAGTATGGGCTTTACAGCGTCCAGGACAAGGCCAGCTTCCAGTTGTGCAGGCGCTTGCGGATACACATGGCCCACCGGAACATAAAAGGCTTCTCCGGCGGTTACGGAAAAAGACATACCGACCAGCTCCGCCCTCATGGGATCTTTGGAAGTGGTTTCAGTATCCAGGGAAATGATCCGGGCGCCTGACAGGTTTGAAACCAGCTGATTCAGCATTTCCCGGTTCATCACCGCACTGTAGTGTTTCCGGCTCAAGTCGGCCGGAACCGGATACTCCTGTTGAAGCTGCCGGAATTCCAGGGTTTTGAACAGCCTTGCCAGAGCAGCTGTGTCCGGGGACCGGGCCTTGAAATCTTCCAGATGAACCGGCAGCGGCACATCGGTCTGAATAGTCACCAGTGACCGGCTCAGAAATGCCTGGTCCCTGTGAGCGGACAGTTTTTCGCGAACGGATTTTGAGGCCACCTCATCAATTCTTTCATAGACCTGGGCCATGCTTCCAAAAGTCTGAATCAAAGACAGGGCGGTTTTGGGGCCGACTCCCGGCACGCCGGGAACATTGTCGCTGGTATCCCCTGAAAACCCCATCACATCGATGATCTGGCCGGGTTCCAGTTCAAAGGTCTTGCGGACTTGCTCCAGGTTTGTGACCTTGTCCTTCATGGGGTCCCAGATCGAAACAGTCTCGGTTACCAACTGGATAAAATCCTTGTCGCTGGTGACCATGACCACTGAAAATCCGGCCTTTGCGGCACGGGCAGCCAGGGTTCCGATCAGATCATCGGCTTCATAACCCGGCAGTTCGATGACCGGAAGCCGGAAACCTTCCGCGATTTCCCGGATATAGGAAAGCTGAATCCGCATGTCTTCAGGCATGGGCGGGCGGGTGGCCTTGTAGTCCGGGTACATGTCATGCCTGAAGGTTTTTCCTTTGCTGTCAAAGCAGAGGGCAATGTATTCCGGGGACCAGTCCTGAAGAAGTTTGATCAGCATCCGGGTGAACCCGAAGACGGCGTTTGTGGGAAGACCCGCGGATGTGGACAGACCCCGAATGGCATGATAGGCCCGGTGGATGGTGGCGGTTGCGTCGATCAAGTATAAGACAGGCTTGGAGGGCATGAGCGGTTTCCTATGAACAAAAATCCGACGACAGAATAAACTCAGATATGAGCTGGGTTTGCAGTAAAATTAATCACAGCCCGATGCGTTCCGCAATCCCTGCCATGGCCTTCAGACTTATTGCTACAAAATCCTGAAGGGGGATGCCGATGGTTTCGCATTCCATGATGATGTCCCGGTTGACAGAGCGGGCAAAATGCGGCGTTTTCATGCGCTTGATAACGGACTGAGGCTTGACACTTGCGATTTTTTTATCCGGATACACCAGGGCTGTTGCTGCAATCAGGCCGGTAATGGTTTCGGCACTGGCCAGGGCGTGGTCAAAAACCGTGGTGCGTTCCAGGCCAAGCCCCTCGGCATTGTGTTTTTGGATGGCATCGGCAATTACCGGAGATACGCCCTGATTCAGAAGAAGCTCGGCGCCTTCCCGGCCGTGACGGGAAGGATCTCCATCGGTGATTTCATAGTCAATATCATGAAGCAGCCCAGCGATCGCCCACATCTCCGGGTTTTCGTCAAATCTTTTGGCCAGTTCCCGCATAATGGCCTCTGCAGAGAGGCAGTGGCAAACCAGTTTTTCGTTTTTCAGATGTGTTGACAGCAGCAAAAATGCATCTTCCCGGGAAATGCCCGGATCGGTATGGGTTGACATCGTCTATCTCCTATATTAATGAATTCCAATACAGTCGGCAATAAATACCATTTAGCAGCAAGCAGAGGCGAGCCTGGGGATCATAGACCGGACAGGCCGAATAAGGCCCTATGAATAAACGAACCACCCTGTCTTCGTATAAAGAAAAACGCCTAAAGGCAAAAGAAACCCCCTGTTCCTGCTGCGGTAAGCATCCGCCGTTCTGCTGGAGATGCCGGTGCGGATTTTCCATCTGCCAGGACTGCATGGAAAAAAACTTCTGGGGGATGTCCTGTAACGGCATTACATGGCAGTGTCCGGATTGCGGAGACCAAAACGGCTATGGAAACCAGTAGAGAAAAAAAGCGGCTGGTTTTATCCCGGCAGACCGCATACACGGCACCGGCCATCAGGGCCAATGGTGCCGATACAGCTGTCGTCAACGCAGAGCTTGCGATCTTCCCAGGCAGGGGCCTGAGGTTCAGGATCCGAGTTCTCTGAACGCGGCTCCAGAGGGTCATCCATAAAAACGCTGCTGCCGGTGGACAAATCCGGGTGAGGAGGGGCTTCCGGGTCTGAAAGTCCACAAATCCGGCATCGGCCATCTGTGCCAATGATGCCGATGCAGCTATCGTCACTGCAAAGTCTTCTGTTTTCCCAGTCCGGATCTGTTTCCATATTGCCGGAGATGTTTTCGGAAGTGTCATTCATTTCGAATCGCTTCTTTTCGGGTGTTGTCTGTTGCCCCTTTTACGGTTTCATCGATGGTATGATAAATGGATTTAAAGGATTCAGAAAACCCGCTTGGAGAAATCCGGCCGGTTTCAATAAATTTGACAACAATTTCCTTGGTTGTTTTCAGGATATGTTCATCCATAGAGCTCATGACGGTATCAACCTGTAGATAAAAAAGCGTGAACAATGATTCTGTTTGGTTTTGCCCGAATCATCGTGCCGCGGGCAAAGTTACAATAACCGATGCTGATGCGGTCTTGTCGGCATCAATGCTGGCCTGGACTATATCGGTACCGGCAGTGGGACCGGCCTGATATATGGCTGTTGCATTTCCCGAAGCATCCGTGAGGCTGTTGACAACCGTAATCGCGCAGTTGGATTCATTTCGGGTGATCGTAAACGTAACGGGGTAACCGGGAACGGGGGTTTCGGTGGTTGTTGTCGTCGTGCCGTCGCCCACGGAAATGTCCACGTTGATCAGGGTGGCGGTAATCGTGCTGAATTCCCCTGTTAACACAGTGGTTGGACTGGCTGCAATCGTCAGCCGCAGGTTGTTCGGGTCAATGTTTTTTGTTGGATCCGTGGAGTCACAGCCGGCAATGGCAGCGATCATCAGGCAACAAAGCCAAAACATGCGATAACGCTCTTTCACCATTTTTGTATCTCCATAATGAATTCGCAAACAGTTTAAATGCGGAATTTTATCGCAAGAAAAATGTCTGTTAAAAGAGTTGATTCGTGTCTGAACGGACTTTTCTATCCAATCTCCATATATGGTTCAAAATAGAACCATCTGTCAAGTATGTTTTTGCGGTAAAATCGTAACAGCGTATGCTGTATGTTACGTTCAGTCCATCAAAAAAAGAGGCGGTTCATTTAAAAAAGGGCACGGTTTTTGTTCGGGCGCCAAAGATGTTTATCATGTATTCCGGATGTCCGGACATGTTCAGCCAGCTCGCCGATTTTTGGCCTTGCCATTGAGCCAGTTTGAACTTGAATATACAGGGCAAACAGTATATGGTTGAATGGATTTAACAAGTGATTTTTTTTTGAATTATTGAAGTTATGACAGCACGGAAATGCCGTGTCAGGGGAGATGTGTGGGGATGAAACAGCAATACACCATTTTAAAAAACCATGATAATAGCCGGTTGATAATTCGTGAATTTGGTGAACTTGACAAAGATAGCTTGTCGCTGCTCTGCGAGGAAAGCTATGATGATGCAGCGGTTTCTGATGCTGTTGCCGCAGGCAGAGAAAAAGTCATATCCGTTCTAAGGACCAATAACATGTATCCGCCCAGGGGCCATGCTGAAAAGATTGCCGATATGGTAATGGAGTTTTATTCAGGCAACAAATCTGAACCCGTGGATATTGCCATTGATGAACCTGCAGCGTCATCCAAGGAGAGCCTGACAGAAGCATTTATGGGTATCGAGGAAGAAACCGAGATCATTGATGATTTGCTTGAAGAAGATTTTGATGGGGACAGCGATGATTCCGATGAAATCAAGATAGACTCTTCCATCAAGATTGCCGACGATGATTCCGCGGATGTCGAAGATGATTTGTAAGGGAGTAGGAAGTCTGGATATGTATTGCTAAATTTCCGTAACCGAAAGGACCAGAAAGGAGGGATCTTGCTATGGATGTAACGCGAAGGGATTTTATCAAAATTACCGGCGCCACGGCGGCAGGTCTTGCAGTCAGTGGGAGCCTGGGGTTTGATCTGTCACCGGTCAAGGCCCATGCCCAGATGCTCAAGACAAAGTATGCCAAAGAAACCACCACGATTTGCTGTTACTGTGCTGTCGGATGCGGGGCCATTGTGCAGACCAGCAAAAAAGGGGACGGACGGGTTATCAACATCGAAGGTGATCCGGACCATGTCATCAACCGGGGGGCCTTATGCTCCAAAGGGGCTGCACTGTCCGGGCTGGCTGAAAATGAAAACCGGCTCACGAATCCCATGTATCGAGCACCTTATGCAAAAGAGTGGCAGGAAGTCACCTGGGAATGGGCAATTGACCGCATTGCCAGACGGGTCAAGGCCACGCGGGATGCGACATTTACAGGAACCAATGCTGCCGGGCAGACCGTCAACCGCACCACGGCCATCGCCTCTGTCGGAAGCGCCGCTCTGGACAACGAAGAATGCTGGACGTATCAGGCCCTGATGCGTTCCCTGGGGCTGGTTTACATCGAACATCAGGCCCGCATCTGACACAGCGCCACTGTTGCGGCTCTGGCAGAGTCGTTCGGACGCGGTGCAATGACCAACCACTGGATTGACCTTAAAAACAGCGACTGCATCCTGATCATGGGCAGCAACGCTGCGGAAAACCATCCCATATCTTTCAAGTGGGTCACGGAAGCCCAAAAAAACGGCGCCAAGCTGATCAGCGTCGACCCCCGGTTTACCCGGACCTCCTCAAAAGCAGATATTTATGCGCCGCTGCGCTCCGGAACCGATATCGCGTTTTTGGGCGGCATGATCAAATATATCCTGGATAACAAGCTGATTGCCGAAGAATATGTACTGAATTATACGAATGCGTCGCTATTGGTCAATAAGGATTTTTCATTCAACGACGGGCTGTTTTCCGGCTGGGATCCTAAAATCAAGAAATATGACAAGTCAAGCTGGTCATTTCAGCTGGATGAAAAGGGAGCTCCCGCAAGGGATTTGACGTTGAAGAACAGCCAGTGCGTCATCAATCTCTTGAAGAAACATTATGACCGCTATAATCTCAAGCTGGTTTCAAAAATCACCGGCACCTCGGAAGCCGATCTGCTGGAGGTTTATAAAACATTTGCAGCCACAAGCCCCAATGACAAGGCAGGAACCATCATGTACGCCATGGGCTGGACCCAGCATACGGTGGGCGTCCAGAACATTCGAACCATGTCCATCATTCAGCTCCTTCTGGGAAATATGGGCATTGCCGGCGGCGGCGTAAACGCGTTAAGGGGCGAGTCCAACGTGCAGGGATCCACGGATCATGCCCTGCTGTTTCATATCTGGCCCGGCTATCTTTCCGCCCCGACAGGAAAAATTGCAAAACTGGAGGATATGCTCAAGCGCAGAGCCCAGAGCAAGGATCCCCAAAGTTTGAACTGGTGGAAGAACGAGCCGAAATATATCGTCAGCCTTCTGAAATCCTTTTTTGGAGACGCGGCGACTGCTGAAAACGAATTCGGTTATCCCTGGATGCCCAAACTGGATGAAGGCAAACCGTATTCCTGGCTGGATATTTTCGATGAGATGTACAAGGGCAGTATCAAAGGGTTTTTTGCCTGGGGCATGAATCCGGCATGCAGTGGCTCCAATGCCGGAAAAGTGCGTAAAGCCATGGCCAATCTTGAATGGATGGTAAACGTCAATCTGTTTGACAACGAAACCGGCTCTTTCTGGCATGGGCCCGAGATGATTCCGGAGAATGTGGCCACGGAAGTCTTCATGCTTCCGGCCTGCGTATCGGTTGAAAAAGAAGGCAGCATTACCAACAGCGGACGCTGGATGCAGTGGCGTTATGCGGGTCCCAAGCCTCTCGGGAACAGCATGCCGGACGGCGATATCATCATGGAATTGGGTCTTAAACTCAAGGAGCTTTACAAGGAGGGCGGCGTATTCCCGGATCCGATCCTGAATCTGAAGTGGGACTATATGACGGACCGTAAATTTGATTCCCACAAGGCTGCCAAACAGATCAACGGGTTTTTTGTCAAGGACGTCAAGATCGGCGAGCAGGAATACAAAAAGGGATCTCAGGTCCCCAGTTTTGCACTGCTTCAGAGTGATGGATCCACATCCTGCGGCAACTGGATTTATGCTGCCAGCTATACGGACAAGGGAAACATGGCGGCCCGCAAAAAACAGGAGGATGCGCCGAACAAAATCGGCCTGTATCCCGAGTTCGCCTGGGCATGGCCGGTGAACCGCAGAATCCTTTATAACCGGGCATCTGTGGATCCCAAAGGGCAGCCATATGACCCAAAACGATGGGTTATCGAGTGGAAGGACGGCAAATGGGTCGGAGATGTGCCGGACGGACCCGCACCGCCCCTCATCGGTGCCGACGGCCAGCCGGATCCCAAGGGCAATCATCCGTTTATCATGACGGTTAACGGTTTTGGGCAGATTTTTGGACCTGGCTTGAATGACGGCCCCTTCCCGGAACATTACGAACCCCTGGAATGCCCGGTGGAAAAGAATTTCATGAACTCTCAGTTTACCAGCCCCACGGCGGCGGTTTACGGTACCAGCGCCGATACGTTTGCCACCTGCGATCCCAGATTCCCATACGTGGGAACAACGTATCGGGTATCCGAACACTGGCAAACCGGTCTTCTGACCCGTCCGCAACCCTGGTTACTGGAGCTTGCGCCACAGATGTTCGTGGAGATGAGCGAGGAGCTTGGCGCCCTGAAAGGCATCAAGAACGGCGAGCGGGTCAAGGTGTCTTCTGCGCGCGGCGCCCTGGAATGCACGGCGGTGGTTACCAAACGGTTCAGACCGATGAAGATTGCCGGAACTGTTGTTCATCAGGTGGGGATGCCCTATAATTACGGGTGGCGATGGCCTGATACTGGCAAAGAGGAAAGCGCGAACCTGCTGACGCCGTCTGCGGGTGACCCCAATACCCGAATTCCGGAAACCAAAGCCTTTATGGTCAACGTAGCCAAACTATAACCGGAGGAGGAGCCCATGAGTAAAATATTTTTTATCGATACAACCGTTTGTACCGCCTGCCGGGGATGTCAGGTGGCCTGCAAGCAGTGGCATGACCTTCCTGCGGAAAAGACCACCAACCGGGGGACGATTGAAAATCCGCCCGATTTGTCTTTCGACACCTATAAGGTCGTCCGGATGCGGGAAGAAGTCATCCATAACAAGCTGAATTGGCTGTTCTTTCCGGAACAGTGCCGGCACTGTGTTTCCCCGCCCTGCCTGGATACGGCCGGTGATCCCAGGGCCATTTACAAAGACGAGATGACAGGGGCGGTCCTGTATACGGCCGAAACCCGGTTCCTGAATGCGGATGATATCATAGCGTCCTGCCCATATAATATTCCCCGAAAATCCGCGGACGGCACCCTGGCAAAATGCGATATGTGCAATGACCGGGTTCATAATGGACTGATGCCTGCCTGCGTAAAGACATGTCCGACCGGCGCCATGAATTTCGGAGATGAAAAAGAGATGAAAGCTCTATCCGAAAAACGCCTTGCCGAGGTAAAATCCAAATATCCGGATGCAAAACTTCTGGATGCCGAGGATGTCCGCGTTATTTATCTGACGGTGTATGATCCCAAGCTGTATTTCAAATATGCCGTGGCGTCATCATCGGAAGTAAACCTGACGCGGCACCTGGCACTGAAGAAGATGTTCAGGCCGCTGAAGGACATTGCATCGCGAGTGCTTCAGGCATAGTATTTGTTCATGATGTCTGATTGATCATTGTGCGGAATGTCAGCTTTTTACAAAAAGGGCTTTTTCGATCAGTCACAAAAAGAGGGTTAATGAAACAGGGTGATTCAAGATTTTCAGATTTGAATCACCCTGTTTGTTATGTCGGACTTGAAAAACCGACTTCATTGCACCTTTTCAATTAGGATGGTCAGAACAGCATCAATTCTAACCTTATTAACTTAAAAAAGGCACCTGCCCGTAAAGGAAATTAATCATGTCAGACGTTGATGCTGCGCAAGAGAGGATTCGGAAGGCCTGCCGGGAAGTAACGGCCGTTCGCCCTGCCTATACGGAAATTCTCAAATTCTACGAAGCCGTGTTTCTGGCACAGGAAGCGGCCATGGGCCATACCCGTGTTGCGCGGATTAACATTCCTGAAGACATTCTGGCGATGAAACTTGCGGAGAAATTCCCCTTGGTGGCTGCGGCGGATTTTGAAATTGATACGGCAGCCGCAACCCGTCTTCTGGAAAAACTCTGTGAAATTGCCGGCACATCCGCTTCTGCAGATATGATAGCGGCTGCGCGCGTGATCTCCGAATCCCTTGGGGCTGAATCTCTGGACCCGAAGGATCTCTTTGATCTGGCTTTGGGGAAGGACGATCCGGCTCAAATCCCACCTGGGATATCCGCTGAAATGGCCATGCTTTTCGGCTACAACAGCATCCGACCTTCCGTGCGGCTGTGTTCGGAGCATCTTTCGGCGTCACTGAATGCCGAGGAGCCTTGGAGAACCGGTTATTGCCCGATTTGCGGCAGCAGTCCGGGCCTTTCCATGTTGAAAGGGGAGGGAGAGCGGTATTATGTCTGCAGTTTCTGCTGGCATGAATGGCTGACTCCCCGGATTTACTGTCCGTTCTGCAACAACACGGACAGCAGCCAACTGCATTATTTTTACAGCGATGCAGAACCCGAATACCGGGTGGAAGGCTGTGACCGTTGCAGTCGTTATATCAAGACGGTTGATCTTCGCAAAACCAGCAGAACGATTGTACCGGTTGTGGAAGCGATCGCAACCCTTCATCTGGACTTGAAGGCCGGAGATACCGGGACAGAAGAGGACTGAAAACAGATGACGGATAACGGTCGATAGAAGACTGTTATCCGTGGGTGAAAACGGAAATCAATCCGACAACTGTCCGGCTCTCCGTCATCCGGCTGTCATTTGCCGCTGTTCACTTTTTCCAATGCGCTAATCAGGTCTTCAAGCTTTGGACGGACGTTGATGTCTCCCACCTTTGCGTAGCGCAGGATTCCAGCCTTATCGATAATAAACAGCGCCCGTTCGGAGACGCCATCGCTGCGCAACACGCCGTATTTATCCGCAACAGCCCCATGCGGCCAGAAATCCGACAGTACCGGAAACCAGAGATTTCCCATTTGTCGGGTCCAGGAATACAGGGTCGGCAGATTGTCCACGGTAATGCCGAGAAGAATGGCGTCCTGGGCTTCGAATAAGCCTTTTGCCAGATTATATCCCGGCCATTGATCCGAGCAGACCGGGGTCCAGGCCGCGGGTACGAATGTGATCACGACGTTTTTCTTTCCTGCAAACTGGCTGAGTGAAACGGTTTCACCGCTCAAGGACGGCAACGTGAAATCCGGAGCCGGTTCTCCCACCTTGACCTTCAACGTGCTGTCGATCGGTTTTAACTGCCCGGGGTTGTAAATATTCTCCTTGTAGGCATCCGAAAGCGAGAAAGCCGGGGCCGATATCCACAATATCACCATAACGATGGTCGAGACGGTTCTCAGAAATGATCGCATATTTCCTCCATAGTGGAACATTATTGGTCTAATTGGGCCTGAATCAATTTCAGAAAAACGGCGTTGTCGGCAATTCCCCCCAGCTTGGAATAAAAGATGGTGTGGCCGCCGTCTTTATGGTTTTTGATACAGATAAAATAGGGGGTTCTGACTTCACCCAGCTGTTTGTGAATGACAAACTCACCGTCTGAAAACAGCGGAAACTGAATTGAATATGTCTTTTTGAAATATGCGACTTCAAATGGCGAATTGCCCACGCCGATGCCCACAAGCTTGACCTTGTCCTTCAGTTTTTCGTTCTGCTGAATTTTTGTATACAGATCATTGACGCTGGGGGCTTCCCGCTGGCAGTGCGGGCAGTACATGCTGAAAATCTCAACAATGACAACCGGAGCCTTGATCTGGTGAAGCGAAAAAGTCCCATCTCCTTTAATGCCCAGATACTTCTGATAAGCGGCATCGGTGGGAATGGCCAGCCGGATGTCCGGCAGTTTTCCGCCCTCGGCCGGTGGCGGCGCCTCGGCTGCCAGGGAAGCAGGCAACGTCAAGAGACACGCCAGAATTGTCCAAATCAACGATCGTTTCTTCATGATGGCAGTCCTCCAATTAACTAAAGCTGTTTGTTATTCTCAAACTGACACGCGCTCTTTTACGGCATTCAGCGCGATAAACCGGTACAGTTCTTCACGAATGTCCTGTAAAGTCAATTCGCCCAGGCACTGGCTGGTTTCAGAATCCTGGCATCCTTTCCTGCGGCAGGGGATACAGGACATGGTTTTGGAAACCACCGAATGCCGGCTGCCTCTCGGCGCCCAGACAACTGGTGGAGAGGGACCGAAGATGCCCAGTGTCGGAACACCCGCCGCCGCCGCCAGGTGAAGGGCGGCGGTATCAACCCCGATAAAAGCAACGCACACAGAAAGAACGGCGGCCAGCTCGCCGATGGATGTTTTCCCGGCAAGATTAAAGGGAGTGGTACGGCAACGCGCCAGCCACCTGATCCGCGCGGCCGCGCTCTTCCGCTGAACCGGTGATGACGACCGATACATCATAACGCTGCTGGATGTCATCAATCATTTCCACGCAGGAATCTACCTGCCATTCCTTGTACTTCCACAAGGAAAACGGGTGAAACGCCAGAAGCGGACGGTTCATGGGGATGTTTTCCCTGGAAAACAACCGGGCTGCAGCCTCTTTTCTGTGGCGGGGAATTGAAATTTGCAGGGCTTTGTCCCGGATATTCAGACCCAGGGGGGACAGCATGTTCAGATTGTGTTCGGCTGCATATTGCAATGACTCATCCGGTGGTGTGACCAGGTGAGTAAACACGCGGTTTCGCCACAGCCCGCCATCGGCTGCAAACCGGCCGATTCTCGTGCCCGCACCGGAAAACCCGGCAATGATTGCACCCCGTGTGCCGGTGCGAAGATCGATCGCCAGGTCAAATCTGTGTGAGCGAAGTTCCCGTAACCAGTAAACCTGATCCAGAATCGAAGCCTTCAGCTTTTTCCGTTCTTTTCGGACAGTCATCACTTCGGATGCCCAGGGACAATCTTCGATGATTTCCCTTGCCTTTTCCCGCACACAAACCACCAGCCGGGATTGGGGAAAATTTTCCCGGAGCGCTCTGATGGCCGGAAGGGTCAGAATGACATCGCCAATATCGCCAAGCTGAATCAGGAGGATGCGTTTATATGACAAGAGGCATGCAGCCGGTGAGAGGCTCCGGTCAACCAATCCCTCTTTCTTTCTTGACAGCTTCATAGGCTTCCTGAATTTCATTGAACTTGTCATTGGCAAATTTGATAAATTCGTCCGGCAGGCCCTTGGCAATGATTTTGTCCGGATGATATTCAGAGACCAGTTTGCGGTACTGTTTTTTGACCTGCTCGTCCGTATCGCTGTGCGTGCATCCCAGCACCGCGTAATATTTGTTCACATCCCGGGCATATTTTGACCGCATGCCTGCGTACTGGGCGCTGCTGAAACCAAAAATGGACGCTGCCGACTGAATCATCCGCTCTTCGCTGGGATGAATGCTGCCATCAGAAACCGATACCCGGAGCAGAATGTCCATCATCAGCTCCAGCATCTGGGGTTGAACATGAAACTGCCCGTAGAACTGGGAGGCAAAACTTTCAAAGGATGCTGGCGATTCCTGGGCCGTATGGAATATGTTGATGGCTACCTGCTGGCTTTCCGGGCTCAGATTCAGATCATAGGTCATGAACTGCCGGACGGCATCCATTTCCGCACGGGAAACCTGGCCGTCTGTCCTGGCCAGTTTGCCCAGCATGGAAAACGTGGCCACAAAAAAAGTGATCTGGGAGGACTCACCATAAGACAGATTCATGACCGGTTCACTGTCAACGGATTTGTTATCAAATGCATGGCCGAACACAGCGCCGGCAATGGCGCCGATCGGGCCGCCCAGGGCAAAACCTATGGCCCCGCCAACCAATTTACCGATGATGCTCATAAGGATCTATCCTGTTTAGTTCTTGTTTGTGTAAAACTGTTAATGATTCAACGACTGCTCAATCTCATCCAGAAACCGGCTCTTTCGGTTGAACTGGCCTTTCCGGTATCCGGCGCTGGTCAGATAAAGATATTTTTCAGAACGTGTCACGGCGACATACATCAGACGACGCTCTTCATAAAGCCCGGCGGTTGTCTCGGTGGATCGCCAGTGCGGAAAAAGCTGTTCTTCACATCCTACGACAAAGACCACATGAAATTCAAGCCCTTTGGCTGCATGAATCGTAGAAAGGCTGACGCCCCGGGATTTTTCCGCCTCATCGTCTTTCTTGTCCTCCCGTATCAGAGCGGCTTCTTCCAGATATTCCACGATCGAGTCTTTTTGAGCGGCAGAATACATGAGCTGTTCGATGTTTTCCTGCCGGGAGGTAAAGTCCATGGTGTCGGACTTGACGGTTTCCTTGAGATAGGCAAGGTAGTCGACGCGATCAAGCACGGTCTGAATCGCTTCCGCCGGCTTCAGCTCCCGGATGTCATTCAGCACTTCAAGAAGCGCCTTTAGCGCCTGATATATTTTGGGGGCCAGAATCGTCTCGTTCAGGGCGATTCTGGCAGCTTCCTGAAGGCTGATTTCCGGGGTTTTCAACGTCATCAGTTTTTTGACAGCGCCCGGACCGATGCCGCGCTTTGGCGTGTTGACTATCCGCTCGAATGCCGCATCATCCTTGATGAATGCCGCTGCAGTCAGGTAACAGTTTAAGTCCAGGATCTCCTTTCTCTCGAAAAAACCTTTTCCGCCCAGCATGCGATAGGGAATTCCCGCCTGGCGGAACGCCTTTTCAAACGACAGGGAACAGAATTTCGTCCGGTACAAAATCGCTATTTTATCCAGCGGAATTTTCATGCTATTCAGGCTGATAATTTTTCTGGAAATCCAGTCGGCCTCTTCGAAGTCACTGTCAAAATCATATAACTCCACAAGGCCGCCCTGTTTTTCCGAAAAGCATTTTTTCTCCAGCTTGTGGGTATTGTATCCGATCAGGTCGTTGGCCACCTGGACGATTTCATCGGCGGAACGGTAGTTTTGCTCCAGTCTGAAAATTTTTGACCCTTTGTACTTTTCTGAGAAAGACAGAAAATGATCCACGTTGCTGCCCCGAAAAGAATAGATGGCCTGCCAGTCGTCGCCCACGCAAAAGAGCTTGCCGTTTTTCATCAGCAGCCCGGTCAGTTCTTCCTGGATGTTGTTGGTATCCTGGTATTCATCGCAGAGAATGAAATCAAAGAGATTCTGATAATAGGCCCTGATGGATGCATGATCCCGGAGCAGGTTACGGGTCAGGAAGAGAATATTGTCAAAATCCACGGCATTTCTGGATTTGAGCTCCTGTTCGTAGCGATGGAAAATATCGATCATCCGCCTTCTGGCAACCCGCGGCTTGTGAGTAAAATATGTCTCGGGAGATCCCGAGTTTTTGGCATGGGAAATTTCCGCTGCAATGACGGGCACAAAAGACTTTTCGATGTTCATTTCTCCGACTGCGATATCCTTTATCAGTTTTTGCTGTTGATAAGAGGCGTAGATTTGCAGCGGCTCCTGGTAGCCCATGAGCGAGCAATGCTCCTTGAAGATTTTAAAGCAGGCTGAATGAAATGTGCGTACCCATGGAAATTGATAGATCGGGATGCCGGTCAACTCCACCAGGCGGGATTTCATTTCCTCGGCAGCCTTATTGGTGAATGTAATGGCCAGAATGCGTTCCGAAGGAATATCGCAGGCAATCAGGTGCGCAATTTTGGCGGTTAAGGTCCGGGTTTTGCCGGATCCGGCCCCGGCAACGACCAGGGTGGGGGAATCCAGATATTCGACAGCCTGTTGCTGCTGACCTGAAAGGTTCATGACGTTCCGTTATTCAGTAGGCGGTGATCACCTGAGAGTGTATTCGCCACAGGCGATCGCAGATATCACAGAGAAAATCTTAAGCAGACTTGGCGTCTTGTTCGTGCCGGCTGCGTTTTTCGGCGCAGTGACATGAATGCGTTACATTCAGCAATTGCGTCTGAAATTGACAATGAGTCCAGGGGTTGCGGCAGACCGCCGCAATAAAGGCTACCTGGCTCAGGAAAATCCTTTGTTTGGCACTGAAGGCGCACACGTTCCTGAGCCAGCCCCGCCAATAAAGCTGGCGCAACTGATGAGCTTACGGGTCTGGGCCGATCCGCAGCAGGGGCAGGGAGCTTTCTCCTCTCTGCCTTGAATAACCAGCTGCTCGAAGGTCTGATGACAGGATTCGCATTCGTATTCGTAAATGGGCATGCTGTGTTCTCCTTTAATCCGGTTTGTCCGGCGATACTGATCCGTGGGTAATTTCCGACATGTTGGCTTTTTAGAGACGAAACCGATGAAAAGGATTCAGGTCATCCGGACAGGATCAGGCCCACAGGACAATGATCGGAACCGGGAATGTCATTGTCGATGAAGGCATCAATAACCCGGCCTGTTTTCATCAGATCCTGGGAGACGATAAAATAATCGATCCGCCATCCGATATTTCTGGATCTGGCACCGAACCGGTAAGTCCACCAGGAATATTTTTCGATATCCGGGTAAAGATATCGGAACGTGTCCACATAGCCGTTTTGAAGAATGCGGTCCATCCAGTCCCGTTCGATCCTGAGAAAGCCGGAATAATTCTCGTTGGCCTTGGGGTTTTTCAGATCGATTTCATTGTGCGCCGTATTGAAATCGCCGCTGATGATCACGCTTTTTCCCTGAAGGCGATAGCGATCGGTATGTGCAAAAAACGCCTCATAAAAGCGGAGCTTGTATTGCAGGCGGTCTTCTCCCATCTGTCCGTTGGGGAAATACACATTGAAGAAAATAAAGTTCCCGAAATCCATTTCACAGATCCGGCCTTCCTGATCATATTCGGGAATGCCAATGCCGTAGCGGACTGTTATGGGGGGAATTCGGGTATAGGTTCCCACCCCGCTGTAGCCTTTTTTAACGGTTGAAAACGCCCAGTATGATTCATATCCGTCAATATTTTTCATCGTTTCTGTCAGCTTGACTTCTTGCAGCTTGGTCTCCTGAATGGCAATGATGTCGGCATCCATATCCCTGACAAGTTCAACAAACCCTTTGGCCATGAGCGCATTGAGTCCGTTTACATTCCAGGAGATGAGTTTTAAGGTCTGTTTCGGCATAGAAATCCGGGTTCCCTGCGTTTTTATGGGGCCACTTTTATTGATCGCGTGAAGTCACAGTGGCTTATGCAGCCTCCTGACTGAAGGTAAAAGGCCATGGAGTATGGATTCAATCCGACCCAAACCCCATGGCCATTCAATTTCAAGCACGATTGCAACTGTATAGCGTTTAGGGATTATACTAAACTTGCAGCGTTCATTCAATGATCGAATCAAAATAATGTCATTTGTGGGACAATTTATCTTGATTTTCCAAGTCCATCCGCCTATTGCATGTGGCATGGCCCCGTATACCACACACCACCGAATCGATGAAAGCAATGGTCATTGCCGGCATCACCGGCATCTTTGCAGGCAGCAGGCCGCTTGCACTGGTAGAACTTGCTGTTCCGGAACCCGGGGACGGGGAAATCCTGATCCGGGTATCAGCCTGCGGGGTCTGTCATACGGAACTGGATGAAATCGAAGGCCGCACGCCGCCGCCCCGATTCCCGGTCATTCCCGGCCATCAGGTTGTGGGCCATGTGGTAAAATGCGGACCGAATGCTTCCCGGTTCCTACCGGGCGACCGGGTCGGAGTGGGATGGATATACAGTGCCTGTGGGACCTGTGATTTCTGCCGGAACGGCAATGAAAACCTCTGCCCGTCTTTCCAGGCGACCGGACGGGATGTGAACGGCGGCTATGCAGAATTCATGACGGCCAGGCAAGATTTTGCTCACCCGGTTCCCGAAGGTTTCAGCGATGTCCAGGCAGCGCCCCTTCTGTGTGCCGGTGCTATCGGGTACCGGTCGCTCCGGCTGGCGAATATACAAAACGGGCAGTCTCTGGGGCTCACCGGTTTTGGCGCTTCCGCCCATCTGGTGCTGAAAATGCTGCAATACCGGTTTCCCTCAAGCAGGTGTTACGTGTTTGCCAGAAGCCTTGCCGAACAAACCTTTGCGCGGGAAATCGGTGCAGTCTGGGCCGGTGATACGGAAGAGGCCCCTCCGGAGCTGCTGGATGCCATTATCGATACGACGCCGGCATGGAAACCGATTGTATTCGCCTTGCAGCATCTAAAAAGCGGCGGCAGGCTGGTCATCAATGCGATTCGAAAAGAGACCTCCGGATCAGGATATCCTGACGCGACTGGATTATCCCCGTCACCTGTGGATGGAAAAGGAAATCAAAAGTGTGGCCAATGTGGCGCGCCAGGATATCCGCGATTTTCTGGAAATCGCTTCCCGGATTCCCATTGTTCCGGAAATTCAGGTATTTTCGCTGGAGTCCGCCAACGATGCATTGATTGAGCTGAAAGAGCGAAACATCCGGGGCGCAAAAGTGCTGGATATGCGGTTCAGCAAGCCTGTAATGATGGATTCAGCTTTGTGAAGTTCTTTGATGGAGCCAAAACCGGACCCGAGTTCCTGAAAAATCCTGTCGTAAGGAGACGGTTCCGTGCCGATTGCCGCATAATCTACCGGTGCTCGGGTATAAAGCTTGTCATTGAAAAAATAATGTATCAATCCGGTGGCGGTATCCGGACGGTATGGCCAGCAGCGTTTTAAATCCATCAGTTCCCGCATCGTATCCGTGCAATGGCTCAGGTCGGGGTCCGGCGGCTCTTCCCTTCGGAAAGCCGCATGCCCGGCGGCATCAAGAACCGCCTGCACCAGCGATGCTTCGGTAATCATCAGCCCATACTCGTACCAGTCCCTGGCAGCTTCCCGGATCAGGATTTTAATGTCTGCGGAAAGGCAATCATGGGTGGGACAAAAATAAGACCGGCAGGCAAAACCTCCGTAATCGCTGATTCCCCGAAAATCAATACCGCTGTTCCCGATCGGGTGAAGCAGACATCCCGGCCGGAAGTGATTCGTGCCGATCAGCCCGATATAGGGACAGTGATGAAACTCAGCCAATGGCCGCTGTTGCAGTTCGCTGTCCTCCACCCATTTCCGGAACGACAGAACGGCATCGAGGTTGCGGCCGGATATGCCGGAAAACCGTTGGGTCCGCCGTTCCAGCAGGGCGTGAATGCCGTCTTTTGACAGGTCAGCCACATTGTACAGGCCGCAGCAAGCCCCGCACGACACGGTTTCGCCGACCTGACAAAGATAAACGCCGCCGGGTATTTCCGGATCAACGTCGGGCTGCCCCGCCTGCCCATATTTTCCGCACATCCTCCTTTGCTCCTCCCGCCTCCGATATTCCGTGAGCTGATCTTCAGTCTTCTACCGTGTCAACTGCCGGTATTTGATCCGATGCGGCTGATCCGCGGCAATGCCCAGTCTGGCTTTCCTGTCTGCTTCGTAATCCGAGTAATTGCCTTCATACCAGACGACTTTGCTGTCACCTTCAAACGCCAGAATATGGGTGGCGATGCGATCCAGGAACCAGCGGTCATGGCTGATCACCACGGCACATCCGGCAAAATTTTCAAGGGCCTGCTCCAGGGCTCTTAAGGTATTGACATCCAGGTCGTTGGTCGGCTCATCCAGCAGCAGGACATTGGCTGCCTGTTTCAGAATCAAGGCCAGATGCACCCGGTTGCGCTCGCCTCCGGAGAGCATGCCCACTTTTTTCTGCTGGTCCGTTCCCGAAAGGTTAAACCGGGACACATAAGCCCGGGAATTGATCTGGCGATTTCCCAGATCGATCATGTCCTTGCCTTCGGAAATGGTTTCCCAGATGGTTTTGCTGGCGTCCAGGACATCTCGGCTTTGATCCACATAGGCAAGCTGTACGGTCTGGCCCACATGAATGGCGCCGGAATCCGGTTCCTCCTGCCCGGTGATCATGCGAAAGAGGGTGGTTTTGCCGGCGCCGTTTGGTCCGATTACGCCCACAATGCCGCCTGGCGGCAGAGAAAACGTCATGTCCTCAACCAGAATCCGGCTGTCATAGGCTTTTGTGACGGCTTCCGCCTGAATAACGACATCCCCCAGCCGGGGTCCGGGCGGAATAAAAATCTCCAGATCCCGGACCTGGCTGTCGATATCCTGTTTCAAAAGGGTTTCATAACTGTGAATGCGGGCTTTGGATTTGGACTGTCGCGCCTTCGGGCTCATGCGGATCCATTCCAGCTCCCGCTGGAGGGTCTTCTGGCGTTCGGATTCGGATTTTTCCTCGTTTTTTAGCCGCTGCTGTTTCTGCTCCAGCCAGGAGGAATAATTGCCTTTCCAGGGAATTCCCTGACCCCGGTCCAGCTCCAGAATCCAGCCTGCGACATTGTCCAGAAAATACCGGTCATGGGTGACCGCGATGATGGTCCCCGCATAATTCTGAAGATGGTGTTCCAGCCAGGCAACGGATTCGGCATCCAGGTGGTTGGTGGGCTCATCCAGCAGCAGAATGTCGGGTTTTTGAAGCAGAAGCCGGCAAAGCGCCACCCGGCGTTTTTCACCGCCTGACAGCACCTGAACCAGGGTGTCTCCGGGCGGACAGCGCAGGGCATCCATGGCCATTTCAAGCCGGGAATCCAGATCCCATGCTTCCAGATGATCCAGGCTTTCCTGAACCTCTCCCTGTCTTTCGATCAACTTGTTCATGTCATCATCGGACATGGGTTCTGCAAATTTCTCGTTGATGTCGTTGTATTCCTTCAACAGATCAACCACGGATTGAACCCCCTGCTCGACAATTTCCCGAACGGTTTTGGCTGGGTCCAGCTGTGGTTCCTGTTCCAGGTATCCGATGGTGTGACCCGGCGTCAGAATGGTTTTTCCGTTAAATTCGGTGTCCACGCCGGCCAGAATGCGCAGCAGGGAGCTTTTCCCGGAGCCGTTCAGCCCCAGAACGCCGATTTTTGCGCCATAAAAATAGGATAGATAAATGTCCTTCAATATGGGTTTTTTCTGATAAAATTTACTGACGCCGATCATCGAATAAATGACTTTGTTTGGGTCAATGCTCATTATAAATGATTCCTTTCTGGGAATGGGTTATCAAAAGCGGACAAGATGGTGAATCACAGACGCGGCCGTCAGCCGCAGACGCCTTTTACATAATAATATCCGGTCATGTCCTGCCAGGAAACAAATCCCAGATCCATGCTGAGATACCAGGCTGCCGTAAACGAGCGCTTGTCGGCGCTCCACAACCATTTCTGGGTCGGATCAAATACGGGTTCCATGCAAAGATCCAATCCCGGTGCGGGCCGGGTAACGATCGATATCAGTTCATCAATCGTGGGAATCCGCCAGGCGCTGAGTCCGGCCGGCAGCACACCATTCAGATTCAGGATGTAGGTGCCGGCCCTTTCCAGGTAAGGGGATAAGGGGATCCGGCCTGCTGCCAGGTCAGTCCGGTGAATTGATCCAGAACCCGATGGCGGTCAAGTTTATGAAACCGGCTGTTGGAATATTGCCGGGGGCGCCACAGATCATCCAGGCCAAAAAAAGCTCTGGCCTCCCCTGGCCTGATACGCACCGGCTCTTTTCTGGGCCGAAAACCGTCCGAGCCCGGATGTTGCGGATCGGTTTTGTCTGCCGGCTGTCTGAAAGATTGCATGCCTTCTCTTTTCTGATAATCCAGTCGGCTTCAAGCGTTTCCAGGGCATCCAGCATCTGTCCGGCAGCGGAAAACCGGTTCTGCGGTTTCGGTGAAATCGCTTTGAACAGGAAATGATCCCAGTTTTCGTCCGTATCGGAATTGATCCGGCTGGCAGGAGGCAGGGGATACCTGAGGGAGACATCCCGTCAGCATGCGGTACAGCATTACGGCCACGGCATAGAGATCGGCGCTGAAGTCCACATGATCCGGATCTGTTTCCTGCTCGGGGGGGCGTAAAACGGCGAACCGATTTTCAGATTCCGCGGACTGCCAACACTCTCTCCGCGAAGTTTGGACAGGCCAAAATCACCGATTTTCACGGTGTCCTGATCGGTGATCAGGATGTTAAAAGGCTTGATATCCCGATGGACGACACCGGCATGGTGCAGGCAGGCCAGTCCTTGAAGGGTCTGGCGGATGTAGTGAATGGCCCTGTCGGTTGGAATGATGCGAGATGGCAGTTCGTGCCGGCTGGATTCTCCCATCATGGCTCCCAGATTGTTGCAGTAATATTCCATGGTGTAGAAATACCTGTCCCCATCCTTGTCAAAATCCCATATTTCCAGAAGATGCGGGTGTCTCAGGCCTGCCATGGTGACGGCTTCGGAAATAAACAGCGTTTCGATCCGGTCCATGCCCAGAATATCCACCAGAAACGGATTTGGGGCAAGGAGCTTCAGCGCGGCAATTTTGCCGATAACCGGCAGCCTGACTTTAAAAATCCTGCCCATGCCGCCCCGGCCCAGGAGCCCCAGAATTTCATATTTTCCGATGGATTTCATTACAGATTCGATGGCGTAATCATTTATGCTTTCCGGAAACGCTTAATAAACACATCAAGGGTTTCAAATGTAAATACTATCAAAGTCCCATCAAAATGTCTCATGGAAATTTGATTAAAGAATCACGCTGTGAGATAGTATGCAAAAAGGTCCATCACTGAT
The DNA here is from genome assembly GCA_963789395.1 of uncultured delta proteobacterium. GTDB lineage: Bacteria > Desulfobacterota > Desulfobacteria > Desulfobacterales > Desulfatirhabdiaceae > RAAP-1. Next base: position 6,893 of record CAWBKP010000005.1, on the reverse strand, counting down.
CTGGGATTTTCACGCACATTCATGATCAGACGGGTCGCTTCCAGGCGTGAATCAGCACAAACACCGTCATTCCGGCGGAAGCCGGAATCCAGAGCGAATGGTCGAAATGCGACATTTGATTGACATCTCTCATATCAAACGATAAAAATTTAGATCATGAAAAAATGTTCAAATATGAATCCGCCATGTGAAGATGACCGGATGCATCGTCCCGCCTATTTTTTACAAATGAAATGTTTCATGGACTTTCAGTCTCAACCAATCGATACGAAGGCGATTTTTTATGATACAACAGACACTTCCACCACTTGATAACCTGCTAAGCCGGGAGGATTGTCTCTTCTGTCTGGAGATTGGAAAAGCATTGACCTCTGAGCTGGAGCCCAAGCGGTTTTTTAGAAAAATGCTTCAAAAGGTTTCCGAACTGCTTCCCGCGGAAAATTGGTCTTTGCTGTTGTTGGATGAGCAGAGCCAGGAATTGCGATTCGAAGTCTGTGTGAACCTGGAACCGGATACGGTTAAAAACATCCGGCTGAAGATTGGAGAGGGCATTGCAGGACAGGCGGTTCTTCGTAAGCGCCCCATGATTGTCGATGATGTTGGCGCCTGCCCCGAATTCTGCAGTAGGGTGGATCAGCTTTCCGGCATGACGACCCGATCTCTGATTGCTGTCCCGCTTGTCTTTGGCGATAAATGCTCCGGTGTAATCGAACTGGTGAACCCTGCCAATACCGGGGAGCGGACCATTTGCCTGCTTTCCGTCATTGCGGATTACGCGGCAATCGCCGTTGAAAACATGAGACGGTACACCCAGATTCACGATCTGTCCATTCGCGACAATCTTACCGGATTGTATAATACCCGTTACCTGTATCAGACGCTTGCTGCCATGATTTCGGAAAGAAGTGCCGGCCGGACCCCCGTGTCCCTGCTTTTCATGGATGTGGATAATTTCAAGCGGGTGGTTGATTCTTACGGACATCTTAAAGGCAGCCAGGTTCTTCATGAAATAGCCGGTACCCTTCGGGGCACAATTCAAGAACCGGCGTTTGGTGTTGCTTACGCAGGGGATGAATTTGTGGTGGTTCTTCCGGATATGCCCAAGGCAGCAGCTTTGCGAAAGGCGGAAGAAATTCGCATGCGCATCAATGAAACGCTGTACCTTGGCAAACATGGGCACAACATCCATGTGAGCGTCAGCATCGGGCTTGCGTCCTTTCCCGAGGATGCCGGGGATATCCGGGAATTGCTGGCGCTGGCAGATGATGCCCTGTTCCAAATCAAGACAAACGGCAAGAACGGCATTTTGGCCGTGGGTTAAGCGATGCGGCGTATATGCCTTTAGGAGCGCGAGCGCATGACATTGGAAATTACGACAGAATATATCAAATTGGACAGTTTTCTCAAGGCGGTCAATGCGGCCGGATCCGGTGGTCAGGCCAAACAGATCATTGCCGATCGGCTGGTACAGGTGAATGGGCAGATAGAGCTGCGGCGGGGGCGAAAACTTTATCCCGGGGATCGGATTACGCTGGCAGGAAGTGAATTTACAGTAGAGAAAGCAGTATGAAATTGATAGTATCGACAAGCTGAGGCTCGACACCGTCTGATGCCATGATCAGACGTTCTATATTTGTTTGCAAATATAGAATGTGTACGCTAAATTAGATGAACTTGTAATAAAACAATTCAGCATGCGGGATAACCAGGATAACATATGGGAGGGCATCCAATTTCTGAAAAATCGCAGATGGAAAATAAATTTTATATTTTAGGTGATGAGCGGGTATTGCATACGAAGGCTCCTGAAATCTTTTCCGCAATCATGAAAAGAGCCGGTGTTACCGGAACGTATGAGCCTTTCGTGATTGATCCCGGGAAGCTGAGCGACGCGGTTAAAGAAATCAGAATGTTGAATATTGCCGGCGCAAACGTTACCACGCCTTATAAAGAGGAAATTATTCAACATCTCGACGAACTTTCCGAAGGTGCGACCATTATCGGATCAATCAACACCATCGTCCGAAAAGGCAATAAGCTAAAAGGGTATAACACGAATGCCATCGGCTTCATGGACGCCCTGAAAGATGCCGGCCTGGATATTGCCGGCAAATCAGCCCTTGTTTTCGGGACAGGTGGTGCGGCCAGGGCGGTTGTCTTCATTCTCAACTGGGTTCGCGCCAATCCGATTCTTGTCACCGGCCGGAGTCAGAGCAAAATCAACGCTGTCGTCAAACAGATCGGCGGAGAGGCCGTATCATTGGCTACGCTAACGGATCGACCCCTTCCGGTCAATCTTGTGGTCAATGCCACGTCGGTATCCAGCCCTGATGAGGCCCCTGAATTGGCTGAACTGGTGAACCAGCTCCAATTGCCGAATTGTGAAATGGTGCTTGATTTGAATTACGGTCGTTCCCGTAATTTTTGGCAGGACATGGCTCATAGCAAAGACATCCCGTTCATGGACGGTCTGTCCTCCCTTGCCAATCAGGCCAAGCGTACGTTTGCCCTGTGGACGGGGATTGACGTCAAACCCGATGTGGTTGTAACGGCCATTCAGGAATCGTCGTCATAAAATATCCATCCCCATGCATCGCATGAAATCCGGTAATAAACCACCTCAACCGCAAGTCATGGCGGCACTCATTTGTCTGCTTTGTAATCGATAGGGTTATATGCCGGCATTACTTTTTTCCAGCCAAGCGGGCAATCCATCACATCAGGATAGTAACCCCTTGGACTCCTGCAATAGTACCGGTAGTTGGGATCGTCTGCGGCGCGTTGAAGCGCCGGTGATGATGGTATGATGGCAGGCTGCTTGACAGTTCGTGTGCTATAGTAAGTGCGTTGATAGGTTGTGGGGGGCGATTCGTAATAGACGTAGGATGGTTGAACGTACGCACTTGTTCTGTAATATCCGCCGGACAGAGCATAAGCAAGAGCCGGAATCCCAAAGAAGATCAATGGCAGAGCCCAATAGGCTCCTGGATAATAACATCCGGTATAATAGCCATTTGATTGCGCGCTGGAAACAGTCAGGCACAGACAAAGCAACATGGCGATAAATATGATCTTGATTCGTCTCATTATATCCCTCCGTCATTCCGTTACAGTATGGCAATCCGCGTAAAGAATCAAATGCTTCGGCAATGTCTCAATCCCCGCAAAACCGGGGGAACCCATGTCAGAGATATTCAGTCAGCTTCTGCTTTAGATAGGCGGGAACCGCAATGGATTTATTTTCCCCGTAATCAAAGCAGACCTGGACGGATTCGCCAGTTGCATATGTAATAGACTCATCTGTTAAGTCCATCAGGTTATAGCCCAGGCCAAAACTCTTGTTTCCAATATCCTTGACCCACATTTCAAGAGACAGACCGGTGTTCAGTTTAATGGGGTTGAGAAAATCACAGCTAATGTGAGCCAGAATAAAAGGAAAAACGGCAAGATCTGAACCTGATGAAATTTCCTGAAAAAAAGTTTTTCTTCCTTCTTCAAAATACGTGAAGAATACCGCGTTATTGACATGTCCCATGCCGTCAATATCCCGGAATCTGACATTGATTGGAATCTTGAATACGTTTCTCACATTATTTTCCTAAAAATATATTCACCATTATACCGGTGATAGCGCATGACTGTCTTGCTAAGAAATATTAGATGATAATGGAATATGAGATTGAATAAATAGCGTTTTTGTTATATGATTCCCAATAAAGCATTTCATAAAACAACGTAGATAAAAATATAGGAAATATTTGCCCATGTCAATTACACTCGATGATAATGCCATAGACGGTTTCAAATTATACGATGAACTGGCCACCTCTTATGCTAAAGATATTGATGATTATAAGGCAATTGTCAAGGCCATTGAGGCTATGATAGCTCAGAAAGAAAAGATGCTCCAGGACATAAAGAACAAAACCATACATTTAATAAAAAACTCGATCCAACCGGCTGGTATTTTACCCGCTCAAAAAGCCTCTAAACATCAATCTGTGAAGAAATACAATTACGCCGGAGTAGATGAGGAAGATTTGAAGCCAGACGAAAATATCACATTAATAAATGCCGTTGTCGGCATGCCTGGCGTGATCCCGGAAAAGGCAAACAGTCAACGCAAGTCTGGCCGCAAACAAAAGGCAACGTCCGGACGCACTCATCAAAAGAAAGCTGGTGAAACCGGAAAAGGAAAGATAAAGAAAGCCGGCAAGCTCAAAAAAACCCCGCTTCGCATCAATAAAAAATCAGAAGGAAGCAACAGTGATCAACCTGAAACGTCCAGCAAAAAGACATTAACGGTTAAATCAACCGCCCTTGACACGGAACTCAAATGCTTATATCACCCTGAAGCCATTGCATCCGATATGGGCCGGCAATTATGTTCTTCCTGTAAATGGAAACTCATCAATAGCGGTCTTACAAAATTTGACAAAGAGCCGGTCGTCATTTCTTTCTTAAAGGGAGAGATCACAAAATTTCCTGATTTGGGTCAATCCATGTGTCCGGTTCATCCTGAGGTTCCATCTTACAACAAGAAGACAGGATTGTGTAAAGTCTGCCAAAAGAAAGCCAAAGGAATCGGGATTGAGGACCGTCGTCTTACGGAAGATGAGCTTATTATTTTGCGGAATCCAGCGTTGTAAATCTTGATGACTTCGTAACAGTCAGATATCTGTGTTTAGCTTATTCCCTCCGTCGTTTTGAGGCGTTCAGAACGTACGCCTCAAAACCAGCACCCATATTTTCCTTGCAATCGCCCCTGTATGATTCATACAGGGTTATTTAATTATTCCGTATTTCTGTAAATTGGATTTGATATAGGTCCAATGCAGGGCTAAATGGATCAATGTCATGATAATGAAAATCAAGGCTGTCCATTCGTGAACTTCTCTGAGAAAATGCCGGAGATGAACCGTGAACCCGCCTTCGGCACCGCCGCCCCTGGGGATAAACAACCAGTTGATTAAGCCCGTAACGGCCAGAATCGAGAATAACACGATAGAAATGATATTGACGAACCAGAGTTGTGCTGCCTTGTTCATCGACATGGTGATCCCTCCAGACAGATCATAGGTTGGAAGATGTTGCTTTGAAATACATATTTTCCGCAATTGAGATGCTGTGTGTCATGAACAGCAGATCCACAGTTTTTTCAGCACCTCGACTGCCGAAGCCGGTTCAGGGCGCACGGTATGGTCAAGATTCACATCCGCTGCCTGAATCACTGCGTTTTGATCAACAATAAAGCGGGCCGGCATGGGCAGCATCCAGAAGTCATTGCGGCCGCGACTTCCGGTGTGATCATGGCTGCTGCTTTGGCTTTTATACCATCGAGTTGCTCATGCAGTGTCATCATAACGCCTCCTGTGGACAGATGTTCTTCATTTCCTGAATGGTTCGTTAGGTCGCCCCTTTTTGGGGGAGGGGTTATTTCCCTGCCGTTGTATCTGGTAGGAGAGCAGTCGGATTATTTTTTTTTCTTCACCTCCGGTTGCCGGATCCAATCCGGTGAGCTCTGTTTTAACCGAGCGATGCAGTGCCGGAACATACCAGGAGATATCGGTGCCGGCAGACACCTTGTCCCCCTCTTTGACTTCGGTCTTGAGAACGACCCTGAGTGCTTCAAACTCTCCAGCCGGTACCTGAACTTTTTCCCATCCTTCCACTGTGCCGCTGATCGTATGATGGCGCTTATGTCTGGTTTTCTCGTTGGTTTCGGTTGAATGCGCCGTCCACTTCTTGCCGACGCTGAGGGGAAAGTCGAAGTACTTGAGTGCAGGGGAAAACGACACGCCGTCATTGCCGCCGGACTTCGATCCCAGATATCCCCAGGCACGGTCGTAGTAAGTGCTTCGCTTTCTGCCGTCCTTGGCGACCGTTGCCTCAACTGTCATCCGGTTGCCGTTGATGGCAGTGATTTTACGGGTTACAACATAGCTGAGCTTTCTGTCAGAGGTGTTTTCCACTTCAAAAGTGTAGCTGTCCCCCACCTTCAATATGGGTGCGCCAACTGGTTTGCCTTTTTCAGCACTTGATCGAGGAACGATGAAAATATCGTTGATTGTAACACTTGAGACAGGCGCTGACAACGGATCATCACCAGGAAGGTTGTCTTCGGTGATGGAATTGTCGTCTTTTTCTTGATCCAATTTCGTTTCTGTATTCCGGATAGATGCAGCCCGATTTTCAAATTCATCGGCTGTTTTCTCACGGCCCGTATTCCGATAGAGGACGGCCATATTTTCCAGGATCGTGGCAATATCAGGATGAGTCGGCCCGAGGGTTTTCTCCATGATTGCAAGTGAGCGTTTATACAGCGGGTCTGCTTGCGTATACTCTCCTTGGTCAACGTATAGCATGGCAAGATTGTTTAGGATTATGGCAACATCGGGATGATCCGGCCCGATGGTTTTATCCATGATCACAAGCGAGCGCTTGAAAAGAGGCTCGGCGATCGCGTATTGTCCCTGGTTGCAGTACAGTAATGCAAGGTTATTGAGACTCGTGGCAATATCAGGATGATCCGGACCGAGGTTCCTCTCCCGGATTGCCAGCGAGCGTTTGAAGAGGGGCTCCGCATCCACATACTGTCCCTGGTTGCAGTACAGTAGGGCAAGAATATTGAGACTCTGGGCCACGTTAAGATGATTCGGCCCGTCTGCGTGGACAGCGACCTGCAATGCCTTTTTTGCGACTACGATGGCACGATCATAGAGGCCCTGGCGGTCCAAAGACAAAACCTCGTCGTTAAGCGTCTCCCATTCGATATCCTGGGCATGGATGTCTGCATCTGTTCCAAATACGAATAATACCACCAATATAGAGGCGATGATTATCTTCAGGGTTTCTCTCCTTTGTCTGAAAAAAGAGAAGCGCTTGTTTCTGTA
>CAWBKP010000004.1:0-138502 GCA_963789395.1 uncultured delta proteobacterium | reverse complement strand
AACTCGATGTTCAAGTTTTTTTGCGACAATGGAACCAGATCATGCTTGGCACCGGTATTTCAACGATGCTACTGCATTAAACTTTCCATAGTCACGGTTTATCATGTGTTTCGTTGATGGGGACAATTTTACAGCGTTATGTTCTACCGCCTGAGCGAACTGCTTGAACCGTTCAACCGGAGCATCGGACAAAATGATTTGCTCAAACAGACTCATTATGGATTCCACCTTAATCTTTGCTGTTAGGCTGCCCACAGTATATGCGGGAAGTTTGTTTTCCAACCGGGCTGTTTGGTCGGGATGAAAGAAGAGACTGTGATCTACCAGCAGGCTCAGGATCAGGCTTCGGCTTGATCCTTCTTCGCCAGGCTGTTTGGTCAGTTTGCTCCATCCTTCATTGGCCTTCCAGTCCTGAAAGAAAACCTCCACCAACCATCTTAAGGTGTAGGCTTCTATGATATCTATGGTTCGCCAGCTTAAATTGGATGCGATGATATACCGATATTGGTCTTCGCCCTCATATTTGAGAGCGATCACAAACCGTTTTTTACCATGAGCATGGACATGTAAACGGGCACTGCCGACGGTTGCTTTTATCTGTTCGCCACCCCGGACCTGCATGCGCTGCTCTGTTCCGGGAAAAGAGGCAAAATAATCTGACACTTTACGGTTTTTGCCTCTGAAGCGAACGAGTTGATTTTCACGAAGTTGACTGATTACCTGAGCCCCTGGAAAAATTGTTGATGCCTGATCGACAAAGTCCCTGGTACCATATAGCGCATCAGCAAAAACGCACTGGATGTGAATTTGCGGATGAGCATTTTTAAATTTCTCAAGAAGTGAGATTGCGATCTGCGGCATGGTTGGATAGTTTTTATCTCTATCGGGTTTGGCCGGGCGCTCATTTTTGGGGATACCTTTTTGCTTTAGCTTTTTGTTGTTTTTATGCCATGCCTTCAATCCAGGATCCGGCATATGAAAAGCAAATCCAACGGGTATCGTTATTTTTGATGTGACCAGAACCAAAAACACGATACTCTGCCCCATAACATATCCGCTGCTGGGTTTGTGCTTGATTTTATGCACATAAGAAATCTTTCGGGTCGATTTGGATCGTTTTTTATCAGTATCATCTATTGCGATACAGCCTTGTGTGATTTCATATTTCTGAAGAATTGCCGCCACGCTCATTTGCAACAGCAGCTGCCACGGAATGCTCGATTTTCGGAATATCCATGACAATCCACCGATTCGGTATTGACCAATCCCGATACTTTGAAACCGTGACCAACAAACCGAATTGGTCACTATGATAGCGGTTACACAAAATGACAGCCAACACCGTTGAATCCGAGTAAGCCCTTTTTCAGGGTAATGGGCTTTGATGGCATCGTCCAATTTCTCGACATAATTTTTGATGAAAGGTAGCGGTTCTCCGATTAGCATATGGCTCCCAACCGTTAATGTTGTGTTTGGAACCAAATGCATACACCATATCTAGATAAAAATCTAGATATATTTCAGTATGTTATGATTATTCTTGAAATTGCCTTTCTAAAAGGATAAATGAGTCTTGGTGGTAGCTGGCCGAACAATGATACGGTGACGGTTTCTGCATAGGCGGAATCCTGAGTAAATTGCCAGACACAGCTACCACCGCCTATCTTTTGCCGGTATCTAAAAACTTGAACATCGAGTTATAGCCGATCCAGGTTTCCTTGTACCCTTTGCTGTTCTTTTTGGTTCCGAGACTACAGTGGCTGGGCAAGTCTTTTAAAATCCTCCTCCAAGCTTCTTGTAGCTTGAAGTGCTACGCGCTTGGATGGTTTGGAAGGAAGAATTTGACCTTTACGGGGGCGTCCGCGCTTACCCTTAGTCTTGGAAACTTCTTCGGATTTTACTCGCTTTTACCGGTTTCTCGCGCACTTTTATGGCAGTAGCGTCCCTGCTTATGTGGCCAGCAAGCTTTTGGCTGCAATGCTTTATAACCATTGCTTCGTGATTTTTTTGCGGCAGACTGTTTGATGCAAATTCTGCAAAGGCCCGGGAGAATGTTGCGCTGGATGGTATTTCACATGTCGTTCCCATCCGCATAGCCTCCTGATGTTTTTGCCGTTTTTTAGATATTCGATAAGAATATCAGTTGGTTCAAACTTATAAACTGACTTTCCGACATAGGCTTTTGCCATGTTGGTTCGGCTCTTTTTCTTTCGACCGAATCCTCGCCAGTTGAAAATCCTTCATCTGGCTTGGCAAATCGAGCAAGGAAATAACCTGAACAAATTGACGTTCCTTATCTGAAAGTGGATCAAATTCTTGCTCTAACCATGGAAAAAGTTGCATTTGTATGGCATTCCAAATATCAAAGAGAGTGCTCATATTCTCGTCCTTTTCTTGTTTTGGGGAAATCATAAATTAGGAAGATAATAGAGCACTTTCTTAATTAAATCAATAAGATAATAACTATTTTTGGCTAAGTCAGTCAAAAAATATTTCGCCTGATCAATGACTTTTGAAATTACCTCTATTGAAAGAGAAAGGGTCAAAAACATAAAAAGGGTAGGCGATGGCCCATAGGCAATAGGCTATGATGGACTATAGGTGACAATTAGCAGGTTAGATCCAGGGCTTTCTGGATAGTCTGAACAATCCACCGGATATGTCTTTTTTTGCCACGGGAACTGGAAGAGTTTTTCCTTATTTTTTTCTTTATCGTATGCTTGAACTTCAAGACCTCAAAATTCAGCTCAAGGGATGTTTCAGTTGCGCTCATATCAGCTCATCGGCTCTGGAAAAAGGATGTCATCTGCTTTTACGGACTTTTTCCTTTATCCGCTGGATATGGCCGCGGCCCAGGCCCTTGACCTCGCAGTCCTGCTCGAAATAGCTGCGGATCTGATCATCCGTCAGAATGCCGAAGCAATCGATGATGGCCACCGGCCGGCCGGTCATGTCCAGAACCTGCTCCGGGGCGTCAGCGCCAGATACGGCGCATGGCGCACGGCCAGCACCACGGCATCCGCGCCCTTCAGCGCAGCGGGCAGATCTTCGGTCATCCGCAGGTCGGAGAGCTTGTCCTGGTTGCGGAAAAACCGGGACCAGGAATGGCCCGGGGCCGGATAGGATTCCTGTTTTTCAAACTCCCACCAGTGCTTGACATAGGGGTCATGCACCGCCACCTCGGCCGCCCATTTCGGTCAGCTTTCGCACGATCAGCTCCGAGCCGCTGTAGCGGGTATCCCCCACATCCTCCCGGTAGGATGCGCCCAGAAGGGCAACCCGGGAGGCGGCCACGATCTTTCCCATGTTCCGCAGCGCATCCCGCACCAGTTGGGCCACATGAAGCGCCCGGGTGTCGTTGATGTCGATGGCCAGCGGGCGTGATCTTGAAAATGTCGTCCTCAAATCCCATCAGGGTCTGATAGGCCCAGACGCCCAGGCCGCCGTCCTTGGGCAGGCAGTAGCCGCCGATGCCGGGGCCCGGGAAAGATCATGTTGGAATGGGTGGGCCGGATCTTGATGGCATCCACCACCTTGATCAGATCCACGCCGTTTCGCTCGGCAAACAAGGCTCCATTCATGGAGAAAGGCCAGAATCGTGGCCCGGTAGGAATTTTCGACGATCTTGCAGGTCTCGCTTTCGATGGGCCGGTCCAGAACCGTCAGGGGATACTGGTCCACATTGATGACATCGGACAGAAATGCCTGCACCCTCTCCCGGGCCGTCGGCGTTGATGCCGCTGCACACCCGCCAGAAATCCCGGATCGAGGCCACATAATTGCGGCCCGGCATGACCCGCTCGAAGGAATGGGCCAGGAGCGGCTCGGCATCGCTGAAGCCCGCGCGGCCTCAAAGGCTTTTTTGATGATCGGATAGGCCACATATTCGGTGGTGCCGGGCGGCACCGTGGTTTCGATCAGCACCAGGCAATCCGGGCGGAATCTTCTCGCCGATGACCTTCAAGCTGTCTTCCAGGGCCGCGATTTCGGCCCTGCCCTGCCGCACATTGCCCAGGGTCTCCTTGTGATAGTCGCACTGCACATCCACCACCACCACATCGGCCAGGGTCAGGGCCTCATAGGTGAAAGTGGCGGTCAGGGTCTTTTTTTCGAGCACGCAGCGCCGAATCAGGGGCGCCACTTCCGGATCTTCGGCCTGCACCGGCGCAATGCCCCCGGTTGAGGTAGGGAATCTTCCAGAAGGATCGGGGAGAAGGCCGCTGCATGCCGATGACAAATTTGCCGGGCGTTTGGGTAACGCGGTTCACGGAGTCGGCAACCACGCCGGCCATGACCGCGCCCACGAACCCCACGCCCATGACGACGACGATTTCCCGGCCCATCTGGCGCTGCTCGGCAACAAGTTCTGCAGGCGGCTGAATTCCGCGGCTTCATCGTCTTTGCCGGGAAGGGGAAAGCGTTCACCCGCCGGGCAGATGGAGACGAGAGGGTTCGATGGGGATTGAGAGTTGGTTCCAAGTTTTGTCTGAAGGGAATGAAACGTAAAGATAAAATTCGAAATCCGAATATCGAAATTCGAAACGAAATTCAAAATTCTAATGACAGAAACGGGTTGATTAGAACAACAGGCTATGGGCGATATAGCTCCGCCGCTTGGATTACACACCCAAAATTGAATTAACTATATGAATTTGTGACTAATATTCGGTTTCAGGCAGGTTTTTTCAGCTGAAGGCGGATATCGTCTTCACCCTAAAAACCTTTTCAAAGCCTGCTTCCATAATATGGAAGCACTATCCGTCAAGAGTAAATTGAAAACGTCACGTTTTTTAAAATTTTTCTACAAAATACCAATAAAAAATCCGCATCTGCAGAGAATTGCTTCGGGAATCCCTCTGCATCAACGGAATATCTTTATCATGTATATTGTTTCATCAATTCACGATAAATGGAAGGATGATTTTAAAAAAAACCGATTGGGTATTTGGGTACCCATATATTCTATAAAAATATGCTGTTATATGTTATCGGCTGTTGGGGGATTTACTTTAATAAAAAGTTTTAACGTTAAAGCGTGAGGGCGGGAGGGTTAAAGGCGTGAGGGGTTGATGGGTAATAATTGGCGATGGATATGGATTGGAAGTGAGGCAAATCCAGGGATACCAATGTTAACTTTGTTATCTTAGTTGGCATTGGTTAAAATCAAATATCTCTAAAAATAACAAGTTAATAACTTATTATTGCCACTTCCTTGTTGACTTTCGTGATTTTTTAATGCAAAGTTTTAATCATTATAGTATATATTTTTGGTATTAATCGGGGAGCACATGAATACGAATCATCCAGCAGCCGGCAGCCACATCAAAGTCGATCCAATCAAAAATTTGAAAGACATCAAATCCATCAAGAAGATACTGAAAGATTCGCCCAGGGATTATGCCCTCTTCGTTATGGGTATCAATACAAACCTCCGTGCGAGTGACTTGGTTGGCATTATGGTCGGACAGGTCCGGAATCTTAAGACTGGGGACGACCTTGTCCTGGTGGAGCGGAAAACCGGAAAAGAGAGATGCATAACCCTGAACGCCTCTGTGATCGATGCTATCCAGATTCACCTAACTTCTTCCGACCTGGAAGACGCTGATCCGTTGTTCAAGTCGAGGAAGGGTGGCAGACTGACGGTTCCATCGATCAATAGGCTGGTCAAGGGCTGGTGCGCTGCTATCAACCTCAAGGGCAATTACGGGTCGCACTCACTGCGAAAGACATTCGGATACCATATGCGGACCACGTTCAAGGTTGATCTGCCGACGCTGATGACCGTTTTTAATCATGCGACCCAGCGCCAGACACTGGCGTACCTCGGTGTCCAGCCGTCAGAGGTCCGGGCGGTTTATCAGAACGAGCTGTAACTGGGCGGCCGTCAGCTCCACCAACTTTTTACGTTCTTCACCCGTCAGGTTGTCAATCAGCTCATAAAGTGCATCCACAGGAATTTCTATTCTCAAGGAAAAAATATAGGATAAGGGCAAAAACAACAGGCTAAAGGCAAAGGCTATGGGATAAAATAAGGCCAGGGGAACATTAGTCCGTAACAAGCCAAAATCATATTAGAATTTTTTGATAATCCGGCTTGTTTCAAAACTGCACTGGAGAGTGAATATTGTTACTTTTCTAAAAAATCTTCAAGTACCATCATCTTGATATCTTTAACCTTCTTAAGGTTGGTATCATTGGTTAAAAAAATATCAGCGCCATATATTATCCCGACTGCTATCTGAATTGCATCAGGAGTTCTGATTGAATATTTTGCTCTGAGTCTTGATGACAGTTCAGAAACGTCATGTTAAATCTCAAAAGTTGTTAAACCGTCTGAGTACAGCAATATCTCACGGTATTGTTCAGCGAGAGATTCATTTTTCATCCTAAATGGATAGACCAAAACCTCCAACAATGTTACTGTTGATGTTATCGCATCAATCTTTCCAGCGTCAATTTCAGCAAAGACAGGTTTTATAATGCCTTGATATTTCGGATCTTTTTCTATAAAGTAGATAAAAGGCGCGGTATCAATACAAATTCGTGATCCACGTAATTCATGAACTAATCCCATGATGCTCTTTCCTTGTGTACAAAATCCTGCGCATCAATGCCTTTCCATAAATCAGCACCCAATCCCTCAAGCGCCATAATCGTATTTTTTTTTCTTCTTTTTCGGATGGATTTTTTTACCCTGGCGGATATGACTTCCAAGAGGGTCAATTGCTCATCTATGGCTAAAAATGGAATTCCTTTTACATAGTCACTATATGAAATTGGCGTTTTTCGAGGTTCCATTTGTTTCACACCTTTCAATCAATCTCTTTATAAAAGCTATTTTCCTCCAACTTCAGGATTGTTTTATTTTGTATCAGATAACGTAAAAACAGGCAATAGGCGATAACAACAGGCGATAACAGCGGGCTATGGGATAAAAAAGGCCAGGTTGTCTTCCCTGAGGAAATCCGAAAACGGCTTAAACTGCATTCCGGAATGCAGTTTGTCGTTGTCGGAGACAACGATGTGGTAATCCTCAAGGCAATAACTCCCCCATCCATAACCGAGTTTGATGCGATCATTGCACCCGGTTTACCGGAACCTGTCTGCGTGGACCCGGATGACAGATGACGGGTGACGGGGAAAAGCAGAGAACGGAAATGTTTAGAAATATTGATTAGATTGCCGATAGTTTGGGAAACGCCAGGGGTCAGAAAGTTGAAGGAAATCAAAGCCTAATCCACGACGCTGTTCTTCATACCATTCGAAGGCAATAACCAGATCGTTCAAGGCTCTGCTGGTGTAACGAAGCCTCATTTATACTTTTCCCGCAACTCGGCATGAACTGTCCGCCAGTCATGTAGTTCCAACTTGCCTTGCTTGTACTGGTCATATCTTTTTTCAAGTTCACTTTTCTGCCACTCCGACATAGGTAATTTGCCGCTTTCCAGAGCAATTGAATCCCAGATGTCCTGAGATAGAATCAATCTTTGCGGAAGACTTAACCTTTTTATTTCATCAGTAATTCTATCGGGTTCCATTTCTTTACCTCAATAATAATAAATTTTGTCAGATATTATGATCAAAAATTATTATTCAGACAAGAGGTAATGTAAGGCGGATGACGGAAGACCGAAAAGCTGATAACAGATAACAAAAGAGGGCAGAGGGCAACTGTCTGAAGTAAAATTATTGAGCTGGATTTTTCACTGAAACTTTCAGACAACGCGTTGTGAACTACGCCGTATTGGAAAGCCAGTTTTCAATCTTCAGATCAGGTACCCGTTCGAATTCCTTTGTGTTGTTTGTCACCAGTACCGTATCGATAAACAGGGCATGAGAAGCAATGAGAAGATCCATGGCGCCGATCGGCGTTCCCTGTTTCTGAAGCTGTCGCACGAATCTGTCCATAAAGAGGAGATGCCTCGCAAGGCCAATCCAGCAGGGTGACAAATTCCAGAAAATCTTTCAAGGCGGATTCATTCTTTTTTTTCTTCTGTGACTTGGCAACACCGAACCAGAGCTCAGCAGCAACAATACTGGATATCCCGACTTCCTCCGGAGTCAGAAGGGACAACCGGCTGCGCATCGATACCGGCCGGTTCTTGATAAGTGCAATGCAGGCATCGGTGTCCAGCATATAACGGATCACCATGGAACATTTTCCTCCAGCGCCATATCTTCGATTGTCTCTGGAAAGTCATCGCTGAATTTCCGGCCGCGATCAAAATAATCCTGCCAGGTTTTTTTCAAAGGCCGCAGGACCACATCGCCATCCTTCCAGAAGACCTGTACTTTTGCCACATCCAGGTTGAATTCCCTGGGCAGTCTGACTGCCTGCGAATTCCCGGATTTGAACACCCTTGCCGTCTTCATGATGTTTCATCTCCATTTCTCATAATGTATACACATATTATATATACTTTTTTTGCGGGAATGTCAAATCCGAACAAAAGGGGAAAAGGCGGGGGGCTATAACAACAGGCGATGGGCGATAGGCTATGGGAAAAGAAAAAGGCCAGGGGCGAGGGGCTATGGGTAAAGCAAAAGGCGATGGCCTTCAAAAACAGTTAGTATAACCAGCCGGTCCGGAAACACCTGATAAACAATACGATAGTTGCCCTCAATTAATTCTCGAATATCAGCGCGGTGAAGCTCAGGAACTTTTCGGCCCGCCAATGGCGCGAGAATCGCATTTCTGGCCCGTTCTCTGATACGGTTGACCAGGTTTATTGCCGCTGCCAGATTGTCAGCAGCAATAAAGGCGAAGATGGATACCAGGTCACGCTTTGCGGTATCAGCCCAAAAAAGCTTCATCAAGCACCTTGTCCATTTCTTCTTCAGTGTAAATCCGGTCGTTGTTTACATCATCCAGGCCCTGGTTAACAGCAGAAACAAAACGGGATTGCTCAGATAATTGATCATATTCGGCGGGAGTCATCAATACGGCTGTGGCTTTCCCGTTCTGTGTAATAACAATGGGCCGTTTCGAGGATTGTATTCGGGACAGGACATTTGAGGCATGATTCTTAAAGTCTGAAAGAGTGATAATGTCTTCAGAGATACGTAGCGGTTTCATTGTGGCCTCGCTCGGATTGTGGGATGAATTTGGTATGTAATATAGGCCTGAATTCGGAATTAATCAATAGGGTTCAGGGGATAAAAAAATAAAATCGATTCCTTTCAATCAATCCATTGATAAAAGCCGACTCCCTCCATATTTCCGATCATCACGCCAGGCAGCAACCCGAATTTTATGAAGGCCGGAATATCCGGTCGGGAAAAGGGCCGCATGCCAACCGAACAGTCTTTCCGCGGTCAATTCCTTATCATGGTCTTGCGTGGCATCCAGCAAAACTTCAACAACACCATCGGCAAATTGATTCCGGACCACCGGCAACCCGGTCGTCCGGAGCCCAAGCCGTCTGGCCACTGGTTGCAAAAGAGCCGCATCATCCCAGCGGAACTTGGGCCATGACGGCAACTGCGATATGTATTGCCTTTTCTGAGTCATTTAAAGTCTTCTTTCAGCACATAATTTGAGGTGATTATAGAACATCACTGACGCATCCATAAATGAAAAAAGGCGATGGGTTATGGGAAAAGGCCAGGAGCGATAGGCGTGCGGTGGAATGAGCTTTGATCAGGCTGCCGAATTGCCATTGGATTTTTATTTACTTTGATCATCGCTTATCGGCAAAACCCGAACTTACAGACCTGGCTTCAAGCCATTTGGAAAATTCGTTTTCATTCATTTCGCCTTTTGCCAAAGCCAACACAAAAGCTGCGGCCTCAACTTCCGGAGCCGTCAGTTCCCACCCGTTCAGGGCAAGGAAGGTATAGGCGGCAAGAAAGCCCGTGCGCTTGTTGCCATCAACAAATGGATGATTCCGGATAATACCGAAAGCATAAGCGGCGGACAAATCAAAAACAGACGGCTCACCATATGTCGCTTTCTGTTGCGGCCGCGCAAGCGCTGAAGATAACAGGCCGGCGTCACGGATGCCCTGACTTCCGCCGTGTTCCGCAACCTGTTCATCGTGTACAGCAATAACCACGCCCTCCTTGAGCCAGCGCCAAGTCATTTCTTTGCAAGCTCATGCAAGGCATTGCGGTATTTCGTCATGCCTTTTATGGCAACCGTCATTTGGGCTTCGAATTCCGGATCATAGGGTGTAACGGTATAACCATCAGCCGTTTCCGTTAGAAAAACGCTGTCGCCCTTCTTCACCTTGAGACGTGCGGCGACTTCTTTCGGCAAGATCAAGCCTGTTGAATTACCTATTTGTGTAACTTTGGCACGCATGGGTTAGCCCCTCCTTTATTATAATATAAGTTATAACAAATTGGGTGGCTGGTCAAGCAGGTATTTTTTCATGGTAGATGCGGCAAGAAGCAAAAGAGGCTATGGGCGATAGGTTATATGTGCCCGATCATTCATAAATGAGAATCGGATTCAGCGCTCGGGTTCCCGCCAGCCTGATTTTTTCAGCGATGGCAAGCGCTTCCGGGGAAAGGTCATAGGTGCGGAACACATCAACAGAATCGGGGTACTGCACGGATGTCCAGACAATTTCCTGATCGGGAATCTCCACCCGGTCAAGCCCGCGCAAGAATCTGCTTGTATGTGCTATCGGCGAGTGTCAGATTCTCTTGAGTTCTTTATTTAAAAAGAAAATAAAAGACGAAGGGGCGCACCGCTGCACGGATCGGGAGTGCTGCAAAGTTTCGTGCGGGCCGGACTCCTGCAGAACCCGGGCGATTTCCTTCTCCAGCATCCGGTATTCGCTTTCCATGCGCCGTAAGAACTGCACCATCAGGTGCAGTTCTTCCTCGATTCCCTGCGGGGTCAGCATATCTACTGATAGAATCTCTTTTTACCATTTGGAAACGCATTTTCGGAGCAAAAATGAGCTTCTAAAAATTCTATGACAGTCTTTTAAGGAATTTCATTATGATATACTAAATTCACGCCCTGGCATTTTGTCCCTGAGCTTGGTGAAATCCATGTCTGAAATTTCAAAATCCTGGGTTTCAATATTTTTTCTAAACAATTGTAATGATGCCCAGAAATTTCCTTTTTGCTCATGCAAACGCTCATATTCCGCAATGGATAAAAGAACCGCCACAGGACGACCTCGACGGGTCAATTTGACTGACGGACCATTTTCAACCGAATGAATAATCGACGGAAGTCTGTTTTTTGCCTCGGCAATGGTATACTGATCTTCCATGCGTTTTCCTTTTTATGCACAAACTGTCGCTTCAGACCACGCCCCTATCATAGCCATACTGATAGCCATAATCAAGGGCAATATCGTACAGGGGATGGGGACGTACATCAAAACATAAGTAAAGGATGCGGGTTGATTCGGAAAGTTTTTCAGGCTGCCCGGCCGCCCGCAGGAGGATATGCGTATCGAGCAGCAATCTAAGCTGCGATTCAGCATACACAAAGGATCTTAAAATCAACCTTAACAAAAAGAGGAAAGATCCAGCAGTAAGATACGACAGGATTTCGGGGCATCGCTACACCTCGTCAAGAACGGCGCCGTCGGGAAACCTCGCAAGAAACCCTCGCGGATCATCTTACATAACCCTTCCCGCCCTCCCGCTCTGGCGCCCTCACGCCCTCACGCTGTTACCTACCACGACGGCTTGACATCCAGAAGCACCAGCGATCTTAAATAAACCGCAAGCGCACTCTTTTTCACCGGCTTTACGGCCGGCTCTCCCCGTACCTGATACGAGACATATTCAAACAGGCTCCCCCAGAACTCCACCATCTCGTTATAAACCAGCTTCAGCAATAGTGGCTTGGCCGCCGCAGCGGCGGCTCGCACCCGATGAAGATGGACCCGCACGTTCTTTCCCGCCAGAAACAGTTGCAGCAGCGCCAGGCTTCTTGGCATGTGGTAGTCCGATGTCACCAGGATGACGCTTTTATAGCGATATGCCTCGATGATACGTGAGGTGTACAATGCGTTCTCGAAGGTCGTGGCGGCCCGTTCTTCCGGGATATGAACGACGGAGTCCTTTTCGTAACATCAGTCGCTTCAAAATTTTCAAAACAAGAACGCCTTCACACTTTAACACCCTCACGGCATTTAAAGATAACCTCAACCACCCGATCCAGATCAGCGTTGGACATCGCCGTTCCACTCGGCAGGCACGGCCCCTTCTCAAACAAATCCTCCGCCACGGACCCGCCAACAACCCGCGCTCTGTAACTTCCGCCGGCGCCGTAAATCGCAATCCGTTTTATCATTGTTCCTCTCTTTAGCTTCCCAAAAGCCGCAAATATGCGTAGCTTTTCTTTGAGCCTCGTGTGAGATTCTTCTTTCCTGTCTGTTCAAATGCCAATATTGACAACACAGCCGGGAAATCATATCATTACCCGTATGCATAAACAATTCATGGGAGACAGGTACAATGACGAAAAGTGCTATGATACATTCCCGGCAGACATCGGAATTCAAAGAAAAAGCAGAAGCGATTCTCAGGGAAGTTGGAATTCCACTCCCTTCCGCTTATGAACTGTTCTATCGGCAGATTATTGCTTACCACGGACTTCCTTTTGACGATCGTATTCCCACCAAAGAAACCATACAGGCCATGCAGGATGCTCGAAAAGGAAAAGGCAAGAGATACGAAAGTGTGGCGTCATTGTTTCAGGATTGCGGAATCTGATGCTGATCATTCGGCCGACATCCCGTTTTAAAAAAGATCTGAAACATGCCATCAAACAGGGCCGCAATCTTGAAAGGCTAAAACTTGCCCTGGAGGCGCTTGCAGCTCTTGATCCATTGTCTCCTGATTTCAGAGATCACAAACTCAAGGGGAAATGGCGCGATTTTCGGGAATGTCATATCGAATCAGACTTACTGCTCATCTACGCCTGTACTGAATGTGAGCTGAGACCGACACGGCTGGGCACACATGCAGAGTTGTTCGAATGAGATTCCCTCCACTAACCCATAAACTCCGGCATCGTCGCATCCCCTGCCGCTGCTCATAACGAGAATCATATGCCTTTTCGGCACTTCAGAAGAACAGCCACCACCCGGTCCAGATCCGCTTCCGTCATGGCCGTTCCGCTCGGCAGGCACGGCCCCTTCTCAAACAAATCCTCCGCCACGGACCCGCCAACAACCCGCGCTCTGTAACTTCCGCCGCCCCATTGCCCGCGGGCTGGACGCGGATCGCCACAGCCGGGTCCGGGGCAGATAGGGAAACTGCCGAGCGTCCGACAGGTCTTTAAATTGCGCCTCGGACATCCAATGCGGCCTGACCGGCATTTCTCCAGCCGATACCATCCGTCCCGACATGACGATATTTACCGAACTGAAGTTCATAAAAGGTTAAAAACAAGGGGCTAAGCGGAGGGAATATACTCCACCAGCTCAAAGTTTTTACACCATGACTGGTATCTGGCCCAAATAGAAGTCTCCTCCAATATCGTTTTCAAATCTGCCCGTTTTTGCACCAGCCTCTTTGAACGGCTCCTGGATAAGTTCCACAGGCTCGGATTTCAGGAAAACCCGTCAAAAGGCATTGGCGGAAGAGCTGATCAAACCCAAATATCAGGCATACGGCTTTAGAACTGCTGATCTGTTAAAAAACCTTCCCGATCACTTCCGAAATCCTGCACAAATCCGCTATGAAATGAACAAAATGAAGGCCCATGAAAAATCAGGTTCTGAAAATCGCCGATCAACCCTCTCAAATCGAAAAAGCATATGAACTCATTTATGAAGGATTATGCAAATTAACTCAGGGGCTTGCGGTGATTTCATAAACATCAAAAAACGTAAATTTTTCTCACGTTTTTAAAGACAAAAGCATATTGACATAAAAGAACCGGCATCATTGGCTGCAAGGCTCTGATGTCCTTTTTGGCCATCTGCATCAGTTGCCTGGCATGATCAGTGGCGTTCATACGGTGATCCGACAGCCGGTGTGATGGTTTCGCATTTCATCAAAGCAGGGGTGTTTGATGAGGTTTCCTTGTCCGTCTTGCCCACTTGATGTTTAAATTATCATTTGTTTATTTAACAACCTGAGCGATGTATGTGTCAAGATAAAATAGGAATGGGCGAGGGGGATAATTTAGATGCAGGCAAGGAAATCTTCAATTGCCATCCCGCCCGTTGAAAGGCTCGCACCTGTTCTCATGCCGTTAGGGCCATGCGCCACTGTGCCATTTCATCTTCATATTCGCGTGCCGTCAGCGAGACAAATGCAGCCCGGCGTTCCAAATCATTCACATACACCGGCCGGCCGGAGGCGGCCTCAAAACGCAGAATGGGGGATGCATCATTCAGTACGACCAGATCGATTTCATCAAATGCCAATACCTGTTGCAGACAGCTCCGAAGACCGGCCAGTTCGTCCAGAGAAGGTTTCATGCAAAAAAACACCCCGATATCGATGTCTCCTCCGGAACGGACGGTTCCGCCCTGAGCCGAACCAAAAATCCAGGCCGCCACCACATTGCTATCCCTGAACATACATGCCGGTATGGATTTCCAGTCAATCTTCATGGCGTGTCCGTTTGAGATATGCAAGAATTTCATTGCGAAAAGATTCGAAATCCACCAACCGGCGATTCACCATATCCATCAGGATCGCATTATCCACCTGTTCATACCGGTGCACAACAAAATTTCGAAATTGAACCATTTTGGAATAGGCATCCCGTTGTCCCAGAATCCCCAATGCGTTCATCCGATCCACAGCATCCCTGCCGGTTGTTGCCGGCGTTTGCCCCAACCGTGAAAGAATTCTTTGACAAACGTCAATCACAATTTCCACCAGGATTTGCAGGCTTCGTTCCACAGCCCTTTTGGTGCGCCAGTCCATTTCCAGATCCTGAACCGTCAGGCACCCCAGTGACCGCAGCTCGGTTAATATGGTATCGAGATGTTGAAGTTTTTGAGCGATCACACCGTTGATCATGTTGTTGAAATGCCTCTTTCACGTATGTTCAGATGAAATTTTAATGTATCAGATATTGGGATAATGGGCAAGGGGCGATAGGCCAGAGGCTATCGGCTATGGGCTATGGGAAAAAATAAGGCCAGGGGCGAGGGGCTATGGGTAAAGCAAAAGGCGATGGCCTTCAAAAACAGTTAGTATAACCAGCCGGTCCGGAAACACCTGATAAACAATACGATAGTTGCCCTCAATTAATTCTCGAATATCAGCGCGGTGAAGCTCAGGAACTTTTCGGCCCGCCAATGGCGCGAGAATCGCATTTCTGGCCCGTTCTCTGATACGGTTGACCAGGTTTATTGCCGCTGCCAGATTGTCAGCAGCAATAAAGGCGAAGATGGATACCAGGTCACGCTTTGCGGTATCAGCCCAAAAAAGCTTCATCAAGCACCTTGTCCATTTCTTCTTCAGTGTAAATCCGGTCGTTGTTTACATCATCCAGGCCCTGGTTAACAGCAGAAACAAAACGGGATTGCTCAGATAATTGATCATATTCGGCGGGAGTCATCAATACGGCTGTGGCTTTCCCGTTCTGTGTAATAACAATGGGCCGTTTCGAGGATTGTATTCGGGACAGGACATTTGAGGCATGATTCTTAAAGTCTGAAAGAGTGATAATGTCTTCAGAGATACGTAGCGGTTTCATTGTGGCCTCGCTCGGATTGTGGGATGAATTTGGTATTTAATATAGGCCTGAATTCGGAATTAATCAATAGGGTTCAGGAGATAAAAAAATAAAATCGATTTTTTTCAATCAATCCATTGATAAAAGCCGACTCCCTCCATATTTCCGATCATCACGCCAGGCAGCAACCCGAATTTTATGAAGGCCGGAATATCCGGTCGGGAAAAGGTCAGGAGCGATAGGCGTGCGGTGGAATGAGCTTTGATCAGGCTGCCGATGGAAACGCATTTTCGGAGCAAAAATGAGCTTCTAAAAATTCTATGACAGTCTTTTAAGGAATTTCATTATGATAAACTAAATTCACGCCCTGGCATTTTGTCCCTGAGCCCGGTGAAATCCATGTCTGAAATTTCAAAATCCTGGTTTTCAATATTTTTTCTAAACAATTGTAATGATGCCCAGAAATTTCCTTTTTGCCCATGCAAACGCTCATATTCCGCAATGGATAAAAGAACCGCCACAGGACGACCTCGACGGGTCAATTTGACTGGCGGACCATTTTCAACCGAATGAATAATCGACGGAAGTCTGTTTTTTGCCTCGGCGATGGTATATTGATCTTCCATGAGTTTTCCTTTTTATGCACAAACTGTCGCTTCAGACCAAGCACATACTTATAGCCATACTGATAGCCATAATCAAGGGCAATATCGTGCGGGGGATGGGGACGATCTTAAATGGTTGCCATTTTGGCGACAGCATGTTAATTTGATTATAAACTCAAAAATTTGTATGGAGGTTCATTATGACAACCAAAACTGAGCGTATTTCAGCACGCGTATCAGAGAAAGTATATCATACCCTTCAACGGGCAGCCGTTCTGGTGGGCTCTACGGTAAACCAATTTCTGGTACAATCCGCGCTGGAGCGTGCTAAAACCGTGATCGAAGAAGAAAGCGTTATTTATCTGACGGGCGAAACCGCAAAAAGGTTTTTCGACGTCATTGAAAATCCGCCGGCCCCGAATGAAAAGCTGAAAACCGCTTTTCGTACACATAAGGAACGCCTGTAAATGCTACGAGCTGAGCCGCTCTCCCGTCTGCACGATCGAAAAAGTTTCGACTGCGGCCAACCGGCACTGAATGACTATCTACAGAAGACCGCTCTCCAGCATATAGAAAAAGGCATTTCCAGAACGTTTGTCCTGATTGATACCGATGCGCCGACAAAGATTCACGGCTTTTTCACCCTGGCAGGGTGCGAAGTGGTGACCCGTAATCTGCCTGCCGGTTACGCCGGAAAGTACCCCACTAAAGCTCCGGCAGCCAAACTGGCCCGCATGGCGGTTTCGATCGACCAGCAGCGTCAAGGCATGGGAACGATCATGATGGCTGAAGCCATGAAGCGCACCCTGTCGGTTGCCGAGAATATCGGTATTATTGGTATTTTTGTTGATGCAAAAAATCAGATTGCTCGTGAATACTACGAACAGTTCGGATTCATCGCTCTTCTGGAACGCCCTCTCATACTGTTTCTGCCACTTCGATCACTCAAAGCAGCGATGGATGGGGCAGATCATTCAGTGCATCAATCCGGTCTTTGATTATCAACCCGAACCCAAAACTCAAATCTTTACCGAACTGAAGTTCATAAACGGCTGGAGGTCACAAACTGTGACCTCCAATTTATAAACTCAGATTTGGAGAGCTCGAACATAAAATCTTCCGTAAATCGTTCGATATTTCTTCTAACGGCTTGCTTGAAAACCTTTGTTTCGACGCCGTAAAATTGGGCCAGATCGCGATCCAGCATTACCTTTTTCCCGCGAATCTGATAGATTAAGTCAGTTATGTTTTCAATGGGAATGATGTCGTTCACATTGCATCCTATTAAATTTGTGTCCCCTGGGGGTTGCTCCTTTGCTGTGGGTGCTGTGGGGACATCCATGCTTTTATGCGTTTCTCTCATTTTTCCCGAGGCTACTTCGCCCTGAACCAATCCCTGATCGGCAAAATGGATCTTGATTTCCTTGTCCGGAACAAAGATGGAACGGTCCTATTGATCGAGTGACAAGTAACGGGTCTATTGAATATGCCAATTCTGAACCTTCACAGCAGAGAAATTTTCATAATCCGATGTATTTCGCGTTACGAGGATCAGACTGTTAACTTTGGCAATGGCAGCAATTTGTCCATCTACAAAAGGCGCTGTTAAACCCTGTGCCGCTAATCTTGCCCGCTCTTGAGCGTGCCAACGGGCAGCGCGTTCATCATAGGGAAGAATTACCATCAACTTCAGGATTATTTAATTTGTATCAGATATCGTAAAAACAGGTAATAGGCGATAACAACAGGCGATGGGATAAAAAAGGCTATGGGCCAGGGGCTATGGGCTATGGGATAAAAACAGGCTATGGGTGTCATCCCTGGGGAAATCCGAAAACGGCTTAAACTGCATTCCGGAATGCAGTTTGTCGTTGTCGGAGACAACGATGTGGTAATCCTCAAGGCAATAACTCCCCCATCCATAACCGAGTTTGATGCGATCATTGCAAAAGCGCGAAGCCAGGCTAAATCTGCCGGGCTTAAAAGAAGTGACATCAATGAAGCCGTTGCTCGGGCACGGAACCGTAAATGAAACTCGTGATAGACACGAATTTGCCGCTTTCCAGAGCAATTGAATCCCAGATGTCCTGAGCTAAGAATCAATCTTTGCGGAAGGCTTAACCTTTTTATTTCATCAGTAATTCTATGGGGTTCCATTTCTTTACCTCAATAATAATTAATTTTGTCAGATATTATGATCAAAAAATTATGATTCAGGCAAGAGGTAATGTAAGGCGGATGAAAGCTAATCAGTACAACATCGCCAAAATTATAGGCTGTCATAGACAGCATCCTTTTCAGGTTATGGCCCGGAGCTTCGCTCGTTGTCCAGTATTTGGGGGCCCCCGCACATTCGACAATGTTCTGGCAAACAGATAACCCTAGGCTGCGGAGTGCATAAAAAAGCCCTGTCTGGAATGATCCAAACAGGGCTTATGTGCTTTGAATTTGTGTGGTGCTATCTTATCTTATACCCGTGACAGAAAGTTCTCCAATACAAATATTTTTCTAATCCGGAACCGTAGCGGGCTTTCCACAATAGATATAGCTTTAAGGTTCTCCATGCCATGCACGAAATAGGGTTCTTTACAGGCTGGAATATCAGATGACCACGCAGGGGGGGTGGCACCTATCTCATCGCACAAATATTCAACAACAGAGGACAGTAAAGCCTCAAGCTCTGAGTCTTTGCCCATAGATACAGGATCTTTGATGGACGACAGGTCCTTGTAATATCTGAAGTCATCCACAAAGTCCATGAGGTAAATCCATTTGTTTTCAGGATCTTCCAGCATTGATAGTTGCGTCTGCCGAATGTCTTGCGGATTGTCAATGAAAATGAGACACGCATTTGGTTAAATTACTCTAATCGGATCAGTCTGTTTACAGCTTTTTGTGGGTTATTGATCCATACGGCCTCCGGCAATGCAGGCGGTTTGGGCAATTTGTTTTTGAATCTTTCCGGATGCTGATTAAAGGCCGTCAAAAGGGTATCGGATCGATTTTGAAAGATAGCATCCGCTGTTCCGTAGTGAAGATGCTCCGGTATCATCATACCGATACCCGTATGGTAATGGCAGGTGTTATACCAGGTGAAAAAGTCCTTACAAAAAGCCCTGGCATCTTCGATAGAGCCAAAGGTGCCGGGGAATTCCGGGCAATACTTGAGGGTTTTGAACTGGGCTTCGGAAAAAGGGTTGTCATTGCTGACATGTGGCCTGCTGTGGCTTTTTACAACACCCAGATCACAAAGAAGCTGCGCAACTTCTTTTGATTTCATGCTCGAGCCCCTGTCGGCATGCACGGTTAATTGTCCCGGGGAAATGTTTTGCTTGATGCAGCTTTCTTCAATCAGCTTTGATGCCAAGGATTTCTGCTCGCGGTGAGCAACCAGCCATCCCACAACGTAGCGGCTGAAAACATCAATGATGACATAGAGATAAAAGTAGGTCCATTTGGAAACACTTTTCAGTTTTGTTATATCCCATGACCACAGCTGGTTCGGGCCGGTGGCCAGAAGTTCCGGTTTGGTATATGCAGGGCGCTGTACCTGTTTTCTGCGCTCTTTAACCTGGTCATGAGCCCCAAGAATCCGATACATGGTGGATATGGAGCAGTGATGCGTTCCTTCATCCAGAAGCGCAGGGTAAACTTCATAAGGAGACTTATCCTGGAAGCGCTCACTGTTTAAGATATCCAGAACGGATGTTCTTTCCTCCTGGCTCAGAGAAAGCGGCGGAGCCGGCCGTTTGATGGAAATACAGGGCGCTCCTTTTCGGTTTCGGTAAAAGGTAGCACGCGGAAAATCCAGAGTTTCACAGGCAGATTTCAGACCCACATGATTTGCCAGCTCAGAGACAGTATTCATCATATGTCTCCTTCGTTCAGGGGGGACAGGCCCAGGATCTCTGAAATTTTTTTTTGCACCTCAATGATCATTTCGGCCTTGTTGAGTTTGTCCTTGAGACGCTGATTTTCCTTTTGCAGTTTGGCAACTGCGTCAGAAAGTGGATTTTTCTCCATCTGCTTTCTGCCTCGCTTTTTAGGTGCCAAACTGTCCAAAATGCCTTTTTCCCTTTGCTTTCGCCAAGTGGTAAGGTTGGAGGAATATATGCCTTCCTTTCGAAGCAAAGCGCCAATTTGCCCAGGCTCAGTACAGGCATCAGCCTTCTGAAGGATTCGCAGCTTATAGGCGGCTGTAAATCTTCTTCGTGGCTTTGATTCAGAGCTATACTTCGGGATCCGGTTTAAATGACACCGATGCTCCCGCAGGGGCAACTTTGATGGGAAGTACATCCGCCCTAAGGGCTCCTGTACTTCCCATCAAAGTTCTATTAAAATTCATTGGGGTATTCATGGTCTGTGTCCTTTCCATATGTGATATTCCTTACCCGCCCTACACTAATTTTTCAAGGGGTTCGTGTATCACCTTCATTGACACAGAGGGTTATCTTAGAACAACTCCATGATGAAATATTGGGTGGCCGGTTTGATTTGTTTCTTCCGATAATATTTTTCAATGATTTTAAATACCTCTTCGGAAGACTTTATGTTAAGCGCTTTAATCAAGAATTGGATATCTTTCTTGTCAGTCGTGTCCACCCTCGATGCCATCGTCTTCATCGCCAGAATATATTCGGGTTCCGGGTAATAAATTTTCAAATTGGACCAGTTGAACAAAATCTTTTGTCCATGCTTTACGACAAAGCCCTTAACGCCATCGTTCAGCCAATCTTTTTTTAGACCGTTTGCTTCAGCTATCGCAGACGCAGCGTCTCTGATCTTTTTAGACGGCTCAAAAACTGCATCGATATCCATTGTCGCTGGACGCGATTTAAAAACCAAGCACATCACGGCCTCGCCATAAATACAAATCTCTCCGGTTACGCCCATATCCTTCATTGTCTGGTTAATCTCTTCGAGATATTTTTTTATTTGAGCGCGTCTAAGCATTGTATTCCCTTTAATTTTTCTACTAGGCGGATGGGCTATCCTGA
The DNA here is from genome assembly GCA_963789395.1 of uncultured delta proteobacterium. Taxonomy (GTDB): domain Bacteria; phylum Desulfobacterota; class Desulfobacteria; order Desulfobacterales; family Desulfatirhabdiaceae; genus RAAP-1. The sequence goes on along the minus strand of CAWBKP010000004.1, from coordinate 117,284 downwards.
AAAATCATATTATCACTTTTTTTGTGCTTGCGTAACTGACTTTTAGCTTACAGATTATTTTTTACCGCCTTAGAAATTCTCATTTACCACTGCTTTAAATTCCCTGCTCCCCAGTGTCAAGCCTGTTTTTGCCCTGAGCGGCGAGGCTATGTCTATGTTAGCTGGATTATTTGATTCAGACGCAGGCATACGTCAGCAAAGGGCGCATCCGGCAATCTCTTGAGTGGATGCACCCTTGCACAGGCTAAGGGCGAGGGGCGATAACAACAGGCCCGCCCACTTTCTCATGCCGATAGGGCCATGCGCCATTGTGCCATTTCATCTTCATATTCGCGTGCTGTCAGCGAGACAAATGCATCCCGGCGTTCCAAATCATTCACATACACCGGCCGGCCGGAGGCGGCTTCAAAGCGCAGGATTGGGGATGCATCATTCAGTACGACCAGATCGATTTCATCAAATGCCAATACCTGTTGCAGGCAGCTCCGGAGACAGGTTAATTCGTCCAGAGAAGGTTTCATGCAAAAAAACACCCCGATATCGATGTCTCCTCCGGAACGGATGGTTCCGCCCTGACATCAAACACACACGCTTTGCTGGAAATACGGATCTTATTTTAGAATTTCTTTGGCAATCCAGTGGCTAAACAAACGGGTTGCAGGTCATAAGATTTTTTTCGATCCTCTGGCCGTTCTGAAGGTCTTCGGTATACAGGGTACGGCAACCGGAAAGAAGTGCCGATGCCGTAATCATGGCGTCATAAATGGAAAAACCGTAGCGTTCGGCAAGAAAAATCCCCTGTTCATGTGTTGCCAGTGTAACGGGCTCAACCTTGCAAAGTGTGCGTATCAAAGAAAGGACTTCGCGGGTTTCGACCCACGACATCTTGAGCTTCCGCATGACCACGGAAGCCAGTTCATTGAGCACCTGAACGCTTATCAATCCACCGTCTGCCAGCAGCGCTTCTGCCCGTTCGGCTTTGGCGTCATCCTGCGAAAAAAGATACAGCAGGATGTTTGTGTCGAAAAAATCTTATCCGCTGACTTGCAGCCTCATTGAAATTGCATCGAGCAGGGTAACTCCTTCCGTTGAAGCAACAAAATCGGCGGCTTCCAGAATTTTTGAAAATCGTTTCCTACCAGGTTTATAGATTCCACCATCAGATCCAAGGTATCCATTATTTCATCTTCAAACATAATGTATGCTTTTTTCAATCCGGCTCAAAAATTGATCACGTAAATTTTTTCTCTTTCGGATAACCTCGACACGTTTCCCTATTCTGTCTTGCAGGTATATCTGTATACTTGCAAGAAAATCAAAGCGTGGTTCAGACAATTCTACAAGAAGGTCGATATCACTATCAGGTCCCTGCTTGCCTTTGGAATAGGAGCCAAACAATCCGATCGACAGCAGTCCAAAATTCTCCTGAAGATATCGTTTTTCCTTCCGCAAGATGTCCAATATATCTTTTTCAGTCATCGCCAATGCTTTACCTGTGTTTCAGGGGGGATCAGGACCTTAGTTATTACCCCAATTGAAAAAAGTGTCAAGATAAACGTGAGAGCGGGAGGGGAAAAATAGGCTAAGGGCTTCGGGCATTGCGGCAGGTCTCGCAGGGCAGATAAATGAAGATTTTTACTCTTGACACAATAATGAAAAACGATATTCTTATTGTAAGGAGAAAAAGAATGCTTGCAAAATTAACGACCAAAAACCAGATCACGCTGCCGCGAGAGGTAATGAAGGTATTCAAGGGGATAGAATACTTCGATGCCATCGTTAAAGATGGCCGGATCATTCTCGAACCTGTTCGAGTTCGGCCCATCGCCGCTGATCTGGCGGGGATCCGTTAAAAGATGGAAAAGCTTGGCGTTGTCGAGGAGGACGTGGTGGAGGCCATTCGATGGTCAAGACAACAGAACCCCGAGTGATCCGCATTGTTCTGGACACAAACGTGCTTGTCTCGGCGCTCCTGTTTGGCGGCAAGCTGAATCGCCTTGTCGTCACGTGGAAAAGCGGCGACGTCGTGCCGGTGATGACATTTTTCTTTCCAGTGCCGTTACCGCAGGGGTGGATGCTATTGTGAGCGGCGACAAAGATCTCCTCGATATGGGCTGCTTCTGCGAAATTCCCATTATCAGTTTAGAATTTTTAATTTTTCAATTAATTTTTCCATCTCACGCCCCTTTCCTATTTTACCCGCTTTCATCGTTGACTTAAAAGCCTAATATTGTTACTTTCTTTAAAAATTTATTTTTTACAGGAGCGCGAGATGTCAACCGTTATGAAAATCAGCCCCCAGGGGCAAATCCGGATACCCAAAAAAGTGCTTGAATCGCTTAAGATCGTTCCCGGAGACTATATTGAAATGGTTGTCGAAAGCGGCCATGCAGTTTTAAAACCCCGCAAGCTCATTGATCCGTCACAGGGATGGTACTGGACAAAAGAATGGCAGAAGGCCGAAACAGATGTGGATGAAGAGATTAACAACGATCAGCTTTCACCGACTTTTCACACTGCCGAAGAAGGTCTGAAGTGGCTAAAAGAGTAGACGCTTACCGATTCAGCAAGCGATTTAAAAAACAATACAATGCATTGCCCCTCGAAATTCGTCAAGCTTTTGATGAAAAGTTCAAGTTATTTCTCGCAGATATTCTCCACCCATCTCTCAGAGTCAAGAAAATCCAGGGCTCTCGCGGTTGTTGGGAAGGTTCGGTTACAATGAAGTACCGATTTACGTTTAATTTTGATGGCGATACAATTGTTTTCCGCGCAATCGGAACTCACGATATCCTGTTGCGCGAATCCGCCTGATCTACGCTGCCTCAATAAGTAGGTTTCACCACTGCTTTAAATCCCCTGCTCCCCGGTGTCAAGCCTGTTTTTGCCCTGAGCGGCGAGGCTATGGGGAAAAATAGGAGAGGGGCGATAGGCTATGGGCTATGGGAAATCAGAAAAGCCAGTTTTCAATTCTCAGATCAGGTACCCGTTCAAATTCTCTGGTGTTGTTTGTCACGAGTACCGAATCGATGAACAGGGCATGTGAAGCAATGAGAAGATCCATGGCACCGATCGACGTTCCCTGTTTCTGAAGCTGTGCACGAATCTGTCCATAAAGAGGAGATGCCTCGCAAGGCCAATCCAGCAGGGTGACAAATTCCAGAAAATCTTTCAAGGCGGATTCATTCTTTTTTTCTTCTGTGAATTGGCAACACCGAACCAGAGCTCAGCAGCAACAATACTGGATATCCCGACTTCCTCCGGGGTCAGAAGGGACAACCGGATGAAAGCTAATCAGTACAACATCGCCAAAATTATAGGCTGTCATAGACAGCATCCTTTTCAGGTTATGGCCCGGAGCTTCGCACATTGTCCAGTATTTGGGGACCCCCGCAAAACAAACGGGTTGCAGATCATAAGACTTTTTTCGATCCTCTGGCCGTTCTGAAGGTCTTCGGTATACAGGGTACGGCAACCGGAAAGAAGTGCCGATTTGCCCAGAAATATGCATCAAAATTATTGACAAGAACAAAAACTTCCAGCAAAGTCATGACGCTTGACGTACAGCGTATAACAATGTAGGGTAGAACATGATTATAAGTTTCCGCGACAAACGGACGCGGGTGTTTTTCGACGGCGAAAGGGTAAAGGCGTTTCAGGGGATCGAGCGGGCTGCAATCCTGCGATTGGATAGGCTCCACGCTGCCGACCGACTGATGGCGTTAAATACACCTGGAAACCACCTCGAAGCACTCAAGGGGGATCGTAAAGGCCAATACAGTATTCGCATCAACGATCAATGGCGGATTTGTTTTGAATGGCCGGATGGATCACCAGGCGCACTTAACGTGGAAATTGCGGATTATCACTAGGAGGTAAAACTATGGCGCGACTTATCATTCATCCTGGGGAACACCTGGCCGACGAGCTGAAAGCTCTCGGCATGAGCGCAAACACTCTTGCGAAAGAACTGGGCGTACCGACGAACCGGCTCACGCAGATTATTGCCGGAAAGCGCGGCATTACCGGCGATACGGCTCTGCGCCTGGGCAAGTGGTTCGGAACCGGACCCGGATATTTGGATGAACCTGCAAAAGAATTATGAGCTGCGGATTGCGGAACAGGAAATGGGCGATACTCTGAAAAAGATTCCCCAGTATCGCATGAACACGGTCAATGCCGGCGGTGAACTGCATATGCAATGAGGTCATTTAGAATTTCTTTGGCAATCCGGTGGCCAAACAAACGGGTTGCAGATCATAAGACTTTTTTCGATCCTCTGGCCGTTCTGAAGGTCTTCGGTATACAGGGTACGGCAACCGGAAAGAAGTGCCGATGCCGTAATCATGGCGTCATAAATGGAAAACCCGTAGCGTTCGGCAAGAAAAATCCCCTGTTCATGTGTTGCCAGTGTAACGGACTCAACCTTGCAAAGTGTGCGTATCAAAGAAAGGACTTCGCGGGTTTCGCCCCACGACATCTTGAGCCTCAGCATAGCCACGGAAGCCAGTTCATTGAGCACCTGAACGCTGATCAATCCACCGTCTGCCAGCAGCGCTTCCGCCCGTTCGGCTTTGGCGTCATCCTGCGAAAAAAGATACAGCAGGATGTTTGTGTCGAAAAAAATCTTATCCGCGTTCATGCGCCTCCATCCTGTCAAACTTGAAATCTTTGGGCAGACGGCCGCGGTATTTTCTCAGACGTGATAGAACCGCCAGGTTATCCGGGATCTTATCGATCTGAAAAATGCGGGAGCCGACAGCATGAATTTCGATATGATCGCCTTCCTTGAGACCCATCGCCTCCACCACGACAGCGGGCAAACGCACAGCCAGGCTGTTGCCCCATTTTGAAATTTGCATGGATGTCCTCCAGGGGTTTGGATATACATGTTTAAAATGTATATCTATCGGGTTCGGATGTCAAATAGTTCTTTTTTGTTGCGGGAGGGGGGTAAGGGGTAAAGACGTGAGGGCGGGAGGGCGAGGGGCGAAGGGTATGGGAAAAGCCTTTTGACAATTCCTTTGTTTTGATCCTTATCCCTCGTCTTTCAGAATGTCGTGTGTGCCGACACGTCGCAGTTCGATCCGCGTTTTTTTCAATACGCAAGGTCAGGCGGTACCCCTTGCTGATACGGATTTCAATTTTATCCGTCCCTGACAATTTTTTCAGCCTCAGGGAAGGATGGCGAAAATTCTCAACCAACAAATACAACTGTTTATCGACACGATCCCGGATTTTGGATGGCAGTCCCCTGTAATCCTTTAAAAAGGCGTTTGTCCGTCTAATGATCATCGTGCAGATCTTTCATAAGTGCTTCTATACTTTCAAAATCACGGACATTTCCTTCGGTGATGTCGGCATCGGCTTCCTTTTCTTTTTCCTGCCATTCTTTTGTCCAGAACCACGCCTGATCCCTGGGCACCTTGATCGTGGTAATGGGTATAATATAGGCGGCACCGTTTTCAACCCGGATATCGATTTCGTCGCCAGGTTCCAGATTCATGGCAGTCATCACATGCTTGGGAATGGATATCTGTCGTTTGCTGCTGATTCGCATGGTTTTACCTCTTTACTTTTTTACCGGAGTATAGTGACTTCATATGCGATTGTCAATTATTGGATAAGGGGGTGAACGCGGGAGGGGTAAAGACGTGAGGGCGTGAGGGCGGGAGGGCGTGAAAGGGTAAGGGCGGGAGGGCTTAAAAGCCGTGAGGGCGGGAGAGCGGTGAGAGGGTAAAAGCGGGAGGGGTGAAGTGGCGAGGGGCTATGGGAAAAAAACTTACAAATTGAAGATTTCTCTCAATACAGATTTTATATTTTCTTGTTCAGATTCAGACAATGTTCCCAATCTCCTGATTATAGATCTTTTCAATAGTTGCCTGTTTGCTGAGCCTGACGAATGATTCAGCAAATAGGCCGCTCCGTTTCCAATCAACGATTTTATAATCAGCCTCGGTATTATATTCCTGAGTGGTTATCCTTGCGACAAGAATATCCAGATCATCTGCATCAAAAATTACGAATGCAGGTCTTTTTGATAGATTCCGCAAATCAGTGTGAGGAAAGCCTACCAGTACAACATCGCCAAATTTAAAGGCTGTCATAGACAGCATCCTTTTCAGGGTAACCTTTTATAAATTGTGACATAGCGAAATTGCTCCAAAGCGTATCCTCATCTTCGAGTAAAAGCATAACCCTGATTTTAGACTCTCCGATCAGTTTTTCCATCAGGTTTTCGGGAATTGACAGATGTCCATCCGGCAATATTTCAGCCAAGTATTCATAAGCTTTCATCATTTGCCTCCTTGAAACCTGTTATTAAAAATCTTTTGTTTCCGGTATAGAGAGCGTTGGATCGAAACCCGCTTTTTCCATAATCACATGGCTGCCTTTTTGTGGTGATATTTTCCATCCCGCCCGTTGAAAGGCTCGCACCACTCGATCACCTGAGTATGAGCCTAAACGCGTCATCCAATAGCCACTTCAAGTATCTGTTCATCAGGGTGACAGATATGTGCGCGTTCATTAAGAACTTCAAGGCATCCCTCGATGGCTTCCTGTATATTGGCAACAGCTTCTGTTTCTGTTTCTCCCTGGGAATGACAGCCAGGTAGAGCAGGGCAACTCACGTTGAATCCCCCATCCTCCAAATCCGGTCTCAATATGACTTTAAATCGCATATTTTTTCCCCCTTCAGGAACCGCTTCTATCGCTATTATCAACCGATCACGGGTCTGGATTATTCCAAAATCCTGTCTTTTTCAATTCGGTTCGGCACGCAACCTGAGGCACAGGGTGTTCAAAGCTGCCTTTACGTTATATGTATAAGTCGATTTGAACATATTTTCAAGAAAATTAGCAACTACTCAGGTATACCGAACTCAGGAGCCAGAACTCAGAATGGCCCGCATATAACCTTCGAGAAATTTGGCGTCTTCTTCAATCAAGCGGGCTGGCTCAGTAACATCACCAAGGGACTTTTGGACAATATTGGAAAAAACGGGTTTGCTGGGTCCCTCATTCTGGCTCCTGAATTCTGACTCCTGGATACTTGAGTAGTTAGGAAATTAAAGGGTCTATAGTAGGCTATGGGGAGGGCTTAAAAGCCGTGAGAGCGGGAGGGCGTGAAGGGGTAAAAGCGGGAGGGCTACAAGTGCCAGTTTTCAAGTTTCAGATCAGGTACGCGTTCGAATTCCTTTGTGTTGTTTGTCACCAGTACCGTATCGATAAACAGGGCATGAGAAGCAATGAGAAGTTCCATGGCGCCGATCGGCGTTCCCTGTTTCTGAAGCTGTCCACGAATCTGTCCATAAAGAGGAGATGCCACGCAAGGCCAATCCAGCAGGGTGACAAAATCCAGAAAATCTTTCAAGGCGGATTCATTCTTTTTTTTCTTCTGTGAATTGGCAACACCGAATCAGTGCTCAGCAGCAACAATACTGGATATCCCGACTTCCTCCGGGGTCAGAAGGGACAACCGGATGAAAGTCAATCAGTACAACATCGCCAAAATTATAGGCTGTCATAGACAGCATCCTTTTCAGGTTATGGCCCGGAGCTTCGCACATTGTCCAGTTTTTGGGGACCCCCGCATTCCCCCGTATCTCCCGCTTCAATCGCTAAAGCGAGATTCATATCGATGATAGCCTCAGTCTCAGCGTCTTCAAGCAAATCTTTCCGTTCTATAAAGAAAATTCCAGGATTTTTTCACGGAAAAGGTTTTAATCTCGAGCTTTCCGAAATTGAATTGCGCATCTTCAGCACCACTTCATTCATCTTCAAACATAATGTATGCTTTTTTCAATCCGGCTTAAAAATTGATCACGTAAATTTTTTCTCTTTCGGATAACCTCGACTCGTTTCCCTATTCTGTCTTCCAGGTATATCTGTATCCCTGCAAGAAAATCAAAGCGTGGTTCAGACAATTCTACAAGAAGGTCGATATCACTATCAGGTCCCTGCTTGCCTTTGGAATAGGAGCCAAACAATCCGATCGACAGCAGTCCAAAATTCTCCTGAAGGTATCGTTTTTCCTTCCGCAAGATGTCCAATATATCTTTTTCAGTCATCGCCAATGCTTTACCTGTGTTTAGGGGGGATCGGACTACTCTTATTTATTACCCCAATTGAAAAAAGTGTCAAGATAAACGTGAGAGGGTGAAGGCGTGAGGGCGGAAGGGCGATAACAGCAGCCGAGGGGCGAAAGGCGATGGGAAAAGCAAAAAAGGGCGGGGGCAACTTTAATCCATAACAAGCTAAAAACGTATTAGAATTTTTTTGATAACCCGGCTTGTTTCAACACAGCATTGGCAGTATGTCGGGACTTTATGGCATCGTCTACAACAAATCGTATACAGCTCAACGGGCTGTACCAAATCTCATGATCCCCTTTTCCCTGGCGCTCAAAATAGCATCCTGCTTCTTTTAAATATCTTTTCAGTTGCGGGGAGAAGTCCGACATCAGATTTTTGCGCATCTGGCTATCTCAAAACTGCGAGCCAGTATTTCAAAAGGTACCTCAAATTCACCGGACATCCCATTGGCAACCAAAAGCTCTGGAATTAGAATTTTTAATTTTTCAATTAATTTTTCAATTGTATCTTCTTCCGTTGCCAACCCTGCAACATCGTCACTGGTCGCTACCCAGACCTTCGATTCCTCGTCCCATTCAACACGTATAAATAACGGTTTTTCAAACATAAATCGGTGTTTCCTTTTATAAAAACTTTTTCCCGCCATATTCCGGATTCATTTATTTTGTAACAGATATCGGGATAACAGGCAATAGGGTAGAAAAGGGCGGGAGGGCGGGAGGGGTAAAGGCGTGAAGACGGGAGAGCGTGAGGGCGTAAGGGGGAAAATAGGTCAGGGGCGGAGGCGGAGGGCGATAAAATGGGACTATAGGCAAAAAAAGGCGAAGGGTGTGGGATTTAGATGCCGGCAAGGAACGCTTCAATTGCCGTCCCGAACGTTGAAAGGCCCGCCCACTTTCTCATGCCGATAGGGCCATGCGCCATTGTGCCATTTCATCTTCATATTCGCGTGCTGTCAGCGAGACAAAAGCAGCCCGGCTTTCCAAATCATTCACATATACCGGCCGGCCGGAGGCAGCCTCAAAGCGCAAGATGGGGGATGCATCATTCAGCACAACCAGATCGATTTCTTCAAATGCCAATACCTGTTGCAGGCAGCTCCGGAGACCGGCCAATTCGTCCAGAGAAGGTTTCCTGCAAAAAAACACCCCGATATCGATGTCTCCTCCGGAACGGACGGTTCCGCCCTGAGCCGAACCAAAAATCCAGGCCGCCACCACATTGCTGTTCCGGGACATACAAACCGTTATGGGTTGCCAATCAATCTTCATGGCGTGTCCGTTTGAGATATGCAAGAATTTCATTGCGAAAAGACTCGAAGTCCACCAACCGGCGATTCACCATATCCGCAAGGATCTCATTATCCACCTGTTCATACCGGTGCACAACAAAATTTCGAAATTGAACCATTTTTGAATAAGCATCCAGTTGTCCCAGAATCCCCAATGCGATAATCCGATCCATTGCATCCCTGCCGGTTGTTGCCGGCGTTTGTCACAACCGTGAAAGAATTCTTTGGCAAACGTCAATCACAATTTCCACCAGGATTTGCAGGCTTCGCTCCACAGCCCTTTTGGTGCGCCAGTCCATTTCCAGATCCTGAACCGTCAGGCATCCCAGTGATCGCAGCTCGGTTAGTACGGTGTCGAGGTGTTGAAGTTTTTGAGCAATCACACCTTTGTCTTGTATCAGATACCGGGATAATGGGCAAGAGGTGTGAGGGCGGGAGAGCGGGAGGGGGTGAAGGCGTGAGGGCGGGAGGGAACTACCCCAGCTGGATGATCTGATTCAGGCGACGGCATACATCAGCAAAGCGAACATCCGGCAATCTTTTGAGCGGATGCGGCCGTGCGCCGCGCACTCGCCAGTCGAAAGATTTTGGCTGGTGGCAAAGCACGTAGCTGATTTTTCCTGCCTTACTCCGACCTTTGGCCTGCCCGACAGCAACGGCAAATGGGTTGTCGGCATTATATTCCGCCGTGGTCATGGGCAAGCCGATAACCAGTGACGTGGTGGTGTTGAAGTTTCTCGGAGAAAGCACCAGAAAAGGGTGCACGTCTCGCATTTCCAGTCCTGTCTGGGGGTTGCAATCGATCCAGATGACATCCTGTCGATCCGGCGCCCACGGGGGGGTGGCAGCGGTGTTTTTTCGCGTCATTACCACAGCTCAGCCCCAACAGACTGACCCTGCATGATCTCGCCGCCATGCCGGGCCGGGTCAAACCGGGCAAGGCGTTGGTCCAGGGTAAGCTCCTCGTTGTCCAAGGGCCGAATCACGATGATCCTGTCTTCCACTGAAATGCGCACACGTTGATCGACATGCAAATGTGCAGCGCGAGCCACTGCCGAAGGCAGGCGAACACCCAGGCTATTTCCCCACTTTTTGATATCCAACACGGCTTCGGTCATAGAATCCTCCTCACACCAGCAGCTTTATGTATATACGTAGTTTAAACATTTGATTCTGAGCGGTCAAGAAAAAAAAGACTGAGGGCGGGAGGCTGCGGAGGGCGGGGCAGATAAATGAAGATTTTATTCTTGACGCAATAATGAAAAACGATATTCTTATTGTAAGGAGAAAAGGAATGCTTGCAAAATTAACGACCAAAAACCAGATCACGCTGCCGCGAGAGGTAGTGAAGGTATTCAAGGGGATAGAATACTTCGATGCCGTCGTTCAAGATGGCCGGATCATTCTCGAACCTGTTCGAATTCGGCCCATCGCCACTGATCTGGCGGGGATCCGTAAAAAGATGGAAAAGCTTGGCGTTGTCGAGGAGGACTTGGTGGAGGCCATTCGGTGGTCAAGACAGAACCCCAAGTGATCCGCATTGTTCTGGACACAAACGTGCTTGTCTCGGCGCTCCTGTTTGGCGGCAGGCTAAATCGCCTTGTCGTCAAGTGGAAAAGCGGCGACGTCGTGCCGGTATTCTCCCGGGCTACTTTTGAGGAATTCAGAAGGGTGCTCGCCTATCCACGATTTGCACTCTCGGAGTCGGAAATCAGGGTACTCATCGAAGACGAGGTGTTGCCATATTTTGACGTTGTAGAGACTTGCGAAGTTATCCTGGGCACCTGTCGGGATCCGGGTGATGACATTTTTCTTTCCTGTGCCGTTGCCGCAGGGGTGGAAGCTATTGTGAGCGGCGACAAAAAGCTCCTCGATGGGTAGCAAATTTACCCACTAATGAATTATGAAAATACTCATTGTTTTTATCTTTATACCGCAGTATGGAGTGAAACACTTTTTATAATAGACTTATTGTCTTTTTTTGGGCCCGAAAATGCCTTGCTACAGCGACAAAATACTGAAAAACAATAAATAGAAGAGTTGCTGATCAAACAATCACCCTTTTAAAATACTTAAATATATATGTAAATATTTTTAGTGTTTCTTATTTAAAATGAGATTAAACTCTACTCTCGTATAAAATAATATCTGTAGATGGGTAGGTGTCCAACTGTATAATCAATTCGATGCGTTACAACAAGCTGGATGTGCCGGATTCAGCCATGTCCTGAATGATGGTAAGGGATAAAGTGACGAAAGCTGATCTGGCTTCTGTATTGCCATGGATTATTAATCATTCACAATTATCTGTCATGAAAGGAAGTTTTAATGAAAATTTTAAAACGAAACAAAAAGGGTTTGCATATTCAAATGGTTGTCATTCTTTTTTGTGTATGGGCGGTGATATTGGGAGGTGTTGGCATAGCTGCTGAGAATGTGCTGTATGATGATTTTTCGGGACAGTTTATAGATCCTGCCAAATGGTCTCCACTGGAGCAGGTAGTTAAGGTGGAAAACGGAGAATTGTCGTTATATTATGCAAGCAATAATGGTAACGGTTGGAATAACTGTGATTTCAAAAATCCAGCAGGCATCAACTCTATTGAAGCAGATATTACAATAAAAGATGGATCATTGGTTGAAGATGGTTTTGCCTCTGCGGTAATTTCGGGCACCTTTTATGATAGCTCCGCTGGAACAGTGTTTGTCATACTCAATGTTGGTAAAGGTCCCCAACCTGGCCAAATTGTGTCGTGGTATTATTTGCAGGCTGGCGTGAATCCTGGTATTTCTGGCCCTATTCCAGTCGCTCTGAATATTAACACGTCATATAAAACCAAGATAGCTTATGATTCTTCTACTAATCAGTTTACTTGTAGTGTGGACAGCACAGAGATAAAATTTTCAGGGCCAGTTCGTACTGGAGGTGCATCGGTTAACTGGGCGAGATTGGCTGTAGGTACTGGATGTCAAAATAATTGTGATCGAAAGTTTATTTCTGCCACTTTTGATAACGTCAAAGTTAATAACGTAGACTATGACAGTTTTGATAATGAGCCGCTGGATGGCAGCAAATGGGCGACTTCAGAAATAGTTCGAAAAATTGATAATAATAAGCTAGACCTATCCGTCCATAATGCGGGTCAGGTATCCAAAACAACCAATTCGATATCCCTGGCAGCGAATCAGGCCCAGCATGTTGAGGCCGCCTTTACTGTTAAAACCGGCAGCAATCTTTCAGCAGAAGCAATTGGACAAACCCGTAACGTCGGTTACATGTATAATGATACTTATGGGCCAGGCAGCGGAAAGGCATACAATGGTTGGGAGGGCAATGTCTGGGCGATGGTGTCAATAAGGATGGACGATAGCGGTTTGTTTGCCAAGTACTATGCTGAAAGAGCAAAAGATGCAAACTATGGCACTTGGGAAATACTCATCGACAGCAAATTTACAACTGAAATTAAATTCGATATTCCAGTTATTCTGGGGCTGACCTTTGATCCGATTCAGAAACAAATAGTTTTTTCTTGCAACGGTGAGCAGAAAACCTACGATATTTTGACGGATGCTTATGCACCTTGGTCAAACGGCCCCCTTCGTTCGCTGCAATCACGTGTAAATGCCACTTCCAACCAATCCGGTTATATGCTTGTTGATGTTGATGACGTTTACGTGGATGATACTGTCCCACCAACGATAACAAATGCATCAGCAAACCCCTCAATAATCTGGCCTGTAAACAAAAAAATGGTTAACGTTGCCATTAATTACAATGCCACTGATAACAGCAATGAAGCAGTTGTTTGTCATATTAGCAGTATAACCAGCAACGAACCCATTAACAGTTCGGATTATTCCATTGTGGACGCTCATCATGTTAAATTGCGGGCTGATAGATTGGGAAACGGAACTGGCCGTATTTATACGATAACCATCACCTGCATGGATGCTTCCGGCAACACATCGAATCAGGATGTAACTGTGACTGTGCCCCACGATATGAGAGTGCCCCGCGATAAGCCGGTGCCCCACAATAACCCGTTCCCCCACGATAGGGGAAATATAAAGTTACCACCAAAATCAAGATAGATTTTCGATAAAGTTAGGCTATAAATCATGCCCTTTTGCCCCTCTTTTGGGGCAAAATATTTAGCAGTTTACTCATATTCGTTGCCTGTCTTATTTCTCAGGCAGGCAACGCACCTTTTCGTTGTCATGTATAACCAATAAATTCAGTACCAATCTTCTCAATTAATTTTGGCCTTAGCAGAACTTGGACAGAACATAGGCAGGGTCGGGGATGAATGACAATGTTCTGGTAAACAGATAACCCTTTCTGGGGAGTGCACAAAAAAGCCCTGTCTGGAATGAACCAAACAGGGCTTATGTGCTTTGAAATTGTGTGGTGCTATCTTATCTTATACCCGTGGCAGAAAGTTCTCCAATACAAATATTTTTCTAATCCGGAACCGTAGCGGGCTTTCCACAATAGATATTATATGTCATAAAACGGCTTATCACAGGCATTCGTGTTATCCCCTTTAAAGGCGTGGCACAGTATATTTATCCATTCAGGGAAAAAAGTGTATTCTTGTTATCGGACAAATTGATGAGGTCCTACAAAGTAGCAAATTTGCTATCAATATCCATGCGTCCGTGCAGAATACGGACTATCTCGACCTTGCCGCTGTGCTTTTGCCGGTAAAAAATCACATGGCTGCCGGCGCTCATTTTTCGGTAGCCTTCCCGAATCTCACTGCAATTTTTTCCCATAAGGGGATCGGCGGCTAATTGCTGAAAGCAACCGTCAAGCATGGTCAGGTAATTGTTGCGCTGTTCACACCCCCAATGTTTTTGTGTGTAAGTTCCGATTTCCACCAAATCGATAAGCGCCCTTTTGGTAAGGGTGAAAGAAGGCATCAAGCAACTCCTTCGCGATCAAACGAACTAATCAAGCCATGAAGTGAATATTCAGCGGTTCCGCTTTCTTCGCCTTCCACAAGAGCGCGTCGCAAGGCTGCCAGTTTGATTTCTCGTTCCTCCAAAAGCCGCAAGCCAGCCCTTATAGCTTCGCTAACAGTGCCAAAATGGCCTTGGGCTACCTGTTGGGCAATAAATTTTTCATAATGTACGCCGAGTGTAACGCTTGTGTTTTTTTGCATAATACAACCTCCTTATACATCATTTAATATTATTATATAATATAAAGAGGTACTTTTCAAGCCTGTTTTAAGCCCGGACACCGAAGAACGGAGATAGTCGGGTATTGGCCCTGCAGAAAACTGCGAAGGAGCAGAGGATCACCTTGAACGCCGCCGTGGTCAATGCAATTCAGAAGCTGCAGACAGCTGCGGACCTGGATGACAATGACCCGCTGTTCCGGTCAAGGAAAGGTGACCGGTTGACGGTCCCGTCGATCAATAGATTGGTGAAGGGCTGGTGCGCTGCCATCAACCTTAAAGGGAATTACGGATCGCACACCCTGCGCAAGACCTTCGGATATCATATATGGACCAACTTCTTCAAGAAAGGCTGCCAGGCCCATTTGGAGTAAAATTTCTTAAAAACGAAGCCAAAGGGGGATGATCGAAATTTTTCTTGAAACAGTTTGACAACAGGTTGGGTTTTCCCTGAGAATAGCACCGAGTTGACAGCGGAGGATGACGAATGGATGACTACTATAAGGACTTGGCTGCCCTGGACCGTCTGATTGAGGAAATCACTGTCGATACCTACTCTCATGATGAACAACTCCGGGCATTCTGTCAGGTCATTGAAGACGAAGTAGGCTTTCCTTGCCAAGGAAGCGTCATAGGCGAACCTGTTACGGTGATAGGGATAGATTACGACGGTAACGAGCGGCGCGGGTTGACAGCAAAGTGCCGGCGCACGGACGGCACCGAATATATTGTGGCAGCTTCAGATGTTGTGTTATCCGGTCGATCTGCTGGAAACCGATTCATTGCCAGCTATCGCAAGTGGCTGGGTATAGAACCATTCCCCGCCACCCGTAACTCGCTGAACAAAGAGACGCGGGCTGACCTCTACGAGGGTGATACCGTTGAACTTGCTGTGCTTTCGGCAACAGGCAGGACCGCGCGCTGCCGGATATTGGCAAATGATCGTGTCGTAACGTTCCGGGCAAAAGACATTTGGGATGCTACTCCCGGTGAGATCATGGTTGTCAAGCCTCGAAAGTGGTGGCGCTATGCCGGTCACCCGTATCTTTCAGGTGAAATCGAGTCAGTACGCCTTGATGTTTCGGCGCTTCATCTCGTCCCTCTCAAGCTAAAGAATTTTGGTACTTGGGATCCGACAGAGCATTACTGGGGTGAAGAAAGCGATCCTATCGATGAATGGGCAAAGCCGATTATCGCCAAGGGTCCTCGTCAGGAATTCGAGATGGAACAAATTCTTCCTGGGGTTGACCCAGATGATTTCGATTCTGACCCCATAAGCGAATCAAATGAACTTAAAGCTTCAGGCGATATTGACGCCGCTTACGAGATTCTGATGGGACTCTGCCGTGCCGATCTTCGCTGTCTGGACGCTCATTCGCACCTTGGCAATTTATATTTCGAAAAGCATCCCGAGATGGCAATTCGCCATTATGAAGTAGGCTTTCGTATCGGCGAGCTGTCACTGGGGACTGACTTCGACGGATTGCTTGAATGGGGATTCATTGATAACAGGCCATTTCTTCGCTGCATGCATGGATATGGCCTCTGCCTATGGCGTCTCGATCGATACAAGGAAGCAGAACAGATCTTTGATCGAATGCTATGGCTCAACCCGTCCGATAATCAGGGAGTGCGCTTCTTGATCGACAATGTGAAGGCCGAAATTGCCTGGAGAGATGATTAATAAAAAGGTGTGTTCGGTAAGATTTTAAATACGGGAATTATAATTGACGCTCATCACTCGTTGGATCCCACAACGTCATCAGTCTCGACAACGGTTTCAGGATTCCCCAGAATAGCCTTAAAAAGAACAAGATCAATGGCATCCGGATCGCTTCAAGCATGACGATTTCATCGGCAACATTTAATGTGCCGGCTTCTCCATGATAGTCACTGACGATTGATTTTTCATCGCTATTCTCCTTCCGGCGCGAACGACTCCGCGCGCTGCATCTTTTTTTTCATCTGGATCACTTCTTCCCGGCGTTCGGGCAAAAAACGCTCGTATTGCCACTGAACCTGCTGCAATGTTTCAAGCGCCCTCTGGTCCAACTCATTCATGTCCGGCATCTCAAAGTTGTTTGCAATCACGACAGGCGGCGTCTTTGACAACATGATCTTTAACGCCTCTGGCAGACTGGCCCCCATCTTCGATATCTCAAGCGCGGCCTGCGTCACGTCATATTCCCGGCCCTGGAGTCTTGAAAGGATATCCTCCAAGCCAGTTCGGTCTTTAAGCTCCATAATAAACGGCATGAGTTCTCGGCACGCCTTGACAATCTCGTTGCTTGTCTGGATGGAATCTTTAATTTCTTTTGTGGTTTCGATCTTAATCTTGTATTTTCCGTCTTCTTCCTTTTCAGACCGTGTTTTTTGTAGTTCTTCAACGTGGTTAAGCTCAGTACAAAGTATCGCAAGAATTTTTGCATGAACCGCAACAACACGGGCCGAGCAAACCTGTTGAACGACTTCAACAGTTTCTTCCGGGGTAATGTCATCAAAAATACCGGGGCGCTTCGGTCTGTTTGTCCGTCCGGTTTGTGTCCGGATAGTCCGTTTTGCTCGCTTAGTCTCAATACGTTTAAACGCTTTCCTACAGGCTTCCTCAGCGACACCGTTCTGTCTTGCGAACTCGGAACTGGACATACCGGGTTTTTCTTCGAGAAGTTTTTGGTAGACTTCATACAAATAACTCCAGTTGTGTTTTGGTGCAGGTGGCATTGAAATTTCCTTTATTTTTTTATGGTTATTCGTGAAAAATGCGACAATCGCCTTCATCAGCTCAACATTGGATTGTTGAGCTGATCAAACACCTTGCTCTGCCTCAATCTATTTCCGGGTGATCGTTGCCATTGCATGAATCACCTCATTTCTGATGATACCAGGAATTGTCTTAAGCGCATCCATCTGAAAAATAACTTTTTGCTCTATCGCACTATCCCATGATAAGTCTTTTTGCTTGTTCAGTGAATCGATTACAGCCTCCCGATCCACCCCAATAGCAAGTTCGCTTTTGATTCTGTTCGTGATACCATCAATATCTAGTAACGAAGAAACAATTGATTCAACCCTATCCTGAACAATGTTATTTATTATGCTATCTACCAGGCGGGGAAATTTATTCACAGATGGAATCACCTTGATATCAGCACCATTCTCAATCAGCTTTGATTCGATGAAGGCGTCCAGCAGGGTTGATGGTGGCTTTGATGCTATGCCTCAAACCTTTTGACTCGATTGTAATCGGGTCGTTCATCTTCAATGCGCATGGTATGCCAACAATGGTTTTTAATGCGTTTCCCTGTGCGCCTCGGGAGCAAGTCCGATAAACAGCTTTATCCGAAGTCCGGGTATCGTAATTCAGGATTTTGCTTATCGTATCCGGATCGATACCGGTGCCGTTATCAGTTACCGAAACAAGCAGGCAGTTGTCTGGTCCGCTTCCCTTGATGACAGTCACGTCTGGATTTACCCCTGCGTATTCACTCGCATCAAGCGAGTTGTCCATCAGCTCCTTTATGACAACGTTCCCGAAGTCGCTGTAGCTTTGACCCGTCTGTTTTTGCAGACCCTGGACAGTGAAAAAATCCGAAATTATCGGGGTCTCAATCATCTGACGCTCAAATTGATTTTTCATAATCGTTTCTCCCGCTGCACTTTCCAACGACAAGCAATTGGATCGCATTGAAGCCTTTCTGATGTTGGCTTTGCATCAAACCACGGGATCCCGTAACAGATGCACGTGCTTTGATCCCGCGCCGGACAGGGAGTCAGCTCCAGAATGATTTCAGTCTTGTTTGCCTTCAGCTCGCCCAAGTCATCATCGGATAACTTCACGGCCTCCGGAATTTTCAGTTTTAAATCAGAACCAGATATCCGGAAAGATATTCCGATGGACAGATACCTTGATATGAGTTTTGAAATTTCCATTATAAAACCACCTCATAAACGCCGCCGGTTGACTTCATTTTTATGGGTTTGCCCTTGTTACTATGAGTGTCGGCAGATCTGTTTTCCTTTTCATACTTCACTCTGAATTTGTTCCGGTCAACATCGCTCGATCTCATCCAGTCAGATATAGGTTCTATCTTTGAACCGCGATGGATTTTGAAATGGATTTCATGTCCTTGTAAATTCCGATTGACATAACGCTTATTCTTAACGATCTTCAACGCACAAATGATGCAGTGATCCAGAACTGTAACCAGATCAACCGATAGATACAGCCGAGCCTTCTCTGCCGTTGCTTGACCACCCCGGGCATAATCGGTATCTGTTTTTTTCTGAATTGCCACAATCGCAACTCCATCGCCCAATGCGTCATAAATACTGCGGATATCCGTTGCGATTTTGAAGTATTCGCCTTCTATTTCTTCCAGAAAATCAACACAGGTGAGCCCGTCTTTGTTGTGGTTTTCTATTGCACCATCGAAGTCACAAGTCCGCTCAGCAGCGCAAACGTTTTTCCAATTTGAAAACTGTATATCGTCAAACTTTCTGAGCCGTTCAGCGTATTCGCCCCGTCCCATCTCGCTCATCAGGTACATTTTTTTATATGCCTGTAAAAGGTTCAATTTTAAGATGTTCAGGATTAAAACCGTTTTCCCGGCATTTGTTGATCCGGTGATGACAATAACGGCTTTTTGGGGAATGGATGTGAAACGATGAAGTTCGAAAGGAAGTTTTAAATCGAACGGTTTTTCGTCTATATTATCAAGATTTATCACATCTAACTTGCTGTTAATAATATGGAATTTTCCTGCCCCCCTCTTATCTTTTTTAATTAGTTTTTTTTCTGTGCACCTGGTGAGGCATTTCGCCCGATATTGCTTTTCTTTTCGGGTGGTCAAAACGAGATCTCTGTCGAGCTGGTCAACAGTGAATGAACCACTTGAATTCATTATCCAATCTCTTATCACAGAAGATAGATTTTGAGGTGCTTTTTCGTCTGTATTTGGGCCTGTATTGTCTTTTTTCGAGTTGTCCACTTTTTCAAAATGTGGACAAGTGGTGGACAAGTGTGGACAAAAACCGTTTTTTGTGGACAAATGAGGACATGATTTCTCATTTGTGGACAAGGGTGGACAATGTGGACAAAAACCGTCTATTTCATCATGTTTATATTGGATGTCATCCTTTTTCATCGATTCCGGTCGGGGCTCCGGTTGAAGCGGATGTTTTTTCCCGTCCTCAATGCCATCCCGCACCGTTTTCATTGAGTCCTGTACCCGATTTGCCCCACTGCTGATAACTGCCTGTTCGAGAGCTGAGATCGCCTGCGATTCTTCGATATATCCTGATGCAATGTATCCCCCGACAAGCCGTGCCATCTTCAGCCTTACACCATGCTGAAATCCCGCCATCGATGTTGTGATCTGCTGACAGCAAAATTCCAATACTTTTTGGCCATATTTTGCCTGCCATCCTTTATCCCCTGTGTCGGAAGGAATATAAAACACTGGCTCCGGTTTCTGTTCCTCCCATTTCTCGATATCGAAAAGAGCAGGGTTTTCGTTTAAATACAAATCGGGATCATACGACACAAAAGTCAGGCGAGAGATATCCTTGCAGGCCGGGTCAATTTTTAACTGGTAATTCTCCCATAAATAGTGTTCGAAGGCTGCGAATAATCGCTTGATGTCTTGATCCTCCGTAATTCCCTCGCTGCGTACTGCGACTTTCAGGCCAACTCCTGACGGAGACCGAAAGATAAAAACTACATGGGGATCTTGCTTTAAAAGGTTGAATATATTTTCAACATCCGGTAGGTGGTCCAGATCCGCGAGTATAAGTCCAGTCGCTGATACTACATGCTGCATATCCCGATTGTCTTTGAACTTCGCACAGAACGTAACAGATGGAAGTCTTTTTTTGAATTCTCGGTATGCGACTGGATCCTTGATCGAGCGACCAGTTTCGATTGCTTGACGATATTTTCCAGTACGAATGTTTTCAATGACCGTCCGCCATTCTGTCTCGGCAACTGGCTTTGGCTTTATACCGGAGAATACTGATATGATATCGTTCATATTTCCGACGGACTGTATGAATTCTGTCGAGTCACACGGGGATTCGTTCGACGTCTGGTGTGTTTCCACGACATCGTGGGTCATCTTCTGTTGTCTGACGAATCGTTCATTTCTGGCATCGCACAGCAGCGGATTTTGTACTTGGGTGTCTTTCATGCCGCCGCTCGCTTCCGACCTCGCTTGCGCATGGTCCGTGACCCGTCATCAAGCCACTCGATAAAGGAATCCCGTTCAAGAAATTTTTGCCCCCGGATGTCAACGACTACCGGCCCCTTCCCTTGAGAAAGCAGATTGTAAATTGTTTTGGGGCTATAAACCTTCTGCTCATTAATTTTGAAATGCTTCGGTAGTGATTCGCCAATTGCGTCTAAAACCTTTTTTCGTGCATCAGCATTCATCTGATATCCCCTTTTCTGAAAAATAAAAAAGCCCATCAACAATGCTTAGTTGATAGGCTTTATTCTCCGTGAAAAGTCAGGAATTAAAAATGTATTAAAATAATTTTAGATGTCTGATTTTACTATATAATATGAGAATTCCTTTCGAATATTCGCGAATATTCGCGAATATCACTTTGCACCCATGATTTTCCGAATCTTCTCATATAAATTTTTATTACTCAGCTTCGCATTTTCTTGATCAGACCTGTTTTTCGCCAGTTTCCGCACGATGCCACAAAAAAAGCCTTCTTTCTCACGAGAGACATTGTATTTCAACGATAGTGATTTAATTACGGTTTCCGGAATAGTGCTTTTCCGTTCAGCATTTGCTGATAAGAGAAAAGCTTTCAACGTTGCCCTATCAATTTGCCATTTTGTGATCTGTTTCGCCTTATTTTTTTCCTTATGAATATGATTGCGCTGTTTTTCAGATAGTGCTTCCCAAAGTTCTTCAATCTCGTTCAATGTTTCAGGGTTAAGCCATTCAGATAGAGAAGCTTCGGGTTGTTCAGGTTCCGGCAAAAGAGCTGCAATATCATCCACATAGACATAGTGAATTTCTGGATTTATTGGTTCCAGCCTATCAACGGGAATTTCTCTAAGCACAGCATCTCCGTATCGGTCGTATCTGGGGACAGAAAACATGCTCTCGGATTCATGTATAGTCGGTGTGGAATACGATTGTTCCACGCGGTATAGTTTTATTTCCTGCGAAACTTGTTTAAACCTAACATCAGATATGGTGATCTGAGAATGCTTATGCATTAATTCCATCAACAAAACATATTCTTTGTCCTCAGCCTCTGGCCAAGGCATATCTCGATGAGCGGCCATCGCTGCTTCCAGCGCCAAAAGATGTGATGGATAACGGGCAAGCCCATCGAAAATAATTTTTCTACCAGCGTCATTCAAACCAGGCTCAGCTAATTCAGCCTCCAACCTCCAAAAATAATATGCGTCGCCCCTAACAATTTTGCTGTATTTATACATCTTCAAATCCTTTTTCGAATTCTTCTGAAAATAAATTGGTGAAGCCTATAAAGGGGGTTCATTTTTTCGCTCTGGGTAGATAGTCTCGAACGAAATTTCATCCTGTCTTTCCATCTGGCAGGTCAACAAGCTTCGTTTCGTTTGAGAAACATCCTGATGACCCATCATTTCGTATATTTCGCATAGGGATATTCTGTTTGGGCAAGGCATTTCCCGGAGCTATGACGGGCAGTGATGAAAGCATTTATGGATATTCAGGTCAAATGAAAAATTTCAGTCAGATTTTACGAGGCAATCTATATGGGTCGTGATTGATCCAGGAGGGCAATTTCTACAAAGGTAACGAAAAGGTAACGAGGATTCGACTTAAAAAGCACAAAAGGGTTACGAGTGATTTTCGTAACCCTTTGATTTTATTTGGCTGAGGGACAAGGATTCGAACCTTGGTTAACGGGGCCAGAACCCGTCGTCCTGCCGCTAGACGATCCCTCAATTATCTTGTTATATTTACATAAAAGTAAGGGTGCCGTCAATAACAAAAATGCAGGGCCGGGAGAAAAGCGTTTCAGGCGCGGGGAGCTGTTATGTTTTTAGAAAAGCCTTTTGTTTTTCGAGGGCTTCTTCGGCGGCTTCGATGATTTCTTCGTCATAATCCGCCGGTGTGTTCAGGATGTCCTGTATGCGATGGAGTGACCCGCCGGTATCAATTTCTCCGATCAGGTAAAGAATATCCCCTTTCACCTTTTCATCCGCCGCATCAAAGCGGTCCCACAGCGGGGACACGATGGTTTGGGCAAGGGCCGGTTTTTCCGCGGCGACGTTTTCCATGGCCACCATGGCCCCGAGCCGGACAGGCCATTTGGGATGAACCAGAAGCGCCACCAGGGCCGGAAATATCATGTCTTTCTCCAGCATCATGGATGACAGCAGCCCGGCATTGCCGTCCGCGATCAGGTTCATGAGGGTGTCGGCTTCCAGCCGGGAAGGGTCCCGGTGAATCATTGCTTCCACGACTTCCCGGATATTGACGGTGCCGGTCCAGCGGAACTGCGAATCCAGAATCAGCGTGGGCACCGACTGAACCCGGTCGTTTCGGGCGTCTTCCGTGAACAGCCCGGCATCGATGACCGTCAGTCGAACAAAGGCGCTGGCAAGGGCAAGGGGAACCAGGCTTTCCACAATGCGGGGACAGAACGGGCAGTGTTCGGAAATATAGAGTTTCAGTTCCGCCGGCAGGCTCAGATCGTCCAGAAGCGCGGGGGGCGGCGGGGGCGGCGTCTGATCGCAAAAAATCCAGGACAGCGCGTTCAGAAACGGGCCAAGTTCATGGCCGAGCGGAACCGACCGGTAGCGGACCCGGGAATGAATCCGCAGCTCGGAAGGGGCGGCTGGAATCTTCTTTTTCATGGGCAATCCGGATTTTTGGCGCTGCCTGCTGCAGGGCCGTGCAGAATTCCGCGAGGTTCCGGCTTGCATCATGTCCCGTTTTCACCAGGCGCAGCCGAATGTCCTGGTCAACTGACTGTTAAATAACATGATTGTCTTTCTTCTTCGGCTTTCATCTGAACTCCGCCGGTCGTGCTCCGAGTCAACGCTGCTTCGGTTAAGGATTATTGTCAACCACCTATAGGCGAATCCGACGGGAAAAGTCAATGGGAAGGAAATGTTGACGACTGGCATATATTGTTGTTACGATTTTATGAATTCGGGTGCTTTCGTTATTGCCGGACAGGCTGAAGCTCTCTAATCGCGCTGAGACCTTGCTGGATTCCGGCTTTCGCCGGAATGACGGAACCGACGAAAGAACCGTACGTTATCAAACACTGCGATGACGCAATCAGATGTTCATTTCTTGTTATTATCATCATAGAAGTTTTTCGTGAAAGAAAGCTGTGTGTTTCACCGCAGGCTCGACCGCCCCCTGCCAAAGGCCGTAAAGGCCGAAGGGGTCTGGATTTATGATGAAACCGGGAAAAAATACCTGGATGCCAGCGGCGGGCCCATCTGCGTCAATGTGGGACATGGCAGGACCGAGATCGCGGACGCCATGGCCGGCCAGGCAAGACAGCTGGCCTATGTTCACGGCCCCATGTTCACTTCGGACCCCATGGAAGCGCTGGCGCAGCGGCTGGCCGCCCACGCACCGGAAGGCCTCAACCGGTTTTATTTCTGTTCCAGCGGCTGTGAGGCCATCGAAACCGCCATCAAGCTGGCCAGGCAGATTCATCTTGCCAGGGGAGACGCCGAGCGGTACCGGATCATTTCCCGCTGGAACGCTTACCACGGGGCGACCCTTGGCGCATTGTCGGCAACCGGGAAAACATCCATGCGGGAGCCGTTTCAGCCGCTATTAGGCCCTTCCATTCACATCCCTCCGCCATACTGCCTACGCTGTCACTTCGGACTGACCTATCCGGACTGCGGCTTGCGATGCGCCCACGCACTGGATGAGGCCATTCGACATGAAGGGCGTCATACCATTTCCGCCTTTCTGGCGGAGACCATTCTGGGCTCGACCATCGGCGCGGTGGTTCCGCCGCCGGAATACTATGCCGTCATTCGGGACATCTGTGATCATCACGGCATCCTGCTGATTCTGGATGAAGTCATGTGCGGCATGGGCCGGACCGGCAAATGGTTCGGTCTGGATCATTACGGCGTTGTGCCGGATATGATCACCCTGGGAAAAGGTCTGAACGGCGGGTATGCGGCCCTTTCGGCCGTGGGGTGCCAGCAAGCGCATCTGGATGTTCTGCGGGAAAAAGCAGGCGATTTCATTCATGGCCACACGTTTTCCCATCATGCCGTGGCAGCGGCCGCAGCCCTTTCGGTTGTTGAAATTCTGGAAAGGGAAAACCTGGTTGAACGGGCCGCGTCTTTGGGGGAGTATCTGGAAAAGCGCCTGGCGCCGCTGGCCGATCATCCCCATGTCGGCCAGGTTCGGGGCATCGGCCTGATGTGGGCCATTGAAGTCGTGCGAGACAAAAAAACCCTTGCGCCGTTTCCCCGCAAGGAGAAGGTCACCGAAAAAATGGCCGACCGCCTGATGGATATGGGAATCATCCTTTACAAATGCGCGGGCTTTGCAAACGGCGACGGCGATGCCGTCATGCTGGGGCCGCCATTTGTCATTTCGGAGTCCGAGCTGGACCTGGCCGTTGATGCCATCAGCAGGTGCTGACCGACAGTACGGCCCGGTATCCAGCATTCAGGCGTCCGTATTCAGAAAGGCCCGGAAGACAGGTCGTAATTTCCAACCTTTTTTTCTGAACCCCGCATTCCGGCTTCTGAATTCCGGCTCCTGAATACCTGGGCGTGCGGTTTTTTCAGGACGGCAGCAGTGTCTTTAAGACGTCTTCTTTGCCCACAACCCCCACCAGCTTTCCGTCCTGCACCACCGGAAGGGTGTGAAACCCTTTGTCCACCATGAGTCCGGCCACCTCTTCGATGCCGGTTTCCGGCGTTACGGTGATCGGTTTGGCTGTCATGGCCTGGGCAACCGTCAAGGCGGCTATTTTTTCAACTTCTTTTTCAATCTTTTTTAAAGACGTCAGGGGCATGAACCCGTCCATCAGAGAAAAGAGCGAGGGGATGGGGACGCTTTTCTGCTGCGCCACCAGATCGCTCTGGCAGAGAATGCCGACAACCCTTCCGTCACCATCCAGAACCGGAAGGCCGTTAATCCGTTTTTCAATCATGATGCGCGCTGCCTGCACGATCTCCGTCTCAGGAGATACCGAGATGACGTCCGTTGTCATGATGTCTTTGACTCTGTACATGGTTCCTCTTTATGTGGGGGCTAAGGGTTATAACTATTTCTTGCAAGGCACGAACAAGGCCTTCATCATGAACCTTGGGGGTTGGGAACATTTGTTCATGACGTTCTGGAAACATTGCGCCTGTTTCAATTTTTGGCACCAAGATAGTGGATGGCCTGTTTCAGCCGGGCAAGGACCTGTTCTTTCCCCAGAATTTCCATGATTTCGAATATCCCCGGGCTGGCGGTTTTGCCGGTCAGCGCCACCCGGACGGGCTGGGCGATTTTGCCGAGCTTCAAGCCGGTGGCCTCCATAACCGACACAAAGACGGCTTCAAGGGTTGCCACCGTAAAATCCGGGGCGGATGCCATTTTTTCGACCAGCAGATTCAAGGGTGCCAGGGCTTCGGGTTTCAAGAATTTGTCCGCAGCCGCCGGCTCGTAGGAAACCGTGTCCGCATAATAAAACCGGGCTGCTTCGGCCATGTCGTCCAGGGTCTTGCTGCGGGCGTTCAGTGTCTGAATCACCTGATCCAGATACGGGCCGGCTTCGGCGGCAAACCCCCTTGCCTTCAGAAACGGCAGAAGATGCGGCGTCAGTGCGCGGGGCGCGGCCGCCTTGATGTGATCCGCATTCAGCGAAAGGAGCTTGTCCATATCAAAGACGCCGGCGGATTTTCCGATGTGCTCTAAAGTAAATTTTTCCACCAGTTCCTGCCGGGTAAAAAATTCCTGGTCCCCGCAGGACCATCCCAGGCGAACCAGAAAATTGATCATGGCCTCCGGAAAATACCCCATGTCCCGGTAGGCGGTCACGGACATGGCGCCGTGGCGTTTGCTGAAACGGGTCCTGTCCTTGCCCAGAACCATGGGAACATGGCCGAAAACCGGAAGCGCCGCCCCAAATGCATTGTAGAGTTGAATCTGCCGGGGCGTGTTGCTGACATGGTCATCCCCGCGGATGACGGTGTTGACGCCCATGGTTATATCATCCACCACCACCGCCAAATTATACGTGGGCATGCCGTCGCTTCGGGGAATGATGAAGTCATCCAGCTCAGTGTTCTCAAAAATAATATTTCCCCTGACCCCGTCTTCAATGATGGTGGCGCCGGAACGCGGGGCCCTGAACCGGACCACTGCATCGCCGCTTGTGCGCAAGCCGCCTCTCCCGGCAAGTTCCGTCATATTTGGGTTTACCGCCGGAAGCCATGGCTTTTGTCGCATCTCCTCCAGTCGCTCTGGTGAGCAGGTGCAGTAATAAGCATGGCCGGACTCCACCAGTTTGTTAATATATTCGTTATAGATGTCAATCGCCTTGACTGAAAATACGGGCCTTCATCCCAATCGATGCCCAGCCATTCCAATGCCTCGAAGATGGAGTCCACCGACGCCTGGGTGGAGCGGACCGTGTCGGTATCCTCGATTCGAAAAATAAAACGACCGTTGGTGTGCCGGGCATAAAGCCAGTTAAACAGGGCTGTTCGCGCCCCGCCCAGATGCAGGTAGCCCGTGGGACTCGGAGGGAAACGAGTAATAACTGTGCTCATTTTTTTCACCTGAAGTGTAATAAATCAGTAAAGTGTTAATCTTTTGTTTAGTATGTATTGACAGATAGTTATTTGAAATAATATTGCTCATATCATCATAAATCAGTCATTTTCGCAATGGGCGTTAAGCCGGTGGCTGATAACTTCATCGGCTTCATTTTTTTTTTATAACCAATTAATTTTGTTATTTCTAGCTATTTTTTTATTTGCCGGCCTTTTCCTATAATGATTTTTTTATTCCCGATGGGCTGCGCCCTTGAAAAAGATTTTATTTGAGCGCCCCGCAAGGCCGAACCGCAGTTGTGGGCGAGCATAGCACAAAAACCGCCGGCAGACAACTGCCACGGGGGCTCAAAATACGGATGACAAACAGTTGTCTGAGGTGCGTATGTCGGCACCGCTCGGATTCCTGAAAGGTTTAAATTTTGTTGAATACGCCGTGCTGGATTTTTATTGTTTAATATCAGATAGTTTACAAAGACTACCTTTTTTTTTTCGTTGCAGTGGAAAGATCTGTGGTCATCAGCAAAAAAAACCAATTTCACATAAAAAGCTTGACAAACCGGCGTCTTTCAATTACTAATGCCTACATTTTTGACAAATAGAGATGTAAAAATTATTTTAATTATAAACAGATATTTAGGAGATTACTCATGGCTGTTCCAAAACATAAAACATCCAAGTCAAAACGCGATATGCGGCGCTCCCACCAGAATCTTGAGGCGCCCAGCCTGTCCACCTGCCCGGAATGCGGCGAAGCCAAACTTCCCCATCATGTCTGCCCGGCCTGTGGTCAATATAAAGGTAAGCAGGTTATCGAAGGCAAAGAGGATTAATACCGGATGTCTGCTTCAGTACATGAAACCGGCGCACCGCTCCATGGTCTGGATGACGAATCCAGACAGATGGTTCTTGACGTCGTCACCAAGATAAAAGCGCGGCTGTTGACCCGGGAGAATGTTCTCGAGTTTGACCGCAAAGAGATCTTCCCGGAAGAAATCATCCGAACCATGCTGGGTTCGGACATCGGCCTTCAACTGCTGTTTATTCCCGAAGAATACGGCGGGATGAGCGGGGGCGCCAGAGACTGCTGCGCCCTGACCCGCGAAATGGCCGGTGTCTGCCTGGGCGTGGCAACCGCTTTTTTTGCCATTCAACTGGGCGCGGACCCGCTGATCGTCGGCGGCACCGACGCGCAGAAAGAAAAATGGCTGGGCGCCATCGCCGAAGGCCGTTCTCTGGTGGCCTATGCCGTAACAGAGCCCGGTGCAGGCAGCAATCTGGCGGCCTTGAAAACCAAGGCCGACCCGGTTTGCGACGCGTCCGGAGCCGTGACCGGATACCGGATCAACGGCACCAAGCAGTTCATCTCCACCGGCGGATTTGCGGATTTTATCACGCTTCTGGCCGTAACCCCCGAAGGGCCTTCTTTTTTTGTGGTCGAAAAAGGAACGCCCGGCTTTGTTCAGGGCAAAGGAGAAGAAAAACACGGCATCCGGGCATCCAACACCTCGCCGCTCACCTTTACAGACGTTTTTGTGCCGGTTGAAAACCTTATCGGCGGGGTGCCGGGCCAGGGATTGAAGCAGGCCAATTCGGTTTTCGGATATACCCGGCTGATGGTGGCGGCCATGGCGCTCGGCGCAGGCGAGGCAGCCCTTTCCATCGCCATTCCCTATGCCA
Source organism: uncultured delta proteobacterium (assembly GCA_963789395.1). GTDB lineage: Bacteria > Desulfobacterota > Desulfobacteria > Desulfobacterales > Desulfatirhabdiaceae > RAAP-1. Next base: position 88,265 of record CAWBKP010000004.1, on the reverse strand, counting down.
AGGACCGGATCCAGTTCGGCTCCCCCCTGTCGGAAAAACAGGGGTATACCCACAAGCTCATCGTTCCCCACATTGTCCGCTTTACAGCGGCCGCCAGTTACCTGGACGAAGTGGCCCTGAGAATCGACTCCGGAGACTTGGATCTTCAGGTCGAAGGCGCCATTGCCAAGCTCTTTGCCTCGGAAACCGCAAACCGTGCCGCCGATGACGCCATGCAGGCCCTTGGCGGCTATGGATACATCACGGAGTTCGGGGTTGAAAAAATCAAACGGGATGTCAGAATCACCTGTATTTATGAAGGCACCAGCGAAATCCTGCAGAATATCATCGGCATGTTCCGCTGGAAAAAAACCTGGAAAACCAAAGGCGCGTTTTACCGGTCCATCGCAGAAGAAATGGGCGCGCTGCATCAGCAATTCGACCAGGCCGGCTGCCTGTATTACGGTCTGGCCGCAGAAGCGCTGAACCACACGATTCTGATTGCCCATGAAAAACGCCTGACCCGAAGCCAGCATGTCATGTTCTGCCTGGCGGATATGATGACCCATGTCGAGATCGGTGCAAGCCTTGCCCGAAAGGCGGCGGCTCAAGGCCACGATGCCGCCCCCCAGGTTCAAAAAATTCAGGCGGCCTCCCGTATTTTTGCCGCGGAGGTCGCGCAGCTGGTTTACCAGAACATGCTGAAAATCCTGATGGGAGACGGGCTGTATAATGCGGAAACCTTTTCCGCTTTTCTCAATTCCATCTCCTGCCAGCAGCTTCCCTTTGCCTGCGCCAACACGTTTCGGGACATGGACAGACTCTGTGAGCTGGTTTTTCACCATGAAACATGAGCCGGCCGGCCGCCATCGCACGCCGCACCCGGCACCCCCACGCCCGTGGAATCGGAGGCAACCGTGACAGACAGCACTGAAAAACGCACCATCGTGGTCACCGGCGGCTCAAGAGGCATCGGCAGAGCCATCTGCACGGCATTGGCAGGGCCCGAGGCAGCCGTTTATTTCAACTATGCCTCAAACAGCCGGGCAGCGGCCGAAACCGAAGCGGCCATCAGGGAGTGCGGGGGGACGGCTGCCGGCATTTGCGCCGACATCGCCTCGGAGACCGCGATGACGGATTTTTTTCAGCGGATCCTGTCTGAAACCGGCCGGATCGATGTCCTGGTCAATAACGCCGGCATGACCCGGGACGGGCTTCTGGTGCGCATGAAAGCCGCGGACTGGGACAGCGTGATGGATGTCAACCTGAAAGGGGCGTTTCTCTGCGCTAAACTTGCCGCAAAAACCATGATCAAACAGCATTCCGGCCGGATTATCAACATCACCTCCGTTGTCGGGGTCACGGGAAATTCCGGTCAGGCCAATTATTCGGCTTCCAAAGCCGGAATGATCGGTTTTACCAAAGCCGTCGCCAAGGAACTGGCTTCCCGCAATATCACCGTGAATGCGGTTGCGCCCGGATATATTGAAACGGACATGACAGAAGCGCTTTCCGACAAGAACAAAGCGGCCATGCTGCAGCAGATCCCGCTGGGGCGCTTCGGCAACCCGCAGGATGTAACGGCGGTGGTCGTATTTCTGGCCTCCGAAGCCGCATCCTATATCACCGGTCAGGTGATCCATGTCAGCGGCGGAATGTACATGTGAGGGTGGACTGCCTTGCTGTTCACCCTCAATCCGAATATCGAAATTCGAAACAAAAAACCAACGCCCGAATATCAGCATATCAACTTCCATCAAATTGAAATTGCTGTGTTTTGCAATTTTTTAATTATAATAATCAAGGAGGAAACATGTCTGTTGAAGATAAAGTCAAAAAAATCATTGCCGAAAAACTCGGGGTGGATCTGAGTGAAGTCGTACCGGAAGCCTCTTTTGTAGACGATCTGGGCGCGGACTCGCTGGATCTGGTGGAGCTGATCATGTCCATGGAAGAAGAATTCGACATTGAAATTTCAGATGAGGCCGCTGAAAAAATCGTTCGCGTCAAAGACGCCATCAATTTTATCGATTCTCACTGATTTTCCGGGCCCCGGCATCGGGTTTCGCATTGGAAAAGGAGGGTTCATTGAACAGAAGGGTTGTGATAACAGGTGTGGGTCTGGTAACACCGATTGGGATTGGCCGGGATGAGACCTGGTCGGCATTGTGCGCCGGCAAATCCGGGATTGGAGAAATTACCCGGTTTGACGCCTCCTGTTTTGAAACCCGAATTGCCGGTGAAGTCAAGAATTTTAACCCCGAGGAGTTTCTGCCGAAAAAAGAAGCCAGGCGAATCGAGCGGTTCATCGCCTACTCCCTGGCTGCGGCCCGCATGGCAACGGAAGACTCGGGATTGACTATTGACAGCTCGAATTCCGAACGCGTGGGGGTGTTGACGGGGTGCGGTCTGGGAGGGCTTTCGGTGCTCGAGACCACCGCCCGGCTCATCGATCTGAAAGGCCCCGGACGGGTCAGTCCGTTTTTTATCCCCATGATGATCGGCAACATGGCGCCGGGGATGATCGCCATTACCTTCGGGGCCAAGGGGCCCAACGCCTCGGTCGCCACGGCCTGCGCCGCCGGAACCCATGCTGTCGGCGATGCCTTTAAAATCATCCAGAGAGGCGCCGCGGACGCCATGATCACCGGCGGTATGGAATCGGTCATCACGCCGACCTGTATTGCCGGCTTCAACGCCATGAAGGCCCTTTCCACCCGGAATGACGCTCCGGAAAAAGCCTCACGGCCGTTTGACAGCGGCAGAGACGGGTTTGTCGTCGGCGAAGGCAGCGGCATTCTGATACTGGAAGCCCTCGATGCCGCGCTGGAAAGAGGCGCCAGAATCTATGCCGAGGTGGTGGGATACGGCATGAGCGGCGATGCGTTTCACATGACGGCGCCCGCACCCGGCGGAGAAGGCGCGGCCCGCTGCATGCAGGCGGCCTTGAAGGATGCCGGTCTTTGCGGGACGGAAATCGATTACATCAACGCGCACGGTACCTCCACCCAGATGAATGACGAGTATGAAACGATGGCCATCAAAACCGTGTTCAAGGATCATGCCTACCGGCTGGCCGTCAGCGCGACCAAATCCATGACCGGGCACCTTCTGGGAGGCGGCGGCGGCATCGAGGCTGTTTTTACCGCCCTGGCCATCCAGCAGGGCGTGATTCCGCCCACGCTGAATCTGGACAACCCGTCACCCGGGTGCGACCTGGACTATGTTCCCAATCAGGCGCGAAAACAGACCGTGGCTTACGCCATGTCCAACTCATTCGGATTCGGGGGAACCAATGCCTGTCTGATTCTGAAACAGATGACCGGCAGCTGAGGGCCGCAATGCCCGCCGGGTGATTTTCCGAACCCATTTTTCCACCACATCCAGCAGTTCCTGCGGCTTGACCGGCTTGGACAGGTAATCGTCCATCCCGGCTTCCAGGCATTTTTCCCGATCGCCTTTTTTGGCATGCGCCGTCATGGCGATCACGGGAACCCGGTGATTGATGACGGTTGATTCGGGACTGCGGATCCGGGCCGTGGCATCCATTCCATTCATTTCCGGCATCTCCACATCCATCAGAACCAGGTCATAGTCAATCCTGCCGAGGGCTTTCACGGCGTCAACGCCATTGGAGACCGTATGGGAAGCATAGCCGAATTTTTCCAGCATTTTCCGGGCAACCTTCTGATTGACCGGGTTGTCTTCGGCCAGAAGGATGCGGATGCCGCGCTTTTTCTCCTCGGACAGGGAATGCCGGGTCACGATGGGAGTGGCCGGCTTTTTGACAACCGTCAGCGGCGTTCCCAGAACCGTCGACAGGCAGTCATGCAGTTGCAGCCGTTTGACCGGCTTGGTGAGATAGGCTGAAAATCCGATGTCCTGAAGCTGCTCCGCATCGCCGCGCCTGCCGGCGGAAGTCAGCATCACGATGGCTGTATCGGTAATCCGCGGGTCTGTCTTGATTTTTCTTCCCAGGGATTTGCCGTCCATTTCCGGCATCACCATGTCGATGATCGCCAGGCTGAACGGCGCATTGTCGCCGGCAGCCTGAAGCAGCCGCTTCAACGCATCCTGGCCGTTCTCCGCCTCCTCAACCATGCATGCCCAGTTTTTCAGCTGCTCTCTGAGGATATGCCGGTTTATCCGGTTGTCATCCACGATCAGAATCCGCTGCCCCTGAATATCCACCGGAAGAACCGGCTCTTTTTTTACGCCGCCGGTCTGTTTTTCCAGTTCGGCGGTAAACCAGAACGTGGCCCCCGCCCCTTCCCGGCTGTCTACGCCGATTTGTCCGCTCATCATTTCCGCTATCCGCCTGGAAATGGCCAGCCCCAGGCCCGTGCCGCCGTATCGGCGGGTGGTGGACGCATCCACCTGCGAAAAAGACTGAAACAGCAGATGCTGTTTATCCGCCGGAATGCCGATTCCGGTATCCGTAATCATGAACCGGACGGTGACCGAGGTGTCTGCTTCGCTGTCGAGAGAGACCCGGATAATGACCTGCCCTGTCTCCGTGAATTTAACGGCATTGTCTGCAAGGTTCATCAGCACCTGGCGAAGCCTTCCCGGATCCCCCTTTAACAGGGACGGCACGTCGTGGTTCACCAGACAGGCCAGTTCCAGCCCCTTTTCAAATGCCCTTGCGGAAAGCAGGTCCTGCACTTCTTCCACCATGACGCGAAGATCAAAATCCAGGATTTCCAGATCCATTTTTCCGGCTTCGATCTTGGAGAAATCCAGAATAGCGTTGATGATGGCCATCAACGCATCGGCGCTGCCGCGAATGGTTTCGGCATAATCGCGCTGCTCGGCCGACAGCCGGGTGTCCAGAAGCAGCCCCGTCATGCCGATAATGCCGTTCATGGGGGTCCGGATCTCATGGCTGGTATTGGCCAGAAATTCGCTTTTGGCCATATTCGCATTTTCCGCCGCATTCCTGGCCTTGAGCAGCTGCTCTTTTTCACGAACCTGTTCGGTGATGTCCCAAAAACTTTCCAGAAGATATTCCCGCTGATGGATTTGAATGGCGGTCTCTTTTTTCAGAATCGGCAGCAGCTGCCCGTCGGCCCGCTTCAGCAGCTGCTCCGAGCTGTCTGTTTTGCGGTCGGTTCCGTCAACCGGACACTCGCCCGACAGCGCCGGACAGAAAAACTGCCGGCAGTCTTTTCCAGTGATGCGTTCCCTGGAAAGACCGATCAGCTCGGCCGCATATTGATTGACATCGGATATGACGCGGGTGCTGGCGTCGATGATCACCACGCCGAGCTGTATGGAATTCAGGATGAGATTCAACAGCTGTTCAGAGGCAAATATCCGCGCCTCAGCCTGCCTGCTCTCATTCACAACTGCATTTTCGGGCTGTTTCGGTGTCATATGCGGAAAGGGAGGATTTTTAATTTGAAAGTTTATGAATTATCCATTATGAAATGATTTCATTTTTCTCTCCATAAATCAAATTGCAAAGAAATTCAAATGATTTAGACACCAACACAAAAAGGAAGACACCCATGGGCAAAATGTTATGGAAACCCTCGGAGGAACGTATCCGGAAAACGAACATGTTCCGGTTCATGCATGCCGTCAATGAGCGGCATGGAAAACGGTTTACGCAATACGCGGAGCTCTACCAGTGGTCTATTGACCACATTCCGGAGTTCTGGGCGCTGCTCTGGGAGTTTGTGCAAATCAAAGCGTCCGCGCCGTATACCGCGGTGGTGGACGATCCCAAAAAAATGCCGGGAGCCAGCTGGTTTGCCGGCGCCAGACTGAATTTTGCCGAGAATCTGCTCCGGTATCGCGATGAGCGCACCGCGCTCATATTCAAAGGAGAAGGGCAGCCTTCCACCCGAACCACTTATGCCCAGCTCTATGAGGAAGTGGCACAGGGTCGCCGCTTCCCTGAAAGCCGCGGGCATCACCCCCGGAGACCGCGTGGTGGGCTTTGTTCCCAACATGCCCCAGGCCATTGTCGCCATGCTGGCGGCAACCAGCCTGGGCGCCGTCTGGTCGTCGTGTTCCCCGGATTTCGGCATCAAGGGCGTTCTGGACCGCTTCGGGCAGATCAAGCCCAAAGTGCTCTTTACGGCAAACGGCTACTGGTTCAAGGGAAAGGCCATGGATTGCCTGGAGCGCATCTCCGGCATCCTGAAAGCGCTGCCTTCCATCGAAAAAGTGGTGGTGATTCCCTATACCGAAACAGATCCGGATATCGGCACTATTCCCAATGCCGTGCATTACCGGGAGTTTCGATCCTCCGGGGCGGTTCCGGAAATCACCTTTGCCCAGCTGCCGTTCGACCATCCCCTGTATATCATGTATTCGTCCGGCACAACCGGCCTTCCCAAATGCATGGTGCAGAGCGCCGGCGGTATTTTGCTGCACCATCTCAAAGAGCACGTCCTGCATGTGGATTTGAAACGAGAGGATGTGATGTTTTATTTTACGACCTGCGGCTGGATGATGTGGAACTGGCTCGTCAGCGGCCTTGCCAGCGGCGCAGCCCTGGTCCTTTATGACGGCAACCCGTTTCACCCCGAGCCCGGAGCGCTGTGGGAAATGGCTCAGGATGAAAAAATCACGGTGTTCGGAACCAGCGCCGGATATATTTCCGCCCTTCAGAACACCGGTGTTGTTCCGAAAAACCGCTTTGACCTGACGCCGCTTCGGGCGGTTCTCTCCACCGGATCGCCCCTTGCCGTCGAAGGCTTTCAATTTATTTACGATGCCGTAAAAAGCGATCTTCAGCTTGCCTCCATTTCCGGAGGCTCTGATCTGAACGGGTGTTTTGCCCTGGGAAATCCCATGGACCCGGTTTATGCCGGAGAGCTTCAGTGCCGGGGCCTGGCCATGAAAGTGGAGGCATTCGACAGCGACGGCAACCCCGTTATCGGGCAGCAGGGTGAGCTGGTCTGCACCGCAGCGTTTCCATCCATGCCCATTTATTTCTGGGAAGATCCGGACGGGAAAAAATACCATTCCGCATATTTTGATGTTTACCCCAATGTCTGGCGCCATGGCGATTTTATTGAAATCAACGACCGGGGCGGGGTCACGATTTACGGCAGGTCGGATGCCACGCTGAATCCGGGCGGGGTTCGCATCGGAACCGCGGAAATATACCGTCAGGTGGAGCAGCTGGAAGAAATCGAGGACAGCCTGGTCATCGGCCAGGACTGGAAAAACGATGTCCGCGTGATCCTCTTTGTTAAAATGATGGCCGGCCACAGTCTGACGGAGGCGCTCATGCAGAAAATCCGTCAGGTGATCCGGGCCAATGCTTCGCCCAGACACGTTCCGGCCAAGATCATTGAGGTTCCGGCCATTCCCTATACCCTGAACATGAAGAAAGTGGAGCTGGCCGTCAAAAAAGTCATTCAGAATCAGCCGGTTAAAAACAAGGATGCCCTGAGCAATCCTCAGGCGCTGGATTTTTTTGCCGATCTGAAAGCGCTTCAGGAGGATTAATGTCCAGGCTGTTTTGATACGGACAAAAAAAATGGCTGGCCGGGAACGCCCCGGCCAGCCATTTTAAAGGAGGAAAAAGATGAAGAAATTATTAGGTTTGACTTGAGGTAATGCAAACTCTTTGCCAAAAACGGATATTTTGGAAATATTTTTATTCTATTTTGTTTTTCTCATAAAAATCAGTTGGTTATTTTTATCAAAAAACCGCGCTTTTCAAAACGGGGGTTGCCGGCAGGGCACGGACAACCGGAAATGTTCAAAACCATAAACCCGGTTTTTTTCGATTTTTTTTAACTTTCTGATTTCTCATGTAATACCGTTTTCAGGCAGGTTCAAAAAAATGAACTTCTCGCTTCACCTTCTTTTATTGAGAGATTAACCTGTTGTTATTGTATGTTTATTAGGCGATTCATGTTTTTGAACTGCTTTTAAATGGAAGGGTATTTGCGTCCAGTATCCACCAGGTGAGTGACGCCTGGGGCTGATCCCCTGGCTGTTCAGACATTGAACCGGAAATTGATAATGTCCCCATCCTGAACCACATAGGTTTTTCCTTCCAGTCGAAATGTTCCGCGTTTGCGGGCCTCTGCCTGGTTTCCGGCAGCCATCAAATCCGTATATGAGATGGTTTCCGCGCGAATGAACCCTTTTTTGATATCGGAATGAATGACTTCGGCTGCATCCAGAGCCGATGTTCCCCGATGTATGGTCCAGGCCCGGACTTCGTCTTCGCCGACGGTAAAAAAAGACATCAGCCCCAGCAGGCTGTAGGACATCTGAATCACGCGATCCATTGCCGATGCCTCGATATTGAATTCCGCCAGAAATTCCCTGGCTTCTTCTTCCGACATGCGAATCAGTTCCTGCTCCAGCTTTGCCTTGATGACCATGCACTGTTCCGCTGAAACCACCCCGGGAAGATCCGGCATGGCATCGTCGTCATCGGCGTTGTTGAACAAGACCATCATGGGCTTGGCGGACATGAATGCAAACCCCCTTAATGCCGGCGCTTCGGCCAGCTCCGGTATTTTTCGCAGCGGGATTTCATTTTCCAGGTGTTTCAGGCATTGCGTGATCAGGGTCAGCTCTTCCATGTCGGTTTTCTTGCCGCGTTTTTTATCGGTTTCCAGGCGTTCCAGACGTTTTTCCACAACAACCTGATCGGAAAGCATCAACTCCTGGTTGATACTTTGAAATTCGAACACCTGCCGGGGAAGTTCTCCGCCCATGCCCGTGAAATTCCGGATAACCAGAATAATCGCATCGCAGTCCCGCACCTGGGACCACGCGCTCTGTTCTTTTCCGGCATCTTTTTTGGCAGGCGATTTTCCGGGCAGAAAATATTCGATCTGTGCATAAATGGTTTTGCGCGGCAGATACATCCGGTGCAATGCATCCACCCGCGCATCCGGAACCTGAAGGGTTCCGATTCGCGGTTCCGCTTTTCCGGCCGGTTGCGAAAGGCTTCGGGTCAGGGCTTCAAAAACCGTGGTTTTCCCTGATCCCGGACAGCCGATAATGCCTATTTTCATGTTGTCTCCCGTTTTATTTTATCCGTTTTCTGAAAGGTTTTTTCGGTCCGGTTCGCCGGTCCCGACAAGAAAAGATTTTAGCGCGTATCAACGCTTTGAAGCACCAGGGCGGTTCTGGAAGGTAAATACAGGCTGATGAAATGAGATGCCCCGCCACTTGCGGATTGCTGCCGGGCAAAATGCACCTGGCCGGGCTGTAACCGGTCATGTCCGCCGAATTCGCGTAAATCGCTGTTAAATATCATCTGATATTTTCCGGGCATAAACGGGATAGGGTAGTCACTGAACGAGCGCTGGGGATGAAAATTGAACACAAAAAGCAGGCCGGCCCGCGCAATCGCCATGACTTTATCATCGTTGTGCTCATAACAAAGCCTTATGTGAGAAGCTTCAAGCAGCCGGAAGGCCTTGGCCAGGGCGATCATTTCCCGGTCAAAACAGGCCAGAAAGTGATATCGCAACTCCGGGTCATCCACCAGATGCCACTGGCGTCTGGCAAACCGGTAGGACCAGTTGTTTCCTTCACGGGGAAAATCAATCCACTCCGGATGTCCGAATTCATTTCCCATGAAATTCAGATACCCGCTGCCCGCGGTAATCAGCGTTATGAAGCGGATCAGTCGGTGAATGGCCATGCCCCGGTCCACCCGGAGATCGTCCTTGTGGTTTCTGGACATTGCGCCATACATGTCCGAACCCGCCAGCCTGAAAATCAGGGTCTGGTCTCCCACCAGCGCCTGATCGTGAGATTCCGCATAGCTGATGGTTTTTTCATCCTGCCTGCGGTTGGTCAACTCAAACCATAACTGGCCGATCGGCCAGGCTTCATCCGGATACTCCTTTGTGAGCCGTATCCAGTAATCGGGGATACCCATTGCAAACCGATAGTCAAATCCGATGCCGCCTGCTGACACCGGTACCGCAAGCCCGGGCATCCCGCTGACTTCTTCCGCGATGGTGACGGCATCGGGATTGATATCATGAATCAGCGCGTTTGCCAGCCAAAGATAGCTCAGTGCATCTTCATCCACCGTTTCATCGAAATAGTCGGGATACCCGGTAAATGCCTTGCCCAGACCATGGTGATCATATATCATGCTGGTTACCCCATCAAAACGAAATCCGTCCAGTCGATATTCTTCCAGCCAGAACCGGCAGTTGGACAGCAGAAACGACAGAACTTCCGTTTTCCGGTAATCAAAGCATCGGGAATTCCAGGCAGGGTGAAACCCTTTGGGGCCGTCGTGAAAATACTGGTATAAGGAGCCGTCAAAACGACTGAGGCCTTCCACCTCGTTCATGACCGCATGGGAATGAATCAAATCCATGATGACCTTCAGGCCCCACGCCATGCGCCGTATCAATCAGCTCCTTAAACTCATCCGGTGTCCCGAACCGGGAAGACACGGCAAAAAAACTGGAGACCTGATATCCGAATGATCCGTAATAGGGATGTTCCTGAATGGCCATCAACTGAATGGTATTGTAGCCGGCTTTGGCAATTCTCGGGATAATGTTGTCGGTAAATTCCCTGAACGAGCCGACTTTTTCCGCATCCTGGGCCATTCCCACATGGGCTTCATAAATCAGCAGGGGGTCTTTGTTTTCTGTCTTGGGTGTTTTCCAGTGGTAGCGCGTTTCCGGTTCCCAGACCTGGGCATTAAAAATCAGCGTGGCCGGATCCTGAACAACCCTGACGGCATGGGAGGGGATGCGATCGCCGTTTCCGTCTTGCCAGTGAACCCGAAGCCGGTATAACTCTCCGTGATGGAGTCTTTCCCGTGGAATATGGAGTTCCCATATTCCTTCCGGACGGATTCGGGCAAGCTGAAATTCTTTTTTTTCCGCCCATCCGCGTTAGATCACCGATAAAAAAAAGTTGAGTTGCCGCCGGTGCCCATTCCCGGAAAACCCAGTTGTCTTTTTCATGGTGAAGACCAAAACAGGTGTGGGAAGCGGAGAAATCATAAAGAGATCCGTGATTTTTTATGATTTCTTTTTTTTTTCCAGGCGCTGATTAAACCGGCGGAAGAGTATGGGCTGGTAAGGCTTCAGGAGCGGATCTGACAGAAGCCAGTGTTGGAAAGCGGTTTTTTCATCTTGTTTCATCTTGCCATATCATTCTTACCACAATCATGCCGTCAATAAACCCCCACTCCCTTCTATACCGACTTCTTTTTGCTGCCGGACATGTTTTTGTAATGGGACATCACCCGCTTGACATATCCTTTTGTTTCCGAAATCGGTGGAATGCCGTTATACTTGTCTACGGTGTTGGGTCCGGCATTGTAGGCGGCAAGCGCCAATTCTATTTTGTTGAATTTTTCAAGCATTTGTTTGAAATAAAGCGCTCCGCCCATGATATTCTGCTCGGGATCAAAGGGATTTCTGATATTCAGAAATGAAAAATTCTGCGGCATGATCTGCATCAGTCCTTTTGCCCCTTTCTGGGAAACCGCGAAACAATCAAAATTGGATTCCACCTTGATAATGGATTTCAACAACGAAAAGTCAACATCATGCGTGATGGACGCTTTCAGGATGAGTTGATCATATTGATCGGGATCGATGTTTGTAGAGAATTTCTCCCCCAGGCTGGATTCAAAATATTTGTTGGGGGTACTTTTCAGGTACAGACGATATTTCGGAGACGCGGGAACATTTGTAAAATGACGAACGCCACTGGTGTCTTTGAACATGTATATATCGGCGCCGGCAGAGGGAATAAAAATGAATATTGTAAAAACTGTATATAATAACCTTATCCAACTATTTTTCTGTATATATTTCATTATTTCTCCTTTCGCTAACAGGTTACATCCAGCTTTTCACCCATTTGCGTTTTTCCAGAGAATCGGCGTAGGATTTAAGAACAAATCGTTCTGCAAACTGACTGTGAGAAAAATACGGCCTGGTAATTTGCAAAAACGATTCATACAGGGCTTTAATTATTTCCTCCTTATGTTTCTCATCAACAAAATTACGCGTGAGTTTTTTTTCATAATGAATCTGTTCGCCGACTACCTGTAATATTTCAAGTCTTTTTTCCGGATCCATTCGGGTAAACTGCACTTTATCCGTCACAATTATCATTCTGGCCGTCACGTTGACCTGCCATCTGTCTGCTGCAATTTTTTTTGATTCATCAAAAATTGAAATTGATAGCCCGTTTTCAAGATCAATTGTGCTTAATAACGTTTTCTTCTATCATTTCCGCAATAACAAAAAAAAACAGAAAATATGTTATTATTATATAACCTGTTTTTATTATAGACTTTTTTTGTGTTTTAGATAAAATTCCAAAATGGACCTTACTCTTATTGGAGCATAAATACTTATATTTTCGTAAAAAGTCAAACAACTCCTGTCTTTTTCAATTTGGGGGCGTCGTGGTGGGGTTTGGGTGGAAAATCCTTTTTTGTTTTTGATTTAGAACTGTTTCGTTTCGTCTTCCGTAAAAATTTTGATTTTCCCAAATTCACCATCATACCCCGGAGCAATTTTTATCCTGCCTTCGCGCATTCTTTTAACCGCTTCTTTCAGCATCGGCATGCCGGCGGCTTCAATCTCCGATAAATCAATTGAATCCAGGATGGCCAATTCCGGACCCAGAACCTGAAGCGCCTGCTGATAGTGACGCATCACGTTTATGGAACCGCTGCCGACTTGCAAAATTTCCGATAACATTTCCTTCAGGGGAATGATTGAATAAAATGGCGGGGTATCCAGCGGTTTTTCACCTTCTCTTCTGTCACATAATTCTTCAACCCGGTTCATAACCCCTATTGTAAGGGGTTTGCCGCAAACCGGACAAATTCCGCCGCTGCTCTGGCTCAGTTGCGGACTGAAACATATGCCGCAGCTCCGATGACCGTCAAAAAAATATTTTCCTTCCTCGGGATAAAATTCGTATGTTCCCAAAAATGTCCGCGACTCTCTGTCCTTCAGTGAGTTTATTATGTCGAAATAGGACAGTTCGGTATTGAAAATATTGGCTTCCCTCCCCAGTTTATCGGGTGAATGGGCATCTGAATTGGATATCAGGGTCAGCCCGTCCAGAAAGGATACCCGCCGGTTCATATCGGGATTTGAAGAAAGTCCGGTTTCAACCGCAAAAACATACTGGCTCAGATCCTCAAAACAGTCTTTCAGGGAGTCAAAACCTGATTTGGATCCCAGAAGCGAAAACCAGGGGGTCCATATATGGGCGGGAACCAGAAATGCCTGATCACTGGTTTCAAGAAGCATTTCAAGAAGGTTTCTGGCATCCATGCCCAATATGGGCCTGCCGTCCGAAACGATATTTCCGATTTCCGCCAGTTTCCGGTTAAAGGATTCGGCAACCGCCAGATCCGGAAAAAAAACCAGATTGTGGTTTTTCCGTGTTTTTCCCTTTTTTTTATAAATACAGCTTATTTCTGAATTCAACATAAACCTGACCGCCCCGCGGCAGGATAGCGGAACCTGTTTATCACAGTTTTTTTCACTGTCTTTATTCAGTCGATACAAACCCGGTTCAGCCGGTTCAAGTTTTTCGCTGATTTCCGCAAACCATTTTGGATGGGTAATGTCACCTGTGGCGACAACGGTTATTCCTTTCAGTTGGGCTGCCATATACAAAAGCTCTATATCCAGGTTTCTGGCTGTTGCCCGTGAAAACCGCGAGTGAACATGTAAATCGGCAATAAATTTCATCAATTTCCCGCTATCTGCTGACCGCTTGTTAACAAAAATGACCGTTATGAACAACCCGTGAAAGCCTGTTCAAACAAGCCTGTTGTTTCATCCATGTTTTGAACAATGCAAATACAATATATCAGTAATTATTATAATATGATATAAAGTTTTCAACACAATAGGAAGGGTATTATTACTGTTGTTCTTTTTAAAAAATAAAAGAGAAGATCCTATAAAAAGGACAGCCGGTGTTCTCCCGCAAAGGCGGTCTGGTATCCGTAAATAAATAGAACTTGTAACCACTGACTAAAACGGATAGAATGAAAAATTCATATAACCTACCTTCATTATGGAAAACCATGGGACTTTTATCTTCAAGTGTTTCTATAACGCGCTATCAGGTGCTGGGTCAACTGGCTGATCCCTTAATGGACACCTTGGGCCGGCTTCTTACCCAGAATGCAATTGTTGAAATAGACGATGAGGACGTGGATCAATCCGCGGGATGGACGTCTTATGAAGATCCGTTTACCCCGGATTTCACAGGTTCGACATTTGTGATGGGAACACAATTCATTTTTTCATTTCGAATGGATAAAAAGGCAATTCCTTCGAAAGTGGTGACCAAACGATATCGTCAGGAAATTTCAAAACGGCTGAAGGAAAGCGGCAAGGAATTTTTATCGCGAAATGAAAAAAAACAAATAAAGGAAGATGTCATTCGCGGTCTGTCACTGCGAATACCGGCAACGCCGAATGTATATGATGTTCTCTGGAATTATGAAAAATCCAGTCTCTGGTTTTTTTCTACCCAGAAAACAGCCAATGAAACATTTGAAGTTTTTTTTAACAAAACGTTCAAGCTGAATCTTGTGCGCCGTTTTCCCTATACCGCTGCCATGGAATTTCTTTCGGATTTAGAGAAAGATGTGCTGAACAGACTGACACCAACTCATTTTATGGAGTGATTATTGTTAGATATTTCCGTTGCGTATAACCGCTATAAATTCGTGGGACATGAATTTCTGACATGGATGTGGTTTGTTATCGAGCATGATCCTGCCCAGTTGAACCATGTTATCCGGGAAAACGTCAATTTTACCATCGGCAACCGGATCGTGCTGCAAAACATGGTTCATGACGCCTTGGAAACCATTACCATCAAGGGCGATGATGCCGGACTGGAAGAAGGCGTTCTGGCGCTTAAAAAAGGGGCGCTGGTCACGGAAATTCATCTGCGGGTTGCGGAGGAAGAAAATGAGTGGCAGCTTACCTTGAAAGGAGAAAGCCTGGATATCAGCAACCTGAGGCTGCCGGAAACCGGCCAGATTGAAAAAAAAGATGACATTGAAGGCGCTTTGCTGGAAAAGTATTTTTTGTATGATAAAATAATGGGCTGGCTGGATGCCGTATATGTCCAGTATGTAAAAATAAGACTGTCCACTGAATGGAATGATCGGGTTGTTCCCCGGATAAAAAAATGGATACTGCAGTAATCACATGTTTCTCGTCCGGGTTTATTCATACATTTTCCGAACAGTATTAATGCCAAGGGGTTATACAGCGGTGTCTGAAAGCGTTATTAAAGACATCAACAGCCAAGAAAGGTTTATTCAATGAAATTCACACTGAAAAAATCAAAAATTCTGGATACGCTGTCAAAAATTCAGGGAATTGCCGGAAAAAAATCAAGCAATGCCATCATATCCTGTGTGCTGATAAAAGCGCTTGAGGACGGCCTGAAAATATATGTCACCGATTATGAAACCGGATTTATCGGTTTTTATCCGGCTGAAGTGGAATCGGAAGGCGCAATTGCCATAAACGCCAGAAAATTGTATGAAATTGTCAGGGATTTTCCAACAGAAGACATTCTTGTGAATGAAGTCGATAATTTCTGGATAGAAATAGGCAATTATAATGTTCAATATCATATTGTGGGAATGAATCCGGCTTCCTTTCCGGAAGTTCCGGAAATTGAAAATATTCCTTTTATCGAGATGGAAGCGCGCTATTTTAAGAAAATGATTGATAAAACCGCCATGATGACGGCTTCTGTCGAAGACAAACGGCCGCATGTTCTGGGGGTCTGCCTGGAGACGATTCAAAAAGAAGGCGACAACTGGCTGAGAATCATTTCAACAGACGGAAACCGCCTGGCCAAGGTGGATTATCCCTGCATCAATGAATCCGCCATCGTTCTGGATAAAACGATACTGGTTCAGAAAAAAGGATTTAACGAACTTTCAAAAATCATTATTCCTCAGGGATCGCTTTCGCTCGGTATCCTGGACAACAAGCTGTTTATTAAACAGCATCAGGAAACCGTCAGTATTCAGCTGCTAAACGGCACGTTTCCCGATGTAAGCGATATTCTTTTCATATCGGAAGCCAGACAGATTACGCTGAACAAGCAGCTTTTCATGATGATGCTCAAACGCATGTCCATTTTTTCAACCGAAGATTACAAAGGCGTTATTTTCAATTTCAATGAAGACAAAATGATTATTTCTTCAACCAATCCGGAAATCGGGGAATCCAAGGAAGAAATGTTTATTCACTATCCCGACATTCCCATAGAAGTGGCGTTTAACCCCAGGTATTTTATTGAGTCACTTTCCGTGATTGAAGAGGAACAGGTTGTAATCAGTATTATCGATGATAAAAACCCCTGTTTAATCGAGGGGGAAACGGACAAGAGCTATGTTTGCGTGATCATGCCCATGAGAATATAGGACATGGGTCATTCCGGCAAGATAGCCGATAGTAGCGGCATTACGGCAATGGATGCCTTAAGGAAAAAAAATAAAGAAAATGGAAAATCAGACGTATAACGAGGATAATATAAAAATACTGGAAGGTCTGGAGGCGGTTCGCAAAAGACCTTCCATGTATATTGGAAATGTGGATGTTGAAGGCCTTCATCATTTGGTCTACGAGGTTGTGGATAACAGCATTGATGAAGCCATGGCCGGATATTGCGACGATATCAAGGTGATTATTCACACGGATAACAGCGTCTCCGTTGAAGATAACGGCAGAGGCATTCCGGTCGGAATTCACAAAAAGGAAAATGTGCCGGCTGTCGAAGTTGTCATGACAAAACTGCATGCCGGCGGAAAATTTGACGACAGTTCCTATAAGGTTTCCGGAGGACTTCATGGCGTCGGTATTTCCGTGGTCAATGCCTTGTCTGTTTTCATCGAAATCGAAATTTATTCTGAAGGTAAAATTTATTACCAGACCTACGCCAAGGGGAAAAAAACCAGCGAGCTTCAAATTCGTGGAACGACGGACAAGCGGGGAACAAAGGTCCACTTTATAGCCGACCCGGAAATATTTGCCATTACCACTTACGATTTTGATATATTGCTGCGCCGTTTAAGAGAGCTGGCTTTTTTGAACAAAGGCATCAAAATTTCCCTTGAGGATGAACGCTCGGATGTCAAAAAGGAATTGCAGTACAAGGGAGGGCTGAATTCGTTTGTGGAATATCTCAATCGCCGCAACACGCCGGTTCACCCGCCTATTTTTATTGAAGGCATTAAAAACGAAGTCAGCATCGAAGTCGCTATTCAGTACAACGATACGTATAATGAAAAACTGTTTTCCTTTGCAAACAATATCAACACGATCGAAGGCGGCACCCATTTGATCGGGTTCAAGGCCGCCCTGACCCGGACCCTGAATCAGTATGCAACCAACGGCAGCCTGCCCAAAACCCTTCAGGCCAAAATCAGCGGTGATGATGTTCGCGAAGGGCTGACCGCCATTATCAGTGTCCGGATCAAATCGCCCCAGTTCGAAGGTCAGACCAAAACCAAACTGGGAAACAGCGAAGTAAAGGGACTGGTTGAATCGCTGGTCAATGAAAAGCTGACCATGTTTCTGGAAGAGAATCCGGCTGTCGGCAAAAAAATTATTGAAAAGGCCGTTGAGGCTTCCCGTGCCAGAGAAGCTGCCCGGCGGGCGCGGGATCTTGCCCGCAGTAAAGGATCCCTGCTGGATTCGACGCTGCCGGGAAAGCTGGCCGAATGCCAGAGTTCCGATCCGCAGCAACGGGAACTGTTTCTGGTGGAAGGCGATTCCGCCGGCGGCTCCGCCAAACAGGGAAGAGACCGGAAATTTCAGGCCATTCTCCCCCTGAAGGGGAAAATTCTGAATGTGGAAAAAGCCAGGTTCGACAAAATTATCAAAAGCGAAGAAATTAAAAATATCATTACGGTGCTGGGAACCGGTGTCGGTGAAGAAGACTACAAGGCCGATCAGATCCGGTATCATAAAGTCATTATCATGACGGATGCGGATGTGGATGGATCGCACATCCGGACCCTGCTGCTGACGTTTTTTTATCGTCAGATGCGTGAAATCATCGAAAAAGGATACCTTTACATCGCCCAGCCCCCGCTTTTCAGGGTGGGCAAAGGCAATCAGGCCCTTTACCTGAAAGATGAACGGTCATTTGACGAGTATATTCTGAAACGGGTCTGTCACCAGAAAGCGGTTACAACCAGTGTCAGCGAAGACCCTGTCACGGCGCATCAGTTACTGATATGGGTCAGCGACCTTTCCGAATATTTCAGCCTGATGAACAAATTCATGGTTCAGGGGTATCCGCCGGAGCTGATGACATGCCTGATCAACGCCGGTGTTGCGGACAAGGATTTTATCAAGGATTTTCAGCAGATGACCGCGCTGAAAGCGGCCATCATTCAGGCGGGTTTTGATGTCACCGAGCCGGTGTGGAATGAAGACAAGCATTTATATGAAATGACGGTCTCCAGTCCGGAATCAGATCAGTTGAAGCGACTGCTGACGGAAAGAACCGAAAAAGATTTCAAACCGAAACTAATCGGCAGAGGTCTTGTTTTTTCGAAGGAATTTCAAACGGCGCTGCTGTTGGGCGGCCGGATTGCCCCCTATGATGCGCCGCCGTTCCGGATTCTTGAAGTCGGCAAGGAAAAAGAGGCCAGTGTTGCCCAGAATACACGACAGCTGCTTCAAATGATGATAGAGGAAGGAAAAAAAGGGCTCGGGGTCCAGCGGTACAAAGGTCTGGGTGAAATGAATCCCGAACAGCTCTGGGAAACCACGATGAATCCGGAAAAGCGGATTCTGTTGCAGGTAAAAATTGAGGATACGGTCGAAACCGATGAAATATTCACCGTGCTGATGGGAGAAGAAGTCGAGCCCCGCCGGGAATTCATTCAAAACAACGCCCTGCAGGTAACCACTCTGGATATATAAATCATGACTCTAAACATCACCAGCATTCAGGCCAGAGATATTCCGGACGCCTGGTTTCAGTGCGTCTATGAGATTATAGACAAGGGGCACCGCTATCAGATTGACCGGGGAAGCTTTGCAGGTCAGGAGCGGCTTGAATTTGACTACATTACGGTCCAGATCAGACATCCGGGAACCAGGCCCCTGATCCCGGACATTCCGGAGGCGCTGTGCATCCCGAACCCGGTTGCGGAAGGCTATATTGAAAGCTATCTGCCGTATCTGATGACAGCGGAAAAACAGCCCAATGAAGACTATACCTACGGAGAATATCTTGAGCCCCAGATAGCCGAGGTGATTCGCATGTACCGACAGGACGGACACGGCACCAATCAGGCCTACATGACGGTCGGAGACCCGAAGGCCCTGCTGCTGAATGATCCGCCCTGCCTTCGGGGGATCGACACCCGCATCCGGTACGGAAAACTTCATTTCATGGTGTACTTCCGGTCCTGGGATCTGTGGAACGGGTTTCCCGCCAACCTGGGGGCCATTCAAATGCTGAAGGAATACATGGCCCAGGAAATCGGGGTTGAGGACGGCGAAATCATTGCCGCCAGCAAGGGACTCCACCTCTACGACTATATCTGGGAACTGGCCCGGCTGCGCACGATGAAAAGCACGCACGAAGCCGTTTAAAAATCGATATTCCCCGGTGTTCTGGGAAACGGAATGACATCGCGGATATTGGTAATGCCGGTGATCATCATGATCAGCCGCTCAAATCCCATGCCAAATCCGCTGTGCGGCACCGATCCGTACCGCCTGGAATCCAGGTACCACCAGTAATTTTCCCGGACAAGCCCCATTTCATCCATTCTGGCTTCCAGCGCATCCAGGCGCTCTTCCCGCTGACTGCCGCCGACGATCTCACCGATACCCGGAACCAGAATATCCATGGCCGCTACGGTCTGCTGATCCGCATTCAGCCGCATGTAAAACGGCTTGATGGTTTTGGGGTAGTCATGGAGAATGACCGGTTTTTTGAAATGGGTTTCCGTCAGGTATTTTTCGTGTTCGGATTGAAAATCAATGCCGTATGTCACCGGAAATTCAAATGCCACTGTTGCGGCTTTCAGAATTTCCACGGCTTCGCCATACGGCAGGCGGACAAATTCGGAAGATACGATGTGATTCAGGGTCTCCATCAGGGTCTTGTCCACGAAATTTCCGAAAAGCGCCATATCTTCCGGGCATTCCCGAAGCACATGGCGGATCAGATACCGGATGAGTTCCTCGCCAAGATCCATGTTTCCGGAAAGATCGCAGAAAGCCATTTCCGGCTCCAGCATCCAGAATTCAGCGGCATGACGACGCGTATTGGAATTTTCCGCGCGAAAGGTCGGGCCGAAAGTATAGACATCCCCCAGGGCCAGCGCGAACATTTCCGCGGAAAGCTGTCCGGAGACCGTCAGGCTGGCTTCTTTCCCGAAAAAATCCCGTGAGGCGTCCAGTCCCCTGTCTGTTACATCCGGGTTTTTGATATCCAGCGTTGTTACCCGGAACATTTCGCCGGCGCCCTCACAGTCCGAGCCGGTGATGATGGGAGAATGGATGTAGCGAAATCCCCGGTCCCTGAAAAACGTGTGGATGGCGTAAGACAGTTCGGAGCGGATGCGAAAGACCGCGCCGTATTTGTTGGTTCGGGGTCTGAGGTGGGCGATGGTGCGAAGATATTCATCGCTGTGACGTTTTTTCTGGAGGGGAAAGGTTTCCGGGGCCGGACCGATGATTGAAATCCCGGTTGCGGTGATTTCCCAGCTCTGGCCTTTGCCCTGTGACGGAACCAGGCTGCCGGTGATGCCGACGGCGGAACCCGTGGTCAGTTTCTGAATCTCGTCGTAATTGGGCAGACTGCCGGGAGCGATGATCTGAATGTTTTTCAGACAGGACCCGTCATTGACTTCAATAAACGAAAAGTCCCTGGCATCCCGGCGGGTTCTGACCCACCCGTTTATCCGGACAGGATCCAGGGGGGTTTTGGATTGAAGCAGGCTGTGAATTTTTATGCGTTTCATGGATGTACCTCATGGTTGATAGGGATCAGCAACACGGATCCCTATCATACACGAGGCGTTGCAAAAAGTCCAAAAATTCACAGCCGGTGATGGGTGCGGGCCGATAAACAACCAGCAGCGCCGCTGTTATCCTTTTTTGGCGTTCGGTGATTGAATAGGTGCCGTCTTTATTGATTTTGATTTCCGCCTCCAGGTAATACACCTCTTTTAATTCCGGCCGCAGGTCCTTGAGCATATAATACGCCTCCCCGCTTCGTGCGCCGGTGCCGCAGACAAAGACGATCGGCTTATCCGAAGGAAGCGTTTTCACATGGTGTTCCAGCGTGTCCACAGGAATGTTGACAGCGGTTTTAAACGTGCCTTTTTCGAATTCATCGGGATCTCTGACATCAATCAGCATGACGCTGGATGGATTTTCCGCAATGATTTTCTCAAATGCAGCGGTTTCTATGGCCCCTTCCAGCCCGCCTTTCCTGATCCCGGAGTGTGCGACAGCCGACGGCTTTCCTGTTCCTGCTTCCATTTCCTGCCAAGCCGGATAACCGGCTGAAAAAACCTTTACATTGCTGTATCCCATTTTTATGGCTTTGGATGCGGATTTATGGCTCAGCTTGCAGTCGAATCCGCCGCAGTAAAACACCAGAAGCGTCTCTTTTTTTTCGGGCAGCAGAGAGGTCATTTTTTCAAAATGGGTATCCGGAATGCTGATGGCCGTTGGAATGTGGCCCTGGTCATATTTGGCTTCCTTTGGTCGGGAGTCCACCAGAACCATTTCGGTGTTGCCGTCCATGGCGTTTTTAACAAAATCTACCGGAACCTCGGCGTAATGATCTTTTTCCTTCATCCAGCCCGGATAGCCTTCAGCGTAAACCTTGACCCGGGTGTATCCCAGGGCTTCGGCTTTTTTGGCGGATTTATGGCTGAGTTTGCATTCCAGGCCCTCGCAGTAAAAGATCAGCAAGGTGTTTTTGTCCCGGGGCAGCACAGAGGTCAGTTTCTCAAAATGGGAATCCGGAATGCTGATGGCCGTTGGAATGTGGCCCTGGTCATATTTTGCTTCCTTTGGTCGGGAATCCACCAGGAGAACGTTTTCCGGTTTTGGAACGGTAACATACGGTTTGACGAAGTCGATCCCCACAATGTCGTGAAATTTCCAGTCGGCCGAGGCCGCTGTTTGATCAGCCGGTGCCGAGGATTGCAGGGTGCCGGCGCATCCGGAAACCGCAATCGCAATTAATCCCAGACAGATCATCCATAAGTGCAGCTGTTTCTGTTTCATTTTTTACCTCTTTTATTAATGGGTTAAAGATATAAACACCAGTTGTTTTCTATCGGGCATGTCTTTTTTGCCGGGTTCCTTGCCGGAAACGATGGGTGTCCGGTTCAGTTTGTTTTGGGAAATTCCGTGTCTTTTACGAGACTTCTGATTTTCTGGACAAGCATTTGGACATCCTGAATATGATCCTGCTGAACGAACAGAATTTGTCTCCTGCCGCCCGGCTGCAGCTGAACCAGATAGGACGTAGGCAGCACAGGGTTTCCGAGGCAGGAGAAAATATGCCGTTTTTCATCTCCGAAAAGCGGATAGGGAATGGCGTTTTCTTTTTTGAAAGCCATGACACCGCGTTTTTTGCTGCCGGCGCCGATGGCCAGGAGTTTAACCCTGTCTGAAAGATACGGGTCTGCATGTCATTTGTTGATATAGGGTTTTGAAAGACTTGACCTCATCCACGCAGGCCAGGCATTTTTCATTGTAAATCACGATATACAGATACTGGCAGCCCACATCTTCCAGCGCAAAACTTTTTTGCAGACCCTGGATTTTCAGATAGGCCCTGTCGGTTTCGTCATACAGCATCACGAGCTGGCAGGAAGGAAAATCATCCCCGATTCCCAATTTTTTTGACGTTGGTCTGCAGACGTGTGTTTTATCCGGGAAAGCGGATTTCCAGCCAAAATACCCTTCCGGGAGCCGGATGATCTTCTGATATCCCAGCCGCACAGCCCACCGGGCTGCAATGGAACTGCGCAGTCAGGCAAAGCTTCGACAGTAAATCACGATCAGTCGCTGTTTGTCCGGACCCAGAAGCTCGATAAACGCCGCTTTTTTTTCCGGCGTCAGTTGGAGCTTGTCCCCCAGATCAAATTCCAGACTTTTGGCCTGTGAAAGATGTCCCTCACGATATTCGTATTCGGGCCGGACATCGATAATGGTAAAGTCTTTTCCGGAGTCATAAAGGGCTTTGAGTTCAGGGGCGGTAATCAGTTCATACCCGTCTTGTCCGGCTTCATCCCTGGCCTGCTGAAACCATGCCGGGTGCTCCGCCTGGCTGCCTGCTGCGGCAGCGGTCAGGATTCCCAGTATCAGAAAAAGGACTGCGGGATAAACCGGCAAACGCCCGATCTTCATTCCCATCCATCGCATGACAGACACCCTTAACGCTTTTTGAGCTCATCCAGCCAGAGCTTGTGATGATGCTGGGCGTAATCTTCGGGAACCGTTCCGGTAAACATGGAAATAAAGGCCGGCTGTTCGCCGGCGGCAATCGATGCCATGAAGACATGAATGAGAAGCCCGGCAAACACCAGCCCGACCGCGGTAAAATGAATCAGGATCGCCCATTGTACCGGCGCGGTACCCACCATGCCGATCTGGGACAGCATCATGATGATGCCCGATGCCGCAATGACCATTCCGCCGAAAACCGCCGGAATGGCAAAAATCTTCTGCCCGACGTTGTAAAACCCCTGATCCGGAATTCCGGGGCTGAAACCGAATTTTTCGGCGATGACGCCAAGCGCCCGATACCCCAGTGTCATCTGGATACCCTTGGTAATCAACCACAGGAAATCGCGCCGGATATCCACGGTAAAAATTTCACGGATAAACGGAAGGACGTCGGATTTCAGCCGGATGATGCCATATAAAAGAAATCCGCCTGCCCAGGTAATGCCGATGATTTCATGGGACAGAAGCAGATTTGCGCCGCCGCCGAACAGGTTCCGAAGCATGATCGGCCATGATGTAAACGGCTGAAGATCATCGTTTTGAATCAGGCCAAGGCCTGTCAACAGCAGAAAAATCCAGCAGCCGGCATTAAACCAGTGCATGAAAATGGACAGCCGGGTGTGACGATGAATTTGGATGTCATGATTGCCTCGTTTCCTCATGAGATTCGTCGGTTTCCGGGGCGGTGTCATTCATCAGAAGCTGCTTTCCCAGCATGACCAGAACGCCCAGGGCATTGAGTCCCACAACGCCCCAGATCAGGGGGCCTGCCAGTTTCCACAACGCAATGGCATCCGGCATTCTGGCCTTGACCGGCCAGTTCAAGGGAGCGGTAGCAGACAGATAATACATGTTGGGTCGGGTGTCCGATTCTTTGTTGATGACGCGAACGCTCCGGTTTTTCTTCAGCAGCAGGGCTGCATCGCTTTTGGGATCGTTGATATCCCCGAAGACCCTGGCTTTTGTGGGACAGGTGACCACACAGGCGGGAAGCTCCCCGCGTTCCCGCCGCTGCTGGCAGTAATCGCATTTGTCCACGATGTTCTTGGCGGGATGCCGATACCTGGCGCCGTAGGGGCAGGCCGGAATACAGCTGCCGCAGCCGATGCAGAGCCTGGGGTCAACCTTGACCGCACCGTCTTTATTGTCTTTGTAAGTGGCGCCTGTCGGACAGGCTTGAACGCAGGTGGGAACGTCGCAGTGCATGCAGCCGCCGGGCTGAAACGAAACGGCGGGTGACAGCGTCATCCAGTCCGGGTTATTGAAATCCGGCTCGCTCCGTTTGACCCAGTTTCGCCACTTTCCTTCGGGCACGTTGTTTTCCACCTTGCAGGCCAGGGTGCAGGCCCTGCAGTCGATGCATGCCGATGAATCAATGACCATTGCCAGTTGTTTGTTCATGCCGCTTCCTTTCTGGCCACCCGGATAAAGGTTTCATGCATGGCCATGTTGCCGGAAATCGCATCGGCATAATCTTCAATCAATTCCGCAATACAGGCCCCTTTGCCGTAAATCCGGGTCAGGCCTTTGGAAAGCACGCCAAACCCGCTGGCCATATAGACCGTATCTTCGCGGATGCCGTTGTTCAGGCTGACGCTGAGCTCGCCTTTTCCGGCCTTGCTGGAGACCTCGACCCGTTCGCCGTTTTTGAGGCCCAGTTTTCTGGCAGCCACGGGGTGCATCCACAGGGAATTGTCCGGCATGAGCTCATTCAGCAGCGCATTGTTCTGGGTGGTGCAGTGGGTAAAATAGGCGTTTCGTCCCACCACCAGACGGAACTGGTTCACGGGATTGGGCGTGGGCGGCTGATAAACCGGCAGGGGATCGACCCCCATCTGGGCATATCGTTCATTGTAAAGTTCGATTTTCTTGGAAAGGGTTTTATAAATTTTTCCCTCATAAATCCCGTAAAGCTTGCTGGGATTGTAATATACCCCGTCTTCCCGGATGGCGCGTTCGGCGTCCGGAAGGATGTTTGAACTGCTGTTTGCGGTATTCTTCCATGGTAAAGTCAAAATATTCGGCCAGCTTCATCCGGCCGGCCAGCCCCTTTAAGAATTTCGAATACGGGCCTGGATTCAAAAAGCGCCGGAACCACCGGGTCACGGGCCACCACACAGGCGCAGGCCGCCGATCCCTGAAGGCCGCTGGCAGGGTCCTGGCGTTCCAGAACGCTGGGTGCCGGCAGAACCAGATCCGACATCCAGGCCGTATCGCTCATGGCGATGTCCACGGTGACCATAAAATCGAGCTGCTTCATCATTTCGATGGTTTTCTGGCGGTTGGCCGCGGACTGAAGGGGATTGTACCGATAGATGAACCAGCCTTTCACCGGATAGGGTTTCTGGCTGATAATGGCATCCCGCATGTGTTTGAAAGCGCCTTCTTCCTCAAACATCATGTGAGCCATGCCTTTGTCCAGCCGGTGTTCCGGATTGTCGTCATAAAAAGGGGCTTCGGGAAGTTCCGGGCCGGAAAGACCGACCTGTCTGGCTGCCAGCAGGCCGCCGGGGGTGTCCCAGTTGCCCAGAAGCGCGTTGACAATGGCCATGGATCGCCGGATCTGGGTGGAATTGACATAATCCGAGGTTCTTCGGCCGGGGTAGACGATGGCCGTCGGCGCGGCAGCAGCCAGTTCCCTGGCGATCCGGCGGATATCGGCAGCCGGAATCTCGCATTCTTTTTCAGCCCATTCCGGAGAATACTGGCGGACATGTTCTGTCAGCTGTTCCATGCCGAAGAGTTTTTCCTGGGCATAGGTTTCGCTGTAGAGTTTTTCCGAGGTGATGACATGGCTGAGGGCCAGAAAAAACGCCATATCCGTTCCGGGCCGGATGGGGTGCCATTCATGGGCAAGGCCCGCGGTCTTGGTAAACCGGGGATCCAGGACAACGATTTTGCAGCCGTTTTTCTTTGCCGTCATCAAATCGATGCTGTCCGGTGTGATCAGGGCTTCAAAAGGATTGGCCCCGACAATGATGATATATTTGGTATGCAGCACATCCGCAAACGGCACTTCGCCGAACGTGTCCAGATAGGCCCGGTTCCGGCTTAAGAGACAGGAGGATTCGTGGGTGGTGACGTTATATGAGCCAAAGACTTCGGCAAACCAGTGAACAAAGAGGGACTGGGAATCCGAACCCGGCGTAAACATGACCCCGCAGCGGGTATATTTTTCGGCAATCTCCATCAGTTTGGCGGCGGCAAGATCCAGTGCCTGGTCCCAGGAAATCCGTTCCCATTTGCCTTCTCCCCGCTCGCCTTTTCGAAGCAGCGGGTATTTGAGGCGATCGGGATCATAGAGCTGCTGAATGCCGGCGTTGCCCCGGGCGCAGAGCATTCCCCGGGATTTCAGGAATTTCTGATTGGGATCCAGCTTGGTGATCACGCCGTTTTCAACCCTTGCAACGAGTCCGCAGGCATTCAGGCACATGCCGCACACCGAATACCGGGATTCGGGCTTTGCGGAAGGCTTCTTTGGTTCATCGGGCGTCAGCGCATGACAGCACCGGCGCCTTGCCGCCCACTGCGGCTGCGGCGGTGGCTGCTCCCGACCATTTGAGAAAACTGCGGCGCGAAAGCGGGGTTTCGATGGGGGATGTCATGAAACGTCTCCTTGATAGTGGGCTGGATACGGCCGAAGGCTGCAGGTCGAATAGGCTGATTGTCAAAAATCATAGCAGTCATGCCTATCAAGCCCATCAGCCTGTCTTGTCTATTTACATTTTGCCGGCGACGGCGAGTCAAACGCATGTTCATACATGTAGGCGTAGATATCGCCGAGATCTTCCGGGGTCAGCTTGTCCCATTCGGCCTTGCAGGGAAATTCCTTGTATTTGTCTTTGGCAAAAACAGCATCCCACTGGGCCTGGGTTTTGTTGGAAGGGCTCATTTCCTGGGCTTTGCCGCCTTCCACATGGCAATCGCGGCAGCTTTTTCGAAAAGTGTATTTCCCTTTCCGGCTGTTGCCTTTGTCTGTTGCCAGAAGGCTGCCTGCAAATACGAAAACCAGCGCCAGAGACACAAGGGTTATAATCGTGCGTTTCATTTTTTCTTCTCCTTGAAAGATCAATAGGGTTTGAGGGGTTATGGTTAAAAGCGAATGGTTGCCGACAGGTATGCGAGCCAGGCTTTGTCGATGATGGCATTCAGCGAATCAAAGGCGGTGGCGTCGGTGATGCTTGACGGGTTCACCCAGCGGATTGCCGCTGCCGGTATAATCATAATCGTAATACTGGCCGCCGAGTTTGACAAAAAAATTGTCCTTGTAAATGGGCTGAATATAGTAACCTTCAAAAACCTGTCCTCTGGCTGCCAGCTTGCTGCCGACCAGGGAATCTTCGGCGCCGGTAAAATTGAACCAGTATTGGGATCCCCAGTTATATTCCAGACCCAGCCTGGCTTCCAGCGGCATGGGAAAGATCGCGCCGGTATAGATACTGTAACCGTCCCGGGACTGAAGATCGCCGTTTGAACTCAAAAGGCCCTGTCCCATCAATGCATAATAAGGATTTTTGGATATCTGGGAGGGGCTGGTATGGCTCCAGGAGGGCGCAAAAAACAAATCGATATTGGCCAGTTTTTCAGACAGATTGGTCTTTAGCAGCAGCGATAGCGGCATCCCAGTCGCCGATATTGGTGGACGGCTGCATGCGGCTGATATAGCCGCCGCTGTTGGGGGTAAAATAATATTGATTGTTGCCATCCACGGAAACAATAAACGGCATGACCGTAAGCCCTGTAAATCCGTCGGTAACATCCCAGGCATGCGCGTAATTCAGAACTGCGCTGGTGGTTTCATTGTCAAAGAGGTCGGCAATAAAGCCGAACATGTGAACATCGTTCACGTCCGAAGTGCTGGTCATGGAATAGCTGTTGCCCCAGTCGCCTTCAAAACCGACCCCGTAGCAGAGCTTGAATGCCTGTCCCGGAATGCCGGTGACATCTTCCAGGCCAAAGGTCAGGGAGGCGCCGTCAAACTGCCAGTTGATGATGGTGGCAAGAGGAGAGCCGCCTTCCAGGCTGTAGTCGCCGTATTCCAGCGGCGGGCCTTCGGTTGAAGGCCGTCTTCCAAGGGAAAAGTTGATGGGAACATTGCCGACGTCCTGCTTGTAATTGAAATAGGCCCGCTCCACATGGACCGTATCCCCATGGGGAAGGCTGGAGGTGTTGCCGTCAAAGGTAACCTCCCCCAAGCTGCCGTGATTGAACTGAACGCCGGAGCTGTCTCCCCAAACCTTATAAGCGGCCAGTCTGCCGGCAAAATCCAGATGCGGATTGATCGTGGCTTTCATGTTCATGCGAAACCGGCTGGTGTAAATGATGTCATTGTCCGCATCATAGGTGTTGGGCGCCGGAACCATGCCGGCAGCCTTCATGCCGGCCATGGCCTGCTGAATCTGCTGCTGGGTTGCGCCGTTAAATCCCTGAGGGGCAGGCGCAAAAAAAGCATTGATGACCGATGCCGGGGCCATGCGGACATCTTCGTAATGAATGGATTGGGCCTCGGACCTCAGATCCACGCCAAAGGAAATTTTATCGGATGCCGTGTGAAGCTCCGCCTTGTTCAGGCGCTTGTCCATTTCCTTGATTTCGGTTTCCTTGCTGGCACTTTGTTTTTCCACCTTGTCCAGTTTTTCCTGTAAGGTTTTCATCATTTCGCTGAGTGTTTGGAGCTGTTTTTTCAGTTCATCCACATCGTCAGCCGCCGGACTTTCAGGCGGAAACCCCATCATCAGAAAAAATGAAATCAGGACCGCCGTAAAAATTTTGCGGGTCCCTGTTCCTGCCGAGTTTTTTTTCTTCATGTTCACCTCCTGTTGATCGGTTTGAGTTGTTTCTGATATAGAGCAATAAATATGCCAGAGTTTAAAAATCAGGAAAGCCGATCGCCGAAACATCGCTGAATTGATTATGTTTTCATCCTGCATCTGTAAGGATAAACGCTGCTTGATCAAATGCGGATTAATTGTTATGTTAACAAGTGTTAACTTAACAGGGTTACAGATGCGAAACGGAACCGACAGCTGCGCTGCCATGCATGCTTATGAAAGGATATTGAATCTATGGACATCGCCAGGTACTGGAAAACCATTGTGGATACCCTTCAGGACGGGCTTATGGTTGTCGATTCCGGTGGAAATATCGTGGCCGTGAACCCGGCGGCCGAAAAACTTACCGGTTATTCGGCGGAAGAATTGATCGGAAGCAATTGCCGGGAGCTGAACTGTACGGGTTGTGATGTGTTTAACCAGGGCGTTGGCGAAAAATGGTGCAAGCTTTTTCTAAAGGGTGAAGCCCGGGCAAAAAAATGTGTTATTGTTCGAAAGGACGGGCGGGCGGTTCAAATCATCAAGAACGCCTCTGTGCTGAGAGATTCGGACGGACGCGCGATTGGGGCTGTGGAAACGTTTACGGATATGTCCGAGATTGTTCGTCAGCAGCAGGAAATCATGTCCCTTCGCAAAACCTTTCATGTTGATGATGGATACCAGGGAATCTTGGGACAGTCTCCAGCCATGCAGCGACTGTTTGAGCTCATCGAAAACGTCGCCCTTTCGGATGCGCCGGTGATGATACAGGGCCAGAGCGGCACGGGAAAGGAACTGGTGGCAAGAGCCATCCATGATGTCAGCTTACGGCGCAGCAAGCCGTTTGTCAAGGTAAACTGTGCCGCCCTGAATGAAAATCTTCTGGAAAGCGAGCTGTTTGGACACGTGAAAGGCGCCTATACCGGCGCGGACCGGTCGCGGGCCGGCCGGTTTGAAGCGGCTCACGAGGGAACGATTTTTCTGGATGAAATCGGCGACATTCCCTTAAAGACCCAGGTCAAACTGCTGCGGGTTCTGGAGGAAAAGGAAATCGAGCGGGTGGGAGACCATAAGAGCATTCCGGTCGATGTCCGGATTATTTCCGCCACCAACCGGGACCTGGATGCATTGATCGCTCAGGGCGTTTTCCGGGAAGACCTCTTTTTCCGGATCAACGTGTTTCCGCTGCGCTGTCCTGCGCTTTGCGAACGAAAAGAAGACATTCCCATGATTGTCCAGAATTTTATTGAACAGAACATGAAAAAAAGCGGGAAAAAAATTCTGGGGCTTACATCCGAAGCCATGGAAAAACTGATGGCCTATTCCTGGCCGGGAAATGTCCGGGAACTTCGCAATGCCATTGAATACGCATTTGTGCTGTGTTCCGGCGGGTGGATCGAGGCCGGGCATCTGCCCGTCAAAATCGTGCATCCGGAAACCAGGGCATCAAAAATTCCCCTGGAGCATCCGGAAAATTCGCGGGAGCGGGAACAGTTGATTCGAATCCTTCGCCAGGTCAGCGGCAATCAGTCCGAAGCCGCGCGAATTCTGGAAGTCAGCCGGGTGACGATATGGAAGCGCATCAGGAAATACGGGATCGATGTTCACTCGGAGATTTTCTCTCCGTGACGTCCATGATGAGAACAATGGCGGCAATGATGTCTCCCTCCTGGCTAATCACCGGAAAGGATATCCGGCGCAAACACCGCCTGCCGGCCTTCGTGTCGATTTCAGATGTGGTTTTCGTGAACCAGACCGTCCTTCATGTGTCGGCACCACCGTGCAGTCCGGGCAGGGTTCGTTCTGGTGTTTGTTTCGATAGACGTGATAGCAGTTCGCGGTTCTCCGAAGACCCGTGCATGGGAAACCAGCTTTCCATGGTGTGATTGGTGCCGAGTATCTTCCATGTCCGGACCGATCAGTGTCAATCCCGATTTTCAGATAATCCATGACGGACCGAAACCGGTTTTCAAACTCCTTCAGGGCATAGGACGTATTTTTGGTAACGGTGATGTCTTTATTGATTCCGCGATATCCCTTGATTCCGCCGTTCTTATCCAGGATGGGAATCCCCGTAGTCTGAATGCAGACCCGGGTCCCATTTTTACTCAGCCCCCAGGACTCCTTGTTGAAAAAAGCTTCTTTTCGGGAAGCCTTGTCTTTGAAAAAAGCGGCAATGCGTCACCGGTTTCTTTCAGACACCAGATCACAGGGCGTTTTCCCGATCAGCTCTTCCGGCGCGTACCCCAGAATGTCTTTTTTGTTCCCGGCTGCGTAAGTGTATCTTCCGGTTTCATCCGTTTCCCATACCCAGTCGGCCATG
Organism: uncultured delta proteobacterium; assembly: GCA_963789395.1. GTDB lineage: Bacteria > Desulfobacterota > Desulfobacteria > Desulfobacterales > Desulfatirhabdiaceae > RAAP-1. The sequence continues at coordinate 56,664 of CAWBKP010000004.1, read as the reverse complement.
CTGTAAACGATGTCGCTGAAGCGCTGCTCGTTTTCCCGCAGTTTGCGTTCGGCGTAAAGACGGCTGAGCGCGCTGTCCACAACGATCCGGGTTCCGATATTCTGAACGGGCTTGATGAGATACCCGTAGGGATCCGCCTGCCTGGATTTTTCGATGATCTGGAATTTCGGAATGCGCCGTCATGAAAATCGATGGGATACCCAGGGTGGACCGGATGATCTCGGCGGCTTCAATGCCATCCATTTCCCCGGGCATGGAGATGTCCATGATGACGATGTCCGGAGACAGTTCCCTGGCCATATCCATGGCTTCCTGTCCGGATGAGGCCGAGCCCACGACATCATGTTCGAGCATGCTCAGTATCTCTTCCAGATACAGGGTTAAAATGGCTTCATCGTCTGCAATCAGTATTCTTGCCATGTAGCATTTCCTTGGTTGAATCGGGGACTGAATCCGATGCCCTGTCTTGTTCTGATAAAATGCAGGGTTGCGTAAATGATCGGCGATGATTTCCACGGGATGCCGGATCGGTTTGCGGCTGAACTGGGACATCTGCATGGCGCATGTCGGGCAGTCGGTTACGCCGGCATCCGCGCGGGAGGCATTGAGCTGCTGAATCATGTCCGATCCGATGGCAAGGCTCAAGTCGAAATGATCCTTTGACAGGCCCCATGCGCCGGCCATGCCGCAGCAGCGGGTGGCCGGGATGTTCGATGACGGCGCCCTTGAGGCTGCGGAGCAGTTGAATCGAACTGTCGGGCTCCGGCTGGGCCTTTAAATGACAGGGGGCATGATAAAACAGGCGCATCCGGGACGGCGCTGTTTGCAGCCGGTCGGAATAGCGGTTGATCAGCCGGCTGATGTGAATCAGTTTTTCCCGGACGCGTTCGCACAAAGACGGAATCCTCCAGATAGCCCCATTCCTGCATCAGCGCCAGCCCGCAGGAGGAGCAGGAGACCGCCAGATAATCAACGGATGCGATCAACCGGCCCCAGCTTGAAAAATTCGCCTCGATGCTTTCCCTGGCCTGCGGGATCATGCCTTTTGCCAGCATGGGAAGCCCGCAGCAATGCTGCTTCGGGGTCAGCACGGTCATTCCCATTGACGGACATTACCGAAATGGCGGCTTTGCCGATCGACGGCCGCAGGTAGCCGGCGTAACAGCCGGCAAAATAGAGAACCCTCGGTGCCCCGCTGCCGGAGAGCAAAGGGACTCTGCTCAAAAAGAGATTTTTTGGCAAAAGGCGGCAGGCTGCGGCGCGAAGCGATGCCGGTGACTTTTTCTCCCAGAGCTTTAACCGCCGGCATGTCCAGAAACGGCGTCAGCAGGCGGGAGAATTTCCCCGCGGCCTTTCCGGCCCGCTCGGTGCTGACAACCAGCGTTTCATGAAAGGAGGCGCCAAAGCGTGAAATGGCTGCTGCGCGGGCCTCCATGGCCATTTTGGGGATATTGACGCCGGACGGGCATTCGTGAAAACAGCTTCCGCAAGAGATGCACCGGGAAATGACTTCTTGAAAGGCCTCGTGATACAGCAGGCTGTCATCGATGGCGCCGCTGATCAGCATTCTCAGGATGTTGGCCTTTGCCCTGGGCGTTGCGGATTCATCCCGGGTGACTTTATAAACCGGGCACATGCGCGTGGCGGAAGTAACGGTGGTGCATTTGGCGCAGCCGTGGCATTTTTCGATTTCATTGACGAAACCCTTCCGGCCACAGCAGGTGCTTTTCCGGCAGGTCCGCGGCATGATAAGCCGGCCCATAGCGAAGGTCCTGGGCCAATTGATCCGGATTGTCGGAGGTGATGATGTCCGGATTCAAGCGGATTTCGGGGTCCAGCAGGTGCTTGATTTCCAGAAACAGCGGAAAGATTTTCGGATACTGGCGCCGGATATAAGCGCTCCGGAGCCTGCCGTCCCCATGCTCTCCGGAAACAGCGCCGCCAAGGGAATGAACCAGATCAAACACCGCATCGGCGATGGGTTTCAGCTTTTTGACATCGTCCGGGTCTTTCAGGTTCAACAGGGGCCGGGTATGCAGCAGCCCCTTGGCAATGTGCCCGTAAACCACAAAAGAGACCTGGCATTGGTTCAGTATCGCATAGATTCCCCTGAAATAGTCCACCAGCCTGTCGGTCGGAACGGCGGCATCCTCAATCAGGGCCAGGATTTTTTTCTCGCCTTTCAGTTTATAGAGAATCGGGACCGCGGCCTTTCGAACGGCCCAGAAATTTTCCTTTTCCCGGGCGGTGACGGCGATATGGGAATTTTCCGTGTATCCGCGGGACAGTCAGAATCTGCTGGGCCTGATGACAGCGGTCCATGCAGGGTTCAGGCGTCTGCGAATCGAATTCAATGAGAAGGACATTGTCGATGCCGTCCGGAATATGGTTTTTTAGCCGGGGATCGTGTTCCCTGGCCAGATTCAGCAGGGATTTGTCCATGATCTCGATGCCGGACGGCCCCAGCGGCAGAATTTCCTGAACCGCGCGGGCCGAGGAGAGAATGTCGGTGAAAAACGCCACCACCAGGGCGTCATGGCCGGGTTTTGGCAGAAGCCGGAACTTCAGCCGGGTGACAATCCCCAGCGTGCCTTCCGCGCCGGCAAACAGCCGGGTCAAATCCAGGCGGCCGTCTCTGACCAGACCCCTCAGATTATACCCTGCGGTGTTGCACCGGATGTCCGGATATGCGGATTCGATATCCGCCTGATTTCGGGCATACAGATCGTAAATTCTCTGAAATGGCCCGGAAAGCCTCTGGTAAGGGGTGTCCAGGATATCGGAAAGGACAACCACCTGGCCGGTGCCGAGCACGACCTGCGCATCCAGAATGTAATCGGCGACATTGCCGTATTTTACCGAATGCGCGCCGCTGGCGTTGGTGGCGTACATGCCGCCAAACGAGGCGTATTCGCCGCTGGAAGGGTCGGGCGGAAAGAAAAGCCCTTTTCCCTTCAGGGCTGCGTCCAGCTCTCCCAGCCGGTATCCGGGCTCGCATGCCATCCAGTTGTTTTGGATATCCAGATGCAGGAGGCGGTTCATGTTTCTTGAAAAATCCAGAACAATGCCGCTTCCCAGGGCGGATCCGCACAGACCGCTGCCGGCCCCGCGGGGATGGACCGAAAGCCCGTTCTTGCCGGCAAAGCGAACGGTTTGAATCACGTCTTCAACCGATGCCGGATACACCACGGCCGCCGGTTTGACCCGGTAAATGCTCCCGTCCGTGGACAGCAGCCCGGTTCGAATCGGATCCGTGAAAACCTGGCCTGCGATTCTCTCCTGAAGCGATTCAAACATGGGGACGATCTTTCTTTGTTGTGTCTGCAGGGTCATAGCGGCGAGTATAACATGGATGTTTCAGGTTATCAAAAACCTTCTCTTTCAGGATATGTGAAAAAAAACTTGTCACATCCTCCTGATCTGAATTACCATCAGGTTAAGGTCCAGGAAAAATCCCCTTTTTTCAATATCCTTTCAGGAGAAACGACGGATGTCTTCTTTTACCCATATCGATTCACAAGGCCGGGTGCGGATGGTGGATGTATCGGATAAACCGCCGACCTTAAGAATTGCCGTTGCGCAGGGAATCATCACCATGAAGCCCGACACCTTTGCCATGATTCAGAACCAGACGGCAAAAAAAGGCAATGTTCTGGAGACGGCCCGCATCGCCGGCATCATGGGGGCCAAGCGCACATCGGATTTGATTCCCATGTGTCATCCCCTGAACATCAAGCATGCCCAGATCGACTTTTTCCCGGACCCGGAAAAAAGCGCCATCCGGATCGAAGCCTCCGTGCGCATCATCGATCAGACGGGGGTCGAAATGGAGGCCCTGACGGCCGTATCCGTTGCCGCCCTCACCATTTACGACATGTGCAAGGCAGCCGACCGGGAAATGACGATTTCCGATATCTGCCTTCTGGAAAAGGCCGGCGGAAAAAGCGGCACCTTCACCCGATCCTCATGAATACCCAGACGCTCATCATTTTTTTTGGCGGAGCTGCGGCCGGTCTTTTCGCCGGATTTCTGGCAGGCTGGTTTTTATCCAGGGCCAGGCTGAACTTTCGCTATTATCAGTCTCTGGTCGAAGACCGCTCGGAAATCGCCTCCCTGATTGTCCAGCCCCTGAAAGACACGCTGGATCGCTATGACCACAACATTCAGGAAATGGAAAGGTCCAGGCAAAACGCCTATGGCGGGCTTTCCGAGCAGATCCGGTCCCTGATGGATACCCAGGCCATTCTTCACCAGGAAACCGGCAATCTGGCCAAGGCGCTTCGGGTTCCCCATGTGCGCGGCAGGTGGGGGGAAATGACGTTAAAGCGGGTGGCGGAGATATCCGGCATGGCGGATCACTGCGATTTTGTCGAGCAGAATTCCGTGACCGCGGAGGACGGGCTGCTTCGGCCGGACATGATCGTCACCCTTTCCGGCCAGCGCCGGATCGTGATAGACGCCAAGGCGCCCCTTTCCGCCTATCTGGAATCCCTGGAAGCGGAAACGGATGCGGACCAAAGGCGGCTGCTGGAAACCCACGCCCGGCAGGTTCAGGCCCATATCCAGAAGCTGGCGGCAAAATCCTACTGGGCGCAGTTTCAGCCGTCTCCGGAATTCGTGGTTCTCTTTATTCCCGGAGAAAATTTTTTCAGCGCCGCCCTTTCCCATGCCCCGGACCTCATTGAATACGGCGCGGCAAAAGGCGTGATTCTGGCAACTCCCACCACGCTGATTTCGCTGTTAAAGACCATCGCCTTCGGATGGCGGCAGGAAGCCGGCGAGGCCAACGCCCGCGAAATTCATCGCATGGGATGCGAGCTCTACGATCGGCTTTGCATCATGGCCGGCCATTTTCATCATCTGGGAAAGGACATCGACCGCTGCGTGGCCACCTATAATCAACTGGTCGGCTCTTATGAAAAGCGGGTGCTTCCCGCATGCAGAAGATTTACGGATCTTGGCGTTTCGGCCAAAGGCAGTGCGACATCTGGCCAATGGGGCTTTGGTTGAAAAAAGACCGGTTCAGATCATCCAGGGAGACGAGGAATGAAGACAAAGGGGTCTGTCAAAAACAATATCGAACAAAGTATATGGATTAACCTGTCACGGATTGTCGTGGGGTGGTCCTGCTCCTTTCCGGATGTGCGCCCGTCAAGGCCCCAACCGTTGTTGAGGCCCCGCCGGCCCTTGTCAAACTGTCCCCTTCGGCATATCCGGCGCTATCCGATGATTTGAATTATGAGGGGCTGAATCACTGCATTCAAATGAGTCTGACGTATTTAAAAAAAGTTCCCAAGGACCGCGCCTTTGCTTTTGGCGCGGATTCCTACACCGCGGCCCATCTGATCCGGTCTCTTGAGGTGTTTCAGGAATTCATTCAAACCAGGCCCTCTGCGGATCAAATCAATGAAAGGGTTCGAAGAGATTTTGTTGTTTACCGGGCCGGCGGGTCTTCCGAAAAAGTGCTCTTTACCGGCTATTACGAGCCGGTATTAAAGGGAAGCCTCAAGGAAACGCCCCTTTACCGCTATCCCATCTACAGCCGGCCCGACGATCTGATTACCGTTGACCTGTCGGCGTTTTCCGCCAAATATGCGGGAGAAACCATCACCGGCCGGTATACGGGCCAGACCCTTGTTCCCTATTATGACCGCAAAACCATCGAAAACCGGAAAATCTTCAAAGGCCAGGCCCTGGCCTGGGTCAGTGATCCGGTGGATCTGTTTTTCCTGCACATCCAAGGGTCCGGGAAAATACTGCTGGATCAGGGCAAAACCCTGAACGTCCACTACCATGCCACCAATGGGCATCCTTACCGGAGCATCGGCAAGGTGCTGATCGATCAGGGAAAAATTCCCAAATCGGAAATCTCCATGCAGGCCATTCGCGCCTATTTAAAATCCCATCCCGAGGAGCAGGAAGCAATTTTAAGCGCCAATCCCAGCTATGTCTTTTTTAAAACCGAAACAGACGGCCCCCTGGGAAACCTGAATGTGCCGCTGACCCCGGGCCGCTCGATCGCCGTTGACAAAAAAATCTTTCCGCCCGCCGCTCTGATGTACATTCAGACGCAAAAACCCGTCATGACCGAAGCAGGTGCAGCTCGGAACCTGGGAAGATTTCGGGAGATTCGCCCTGAATCAGGATACCGGCGGCGCCATTATCGGTCCTGGCCGGGCGGATATTTTCTGGGGCAACGGCCCTTACGCGGAACTGGCCGCCGGACACCTTCAGCACCGGGGGGAGATGTATTTTCTCATTTTAAAACCCGAGGCCCTGCCATAGCCGCTTTACCGTTTACGCTTCACGAGGGACGATTCATGATTAAATCCGCCAATACGATTCTCTATTGCAGTAAATGGGAAGATACGGTCCGGTTTTACCGGGACCGATTAAAGCTGCCGGTCACCTTTTCCACGGACTGGTTTGTGGAGTTTTCCCTGAACGAGTCGACCCGGCTCAGCATTGCGAACGAAAAACGCGCATCCATCAAGACTTCCCGCGGAAAAGGCATCACCCTGTCATGGGAAGTCGACCGGATCGAAAGAGCATGGGCGGATGTCCAGAAAAACGGGTTAGCGCCGACGCCAATCCAAAAACATCCCTGGGGCGCCCGTGTTTTTTATCTCTTTGACCCGGAAGGAACCCGGATCGAGTTCTGGCAAATTTCGTCTGAATTGACATGACCGGAGATCCTCTGAAACAGCAACTCAGGCAGGCGCTGTGACTGCATTCGCTTTTGGACTGGTTCTTGCCGCCGCGTTCATTCATGCCACGTGGAACTATCTTGCCAAACGGGCAGGAGACGGCGGCGCCGCTTTTGTCTGGCTCTTTGCCGCAATCTCATCGCGTTTTTTATGCCCCGGTGGCCCTCGTTGTTTTTTTCTGGCAAAAACCGGATATCGGCCCCCTCCAGCTCGTTTTCATGGTCGGCAGCGCCTTGATCCACCTGGCCTATTTTCTGATCCTCCAGAAAGGGTATCGGGAGGGAGATTTATCCCTGGTATATCCGCTTGCACGCGGGACCGGACCCACCATCGCCACGCTGGTCGCAATCCTGTTTCTGGGGGAGAGGCCAAGCGCTCTGGCCCTCCTGGGCGCCTTTCTGGTTGCGGCAGGCGTTTTTTTCCTGTCCGGGGGCTCGGGTGGTTTCAGGGGGAGTCGCAAGCGGGGGGTGGGGTACGGGCTGCTCACCGGAATCATCATTGCCGCCTATACCCTTTGGGACAAATATGCCGTCAGCACCCTCATGATCCCTCCCCTGCTTCAGGATTACTGCACGAACCTGGGCCGCGTGATCATGCTTGCTCCGGTGGCTTTCCGGAAATGGGGAGATGTTCGGAAAGAGTGGCGGATTCACAGAAAAGAAGCCATCGGGGTGGGGCTTCTCTGTCCGCTGTCTTACATCATGGTCCTGACGGCCCTTGTCTCCGCACCCGTCAGCTACATTGCCCCGGCCCGGGAGGTGAGCATTTTGATCGCCGCGGTGATGGGATCACGTCTCCTGGCTGAGGAGGATATCCGCCGGAGGCTGCCGGCTGCGGTTGCGATCGTCGTCGGGGTCATCGCACTGGCGGCAGGTTAAATCGGTTTGTGGATGCAAAAACCAACGGGAAGATCAGTCGGCTGTTTTCTCGCGGGACAGTTTCTGAATCAGCGCTTTCAGCTGATTTGAAAATGCTTCGGGCACCGGTTTTTCGTCCGGCGCCAGAGACCGGCACAAGCCGATGGTCTGCCGGAGGGTTTCCAGGCAGGCCTTGCAGGGAATACAGTCCCTGGCATGGTCTTCAATGTCTTTGCAGGTCAGCTCGTCCAGCTCATTGTCGAGGTATTCGGACAATTTGGCGAACATTGCCAGACAGTCTTTGCGGTTGTGATCATGCGCCATGGTCATAATAGGTTTTGAGTTTTTCTCTCAGGAAAAGACGCGCCCGATGGAGTCTTACCTTGATGTTTTCGGTTGTCAGGCCCAGAACCTGGGCGGTTTCCGCGGTGCTGAATCCTTCCATGTCCCGCAGCACCAGGACCAGCCGGTATTTTTCCGGAAGTGATGCAACGCCTTCTTTGATGACGGCGGAAAGCTCTTCATTCAGGAGCTGATCCAGCGGGATGGAGGCCCAGCCCGGCACCTGCACCGGAATCTCGGCGTTTTCATCGGGAATGAACTCATCCAGAGACAGCTCTCTTTCCGGCGCGTATTTGGATTTTCTCTTTTTCTTCAGGCAGGTGCTGGTGGCAATGCGGTAGAGCCAGTTCTTGAATTTGGTTTCATATCGAAAATCCTTCAGATATTTGAAGACATTGATAAACGTGTCCTGAACCATGTCTTCGGTATCCTGAACATCCCGGCACATGCGCATGCCGAAATTATACAGTTTCCGTTCATAGCGCCGGACCAGTTCCGGAAACAGTTCGGACTCTCCGGCGTTGATCGCCTGGATCAGTTCAAAATCATCATCCTGTCTGATCTTTGGATTTGGGGGAGATCGACATTCTTTTTCTTGCCTGTCACCTGACAGGCGTCTTTCATTCAGGTGGAAATACCAAGCTTCGGCAGAATATAGGCCTGAAGAACAAACCAACCCGCCACGACCGCCAGCAATATCAGTGCTTCTTTCATATCACAACTCCTTTGAAGTAGACAAACAGATTATGGAAATCTCTGATCAGTGATGAACCCGAAAAAGGAATTGGGTTACAGGAAATGATTTCGGAGAACTGTCGGGATCGCCGGTTCGCGTTGGATCGGAGACAGTGATGCGGACCATTAAAAAATGATGCGCTCCGCGTTTTGAACCAGCCGCCTGGCTTCTTTTTCCCAGTCTTTTCCGCCGATTTGAATGGCCAGCTCTTCGGTCATGTGCCGGGGGATCATGTTCATATTCGCATTTCTGCCGAGCCCCTGGAGGCAGGAGGGGCAGTGGGTGAGCAGTTTGATGCCTGAGTAGCCGGAATCGCCGATGATTCCGGACAATGCCCGCTGTTTTCGCGCCAGCATGGCGTTTGAAATATCCGGCCGGCTCAGGGAAAGGGTTCCGGCTTCGGAGCAGCAGTGGGGAACCGGGGTGACGCGGTATCCGCAGGTTTCAAGCAGGGCTTCGCCCTGAGCGTCCAGGGAATCATGGCAGGGCCGGTGATAGAGACAGGTTTCGCCGGCGTCGATTTTTACGCCGGTTTTCAGCACAAAGCCGCAGACATCGTGAATGCCGCAGCCGAAAATTTGCTGCATGTCCATCTGCTGCAGGGCCTCCCGGCAGGTGCCGCAGCTCACCACGCAGGCGTCAAAGGAAAGATATCCCAGCATTTCCCGGATCTGGCTGAAGATAATGGCGTTTTGCAGCACCTGTCTGCCCTGGACAGCGGACTTGGCATTCACCTGGGCCGGATATCCGCAGCATAAAAAGGCGGGCGGCAGCACCACGCGGGTTTGTGACTTTAACAGCATATAAATGGCGGCAATGGAAATGTTTGAAAACAGCCTTTCCGAGCCGCAGCCCGGAAAATAAAACACCGTAAAGGCCGCGGGCTCCATGGGTTCGATGCACAGGCTGTGATTCCATCCGGATGCGGGAAGCACATCCCGGAGCGTTCCCCTGGACAGGGGCGTCACCGGCGAACGCAGGTAGGATAGCCCCGGAAGGCGCTGTTCAAAGGACGGGGGCATTGCAGTCAGCAGCCGGTGTCCCGTGCGCTGAATCCGGGCCCCCAGGGCCAATGACTTTCGCATCACCCGGTTGGTCGCCCCGGACCGGCTTTCCAGATAGGAAAGCGTCAGCCGGGTGGCCAGAGACGTGTGCTTGTATCGCAGGGTTTCCAGAATTTCCCGCTCCAGAATGGAGATCTCGCCGGTGTCGATGCCGACCGGACAGGGCGGCCGGCATTTATGGCAGATGGTGCAGTGGTCCGCGATTTCTTCCAGATAATGCAGGAGCTCAAAGCGGGTCGAATGGGATCGCTGGGCGTCATAGAGCATGGCTTCGATCAGGGATACGATGGCCAGGTTCTTGTTCCGGGGATGAAAAAAAAGATTTTCCGCCGGAGAAAACACGCAGCAGTCCGGCTTGCACCGGCCGCAGCGGATGCATTTGGAGATTTTTTCAGCCAGGATTTCCAGAGATCCGTGCCGGAGAATTCTGGCTTCAAGCCCCAGCAGGTTAAAGGATGAGGCAAAGACTTTTTCGGGAATTTCCAGATCATCCAGTTTTCCGGGATTCATGATGCCTTCCGGATCCACCTGTTTTCGGTAATCGGCCAGATCTTTCAGTTTTTGCGGAATCCAGGTATTTCAGCTTGGTAAAGCCGATGCCGTGCTCCCCGCTGACCACGCCTTCCAGCTCCACGGCCTTGGCCATCACCGCGTCCGCGGTTTCCGCGGCCCGGATCATCATGTCCCGGTCATTGGAAAATACCGGAATATTGACATGAACATTTCCGTCGCCGGCATGCATGTGGGTGGCGATAATGATCAGCCTGCGGCGAACCTCCGTGCGCTGCTCCCGAATCCGGCCGCAGACGGGATTTCCGTGAAACAGCCCCTCCAGCTCGCCGATCAGATGCTGGAGGTGTTTTTCCTCCCGAAGCGCGTCCTTGCCGGCAAATTCCAGAAGGTCGATGGCCTGCCGGCACAACTCCCTGGCCGGCGCCAGCCGGTCGCTCAGCCACTGGGGATCTTCCGTGGCTTCCAGCGCTTCCAGAACCGCGCCGATCTGCCAGACAACGGTTTTCTGGTTGTAGCGATCCTCCTCGCCGTTAAACCCATCCACGAACATCGCAAAATCCGCCAGGGCATGCAGCGGCAGGACGATGTCCTCGTTCAGCTTGAAGGCATTGGTCCGGCTGGCGATCGCTCCCAGGCGTTTTCTGTCCTGCCAGAACTGCTCGGCTTCCTGCGCATCTCTGGCAACAAAGAGACAGGTGTTGGGATAGGGCTTCAAGAGCGCGGTCAGGCGGTCCTTTCCCTGCGCCACCTGCTCCGCCGTATGCCCGACAATATCGATCAGGAGCACGGCCTTTGGCAGGCGGGTTCGCGGGGCCTTGACCTGGTAGGCGATGGCCCGGACATATTCCTCGTCAAAATGCTCCAGGGCCATGAGCGCTTCCCGGCCCTGGTTCACAAAGGCTTTTGAAATGTCCACGATCACCCGGCTGGCCTCATCCATGTCTTCTCCGAAAAACTCCAGACAGCAGGTGGTCTTGTGGGGATAGGCCGGATGCAGAATGAATTCCGCGCTAGTGATGATGCCGTCGGTGCCTTCTTTCTGAATGCCCGGAAGGCCGCGCAAGGGCTTTATTGGTGATGTCTTTGCCAAGACCCGGGGTCCGGATCTCGGATGCGTCCAGGGACACCCGGCGCAGCAGGTTGTCGTGGCTGTCGCGGATTTCAAAAAGAACCGTGTCATCCGGGCAGAATTTTGCGAAGCGGGTGATGCATGCGCCGGACGGTCCACTCCTGCCCCTGGGCCATGGTGATCCGGTACGACAGCAGGTTGTCGATGGCCGTTCCCCAGAGCACGGCGGTTTTTCCGCCGGCGTTTTCCGCGATATTTCCCCCGATGCTCGAGGCCCAGGCGCTGGTGGGGTCCGTGGCAAACACCAGCCCGTTTCGGGCCGCAAGGGAGATGGCCTGTTCGGTAATCACCCCGGCCTCCAGCCGCATCACCGCGGTTTTTTGGATGGATCCGTCCGGATATTCAATTTCTGTTTCAAAAATGCCGTGAATGCGGTTCAGCTTTTCGACATTCAGCACGATGCAGTCGGCGCCGACCGGAACGCTGCCGCCGGTCAGTCCCGTGCCGCCGCCGCGGGGGATCAACCCGCAGCTTGAGAGCTGCGATCGCCTTCAGCAAGGGAGAAATCTGGGCGGCTTCGGTCGGATAAACAACGGCAAGGGGAAGATAAAGCCGCCAGTCCGTGGCATCCGTGGCATGGCTGATCAGGGAAAACGGGTCAAAGCAGACATTTTTCTCGCCGATGATGGCGCCGAGCGTTCGCGAGAATCCGGCTTCGCTTTTCCCGGATACTGAAAAGCGAGATTTCCAGTTCAGCCAGAAAGGACCGGCAGGCGGCAATGATGGCCTGTTCATCCGGATCCTCGGTCAGATGGGCATGGACAGCCGCCAGATCGTCTTTGGCTGTGCGCAGAAAATGATGCCGCCTGCGGGAATTGTCGATGAGTTCCTGATAAATGAAGGGATTTCGGAAAAGAATGAAGCTGTCCCCGATAAAGCGAAGCAGGAGCCTGAGCAGCTTTCCCTTGACCCGGCGATAGCGGAGCTTTTCAAGGGCGTACCAGGCTTTTTTCCCCAGAAGAAACCGGACGATCTGGCCGTCATCCGCCGAAGTATAATTGTAGGGAATTTCCCGGTCCGTCATGATTTGTACCGCTCAAACCCCGGAACGACCAACCGGGTTTCAAGGCGGCCCAGCAGCCAGGACGCCAGCGACACCAGAAAAAGATAGATTGCGCCGACAATCATGAACACCTCGATGTATTTGAAGGATGCGGACGCCAGTATTTTTGCCTTTCCGGTCAGCTCGATGCAGGTAACCATGTACGCCAGGGATGAATACTTGATCAGGTAGATGATTTCATTGCCGCAGCCCGGAAGCGCCCTTCGCATGGCCTGGGGCAGGATAATGGACAAAAGGGTCTGAACGCGGGTAAACCCCAGGGCCTGGGCTGCCGCGGCCTGGCCGTGCTTGATGGAAAGCAGGGCGCCGCGGATATACTCGGAATGATAGGCTGCGCTGCACAGGCTGAACCCGAGGACCGAGGCCGTGTAAGGGGACAGAAATATGCCGATCCGGGCAAGTCCGAAATACCAGATATAAAGCTGAATGATCAGGGGAAATCCCCTGAAAATCAGCACATAGCCGTTCATCAGGATTTTTGTCAGCGGCGAGCCATAGACCTGAAGGGTCCCGGCCGCAACTCCCAGACAGAGGCCGCAGATGGCCGACGGCAGGATCAGCAGCATGCTGACGCCCAGTCCCTGCATCAGGGACGGAAACACCGTGTGTTGAATATAGACCAGTTCTTCCATTATCTTGTCGCAGGTCAGGTCGCGTGATGCTGGAACAGAATTCGCGCGTCCGCACGCAGCAGGCATGGTTTAAAATGACATCCGGCGGTCCCTGTTCCACGATTTTGCCGGCTTCCATGAAAATCATTTCCGTTGCCAGGTTTCTGGCAAACGCAATCTGATGGGTTGCCAGAATCATGGTCATTCCGGCCTGGCCCAGTTTTGCGATAACGGAAAGCACTTCGCCGATCAGTTCCGGATCCAGCGCGGACGTGGGCTCATCCAGAAGCATGATTTTGGGGTCCATGGCCAGGGCCCGGGCAATGGAAACCCGCTGTTTCTGGCCGCCGGAAAGCTCCGCCGGATAATGGTTTGCGTGAGAGGTCAGCCCCACCCGGTCCAGCTCCGCCATGGCCCGCTGTCTGGCGGCGGTCTTGGAAGGCCCTTGACCCGGATCAGACCGATTTCAATATTGGAAACCGCGCTCAAATGATCAAAGAGGTTGAAATCCTGAAAAATCATTCCCACCTGCTGGCGATAGCCGCACAGGGCTTTTTTATCCCCGCCGTTGACCAGGCGGCCTTCCAGAAATATCCTGCCGCTGTCCGGGGGGACCAGGTAATTGATGCTTTGAAGCAGGGTGCTTTTTCCGGCGCCCGAAGGGCCGATCAGCACCTTGATTTCGCCGGCGTTGATCGACAGCGAGACATCATTCAGAACCGGACGATCGCCGAATTGCTTGTAAAGATTTTCAATCTGCTAAAATGGGTTCCATGCGGCTTTCTTTAGTGCGTATATCCGGGAATTTTCAGGCGCTTTTGCAGTGCCGCCAGGCCCCGGGTTCCCAGGTAGGTCAGAAGCATGAACATGAAACCGGCCAGCAGGTAAAGATGGAGATGCTGGTAAGTCCGGGAAGCCACATGATTGGCGCGGGACATGAGTTCCGAAACGCCGAGCGCATAGGTCACCGCGGAATCCTTCAGCAGAATGGAATATTCATTGGACCAGGCCGGAATGGAGATGCGAAGGGCCTGAGGCAGAATCACATGAAAGACGGCCCTGGCATCGCTCATCCCCAGGGCCCGGGCCGCCTTCATCTGGCCGTCCGGAATGGAGAGAATCGCGCCCCGCAGAATCTGGGACTGATATGCGGCGCTGATGAGCCCCAGAACGATAATCGCCACTGAAAACGCCGAAAGGTTGATGTCCAGAAAGGAAACCAGGCCGAAATAAAACAGAAATAAAAACACCAGAAGGGGAATGCCGCGAAAAAACCACACGTAGACATGGATCATTGCACGCAGTCGTTTTTCCGGAATAAACCTGGCCCAGCGCCAGGGGAAGTCCCAGCAGAAACCCAAAGCCCATGGCGCCGACCACCACGGCCAGATTGATCCATGATCCTTTGAGAAGGTAAAAAAAACCTTCCTGAATTGCGGTGATGCCGTTAGATGTCATAAGGAGCCGGAGAAAAAAATGGAGGATTGTCAGGGGTTTCAATGCGGTCAAAAGCAGCCGCCATAAAAAGGGAAGGCTTCGGGATTGCTCCCGAAGCCTTGAATGACTGCGATTCAAGCAACCTGTAACGTGAATTATCTGACGTCGTATTTTTTCTTTAATTCCTTCCAGGTTGCGCTGGCCATCAGGCGTTTGAGTCCTTCGTTCAATTTGTTCAGGAGCTCGGTGTCTTCTTTTCGGCAGGCATACGCGGTTTCATCATCCGGCTGCCCATAGCTTCCGAGAATTTTTATGGCCATTCCTTTTTCCATGAACTCTTCGGCGGATGACTGAGACACCGCGGCAACGTCAATGCGGCCGTTCAGGACATCCTCCATGGCCAGGGGCGCGGAATCGTACTGCATGAAGCTTGAATTTCTTTTCCTTATCTTCTATCAGCTTGTCTTGAATCCAATTGGCTTCCGAAGTGCCGCGCTGGACGCCCCATTTCATGTCCGGTTCCATGGTCTTGTCCGGCATGATGGGATTGTCTTTTTTGGCAACCAGAATCATCACGGTTTTATAATAACATGTGGAGAAATTGACCTGCTGTTTACGCGGTTCGTCAACGCTCATTCCGGATGCGATCAAGTCTATTTTACCGGCTTTCAGGCTGGGAATGATGGATTCCCACTGCGTTGGCTGGTGTTTGACCTTGAAGCCCATTTCCTTGGCGATCCAGTTAATGGCCTTTATATCAAACCCATCGGGTTCGCCTTTGCTGTCAATAAAGCTGAACGGCGGATAATTGGCGTCTATGCCGTTAATATAGGTTTTTTCCTCGGCTGCGGCCATGCCGGCTGAACACCATACCGGCCAATGCCAGAATTATAAGACCTTTAAATATTGATTTTTTCATTCAATTCCTCCAAAAATTAAATTGTCCTTCATACACCTGTGATCGATCCGATCCACGACAAAAGATAAAAGCCGTCTGTTCACGAAATACGCCTGATCAATGCTTCCCGCGCTGAGTGACGTTTATCATACCCTCAGGTTTCCGTTAAATCTGTTATAATTTTGACCTGAAGTTCCCCTGAAATGTCAATATTAAATCCTTCAGGCTTTTTCCTTTGACCTTCATGCGCCGGATCGCCGGCGCCATGATTTCGCCGATGAGGGTCCGGTAATCCATTCCGGCCGCCTCGCCGATAATGCACAAATCCGACCATCCGGGGGTCAGCCCCGGCAGCGGATTGCATTCGATAAAATGGATACGCTCGCTTCTGTCCAGCCTGCAGATCCACCCGCGCCACATCCCGGCAGCCCAGGGCCGTGAATGCGCACCTGGCAACATGCTCCAGGTTTTTTTGAAGCGACCGGTCGATATTCGCCGGCGCCTGATAAGATATGGATTCGTTGGTGTCCAGCTTGTGCTCGAACGCATAGACCGGAAACCGGTCTTCCTTGTTGTTAAAGAGAATTTCCATCGGCGGCAGCACCTTGGGCCGGTTTTCGCCCAAGCAGCCCGACGGTGAATTCCCTTCCGGAAAGATATTCTTCAACCAGAACCGGCTGGTGATATTTTGAAAGCAGTTCACGGGAAAGCCGCCTGAGATCCGCCTCATCCTGCACCACGTTCATTCCCATGACCCCTTTGGAACTGCCTTCGGCAATGGGTTTGATGATCACCGGAAAATGAAGGTTTCTGGGAAGCCGCTCCTTTCCCGTACGCATGACGATAAAATCGGCCGTATGGATGCCGGCCTGGCGCACCATTTTTTTTGCCAGAACCTTGTCCAGGCAGATGGACAGGGCAGCCGGATCAGATCCCACGTAGGGAATATTCAGAAGCTCCAGGATGGCCGGCACCTGGGATTCCCGGTTTCGGCCATGAATGCCTTCGGCAATGTTAAAGACAATATCCAGGGGCATGGAACCGATGATGGACGGCAGCTCCGGCGTGGCCTCAATTTCCACCACCTCATGGCCGTGGGAGGCAATGGCGCCGATGATGGAATCGATCGTGGCCCGGCTGTCAAATTCCGCCTCTCTGTCATCATCATTTGAATCCAGGGGCTTGATGCGCTTCAGGTTGAACGTAAATCCAACTTTCAGTGCCTTTCGCCGGTTTCGGGAGCGCACGGACATCTGAATGCCGTAACGCTCCACGGCGCTCTTTATCACCGCATCCAGAACCGCTTCCATGGAGCCAAGACCGGCAAGCGCGGCGGAAGCATGGACCGTGGCGCCGGGCTCCAGGCTGGGAAGGGCGTTGGCCTCAATAAAATACACCCGGCCCTCTGGCGGTCAGCCGGTAATCCAGCCGGGCCAGGTCGCGAATGTCCAGGACCTTGCAAATGGTCTGGGACAGGCGCAGGAGGTGTTTTGCGGTTTTGGGGGAAAGCACCGCCGGCACCTTGACGGTAACGGCATCCGGCAATTGCTGAAGGCTGTAATCATAAATGACATGCTTGTGGTCCTGAAACCACCGAAGGGTCAAAGCGGTATTCACCGGGCGGAAGGATTCCCCCGGTTTTTCGGGACGCTTTTTCCAGAAAGGGGACAATCACATCCTTGCCCTCAATAAACTCCTCGATCAGAACCCCGGCGGGATATCGGATCAACAGTCCCGTCACCTGTTTGAGAAGCTGATCCGGCGCCTCCACGATGGACTGCTGGTCAATGCCCTTGGAGCTGCCTTCATAATTGGGTTTGACTATCACCGGATAGGTCAGATCCGGCTGGACCCAGTTGTGGACGCTTTCCACAAACACCCATCGGGGCGTGGGCACGCCGCTGGCCGCAACCAGCATTTTGGTCAGGCGTTTGTCCGTGGTCAGGGTGCACACATAGGCATCGGATCCGGTATACGGCATTCCGAGCTGCTCAAACAGCCCCGGATAAAATGCCTCACGGCTTTTCCCCGCCCTTTCCGGCCGCCGTATTAAAGATCAGGTCCGGATTCAGGGCCTCAAGCCTTGCCACCAGCCGGGATGCCGGCCCCGAAACCTCGACCCGTTCCACCTGATGGCCCAGGGCCTTCAGCGCTCCGGCGATCGCTTCAACGGTTTCCGGCCTGTCAAACGCGGCATCCTCTTCGCTGTCGGTCAACTGTAAATTATACGTATAGGCGATTTTCATTTGTTCTCCAGGCCATGACTGCAAGGCTGCAAAAAGGCCTTGCCAGGCTCGCCAGGGGGATCGCTGGCGATCTACAAGGATCATTGCGGTCTGTCAGCTCCGGGTCTTTCATGGCTCAAGGTGCGGAAGAAGGCGGGCGGATCAGCCAAGGCTTTTTTCTTTGGCGATTTCAAAATAGATGGAGTTGGGAAATTCCGCTGCAATCCGCGCAAACGTTGCCTTGCTTTTTTCCTTGTTCCCCATTTTTTCATATACGGAAGCCAGATTGTAAAGGCTGAGATCTTTCAGGGAGGCGTCAGTCGGATGTGGTCAGCATTTCAAAATATTTGACGGCGGATTCATAGTCTTTTTTCCCGTCAAAGGCATACCCCAGGCTGCTCAAAATGAGATTTTTGTAAAACGGGGCGTTGCTGAAATCATCCAGGGCGGTTTTGTACAGGGAGATTGCCTTGTCAAATTCGCCGGCCCGAAAGCAGATATTGGCAAATTCGATTCCGGCGATCTTTCCCATGCGTCTTGCGGAATAGTCATCCAGAATCCGGGTAAACGATTTTTCAACGGCCTGATACGCCTTTACCGGATCATTGGCTTTCATGGCCGTCTGGTACTGGGCCAGGCTCTCGGTCAGGAGTTCGGACGCCTTGTTTTCGGCATGGTGTAAATAGGCCTGAAAGCCTGCTGTTGCAACAAGAAGCGCAACCACGACACCGGCGGCAAGGGTAGCCTGCTGTTTATAGGTGGTGAGCCATTGAATCAGTTTTCCGGAAAACGTGATGAATTCATCAGGCTCTTTAAAAAGCTGTTTGCGGGTCAGTTTTTGTGCCATGATACCTCCAAAAAAAGTCAGAAATCGGAAACGGTGATTTACAAAGCCATCAGTTAGTCCAGAAGCTTTCGAATGCGTTCCCACCCGTCATGCGGGATGCCGGCGCCAATGACCTGGCAGACTTCATATCCACAGGCCGAGGCCAGTTTGCCGCATTTTTCCAAAGAATACCCGTTGACCAGGCCAAACAGGAATCCGGACGCCCACAAATCGCCGGCGCCGGTGGTGTCGACGGCGCTGCCGTCTCCGACAGGCTCGACCCGATGCGTCTTTCCCTGCTGTGAAATATAGCTGCCGCGGCTGCCGACCTTCAGAACGGCAATCTCGGCCCGTGAGGAAAGGCTTTCGATCATGCGGCTTTCGTCGGCATGGCCCGTAAACGCCCGGGCCTCGTCTTCGTTGGCGATCAGAATATCGACAAATTCATCCACGATCTGATCCAGCAGGACCTTGTTGGATTCAACAACCGTAAAGCTGGAAAGATCCAGCGATATCCGTGCGCCCGGATCTTTTTGCCAGCGACAGGGACTGCAGGATCAGCGCCGGATTAAACAGCAGATAGCCTTCGATATGAACCACGGCCGCGCCTTCAAAATGGGCGTCGGCGATTTCTTCGGGCTGAATTTCCGAAGAAGCGCCAAGATACGTCAGCATGGACCGCTGGGCATCCGGCGTGATGATGGAAAGCACCCTGCCGGTGCGGGAAGGGGAATGCAGCAAATGGGGCTCCACCCCGTTTTCAACCAGGCCGGTTTCAAAAAAAGCGCCCATTGGCCCGGCCCCCCGTTTTCCGACAAACCGCGAAGCCCCGCCAAGCCTGGCGATGCCGATCATCGTATTGCAGGCAGATCCGCCCGGAACAACGCTGGGAGAGGCTTGCAGGCCCGAGAGAACGCTTTCGATAATCGCATTGTCAACCAGCGTCATGCCCCCCTTGACGGCTCCGGATTTGTGCAGAAACGCCTCTGTTTCATGGGCGAGGATATCCACCAGGGCGGAACCGATGCCGACAATTACATTTTTCATATGATTTTCCTTATCGTTACCATACCGTGGATTCGTGAATCCATCCCTTGTCGCCATCCGCATGTTCGACCAGAATCCATTTGCCGTTGCGTTTGACGACTTTAAAGGGAATGCCCGGCCCGACGGAAAACAGGACTTTGGCGTCCGGCTTGGGTTCGGAGCGAAGCACGTTTTTATCCTTTGCCGTGATGACCGAGGGCGTATTGCCGACCAGGGATTGATGCACCCATCCTTCATCCCCCTGAAAATCCTTTACCTGATACCAGTCCCCGACTTTTTTGATAACGCTGAAAGGATAGTATTTCTCGGATTTCCAGAGCACGTCAAAATTATTGCCCGCGCCGGATCGAATATTGGCCTCGGCCGCGGAAACCGAAATGCGCTGTCCGGCCTGAGCCGCCCCGCACGAAGAGAAACAGAAAAACAAAAACGCCGCAAAACCACAGGGATTTGATTTTCATAGCAGTCCTCACACGCCAAGACGCAGCAGTTTTCCCCCCTGAAAGACCAGAAAGGCCATGACCCAGGCAAGAGATGTGCTGTATCCGATACTGAACAGCATCCATTTCCAGGATCGCAGCTCTCTGCGAATGGCGGCCATCGTAGCAAGACAGGGCAAATAGAGCAAGACAAATACCAGCATGGAAATGGCGGACAGCGGGGTCATGCCCGAGGACAACAGCGCCGTGCGAAGGGCCTCGGAGTGCATTGTCGCCTTCGGCGGCATAGAGAATGCCCATCGTGCTGACAACGATTTCCTTGGCCACAAAACCGGAAAGAAGCGCCACGCTCCCCCGCCAGTCGATGCCAAGCGGTGAAAAAACCGGCGCGATCATTTTTCCCGATGCGGCCCATATAGGAGTTCTCGATTTTTTCAGCCTGCATGATCCCGCTTGATGGCCTCGATTGAAGCCGCCGTTTCTTTTTCCAGGGCGATTCGGGCCGCATCATCGGCGGAGCTGCCTGTATGTCATCGGCCGCTTTCTGCTGGAGTTTTTGAATTTCGCGGGATAATCTTTCGAGTAGGGGATGTTCCGGGGAAACGCCGAGAGCGCCCAGATGATGACAGAGCCGATCAAAATGATATTGCCCATTTTTTTCAGAAACATCTTGCTGCGTTCCCACATATGAATCATCACGCTTCTGGCCATGGGCACCCGGTAGGGCGGCAGTTCCATCACAAACGGGGCATCCATGCCTTTTAAAATCGTGGAGCGCAGCATGCGGCCCGTAATGATGGACAGAACGATTCCCGTCAGATACAGGGAAAAGATGACGGTTCCGGCCCGGCCGGCAAAGAACGTGCCGGCCAGCACGATATAGATGGGCAGTCTGGCCGAGCAGGACATGAACGGGGTGATCAGGATCGTCAGAATGCGGTCCTTTTCGCTTTCCAGGGTCCGGGTCGCCATGATGGCGGGGACATTGCACCCGAACCCCATGAGCATCGGGATAAAGGATTTTCCGTGCAGCCCGATCATGTGCATGATTTTATCCATCAGAAAAGCGGTCCTGGCCATATAGCCGGTGTCTTCAAACAGGGAGATGCAGAAAAACAGGATCAGAATATTGGGAAGGAAAACAACCACGCTCCCGACGCCGGCGATAACGCCGTTCAGCAGCAGATCCTTGAACAGGGAATCGGAAAGATGGAGTTCCAGAACAGAGGACAGCCCGTTGACGGCGCTTTGAATCCAGGCTTTGGGGATTTCGCCGACCGTAAACGTCAGCTGAAACATGGCCCAGATAAAAAAGACAAAGATCGGAAACCCGACAAACCGGTTGGTCAGCACCCGATCGATATTCCGGGAAATATCCACCCGCTGTCTGGCGGAGGTGGTAACGGTTTCCTTGACAATGCCGGCGATGAACCCGTAGCGCTCATCGGTCATGATAATCTCCGGATCATCGTCAAACCGGTCCATGATATACTGCCGGGCAACCTGTATTTCATCCTGAACCGCCTTGCGGGAATCTCCCGCAAGGGTCAGCATCTGGTCCCGGACGATCTTGTCGTCCTCGATGAGTTTGATGGCCGTCCACCGGTCGTTGTAGGGAAGCGCGCCGGAAATGCCTTTCTGCAGAAAAGCCTGAAGCCCGGAAATGGCGTATTCAATGTCCTGGCTGTATCTGACCTTTCGACCCTCGGGAATGTGATGCGTTTTTTCAGCCAGTTCAATGGCTTTTTTCAAAAGCGCATCCATGCCCTCGTTTTTGTTGCCGACCGTAAAGACGATCGGGACATCCAGCAGATCGGAAAGCGTTTCGGTATGGATTTTGATGCCCCTGGACTGGGCCATGTCGGCCATGTTCAGGGCAAACAGAACCTTGCAGTCGATTTCCCGGAGCTGGGTGGCCAGATACAGGCTGCGCTCCAGGTTGGAGGCATCGATAATGTCAATGACCACATCCGGATGTTCTTCCAGGATAAAATTTCTGGCGACAATTTCTTCGATGGAAAATGGCGTCAGGCTGTAGGTTCCGGGAAGATCGATGATTTTAAGCTCATACCCGTGGCGGTGGATGACGCCTTCTTTTTTTTCAACCGTCACGCCGGACCAGTTTCCCACTTTCTGGTGGGCGCCGGTCAGGTTATTGAAAATCGTCGTCTTTCCGGAATTGGGATTGCCGGCAAGGGCGATGGTCAGGGTTCGGGGGCTCATGCTGGGCGTTCCTAAGCAGCGGATGGCAGCTGGCGGTTATCCGGCGTCTGCTGCCTGTCATCTGTCTGCACGGGTTCCACGGTGACCTGGGAGGCTTCTTCAACACGAAGCGACAGGTGGTATCCCATGACGATGATTTCAAGGGGATCTTTGAGCGGGGCGTATTTATCCACGTACACCTTCGTGCCTTTGACGATACCCATTTCAAAGATGCGCCTTCGAAGGGCGCCGCTTCCGCCCACGCGAACGAATCCTGGCGGTCTGTCCTTCCTTGATTTCACTCAGCAGCATAATTGCCTGTCAGCAGGCTTTCTCCTCTTGAATCGGAAGCACCATGATTTTCTGCGCCAGGCCGCGTCCGATAACAAACCGTTTAAAATCAACCGCAATGGCCATCTGTCCTTTGCCAAGATTGGTGATCACCTGCACCTCGTCGCCGATTCTCAGCCCCATGGACAGCAGGCGCATTCGCGATTCGGAGCCGCCGGTAAATTCCTTCACCTTTACCCGCTCTCCCTGTTTGGCCAGTGTCAAGGACATCAATCGGGCGTGATCCTTCATGCACCCGGCGCAGATGCCGTACAGTTCCATTTTGTGCTGAAGGGTATGAAATCCGAATTCAGAGGCGATTTTCAACTGGAGAACTTCCAGTTCTTCATTCTGAAATTCAACGATGGCATTGCACCGGGTACAGATCATGTGATCATGGTGCTGGCCCAGATGCATGTGTTCATATCGGATATGACCGTCTTCAAACCGGTTTTTTTGCGCAAATCCGAACCGGCACATCAGTTTGAGCGTCTCCAGAACAAAGTCGGGGGACAAGGCGTGCCCGTTTTGTTCGATCAGGGAAACCAGCTCTCCAACCGTCACATGATGTTCGGAATTCAAAAAGATCTCAAGCACTTTCAGCCGGTCATCAAAATGATCCACGGCTTCCTGTTTAAAGAGCTTTTTGAATTGTTCCTTTTCCTGACGGTGAAGCTGTACCATTTCAACTTTTCCCCTGAGTTAATCCTGCTAAAATAAGAATCAAACGAAATGCTGTCAATGCGAGAATGGATTCGGATTACCTGGGGCCGGGAATGTCAAATGTTGAGCAGGAACCGCTGGAACAGCTGCGGGTCTGGGCGGAGGCGCCCGTAGCCGCCGCTGCCGCTGCTTACGGAGAAATTCGTACTGCTCAGAACGCGCTCAACTTCCTGGCTGTCGCATTTGGCGCATTTCAGCTCGGCGGTATCCTGGGAGCTGGTAAAGAGGATCTCGAAACATTCATTGCATTTTAAACATTTAAATTCATAAATCGGCATATCAACTCTCCAAAAAAGGCTTTCCGTCTTTCTGGCCATCGGTCTATGATCTCAATCGGTAATTTTACCACAAACCGCGCGCCTTTCCCATGAGATTTTTCAAGGGTGAGGGTGCCGCCATGTCTTTCCACGATGTCGTGACAGATATAAAGCCCCAGTCCGGTTCCCTTGCCGACCGCTTTTGTGGTGAAAAAAGGCTTGAAAATATCCTGACGGATGGCATCGGGAATGCCGGGTCCGGAATCTTCACACTCAAAGATAACCTGATGATGGTCTCTGTCAACATCGGTTTTCAGAAAAATGGTTCCGGAAGACGGCGCAGTTGCCTGAATGGCGTTTTGAATGATATTCAAAACGACCTGGCCCAGGCCTGCAAAATTCCCGGTAACAAGGGGCAGGTCCTCGGCATACTGCTCGCTGATTTCGATTTTCCGGTTTTTGTAAAGATTTCTCAGCACCTGCAGCGCATCCTTTACAACGGCGTTCAGATCGATGGCTTCGGTATATGTTTGCGTCTGCCGGGACAGTCCCAGCAGGCTGCTGACAATGGCCTTTGCCCTGGCCAGTTCCTTTCCGGCGAATTCCAGATCGTCCTGAATTGCTGGATTCAACGGTGCATGTCGGTTCGTGCGGAAAGATCTTCAAGGGTTGACTGGATCAGGCTCATGGCGCTGGCAAGGGGGTTGTTCAATTCATGGGCCGTGCCGGCGACAAGGGTGCCGATGGCAGCCAGGCTCTCGGACCGGATCAACGATTCCATTGCTTTTTCTTTTTCAATGAGCGCGGTTTGAAGTTCGATGGTCCGTGCCGCCACTTTTTCCTCGAGATGTTTGTTCAGATCTTCAATTTTCTGGTAGGATCGGGCGTTTTCGATGGATAGGGAACTCTGGTTGGCCAGGGTTTCCAGCAGGTCCATGTCTTCGGCCAGAAAAAGGTCTCCGGATTTTTTATCCCCGATCGTCAGAAATCCGTTCAGGGTATTTTCAAATATCATGGGAAAGACCACGGCGGCCCGGATGCTTTCCAGCTCCGCATATACCTGACGGGAAAATGCATCCTCGGATTGTTTCATCAGCGGATCTTTCAGAAGGGGCTGGAGGCGGTCTTTCATCCGGATCACCAGGGGGGAATCCCCGGAAATGATATCCGGCGGCAGATACGGATCGCCGTTGATCCGGCACCGCACGTATGTCGGCGTCTTGGAATCCATCCGATAAATACATGCAGCAGTGACTGACCTGCATGGAGCTGGAAATCGTTTCAACCAGCAGGCGGCGATCTGCCTGAGATCCAGTACGGCGGAAATGGTCTGACTCAACTGCTTGATGGTTTGTCTGTAATTATATCTGCCCTTGAAGAAATACCGGTCAACCAGGATCTGTATCCGTGTTTTTACCGGGCCAAAAATCAACCGACACCACAATAAAGAAAAACAACGGGAAATATAGCCGAGTCCGAAGCCCTAATGTCCGTAACGGTCATGTTGATTCCCGTCACGATCAGGGCGTACAGCAGGGTGAGCGTGATGGTCAGCAGTGAATAAATCACGCTTTTTCGAATCAGTATTCCCATATCCAGCAGATCGTAGCGAAAAAGCCCCACGGCAAAAAAGGACAGGGGGATAAAACTGAAATTCCCCAGCGGATATACCGCATATCCCAGCAGCGGCAGCGTGTTCATGCCGATCAGAAGGCCGAGAATGCCGAATCCGCAAAAAACATATTTCAGCCTGTTTTTCAGAATGCTTTGGGTCTCCAGCAAAATGGCCCGGCGAATCAGCATCAACACATAGGCGGTTGCACAGGCAGAGCCGATTCCCACCAGAACGTACAGGGGGCCGCCTCTGCCGAAATAGCCGAAAGCGTGCCGCTGCATATCGGCGATGAACCAGGGCGTGGGGGTAAAGCACATCAGAATAAAGGCAAAAAGATAGGCTGAGCGGATCAGCCAGATACGGCCGGGAATTTTCAGGTATGCATGAAAAAAATGGATATAAAGGGGGATGAAATAAATGATGAAGAAGTGATCCAGCCGGCTGACAAAAAGGGCTGTTTGCAGGGGATTTGCAGTTGAAAATCACCAGAATGTCGATGTAGAGAAAGGTGCCAAGGATGCAGATCACGGTAAAGAGGCGGTTGATCCGGTTTTTTCGGCCGCGCGTAACAGACAGGTAGCCCAGAAAGACAAAACAGCATAACGATAAAAACGGGGGAATACTGTATAACAGTTTCATGATGATTCAAGCAGTTCGCGGGCATGTTCCCAGGCGGCAGGGGTAAGGGTTTCGCCGCCCAGCATTCGCGCCAGTTCATGAACCCTGTCCTCGGGATTCAGGGCCTGAATGGTTGTGGCGGTCCGGCCTTTTTGAACAGTCTTGATGATTCTGAAATGATGGTTTCCGAATCTGGCAATCTGCGGCAGATGGGTGATGCAGATGACCTGATGATGTCCGGAGAGATCCAGAAGCTTTTTTCCGACAACCTCCGCCACCCCCCCGCCGATACCGGAATCCACTTCATCAAAAATGACGGTTTCCACGGCGTCTTTATGTGAGAGAATGGCTTTCAGGGCCAGAACCACCCGGGAGAGTTCTCCGCCGGAGGCGATCTGGGAAAGGGGTTTTAATGCTTCGCCCGGGTTCGGTGCGATCAGAAAAACCGCCCGATCCAATCCGGTTTCGGCCAGCACCTTTCCTTCGCAGGTCAAAAACGGCTCGCTGCCGTCATCCGCCGGCGTGCTGCGAAGGGCGATCTGAAACCGGGTATGGGGCATTTTAAGCGCGCCAAGCTCTGTTTCGACGCGTTCGGCCAGGGCAGCGGCTGCTTGAGCGCGACGGCGCGACAGCGTCCGCGGCTGCCTGGCATAACCGGGCATGATGCCGGACCAACGCGCTTTGGGTCTCCTCCAGCGCGCCGGAAAGGTGTTCGATGTCGAAGAGTTCCTTTTCGATTTCGGTCAGCCTGGCCAGCACCGCATCCAGGGAACCCCCGTACTTTCGCTTGAGCTTATGCAGAAAATCGATTCTGGCCTCGACAGCTTCAAGCCGGCCTTCGTCTGTCTCGATGGTGTGAAGATAGGATCGCAGGCCTTCGACAATTTCCTCGATCCGGTAGCCGGCGTCTGCCAGCGCCGTCGAGAAGGCGGCAAGGCCCGGATCGATCTGGGCCGCCTTGTCCATTGTTTTTCGAATGGTTGAAAGCCGCTCGGAGACGGCGCCGTTTCCCACGTACAGGTTCTCGATGCTGTCCTGAACCGCCTGATAGAGCATTCCGGCGTGCTTCAGCCGGTTTCTGTCCTTTTCCAGCTCCAAATCTTCTCCGGGCTGGATGCAGGCTTCCGCGATTTCCTTTTTTTGAAAGGAAAGCAGATCAATCCGTTCCGTCTGGCGAAGGGCGGCTGTCTGAAGGCGATGAAGATTCTGAATCAGGGGCAGCATGGCGTGATATCCGGCATGAACTTCATTTCGAAGGGAAAGACCAGACCCCCGAACTGATCCAGGATCAGCAGGTGCTGATCTTCCTTTAACAGCCCCTGATGGGCATGCTGCCCGGAGATGGACGCCAGGCTTTCGGTGATGGCGGCCAGAACCTGAATGGTTGCCAGTCTGCCGTTGATATAAATGCGGTGCCGGTCGGTTACGGAAATGATCCGCCGGATCAGAAGCCCTTCAGCAGGGTCGTACCCGTGGGACGCCATCGCAGCGGCCGTGCGGCTGTCGGGCGAAATGACAAACAATGCCTCCAGTTCCGCGGCCTCCGCGCCCGATCGGATCATGGCGGCGCCTGCGCGGCTTCCCAGCAGGAGATTGACGGCCTGAAGAATGATGGATTTGCCGGCCCCGGTTTCGCCGCTCAGGATGGTCAACCCTTCGGAAAAGGATATCCGGAGATCATCGATGATGGCGAAATTTTTGATGGAAAGTTCTTGAAGCATAAGAAATCGCAGAAAGATGTGAAAAAATGGAACAGGCTGCTTACACGCCTTGCTGCCGGATGGCCTCTTCGATGTTGACGTGTCGGATACCCCAGGATGGTGCGTACCGAGCCGGAATATTCGAGCACGGTAAACAGGCTGCCTTTGATTCGATATTCAGAATCCCAATCGATGCCGGAATCCGCGGAAGCTTCATTGATCGTAACCGGCTGTTTTTCGCCGTCAAGGCTCAGGCATCTGGCGCGCCCTTGATCGGGATCCAGTATCCACGCATCGCCGGTTTCCGTGGAAAAGAAAACCAGCTTTCCCAGCGTCAATAACCGCGCTTCTCTCTGATGCGACAACTGGATGATGGTATTGATTTCCTGACTGAGGGACGGGGGCTTCGGATTCTGGATGATGGGCTTCGATTGCGGTTTTTTGGTTCTGGACCGTTTTTTTCGTTTTCCCATTTTCCCTCCTGCACTGTGTACGAAGGCTGCATGAATAATGATGAATATTTCACATTCCGGGTCGTAAAGCAATCGGTTGTTTAATGTTTCAGGAAATTGAAAAAATTCCTCAACCAGGGGTTTCAGGAGGGTCAATCGTTTTAAACTTGTCTTTTGCCGCCCCGCAAATCGGGACATTTGTCCGGAGCCGCCTTGTCCGTGACGTATCCGCAGACCTGACAGACATGATAGGCTTTTATTTCGTCCTTGATCACATGATAAATGGCGCGCTCATATAATTTCGAGTGGACGGCTTCGGCGTCTCTGGCCTGGCTGAATATCAAGCGCGGCCGCCTGCTCGCCATCCTGTTCCGCATCCCTGATAAATTCCGGATATTCATTTTCACTGATGGATTTTTCGCGTTTAAACGAATTCTTCAGATTGGTGTCCGTATCTTTCACCACCATGTCTTTTACCAGAGACAAATTGCGCGCCGCATGAACCCGTTCCGCCTCGGCAATGGCGCGAAACAGCAGCGCAATTTGCGGAACCTCTTCTTCTTCGGCCTTTTCAGCATACGCCAGAAGCCTGAAATATGCCTTTGCCTCGCCGATGAATGCCGTGTAAATGTTTTCTTTTGTCTTTTCCTTCATGAGAAAACTACCCCCGTATTCTTTTCGTGTATGGCAAGAAATCAGGTTTGTATTTTTTAATAAAAATGGTATTTGATTATGAGATAACAAAACACAGGAGAGATTGCAACGTGTTGTTGCAGTATGAAAACTGCAACTTAACCGACAGGGAAAACGCCAATGAGCAGACTCGATAGTTTTATCCGGCGAATGCTTGCCCAGCGGGCTTGTCTGAACTGGGCGGCCGAAGCCGTTGCCGGTATCGCCGGGCCGGTTCTGGAGCTGGGCCTTGGCAACGGACGCACCTATGACCATCTGCGGGAACTCTTGCCGGAAAGAGAGATCTATGTTTTTGAACGGCCGAATATCTTTGCCGGGCACACGCCATGTCTGTTCCGCCGGAGAAATTTCTGATTCTCGGAGACATCGAACACACCCTGGTCTCCGCTGCCGCCCGGCTGCCCGCAAAGGCGGCCCTGGCTCACATCGATCTGGGAACCAGCAATGCCAGGGCCATATGAATCGCTTGCCTTGCGAATGGGTGGGCTGTTGAAGCATCTGATGGCGCCTGAAGGCATCATTGTTTCCAATGTCATCCTGCAGGCTGCCGGACTGATATCCCTTGATCACGCCCCCTGGCGTGAAACCCGGAAGATATTTCATTTACCGGGTTTCCTGTCCCGGCCTTGACTATGGATTGCATTCCACTCTGAACTGGAAAAACCGTTATGCTGGAAATCGCTGTTTTTCTCTGCGGGGCTGTGGTGATGGTCATCGAGTTGACCGGAACACGGGTGCTGGCGCCCTATCTTGGCACCTCTCTGGTGGTATGGACGAGCCTGATCGGCATTATTCTGGCATCGCTGAGCATCGGGTACTGGTGGGGAGGACGATTGGCGGACCGGCGGCCCGAGGCCAGGCTGCTTGGCGGAATCATCCTGATTTCGGCCGTTGCAACGGCTTTTGTGGTCCTGATCAAAACAGTTGTTCTGGGGTTTCTTCAGGACAGGAGCGGCGGGCTGCATACGGCCGCCATGTCGGCAACCCTTCTTTTGTTTGCACCGCCATCAATTTTGATCGGCATGGTATCGCCGTTTGCCGTCAGGCTCAAGCTCGAAGACACGCAGACAAGCGGTCGCACAGCCGGAAAACTCTATGCCATTTCCACCATCGGAAGCATATCCGGAACGTTTCTGGCCGGTTTTGTGCTCATTCCGGGACTGGGAAGCACGAATATCCTCCTGCTGATGGCGGCGGTTCTGGCGCTGGCATCGCTGCTGGTGGATCGCAGCCATGGCTGGATCAAGATTGCAGCCTGCGCGATCTTCCTGCTGCTGCTGATTTTTGTGCTGAGTTATGACAAGAGAATGGCTGTTGCGGGTTTTGTGGATGTTGACACGCCGTATAACCGGGTGCTTGTGTTTAACGGGACGGAAAAAAACACCGGCCGGATCATGCGGATTATGATTACGGGTCCTCATGCCTGGCAGTCGGCCATGTACCTGGATAACCCTTCCGAGCTTGCCCTGCCTTACACCCGCTTTTATCGGCTGGCCAGGTATTTTGCGCCCGAGATGCGGCGATTGCTGGTGCTGGGCGGCGGCGGGTTTTCTTTTCCGAAATATGCGCTGGAAAACGATGTGAACGTTCGTGTGGACGTGGTGGAACTGGACCCCGGCATCACGGCGCTGGCCAGGGACTATTTCGGGCTCCGCGATCATCCGCGTCTGAATATCATCGAGGAAGATGCCCGAACCTTTCTCAATCGAAATACGGAAAAATACGATGCCATCCTCTGCGATGCGTTCAACTCCCACTACGCCATTCCGTTTCACCTGACCACGCTGGAAACAGCGCGTCGCATCAAGTCCTCGATGACCCCCGACGGCGTGGTACTCATCAATCTTCTGTCAGCGATTGAAGGGGATCGGGGCCGTTTTTTCCGCGCACTTTTTGCGACCTACGCAAGCACATTTCCCAAAGTCATGGCCTTTGCCGTGGACGATCCGAATGATCCCTCCGGCTGGCAGAACATCATTATTGCGGCGTTTGTCTCAGAGGCCGAACCCTCAGTCCCGAGTCCGGATGTGGATATCGCTTCCATGCTCGCAAACAGACTCAAGACACCGATTGCCCTGGATATGCCGCCTCTGACCGACGATTTTGCACCGGTGGACAGCTATGTTTTGTCTGCCTGGTAGCCGGTCGGTGGTTTTGTAAAATAACCGGCACGGATGGCAGCGTGATCAATCCAAAATCAAAAGGAAATTTCGATGAAAAATCTATTGGTGTGTTTTGCAGCAGGATGTGCGGGCGCTCTGGCAAACAGTTTAACCGTCTGGTTTTTCGGTCATCAGGGGATCACCCGGTTGATCGGGGTATCCATGTCGCCCGCGTTCAGTCCTGACTGGCTGTATCCGAGGATTGTGTGGGGAGGGTCTGTGGGGCCTGCTCTTTATACTCCCGATGCTCAATTCGCGACTTTTGCAAAAGGCAGTGTTTTAAGTCTGTTTCCAACGGCAGTGTCAACTTTTTGTGGTGTTTCCGTTTGTGGCCCATAAAGGCATGGCAGGGTTGAAGCTTGGCCTCTATACTCCGGCCTGCGTGCTGTTTTTTAACTGGGTGTGGGGAGTGGTTACCGCAGTAACGATCAAGCTGGCCAAATAGTTCCGGCTGATACACCTGTGGCTGAAAATCAGATGGATTTCAAGGGGTTCCTGCTGTCAGAATTCATGTACGATCATCCGCTGACTGCGCCGGTTTGACTTGCCAAAAGGGGGCAAATGCATCACAGCCGTCTCCCCCCTCTGGTTCAGATGCACTCCGGAATAGCAGCCGGAGCCCGTTGCGTATTCCGTTTTTACTCTCAGTCTTGTTTCAATTCCTGAAATTTTCCATGCCAGGCGCATTGATTGCAGAAAGTTTCCGTCTCGGCGTCAATTGTCGGGGCTAAAGACGGATCAACGTCCGGATCAAAGCAAATCGAGCCGTCACTGCAATTGAACGGGTACATTTCATAAGCATCTTCCGGGTCCTTGACATAAAAATGCTGCTGACCGGCAAAGGGGGCATTTCATTTTTGTCACCTGTATTTTTTAATCAACCTTGGCAAATGCCTTGGCTTTTGCCATGCAGACCGGGCAGGTATCGGGCGGCTCGTTTTCACAGGTATACCCGCAAACCGAGCATACATAATAATCCGTCATCTCCTGATCGCTCAGGGTATCGAGCGCCTTCTGGTAAAGGGCGGCATGAATTTTTTCCACTTCATTGGCGTAGGTGAAAGTCCGGATCGCATTTTTATCGCCTTCTGCTTCCGCGGTTTTGATCATTTCCGGATACATGGATTTAAACTCATGGGTTTCACCGGCCAGGGCTTCTTTCAGATTTTCCAGCGTGCTCCTGATGCCGCCCAGCGTTTTAAGATGGGTGTGGGCATGGACGGTTTCCGCCTCGGCCGCGGCCCGGAAGAGTCTGGCAGCGCGGGGATATCCTTCTTTGTCCGCCTGTTTGGCAAAGGCAAGGTATTTCCTGTTGGCCTGGGATTCACCGGCAAAAGCGTCCATCAAGTTTTTCTCTGTCTGACTCATGGCATCTCCTTTTTGTGTTGGTTGTGATCAATTATTGTTCTGATTTTTTTGACATTTCGGGCATATTCCAAAAAAATCGAGACGATGGGAGAAAATTTTATAGCCCGTCTCTTCGGCAAGCTCCCACGACAAGGCATTGAGCGCGGAAAGATCCGGATCTATAATCGATTTGCATTTCACGCACATGATGTGCGGATGGGGGTGGGGATTTTTTCCGTCATATCGGTTGATTTTCATCCCCGAAGCCGATTTCCATGACTTCTCCCAGATCTTTCAGCAAGGAAACCGTCTTGTAAACAGTGGCCAGGCTCGTTGTGGAAAAACGCTTGGTTACTTCGCGATGAATCTGCTCCACGCCGGGATGCTCACAGCTATTTGCCAGTATCTCGACAATGGCGATCCGCTGGGGGGTGAGTCTGAACCCGTTTTCTTTCAGCACATCAACCATGTGATCGAGCCTGGACATGCATGTATTCATTATTGGACTCCCGTGGTTTCTCCCGGATCAATTCATCAGTTCTTTTTGAAGCCATTCTTTCACCGCACCCTCAACGGCATATACGCCTTTGTTGAATGCGACTGATTTTTGAAAAATCTCCTTGATCTTGTCGGGAAGTTCGAATTCCGCCAGCTCGACCGCTTCTTCCGAATTTCTGCGGATCAGATAGACGATAGGGGTTTTCCCCCAGTTGTTGACCACAAAATAATGACTGACGTCACTTTTTGAACGGATGAGATTGATCCCGTGCGCCCAGTTATTTCCCCATTCAAGGTATAGAACGACCGCCTCTTCGGGCGTCATCTGCCAGTCAATGGCATTCATCAGTCTTAAATCCTTGCGGATATCATTCAGTTTCATCATGCTGTCCTCCTGAACAAATTGTTTTAAACCGATCCCTTTTATTCAGTTTCACATCTGTTGAAAGATAATAACCAAACCTGATTATTTTGTCAAGTTATTATTTAATAATCATTCTTTGATAATAAACATAATATTATAAAAAAGAGCATTCGGCGTGGGTCGCATTCTCCGGTGTCAGGGGAAACTTTTTTCCGGCAGCAGGGATCGATGAAGTTTATCTGTTGAGGCTGCGGGAATCCACGATGACGTTCAGTAGCCAGCTTAAAAAAGCATGGACTTCGCCGGGGTCGCGCACGGTGTAATTGGCCGAGGTGCTGCGATGGTCTCCGACACGGATCGTGATCTCTTCAGGCAGCGCCGCGAACACATCTTCATCCGTGGTGTCGTCACCAAGATAAATCAGCAAGGGTTTTGTGCAATCCGACGACATCTGCCCGGTTAACCACCCAACGGCCTTTCCTTTGTGCCAGTCACCGGCCGGCCGGATTTCCAGCACCATTTTGCCGCCGCGGAGGACAACCTGTTGCGCCGCCACACAGGGCGCGGCAATGCTGCGCACCATGTCAATCAGATGCGGAACATCCGCCGGCGCAACTTGCCGATAGTGGATACTTGCGGACAGACCCTTGTCCTGGATCCAGGCGCCGGGAACTTCGGTAAGAGAGTGTTCAAGATCGCCGAGCAGTCCGTGCAGCGCCCTGCTCAGTCTCTCGGCGTTCGGCTCGCGGAAGGAAAAGCCGGGCCCTTCGATTTCGAGTCCGTGGTTCCCGGCATACGCGATCCCGTCAACGCCGACGCGAGTCCGGAGATCTTCCAGTTCCCGGCCGCTCACGATCCCGACGGCGACGCGCTCCTGTCCTGCCAGAGCAGACAGGAGCCGGCCGATCGCCGGATCAAGACAGCACTCGGTCGGTCGCGCTTTGATCGGGACCAGCGTTCCGTCGAAATCGGTGAACAGCAGCACCTTCGGGGCGGAACACACCCTTTTGGCGAGAGACCCGCGTTGAGCGGATATCGGTTCGGGCATCATACGTTCTCCGGAAAGTCAAATTTCAGCAGCTCCGAGAGCACCTTGCCGCCCCATCGGTAGACGTTGTGCTGGGCGATATGCTCCCGCATCCGCAGCATCCGCCGGGACCGCTCCTCCTGCGGCATAACCGCCGCCTGGTGCATGGCATCGGCCAGTTCGTGCACGGCGAAAGGATTCACCTGGATGGCATCGGTCAGCTCGCGGGAGCTGCCGGTAAACTCGCTCAGAATCAGCACCCCGTCATTATCGGCCCGGCTGGCAACAAATTCCTTGGCAACCAGGTTCATCCCGTCGTGCAGCGAACTGACCACAAAGAGCCGCGCCAGCCGGTGAAGGGCCATCATGTCCACCGGATCATGGTGTTCCTTCACAAACACCACCGGCTGCCAGCTCCCTTCCTTCCACCGGAAGTTGATTTCATCGACCAAGTTTTCGATCTCATCCTCGATTCTCCGGTACTCCGGAATGTGCGACCGGGACGGCGCGGCGATCTGCAGGAACACAAAGCGCCGCCGCAGCTCGGGGTGATTCACCATCAGGTAGTTTACCGCCTGCAGCCGCTGGGGGATGCCTTTGGAGTAATCCAGCCGCTCGATCCCGACACCGAGAATCTCCGCGGTTTTTCCGAGCCGCTTTTTCCACAAGGCCATTGCCGCTTCCACATCCGGAGCCTGGGACAGGGCGGCGTGCTCGGCAAAATCGATACTGATCGGGAAATCCCGGATTGCGGTGGTCTGTCCGCCGCTGGTGACCAGGAATCGGTCCGTATCCACCCGGGCCTCAACCATCCGGTCCAGCGTGTCGAGAAAGTTCTGGCAGTGGTATCGGATGTGAAACCCGAGAAGATCATTTCCCAGCAGTCCGCCAAGCAGTTCCGCTTTCCACGGAAATGTCCGGAACACCTCAAGATTGGGCCAGGGAATATGCCAGAACTGGGCCACAATCAGATTGGAGCTCGCCTGTTTCAGCATCCGCGGGAGCAGGCAGAAATGGTAGTCCTGGATGAACACGAAGGTCGGCTGATCGCCGGCCTCCTGAAGCACTGCATCGGCAAACAACCGGTTCACCTCGCGGTACATCTCCCAGTCCTCCGGGCGGAACTGCGGGGCGGTGAATGTGATGTGGCATAACGGCCACAGTCCTTCGTTGGACAGGCCGTAGTAGAAACCCTTTTCCTGCGCTTTGGTCAGCCACACCCTGCGAAGGGTGTAGGTCGGGTTGTCAGGCGGGACGCGAACGCGATCGAATGCGTCTACCACATCGCGATCCGCATCCCCGCTGCCGTGCGCAATCCAGGTGCCGCCGCTGGCGTCCATGATCGGGTCAATGGCCGTCACCATCCCGCTCGCCGGCTTTATCACCGTGATCTGGTCGCCGACGTACCGGTGGATAAACGGCTCGCGGTTTGCGACCACGATGAACCGGTAGCCGGCCATTTTGCTGCGGATCAGATCATGGAGTGTCTGTCGGGTCCACATATCCAGCCTCCTTTCAAGAGCGGCTATCTCCCCGGACAAAAGCCGCGGACCGGCCTGACTCAGCCGGGTTACGCATCGGAGGTGAGCCAAGGGGGTACGCCTGTGGTGTGAACTTACTGGAAGAAAGCCTTCTGTAGACGATTCCTGATAAGTGAGCACCTTGCCACATGTCAAATCAGAAGGCAAGGGAAAGCTGAGCGGGACATCAGGCGGTGCGGGCTTTTCCGGCAAGGGTTGCCGCCATTGCCTCCATGTGCTGAAAAAGTCGTTTGTAGAGGTGGCAATAAGGGTCTTTTCTGAAAAGGTCGCCATGGACGGTATACGCCCGCACCGGACAGCCTCCGTGGCAGATGGTCAAATAGACACAGTCCAGGCAGTCTTCTGTCTGGATCAGCACCCCCGGTCTGGCCTGCAGGCGCCGGCGGGCGCTGCTGTTTTCAAGCAGGTCCGAGAGGCTGCCGTCGGCAAAAATATTGCCGAACCAGAAATCGGGATAGCCGGTCACCCAGCAGTCACACTGGGCCACACGTCCTTTCGGATCGATGCAGACGAATTCATTGACGCAGTTGTCCTGCCAGATGCAGAGAAAGTTGCGGCTTCCATGAACGAAATAGTCGAGAAGCTTGTCAAAGGGCCCGATCCTCACCCCTGGCTGGAAGCCCTGCGCCATCCATACATCTGCAAGATCCTCCAGAAACCGGCTCAGCCGATGTGTGTCCAAAGGAAATCCCGTTTTCACGGCATTTTGAGAGCCTCCCGGAAAAGGCGTGTTGATTTGAAAATCGGTAATTCCCAGGTCCGTCACAAAATAGGTGTAGAATCGGTCAGCATCCAATTTAAGCGTCTGATCATTGGGGATCGATATGACCCCGATGTCGATGCCTGCCGCTTGCGCTTCCCGGATGTTTCGCGCCCAAATCCGGTCATATTCTTTCGGGCTTCCGCCCTTGATTTTCCGGTGGAGGTTGGGAAAATCCAGGGAAGACCCCACGCTGTTGCCGAACATTTCCGCAAGGATACGGTTCCATTTCCGGCTGTAGGAGATCATGTTGGATTGGATATAATTGATAACTTGCCGGTTCCGGCTTGCGGCAATTTTCTGAATGATGCCGTGGGCCTGCTCAAACCATTTTGGCGGCAGCAGCATGACTTCACCCCCCTGCCAGTAAATGGACAGGGTTTGGATATGGTTTCGCGCCATGTGGTCCATGACTTTTTGAACGATAGTGGAAAGTTGATCCAGGGAAAGGCGGTGGTCGGAATTGCTTTCAAAACAGTAGGCACAGTCGGCATTGCACCCCAGAGTCGGCAATAGTATCAGAGAAAAGGGGGGGGGTTCATGATCCATTTTCTTTTTCCGGTGCGCTGAATGCGGACAGATCGGATTTCAATTCCGCTGCGGCGGCCTTAAGCATTTGAAATAGAGACGTTACACCGTCACACCGGTATTGTTTTCTGGGCCACTTGAAATATCCGGCGCAGGTTTCAAAAAATGCGCAACCGCAGCACGCGTGTTTTTCGTCAAGAAGTTCTTTGGTGAAGTCCTTGATGAAGGAAGAGAGGCCGTACGTGAGCGTCTCACCGGCAAACCGGGGGGACAGGGTCTCTTCGCCCAGATCCGTAACGTAGCGGGCTGCGGCAGGGTCTTCTTCCTGTATGGCCCACAGCGTGACGGGGTTTCCGTGATAAAAGCTCAAGAAGACACTGTGGATAAACTCGACCGGCTGGGAAACCGTCGACTGATGCAGGTAAAGGGTTGCGACCCGAAACATTTCTTCGATCACTGCCGGTTCCGGCTGGCGGACATCGAGTTTGACCGCAAAATTCAGGGAAAGGGCAAGCTTGACCACCTTGCTGAATCCGGCCGCGACCCGGACGGAAACCCGGACCGGACGTTCGGACAGCAGGGGCCGGTAGCGATAGAGCAGGGGCAGATCCGCTTCCGGGTTTTGTATTACCAGGTCGATCGGGATTGCATGCTCCCAGCGCATCAGGCCGTCAACGGCGCCGCCCGTCCCAAGTATCTGCAGATATGCAATCCTGTTCAGATCGCAATGATCGAGTCGGTGAAGGATTTCAGACGGGTCATGGGAGCGGACAATAATGTCCCGCCCGCGGTATGCTTCGAGCATTGCAGCGGGAATGTTGTAAACAAGGGATTTGAGCACGGGATCTCTTCTCTGGAAGAAGACGGCATGACGATAACTTGCCTGAACGGAGAGTCCGTTCAGGCAACATCCGAATATCGAAGCACGAAATCCGAATCGAATTCAGAAATCCAAGACCGGGAAACGCCCCTTTCCGGTGCCGGAAGAGAATTAGATCTGTTTTCGCTAAAATCGGTTCACCCAGGCGGATCCGCGATTGGCCCAGGCTGCACCGCGATTGGCCCAGGCTGCTCCCCCGCCGCCCCCGCTGTTGGCCCAGGCCGTGCTGCCGCCGGGACGGACCACGGCCCCGCCGCCGCCTGCGTGGTTGGCCCAGGCTCCGCCGCCCCCGCCGCCTCTGTTGGCCCAGGCCCCCCCGCCGCCACCACCTCTGTTGGCCCATCCGGCCGCTTCCGCCTCCGTTCCGGAATTCAAGAGCGCGCTGCCCACCAGTGCGCCGCCGATCACGATTTTAGACCACTTTTGAAGACTGTGGAGAAACCCTCTCCGGTCCATCAACGCCTGTTCGGTGCTGGAAATATCTTCGTCCTGCCGTTCTTTGGGATCTTTATCCATTTTTGACCTCCATAATTTCGCGAATGCATCCTGCCAAGTCACTGTGCACCCTGCTCTTCAGGCAAGAACTGAAATCGCCGGGATAGTTGGGACATAACTGCAGTTATTGTTTTGCCGGCTCGACAGCCGGTTGCTCCTCGGTGCCCAGCCTGGAAAAATGCAGGCTGACTATGCGCCATTTGCCTTTTTGCTTCTGGAGCAGACCCGACATGTTGAAAGCGATTTCCTTTTGCTCGGTATTCACCGCAGCCGTCATCGTTGTCGTCACTGCAAACCAGGCCATGTCGCCTTTTGATCCGGCAGCGATCCAATCGTACTTGAAACTGAGTGTATCCGCTTTAAATTTGTTGAAAAACTGATTGTAAGCCCCGGATATCCCTTCTTCTCCCAGATATGTCTCCCCCGGACCCGTGCCCATCAGAATGGTGTCCGGATCCTGGGAATAAAGAGTCATTATGCTTTTGAGATCGTGTTCATTAAACGCTTTGTTATGCTGCTCCATCACGGTCTTGGCCACAGCCTTGGCATCGACAGCCCCCTGTTTGTGGCCAGGCTCGGTGAAACCAGGGCGAAACAGGAAATCAACGCAATCATCAACCCTTTTTTAAAAACCATAATGTCTCCTTTCGCTCGATTTGAGCTGATCATGTACTGCAACGAGACTCGGATAAACTATCAAGTGATCGAAATTTCAGGGTAGGGGGACTGTTTTTGATTGTCAAGGGATATTTTGTATCGAAAATAGAACCAAATGCAATGAATCAGGTCATTTGGAATGCTGCGCATTGTTTTGGATGGGGGGGGGCCGGGTCAGCATTGCGTTAAAACGCGATTGAGAATGTCTCTTAGATCTTTAAGCAGATACGGTTTGCCCAGAAAACCATTGGGAGATTCGGGATGTTCGCCTGCCATGACCTGAGCCTCGTCGTAGCCGCTGGAAAGGATCACAGGGATATCCGGTGAAAGTTTGCGCAGTGCAGCCAGCGTATCCCATCCGTCCATGCGCGGCATTGTCAAATCGGACAGAACGCATCGGATCTCATTCCGGTGCTGCCGGAACAGATCCACCGCTTCGACGCCATCCTTGGCTTCAACCACCTTGAAGCCAAGATGTGTAAGCATGTCCGCGGCCATTTCACGCACCATATCATTGTCTTCGACCAATAGTACTGTGCCGGCCCCGCTTATTTCCGGGGCTTGGGCCGCTTCTTCTATCAGGATGGGGATTTCTTCACCTGCTGCCGGAAAAAAGACCCGGAAGATACTCCCTTTGCCTGGTTCGCTTTCCACCGTGACAGCACCGTTGTGTGCCCGAACAATCCCGAGAACCACGGGCAAGCCAAGCCCCCGGCCGGTGAACTTGGTGGAAAAAAACGGGTCGAAGATTTTTTCGAAGTCGTTTTCCGCGATTCCGCATCCTGCATCCGCCACTTCAATGCAGGCGTAGGCGGGCTCCAATGGCTGCCATTCGACCGGAAAGCGCTTTGAAGCGGGAATATTCGTCCGGGAAACCGTCTTGACGGTCAGGCAAATGCCGTGTCGGTTCTCATCGGACGACTCCCAGGCATTGGTGATCAGGTTGGTCAGAACATGCAGAATATGGCCTGCGTTTGCACGGATGATTGGACCGGAAGCGGGAAAATCAGATTTAATAAACATGTTTTTCGGGGCTGCGGCCTGAATCAGCGGCAGGCTTCGGAGGCAGGCTCCTGACAGGTCCAGCGGCGCACGGTCTCCGGCCGCTTGTCCCAGATAGGTAAGCATCAGACTGCTTACTTCCGATGCCTTGCGAACCGCGTTCATGGTTGCGACCAGTCTTTCAATCGGATTTTTCCCCAGACGCAATCCATCCATGGCCATTTCCAGATTCCCCGTCATTGCTTGGAAATGGTTGTTGAATTGGTGGGCAATGGCCCCTGCCATGCGACCCAGGCTTTCGGTTTTCTGGAGTTGCCAGTTCTGGGCTTCTACCTTCACCTTTTCAGCTTCCGCCAGCTTGCGGTCGGTGATATTGCGATTGCTCTCGCGGCGGCCCAGCCACTGCCCGTTTTCACCGTACACGGCGGTACACATATGGCTGATCCAGCGGATTTCGCCGCTTGGTGTGAGGATTCGAAAATCAATGTCCATATCCTGTTTATGGCCTGCGTGAACGTCGGCATGAATATGCGAGATGACCTTTGACCGGTCGTCCGGGTGCGTGATTTTTACCATGAGGTTCGGGTCAGCCAGAAACTCCGCCACGGTGTGCCCGGTAATGCGCTCACAGGAAGGGGAGATGTACCGGTATGTGCCGTCCGGTGCCCGCCACGCTTCCCAGTTGTAGGTAAAGCCCGCAACCGTGCGATATTTCTCCTCGCTTGCCCGCAGCGCCTCCTCGACTTTCTTGCGTTCGCTGATTTCCGCCTGCAGGTCCGAATTGACCTGGCGCAATTTTTCCGTCCGCTCCGCAACGCGCTGCTCCAGTTTATCGTGCGCCTGTTGCAGCGCCTTCTCGGCCTGCTTTCTCTCAATAACAATGGCTACCTGGTCGGCGACGGAAACCAGTACATCCATGTCCGTTTGATCATAACACGTGGGATCATTATAACTTTGGACCGCCATAACGCCGATAATTTTATCACGGGCTTTCAAGGGTACGCCCAACCAGATCTCTGACGGTGTGCAGGCCGGTATTATTAAACCGCTTTTGGCCCGCTGGCTTAATATTTCCGCCTTGGTCACCATTACTGGGCGGCCCGTTCGAATCACCTCCGCTGTTAATGATTCCGTCTTGCTGATTTCTATAACCGGTGGATAGCAATCATCTACGGAATCCATGCAGTACGGAAAAGTGACACTGTCTGTAATTTTATCATATATCGCGATAAAAAAATTGGTGGTGTCAAGGATGGGACTCAGGGCTGCGTGTATCGTTCGGAATAATTCGTTAAGGCTGGACGTCATGTTGACGGCATTGGATATTTGGAACAGTGTCCGGTTGATTTCTTCAAAACGCTTTTGCTGGGCCAAGTTCTGTTCCAACAGCGTTATTCGTTGTTCCAAGGCGTCATAGGTTGGTTTTTCAGCCATTACCTTGATCCTTTTATCGCCAGCAGGGGGGGCGATATCCAGCCTTGATCCTTCGACGTCTCTTTGCGGACCTCACGGGGCAGTGTTCGTATTGCAGATAACATACGCAATTAATATGATAAGGCTTTATTATAAATTTCAGAGAGTTATGTCAACAACTAATGTCTGTATTGTCGGGCATCCGCAGATGCAGCGGGGATCGCCACGCCGTTTGTAGTCCATAGAACAGTGCCGTTGTCATTGACCCGTTGGGCGTAGATGTTCGCCTGTTGACCTTTCCATGAGATGATGGCCCCGCCGTTGCCGTCGCCGGTTATGGCGGGATATCCATCCGCCGCGGAATTGGTATGGATCGCCACGCCGTTTGTAGTCCATAGAACAGTGCCGCTGCCATTGACCCGCTGGGCATAGATGTTCGCCTGCCGACTTTTCCATGAGATGATGGCCCCGGCGTTTTGGTCACTGGTTATGGCGATGCGCCCATCCGCCGCGGATTTGGTATGGATCGCCACGCCGTTTGTTGTCCATTGGACCGTGCCGCTGTCATTGACCCGCTGGGCATAGATGTTCGCCTGTTGCCCTTTCCATGAGATGATGGCCCCGCCGTTGCCGTCGCCGGTTATGGCGGGATATCCATCCGCCGCGGAATTGGTATTGATGGTAACACCGTTAGTTGTCCATAGGACCATGCCGCTGCCATTGACCCGCTGGGCATAGATGTTCGCTTGTTGCCCTTTCCATGAGATGATGGCCCCGCCGTTGCCATCGCCGGTTATGGCGGGATATCCATCCGCCGCGGAATTGGTATTGATGGTAACGCCGTTAGTTGTCCATTGGACCG
Source organism: uncultured delta proteobacterium (assembly GCA_963789395.1). GTDB lineage: Bacteria > Desulfobacterota > Desulfobacteria > Desulfobacterales > Desulfatirhabdiaceae > RAAP-1. The sequence goes on along the minus strand of CAWBKP010000004.1, from coordinate 14,643 downwards.
TGCCGTTGCCATTGACCCGCTGGGCATAGATTTTCGCCTGTTGCCCTTTCCATGAGATGATGGCCCCGCCGTTGCCGTCGCCGGTTATGGCGGGATATCCATCCGCCGCGGAATTGGTATTGATGGTAACGCCGTTTGTAGTCCATAGAACAGCACCGCTGCCATTGACCCGCTGGGCATAGATTTTCGCCTGTTGCCCTTTCCATGAGATGATGGCCCCGCCGTTACGATCGCTGGTTATGGCAGGGTACCCTGCTTCCGTAGAGGCGGAAAGGATCGCCACGCCGTTTGTAGTCCATAGAACAGCACCGTTGTCATTGATCCGTTGGGCATAGATGTTTGTGCGTTGCCCTTTCCAAGAGATAATAGCCCCGCCGTTGCCATCACTGGTTATGCCGGGGTCATCCTGACCAGTTGTCGCTGCAAAGATCGCATTGCTGTTACAAATATGGCAACAAATAATAATGACGAGAAATACCAGTAACTTTTTTCTTGTGGTCATATCATCCTCTCCGTTCAAGAAAGACTTTTTCAGGAAAGATGCCAATGCCTCGAATACGACGGTATCACCAACCATATATTAATTTCCGTTTATGTTCATGAAGCATAAATTCGAATCATTTTTCATGATTTTAGTTCCTGTGATGGTGTTTTGCAATCCAAAACGCCTCGGCGTTTCACCCTGGCGTCAACATCACAGATTGTGGTTTCCATGTTTGGTTAAGGCAACCGTCAATTGCAACCAATTTCCAATAAAAAACCAGTTGTGCAAATCAGACAGTTAACTTGCCGGCACTTTTAACAGGCAGCGGCCAGCGGAGGGTAAAAGTGGTGCCCCCTTCGGTGGTCATATCCATGCTCCCTTTCAGCTGCTTCATCAACAGCCTCCGGATCAAGCTTCAGTCCCAAAGAGGAAGGTTTCGACAGGTCCTGATCCAGGGCGAACCCCACGCCATTGTCGCTTAGCTCCAAGACCACCTCTTTATCATGGGAAAGATACACCCTGATCCGGACCGTCCCCTTTCTGCCATCCGGGAAGGCATGCTTGAATGCGTTGGTGATCAGCTCGTTGAAGATCAAACTGCAGGGCACTGCCTGGTTGATATCTATTTCGACATGGTCTGCCTCCAAAACAACCCGTATATCCGACTGGTTGCTGTAAGCCCCCTGCAGGTGATCGACAAGACGCTTCAAATAGACGGAAAGATCGATGGCAGCCAGATTCTGACCGCTGTAAAGCACCTCGTGGATCATGGCCATGGCAAGGATGCGCTGCTGGCTTTCAAGCAACGCTTGCCGCGCCTGCTCATTCTCCGTCCGCGATGCCTGAAGAAAAAGCAGACTGCTGACCACCTGCATGTTGTTTTTGACCCGGTGGTGGACCTCCCGGAGCAAAACCTCTTTCTCCTGCAAAGCGGCCTTTATCTTTTCATCGGCAAGCTTCCGCTCCGTGATGTCCTCTGTGACGAAGAGGGTATGTTTCACCCCTTTCAATGTCAGTCCTGTGGCAGATACTGATGCAGATATCAATTTGCCGTCTTTGCATCGAAGCTGAACATTTTTGCTTCTCACCGCTTCGCCCCGGTTCACAGCCTCTACAATCCGTTGTCGATCGGATGGATCGACCCAAATATTGGTTTCCAGTGCACTTTTCCCTATGAATTCTTCACGGGTGTATCCGAACAAGTCGAGTTCTGCCTGGTTGGCATCAATCCAGACGGCGTCTTGCTGCCTGGTGATGCATGCGGCCACCGGATTGCCAATGAAGGCGGCTCGAAACCGCTGCTCACTCTCTTGGATTAATTCCTCGGCCTTCTTGCGTTCGGAAATGTTACGACAGATGCTGTGAATCGCCGGCTGGCCATTCCAGGTGATCCGCCGAGAGCTGATTTCAACCGGAATGAGTGAACCGTCCTTATGCCGGTGCTCGGACTCAAACGTCAGGTGGCCATGATTTATCAAGCTTGCCAGTCGCTCCTGAACCATCTGCCCACCCTTTGGTGAACTGACCTGGTGAACGGTCATGGACATCAGTTCCGACGTGTGTAACCGAGGTGCCTTTCCGCCATCGGGTTGGCTGCAAGTAATCGTGCTTCCATATCGACGATAAATATTGCGTCGTTTGCGTTTTCAAACAAAATCCTGTGTTTTGCTTCACTCTCCTGCAGCGCCTCCTCGGTTCGTTTTCGCTCGGTGATGTCTGTATGGATGCCGAACATCATCAGTGGCTTTCCGTCTTCTGTGCGGTTGATGATCCGCCCGCTGTCCCGAATCCAGATCCAATGTCCGGCCTTGTGTCTCATCCGGCAATCGCAGGTGAAGTAGGGAAGTTCCCCTGCAAAATGCCGCTCTAAAAGCTCGTAGGACAACTTCAAGTCCTCGGGATGCACCAGCGCCTCCCATGTTTTAATACTGGTGGGAGACAATTCATCGAGCGTATAGCCCAACATCTGAGCCCACGTCATATTTAACACCGTTTCTCCTGTCTGGACATTCCACTCCCAGGTGCCGACAAAAGCACCTTCAATGATACTCTGAAGCCGCCAACGCTCATCGCGCAGCTCCTCCTCAACCTGCTTGAGATCGGTAATGTCATGCACAATACCCAAAAAGATGCGCTCGCTCGTTGAAGAAATTAATAATGAGATTCTGATTTCAACCGGAAAAACACTGCCATCTTTTCTGAGAAGCTCGGTTTCCGCTGCGGACGATTCGCCGTCCTCAAGAGAGTCCCATATCGAGCACAGCTGCTCGAAGCTCAGCGTCTGTTGAATATCCCGGGCATTCATATTCAGCAGTTCTTCTTGCGTGTATCCCAATTTATTGCGGACCTGTTCATTTACATAAAGGAATTTTCCCCGGTAATCATGGATAAAAAATATAACCGGGGCTTTTTCTATCATCATTCTGAAATACATTTCGCGATCTATTTCAGCTGGTTGCGACCATTTGTGTTCGGAAATGTCCCTTATCACGGTGTGGCACAGGGGCGTGCCGACAGCATGTCGGATCAGGAATATCTCCATTTGGACCCAGAATGGAGGGCCATCTTTTTTCAGCATCCGTATTTCACATGCACGGGGAACATCAGTTTTAAAGAGCTCTTTGAGGTGGAAGCAGAAGACTTTCTGGTCCTCGGGAAGGATAAAACGGGTCAGTGGCTGCCTGGCTAATGTGCATCTTGGTATGCTCAGTAAGTTATCGGTCGAGAGATTAGTCTCCAGGACCAGCCCTTGTTCATTCAAGATGAAGGAACCCACCGGCGTCAGATCATAGAAGTTAACGAACCTGTCCCGCACAGATTCCCGTTCCGCTTGGATTCGAATCAGTTCTTCGATCTGCAGTTTCTGCTCGATCTGCTGAACCTGCAGATCGTGAATTATCTGCTGAATTCCTTCCGGCGACTGGGCCTTGATTTTTTCCAGAGACAGATCGGAATATTCTCTTGCCATCTCTTCTGCCTTCAGGCGTACCCCTGCGGCTTGATTGGGCTGGTTATCCTCGTCGATCATTATGGATGTCCTTCTTATTGACGGGTACTCATCGGATGCCGCATATGCCTTGCCCTTGAAAACGGCTGGTATTGTTGAGCATTACCGATTCATAAATAGTTTCGAACAGGATAACAATAATCAGAAGTCCATTCAATCGTCATATATGTCCATATCGGGGTAATGTTATTTAGCACATTCTTGGCAGATACGCTGGCTAAATTTTACTTCCGAATGCTCGTGGATGAAGGGCTCAATCTGATTCTCATAGCCGTTATCATCATGAATCTTCTCGCAGTAAGAACAAATCGGTAAAAATGCTCACAACGACCTGTTTTCATTACCACGTTACGTTCAACATCTTCCCATCATGTTTCTAACAGCTTGTCAATAAACGATAAAACGTCCTTCTGCTGTCTTAAGTTATATTTTGCGTTGGAAGTTACGGTGCCGACTTTTATGGTAACAGCTCCCCTCTCCTCCTCCCCCCCCTCTTTCTCAGGAGGCAGTGCGATGAAGAGGTCCTCGTCCGTTCGATCATCGCCGATTGCAAGAAAAAAATCCAAGCCCGGGTTCTGGTGAATCAGATGGGATGCAGCCACGCCTTTATCATAGCCTTTATTTTTCACTTCGATCACTTTGTGCCCCTCCAGTATCTGCAACGAGGGTTCGTGAGCCATCATTTCCTGCAGTTCTTCTTTCAGTTCCTGCAACCGGACAAAGGCAAAATCGACATCGGTGTTACGAAAGTGCCATGCAAGGGAAGCGGTCTTTTCCTCTATGAAAGATCCTTCGCACCTTTCTGTATAGCGTTGCATCATGGGATAGACGGTTTGTTTCCATTCCTGGTCCAGATCGATTTCAACCGTCCAGTCATGCCCGGGCTTTTTTACCATCGCGCCATGTTCGGCGACGAGACAGATGCCCAGATGACCGAACCACTGGTCGAGAAAGTCCTTTTGTCTGCCGCTGCTGATAACCACCGTGTTTTTGGGGTCAATAGATAACCGATACAATTGATCGATAAGCACAGGGCTGGGTTTGGCCAGTTCCGGATGGCTGGAAAAGGGAACAAGGGTGCCGTCATAATCCAGGAAAATAGCTCTATTAGCGGATTGATTATATTGCTGAATCATCAGTTTTTCGATATCTGCGTTCATAAATCTGACGTCCATTTGCCTCTGCTCGTTTTTTATGAGTTCAAGTTGATTCAAAAAATCATTTGTCCATGAAAACACATTGTAAGCTTTCAGTCTCATCTGCATTTGCCGGATGCGCAGTGTCCGTTCATCGTCATCCATTTCAAGCGCTTTGCAGATCGCATTGCCCGTTTCCTTGTGATCACTGGGATTGATGATAATGGCTTCTCCCAGTTCTGCAACCGCACCGGCCATTTCGCTCAGAATCAGCACGCCGGCAGTATCGTTTTTGCTGGCCACATATTCTTTAGCCACCAGATTCATGCCGTCCCGAAGCGGTGTAATGAGCCCGACATGGCTGAAACTGTAGAGCGCAACGAGCTTGTTAAAAGTCAATGACCGGTATTGATAGACAATGGGTCTCCAGTTGATGGAGCTGAACCTGCCGTTGATCCGACCCACCGCTGCCTCGATTTCCTTTTTCATCTCCTGATACCGGGGGATGGTGTCCCGTGAAGGAACCACCACCATGTTGAAGATCACGCGATTGTGCCAGTACGGGAATTTTTCCAGAAAATATTCAAACCCCAGGAGCCTGTGCAGAATTCCCTTGGTATAATCCAAGCGGTCAACCGAGAATATCAACTTATTGGACCCGACTTCCGACGTTATGGCGGTGATTTCCTTTTGAACCGCCGGAGTCAATGCCGCCTGGTTGAATTTTTCATAATCAATGCCCAATGGAAAAGCATCAACTTTGACGATACGGTCTTCCGTGGATATTTTCCGCAGGCTGGTTTCATATCCCAGAATTCTGCGAACATTTTTTAAAAAATGCTGCGTATAATCATTGGTATGAAACCCGATCAGATCGGCGCCCAAAATTCCGCGAAGGATTTTCTCCCGCCATTCGGGCTGCATCGTCCTGAAAATTTCATAGGAAGGGAACGGAATATGTAGAAAAAAACCGATATTGGCTTTCGGGAAGCGATCGCGTATCAGCGCCGGCAATAAAAAAAGTTGATAATCATGAATCCAGATCATATCGTCCGGCTGAATGGACTTTTCAATTGCTTTCAAAAACAAATGATTGGCCTTGACATAACTATCAAAATAATTCTCATCAAACACGGAAAGCGATGAGAAATAGTGGAAAAGGGGCCAGATCGTGTTGTTACAAAATCCATTGTAATAGTTTCGATGGGTTTTTTGATCAATACTGACGGGGACAATATCGATATTTTTCATCTTGGTAGTCAGTTCGGCAAAATCCTCTCTGGAGTGATCAGAACATCCGACCCAAACGATTTTTTTTGCAAAATCAGCTTTAAAGTATGTATCCATCTTTTGTGACATGGTCAGAATAGCTGATACCAACCCTCCGGAATTCTGAACCAATTCCTTCTTCTGACGTCTTTTGGTAATGCTGAAAGGTACCCGATACGCTGCGATAATTAATCTGCTAAATGTATAGGCGTCTTGCTTTATCAAAATGGCGTCCTCCAATTGTCGGTAATAAATTTAAAGTAATTGGTATTCAACAAATCTTACATTATGATTTAAGGGGTGACTCGAAATGACAAATTGTGTATCATGTTGGTATCTTTAACTAATATGACTTCTAAAAACTTTGCCGTAGGGTAACAAAGGCATAAGATCAGTCTTGGCCTGATGCTTTGTCCGGCCTTTGCGCAGATGCCTTATCAAGATCAATGATTTTTTTTCCGCACACATATGCCTTCGTAGCATATTGGGTGATGTTTTGAAATTTATGGATGATCTTCCGCATTTCTTCGACATTTTTTTTCAGAAGACGGTATAATTTGGTTTGACGGTGATCCGCATCCGAGGCGGGCGCCAATTTTTCGGTGCAGATTGACACCACCTGGAGCGGATTGTTGAGTTCATGTCCGACAGCTCCGGCTATCTCCAGGACCGAGAGCAATTTTTCCTTTTCCAAGTGCTCACTTTCAGCCTGCTTGATTTTGGAGATATCCATGAAATAGCACATACCCGCGCGACCCCCCTGGTATTGGATGGAGGTGGCGGTTTCAAGAATCCATTTTGGGTTGCCCTCTTTGTCGTCGATCAGAAATTCATAGGGAAACTGGCGTACCCCTTTTAACATCGAGATGCAGTTCTCCCTCGCCTGATCTCTGTGCTGGGGTTGAACGATGTGCAACGGTTCGGTGCCGATCAGTTCGTCCTTGCCATATCCCGTGATGCGTATGAACTCCGGATTTACATACCTGAAGCGGGCATTTTGGACGATGTATCCGCCGATGGGGGAGTTGTGCAGGCTCAGTTCGAACTCTTTTTCAACCTGGTGACGCCAGGTGTTGTCTCGAATAAATCCTTCAATGGTCACAGGCGTGCCATCGGGACTTCGTACCACGCTCCATCGGTCGTGCATTACACGGATGGAACCGTCGTTTTCCAGCAGGCGATATTCGATATCCCCTGTGGTATTGGGAGGCTCAAACGACAGCGTCCTGGCTGCCTTGACCTTAGCACGATCGTCGGGATGGATATGCAGGAGAACGCTCTTTGGGGATAGAACTCTCACCCCGCTTTCTTCGATCGAATACAACGACAAAAACAGTTTGTTGAAGAATGAGAAGGTTCGCGATTCGATATCGAACTGATAGATAGCATCCTGGGATCGGTTCGATAGCTGCTTGAATTCCTCTGACAAAAGGCGGATTATGGTGTTGTCCTGCTTTTTGGAGTCCGCCAATTCATGCTCCAAGGCCTTGACCCGAGCCACCATTTCTTCATAGGTGGGCTTTTTAGACATGGGGACTCCTATGGTCCAACAAACCAATATGGTTTATTTCCGATAAAATGCTTTTCTCAACTCAAGTATTGCTTGCCTATTAGCTTGAGTACTGCCTTCATTATTGATACAAAATGTATTCATCAGAAACCCAGCCTGTTAATATTTCTGCTTGGGGATAACAATACATGAAAAGTTCAAACAGGCTTATCCAGATGTTTTCGGTACGTCGCTGTGTTATTTTGGATCACCTACCTGGCATTGCGTGGCGCCGAAATCAGTAATGGCCAGTGAAGAGTAAAGGTTGCCCCCCCATTTGCTGAGGTCACATTCATACTCCCCTTTAACTGTTTATTTAGTAACCTTTGGACAAGCATCAGCCCCAAAGATGAAGGCGTAACCAAATCCAGGTCAGGCGAAAGCCCCACGCCATTGTCGCTGACTTCCAGCAAGACCTCTTGATTGACGACTCGATGCAGTCTGATTTGAACCGTCCCCTTTCTTTCATTCGGAAAGGCATGCTTGAATGCGTTGGTGATAAGTTCGTTGAAAATTAAACTGCAGGGCAGTGCGTGGGTGATATCTAATTCAATCTTATCAAGATCCAGATTAATCCGTATGTTCCTCTGGTTGCTGTGAATTCTCTGCAGGTGGTGGACGAGATTCTTCAAGTAGGTTGAAAGATTGATAGCCGCAAGGTTTTCGCTGCCATAGAGTGTCTCATGGATCATTGCCATGGCAACGATGCGCTGCTGACTCTCCAGCAAAGCCTCTTTCGCCTGACGAGTCTCGACCCTTGAGGCTTGAAGATAAAGCAGGCTGCTGATTACCTGCATGTTGTTCTTGACCCTATGGTGGATCTCTCTGAGCAAAACCTCTTTTTCTTGCAATGCGGCCTTAATATTCTCTTCGGCAACCTTGCGCTCCGTGACATCCCGGGCGATGCCAAGGACACCTATGAGATTGCCCCCAGCGTCCGACATAGGCGTCTTTATGGTATCAAAAAAGCCGTGATACCCCCCATTGGCAAAAGTGAGCCATTCCTCGTTGCTGCAAGGTCTACATGCTGCCATGGCTTTACGGTCGTGTTCCCGAAAAAAGTCGGCAAGCTTTCTGTCAACAAAGTCATAATCGGTCCTGCCAATGATCTCATTTTTTGCCGCACCGAAGAAATGTTCGAACTTTGCATTACAGTCCAGATAGACTCCATCCGGATTTTTAAGCCAGATCAGGTCCGGGATGGTTTCCACCAGGGTTTTCAAATGGGCTTCACTCTTTCCCAACGCATTTACGGCTCGTTTATGCTCCGTAATATCCATGATGATAGCGATGATTAGGTCGGGGGTTATCTTTTTGCTGGAGACGTGGATGTATAATTCTTTTCCACTTAAAATAGAGGTATATGGCCCTTCATATTGATGATTTTTATTGTCAGCGAGTGTATCAACCAAATTCTGACGCACAGGGCCTTCCGGTATTCTGTCAGGAAGATTTTTGCCGATGTAATTTTCTCTCGGGACGCCAAATATCTCGGATAGTTGGTGATTACAGTCCAAGACCACGCCTTTGCTGTCTAATAGAATAAGGCCAATCGGAACGAGTTCAAAGATGGTTTGAAGTTTCTTTTCGCTTTCCCGCAAAACCTCCTCTGACCGCTTTCGCTCGGAAATATCGATCATGACGACACGCGTTACGAAATTGCCTTCAACGTTTTGAACTGTATTCGATTCAAGCCTTACCCAAAAAGAAATATCGAAATTTTTCACCATCCTCAGTTCGCAGTTCTGAGGCTGTCCCATATCAATCAGCTTTTTGCGGTGCAGGTAGTAAATGTCCTGGTCTTCGTGAAGAATATAACGGGTCAGCGACTGCATGGCAAGGGAGCTTTTGGGAACGTCCAGAAGTTTAGCTGCCGTGAGATTGGCTTCTATGAATCAACCCGTCTTCGCTCAAGGTAAAATATCCGACCGCCGATAGATCGAAGAAGTTAAAGAAATGATCCCGGGAAGATTCCAGATCCAGTTGCTTTTGTCTCAACTCTTCGTTCTGCAATTCTAATTCGATCTGATGCAGATAAAGTTCGTGGAACATCTGCTGAATTTCTTCCTGCGACAGGGCCTTTAGGCATTTCTGCGACAGGGTCGTTTTTCCTTGAGCGATCTGTTCGGCACGTTGGCGAAGTTCGGCGGCGCCATTTGTTTTGATTTTCTTGATTGTCAATATGTGCCTCTAAGGTCTGTTACACTCCGATTCTGAAAACTCCATATCTTCATAGGCGACAAAATTGAAATTATCAGTTCATGCATCTCCTTGTCCGTATTCGATTTATGTTTTATTCGCTCTATCAGAAAGTAGTTATTTCCATATTATTATTCATGCTTTTTTTCTGGTAACTTAAACCATAGCCGATCAGACCAATGATCGTCAAAACATTTGATCAACCCCGGGATCTGCGGAAGCGCTCTGGCACAGATGCATTCCGGTCCGGAACACCGGTTGAAACCATTTCCAAAATATGGTTGAGACATTCTATCTTAAATGCAACACAGAGTTATCTGGGAAAAGTCAGCGATGTTGAAGCGATACGGAGGATTGACAACCTCCAAGGGTAATTTATGAAGGTGGCCGGGTCGGGGTCTTTGGCTTTGGGCCGGCTATTTTGAAGATCGATTTTCCATTCCTTATCAATCAATTATTGCATTGGATGTACGTAACAAAATGGCAATTGACTTGCGGTGGTCCCCATGCTTTGGACAGCTTTTCAATGTGATTAAGCTCTGAGCCAGTTATGTTGTTTATTCGCTTCTTGTAGGCTTTTCAACCGGACCAACGGAAGGAGCCCGTAGGGCGACTGGAGTTGGCCCGGTTGGCGCCTGGCCACCAGGCCGCCTGTTTTTCCTGATCTTTGAAATAGCATTCGTCAGGGGTCATCCTGTTCAACGACTGATGCGTCCGTTCCCGATTATAATACTCAAACCAACTTCTCAAGCCTTTTTGTAATTCGAGGCCGTTTTCAAACGAATGAAGGTGAAGATAGTGATATTTCACCGTCCACCAGAGACGTTCGACGAAGATGTTGTCCATACACCTGCCACGGCCATCCATGCTGATTTTGATATCGTTAGATTTTAAAACGTTTGTAAATGCCATCTTGTGAACTGGCTGCCCTGGTCAGTGTTGAATATCTCAGGGCAGCCATAACGTGCGATCGCCTCCTCCAGGGCAGATACACAAAACTCTGAATCGAGTGTGTTGGATATGCGCCAGGAAAGCACTTTCCGGCTGTGCCAATCCATGATTGCGACCAGATACATAAACCCACGCCTCATGGGAATATAGGTGATATCAGTGGCCCAAACCATATCAGGTCGGTTGATGTCTAACCCCTTTAACAAATAGGGATAAATTCGGTGTCCAGGATGCGGCTTACTGGTGTTTGGTTTTGGGTAAATCGCTTCAAGTCCCATCAGCCGCATGAGTCGCTGAACCCGCTTCCGGTTCACTTTATATCCTTGCCTGTTTAAATAATCCCGCATAGAGCGGGTGCCGTAAACCGGCGTTTTCATATATTGGTCATCAATCAATTTCATCATCTCAAGATCCTCCGGACGTATCGGCCGGGGCTTGTAATAGATGGATGATCTGTTGATGCCCAGAAGATCGCATTGGCGTTTAAGGCTTAGTCCCAGATGCTTTGAATCAAGCATCTTACTGCGCGGTTCAGGTTCTAAAGACCGAGTCCTTTTGACAAAAAATCCTTTTCTACCTTCAACTGTCCGATTTGGCGGTAGAGTTCATCCACCGCGGCGGTATGTTGCTTTTTGGTTTTCTGCCCTTTGTCAAATAACTCGGCGGCACCCTCGATCAGTTCCCGCTTCCAGTTTCCGATCATGGTTGGGTGAACTTCAAATCGGACTGCAAGCTCGGCGATGCTCTGCTCGTTTCTCAGAGCGGCCAGCGCCACTTTTGCCTTGAATTCAGGGCTGTACTGTTTTCGTTTCTTAATCATGCAAAGCTCCTTTCAGGTTGTGAATCAGAGCTTAACACATTGTCCAGTTTTTGGGGACCACCGCACCCCCAACAAATTCCCACCAAGGGTTTCAACCACTTACAAAACCATACCTGCTTGATTTCAGATAATCAAGTAGCAAGTTATCTATCACCCATTCTAATTGTCAAACAAACCAGCCAATTAAAAGGCAGACACAATTTTTTGTCCAAAGATGGGCTCTCCAGAATATTATTAAAACTCTGGCAGATTGAGGTTCCTGGGAAAGACCATGTGGAGAGCTATCTGCGGGATCAATACCGCCGCAATTTCAGACTCAATAGTATTAAGAATATGTTGAACGCCATCGTCTCCTTCCTTGTGTTGGTTCAGCAGGACGGTAAGAATTTTCTTGAAGAAATCACCAGGGCTGATCTGGGAGCATTCATTGAACATATGCAAGACCGGGGATTAAAGGCTTCTACGGTCAGAACTAGGTTGGAATCATTGAAAGGTTTCATCCGATATCAGGTTGAAAATGGTGTCATTTCATCTGACGTACTTTTAAGAAGGATGATCATCAAGGTTCCTGATTCACTGCCAAAGGCTATGGAAATGGAGGATGAAGCAAAGCTGCTTTCAGTTATAGACGATATTCGAAATCGCGCAATGATTGTACTGCTTTTGAGAACCGGAATGAGAATCGGAGAGTTATTGAACACAAAGGTTTGCGACGTAAATCTGGTGGAACGCAAGATAGAGATATGGGAGGCGCAGAAGAGCCGAGTCGGCAGGGTAGTTTATTTTAGCGACGATGCCCGTGATGCTTTAACAGCCTGGTATCAAAAAAGGGATTCGCAAAAGCCGTTCATCTTTTATGGGATGGGACGTGACAAATTGACATACGCCGGAGCCCGGGTCATGTTCTGCAAGTATCTGGAAAAAGCAAATCTCTTACACAAAGGTTATACGCTGCATTGTTTGCGGCACACCAATGCCAGTTCTCTTTTAAACGCCGGGATACCCCTTGAGTGCCTCAGGGAGTTGCTGGGCCATCACTCTGTAGAAGCCACCAGGCGTTATGCCAGACTGACGAACAGGACAAGAGAGAACGAGTATTTCAAAGCGATGGGTAAAATAGCCCTACAACGTAATTTAATATGAATTAGGCTTGATTGATTCACATTTGCCTGCTATACTGCGCAACAAAAACGCAGAAAGGAGGCAAGCGATGCTACCAGAAATTCGACAATCTGATTACTTGTACGATGTTCCCAAGTTTGATCTCGTCCGAACTGATATTGACGATTTAATTAATGATCTTAGAGCGTTCCATGAAGACTTTGCCGATTGTTTTCAGCGTAGTGAGTCCCGAGATAACTTTTTGCGCTACATGTCAGGCCAGTTCAGCCCGATCGAACGTAAATCGATTGAGCCCATATCTTTTGCTATCGAAGGGGCTCAAGTCAGGGCTATGCAGCGGTTTGTATCCGATGCACCATGGGATGACAAAAAAATAATGTCTAAGTATCGTTATCTTGTAAATGAAGATTTGGGCCATCCCGATGGTGCCATCGTTTTTGATGAAAGCGGTTTTCAGAAAAAGGGAGACGACTCCATTGGTGTTGGCCGACAATATTGTGGTTCCATCGGCAAAGTTGAAAACTGTCAGGTAGGAGTTTTTGCATCCTACACCAGCCCCCATGGTTATGCCCTGATTGACAAACGTCTTTATCTGCCTCAAAAATGGTTTACGGAAGAATATGAAGCTCGACGGAAAAAATGTAAGTTGCCGTCTGACATCGAATTTAAAACCAAACCCCAACTGGCAGCCGAGATGCTGAAAGAGTTTACAGAGAAGCAGCAACTTCCGTTTCGATACATCCTGGCCGATTCTGTCTACGCAACCAGCCCTGAGTTCATTGATGTTGCTGATTCGCTGGTGGACGTCACCTATATGGTCCAGATGCCATCCAATACCAAGTGTTGGCTGAAACGTCCTGCCACCATACAGAAAAGCTACCAGTACGGCGGAAAGCACAGAGTCAAGCGGGTGATCACCGACCAGGCCACTGATCCCACCACATTTGCCGATTTTGCCAGTAGCCTGGCAAAGGTTTTCTGGTATCGCAGAATTGTTTCAGAAGGGTCCAAAGGGCCTATCGAATATGAATTTACCCGGCGCCAAGTAATTCTGTGCAAAGATGACCAGCCCACAAGGACAGTCTGGCTATTGGTCCGGCGCAGTATTACAGCAGAGCCTGAGTACTCATACTTTATATCCAATGCATCCACCAGCGTTCGACTGAAAACCCTTGTCTGGCTCAGCGGTCTGAGGTGGTCCATCGAACAGTGCTTTGAAGAAACCAAGACAGAGCTGGGCATGGACCATTATGAGGTGCGAAAGTTTCCTGGCTGGCATCATCATATGCTCACTTGTATGATGGCACACTTCTTCCTCTGGCACCAGAAGATTCGATTGGGAAAAAAAAGCACCATCGCTTACTCTATCACAGCTTAGAGTGCTGCTCAGAGCAGTTTTGCCTATGAGAAGGTTTGACGTCGACTTGACCATCGAGCTGGTCCATTGGATTCAAAACCGGAATCACCGCGCTTATCTATCGCATAGGCGAAAAAAGCTGCGGGATAACTAATAACATTTACCATATTGCGTTGTAGGGTTAGAGCGAGGGGAAATTCATGAAACTATTACAAACTTGATCTTGAATTACAGGAGATTCTTGAAAAGAAAGAATTACTCTCACAGAACGCTAAGAAACTATATGAACAATCTTAAGCATTTTACAGAGTGGCTATCGGTTTCGATTGAAACAGCCGGAAACGAGCAGATCCTTTATTTTATTGATCATTTACTGGCTAAGAGATTGAAGCCCAAAACAATAAACTGCTATCTGCAAAGCATCAGGGGCTTTTATGATTATCTATACGATGAGGAAGGCTTGCGGATTCTCAATCCTGTCAAAAGGGGCTATGCCCTCAGAGAGTCCGAGCCGCTGCCGAAATATTTAAAGGATCATGAAATAGAAAGGCTCTTTGAGGGTATAACGAGTCTGCGTGACCTGGCTATTTTCAAATTGATGCTTCGATGCGGCTTGAGGGTTGTAAGAAGTTGCAAATCTGTCCCTTGATGAACTGCATCCAGCCGCCGGTTTATACATGTTAAAAATGGCAAAGGCAGTAAGGATAGAGTTGTTTTTATCAGCAATGATGCCATAATTGACTTGTGTA
>CAWBKP010000003.1:0-68851 GCA_963789395.1 uncultured delta proteobacterium | reverse complement strand
TCGCGGCAATCGCATCGATTCTTAGTAATTTCATCTTTTAAGAAAGTGTCCATAAATTCCCTACCACATCAGAACTCTGGTGATTTGTCAGGTTGTGATAACCCGAACACTCCGCAACCGACCGCACAACCGTTGCCCCATATGTTTTTTCGGATTCATGCTTTCAAAAAATCTGACACATTTTCCCGCCATAAAAAAAGATGTTTTGATAAACAATATGAGCATAATGGTACAACTCTTTGATAAATCAAAATCAATCCAACAGGATTGAGACTTAGTATTCCGAGCGATGCAATAACGTAGAAAAATACTGAAAAGCTTTGAAAAAAGATGTTCCTGGGAAGTGGATGTCTAAATGATTATGGCCGTGTCAGTAAGTTAATGACATTGAAGACTCCCGGCTTCATGCTTTCTTCATGTTTGCCTGTTATCTTGATGTAAAAGGGTGCAGGAAAGGCGTTGGTCGTCTTTCTGGATTGAGCGCCAAAATTATTTATAACAGGAGGTAGCATCATGAACAAGAAATGGATCTTGATTATTGGAAGTGGGGTTCTGGCCACTGGTCTTGTCGTTGCTGGAGCAAGTTTTGCGAAATCGGACGTCAGTAAAGTCAGTGGCGGAACCATCCGCATCGAGAAGCTGGACAAAGCCGATTTTCCCACCTTGACCAAGCTTACATCCTACCAGGCCGTTCAGATTGCTTTGGACGCGGTTCCTGGCAAGGTGCTGAAGACAGTACTAGAAAATGAAAACGGTTTTCTTGTGTACGGGGTCGAAGTGGTGACACCCGATAAGGCCATCATGGATATAAAGGTGGATGCCGGCTCCGGTAAAGTGTTGGCCATGAACAAGGACGATGCGGACGGTGAGGACCACAATTCCGGTAAACACGACAGCGACCGGGACAGTGAAGACTAACAATCCCTACGCGCTCTGAACTCTGTTTTTTAAAAGTAGTAGGGGCGCGTTTTGACTGCTATTGCGGACACGCAGATCCCGGTTCAAACACTGTGTCACCATTTTATGAGAGGTTTAAGCCATGATCAGTATCGAGAACCTGCAATTACGAATTAAGGGGAAGGAAATTCTCAACGGCATCGAATTGCATCTGCAGCCCGGTGATATTTATGGGCTGCTGGGGCCAAACGGTGCTGGCAAGTCCACAACTATATTCGCTATGCTGGGCCTGCGGGAGCGCAGCAGTGGCTATGTCCATGTGCTGGATCACGACCCTGCGGACCATGCCCTGGAAATTCGTCGGAAAGTCGGTGTCATGCCGGAGAAAGCCGGGTTTTATGAATGGATGACCGCACACGCATATCTTCAATGGTATTCCGGTATGTACGGGAAGTCGCAAAGTGACGGTGACCTGCAAATACTGTTAGAAAAGGTGGGGCTTGGTTCGGTACGGCGGCGTTCCATAACGACCTATTCCAGAGGAATGAAACAACGACTGGCTGTTGCCAGAGCTTTAGCGACTCACCCCAGGCTCCTGATTTTGGACGAACCCACCAATGGGCTTGACCCCAAGGGACGGCACGAAATCCACGATCTGTTATTGGATTTTGCGTCTGACCGGAAGTCCGGGGTACTGCTGTGTACGCACTTACTGGACGATGTAGATCGCTTGTGCAACCGTGTTGGTTTTGTCGATCAGGGCAGGACCTGCCTTGAGGGTGAACTTGGCAGCTTGCTTGCGGAACAGGGAGCAGGGCGGCATTACCGCCTGCGTATGGAGGGTGTGCCGGATACTTCCGATCTTCCAGACGGGCTTGCCTTGTTGGCCATCGATGGCGGTTGGTGGCACGTTCAGGTCCAACCTGGAACCCCTGGAGGACCTTCTGCGCTCTGGGCGGAACTGTGGCGTCGCGGTCGAAACATTCTGGAGATCCGATCCGAGGCATCTGGACTGGAGGAACTCTATTTGAACATCACCGGGCCGAATTCAGCTCGTGCAAAGGAGGCGGCAATATGAATACCCAATGGACAATCGTTTACAAAGAGAGCTCGCAGATGCTGCGCAGCCAGCGCGGCCTGTTATGGCTGTTGGCTTATTGCGGCCTGCTGTCCGCCTTCAGTCTGCTTCTGGTAAGCAACACCGAGCTGAGCCTGCTCGATAACGCTCAGGTGGTCTATATGATGACAGGGACGGTCTTGGCGGCAGGTGCCCTGCTGACAGCCGTTCTGGGCAGCGATGCATATGCCGGAGAAAAGGAGAGGGGTACGTTGGTGCCGCTTCTTTGCACGCCGGTCGGCGCAAACGCGCTGCTTGCCGGCAAGGCGCTGGGGCTACTGGGTGCATGGGGCGTCATGTTTGCGGTGGCGACACCTTATTTATGGGCCGTTGGCGCAAACGGCCAGAATCTTGGAGCAGCCGTGCTCTATCTGGCCATTTTTGGCACGCCAGTGGTGCTTGGATTCGGCTATCTGGCCATGGCGCTGTCCGCCCGCACGGGCAGTGTACTGGCTTCTTTGTTGAGCACGGTTATTTTGCTGATGCTGGCTGCAAGTCCGCTTCTGATAGGTCCGGGCCTGCGGGGTTCGGTCATCGGACGTGCACTGGATGCAGTCAACCCGTTTGCCGGGGCGATCAACACCTTCGACAGCGTCATTATCGACAGTGAGCCGTTTTCCGCCCAGATTACCCGGCTTTTGCTCGTGGCCACCTGGTTGGGGCTCTGTTTACTGGCAGCCCGCCGCAGCGCCGCCCACCCTGATTTTTAATGAGAGGAAGCCACCATGAACATAAGGAGATATATTCTGTCAGCGTTTATCGTAGCGGCCCTGCTCACAACGGTCGCAGCCGCGGCCCAGAACCCGTTGACCCTTGATCTTCAGCCGGATGGACAAAATCCATCGGCACCCGTCATGGGGGATCATTTGCGGTTCTGGAGCACAATCACCAACACGGGCGCAAAACCCGTTGAAGGACTGGTCGCCTGGATCAGCTTGGTGGAGATGGATCCGGGAAATGAACAGCCGGTGGACCTGGAAGACTGGAGTGCCCACAAGGCCATTACCGGCGCAACCCTCGGACCGGGTGAGTCCCTGCGAACCGATTGGCCTATGAGACTCATCAAGGGCGGCGACTACCGGGTGGTTGTGAGCGTCACTGCACGGGACAGCCAAACGGTGTCCACCAGTTCGACCATCCAATTTCACGTCCGGCAGAAAGCTGTCCTGGAGACAACCCGGGTGCTTCCGGTGGCTGCGGGGATTCCCTTGCTGATCATTGGCCTGATGATTTTTAACAAGGCCAGAAGGAATCATTAAATGCAGCGGCAGTCGAGATGACATCGTTGGTATAAATATTCGTAGGGGTGGATTTCAGATCCGTCCCTGACATCATGAACGCAATTCGGAAAATTGACGACATTCGAGGATTGTTGAACTTCATGCCCTTTTTCATTATGATAGAATCTGACGTAACGAAAAACAGGAGAGCGTTCATGAATCGCAACAAGGGAATGGTCCATGACGGATTGAAATCCACTGAGGTTTTTTCCCTCGGAAAAAGAAAAATATGAAGCGCTGTCAAAACAGAATGATAAAAAATGCCATGGTGTTTATCGGTTTTATTGGGTTAATCACCATCGCCCGTTTCTGGTACTTGGAAGAAAATGGAAACTTTCACCCGATTACTCCAGGCGAGGCGTATCGGTCGGCTCAAATGGATCAGGATGAACTCGAATACTACATCCATAAGTTCGAGATAAAATCAATTATCAACCTGAGAGGCAAAAACGATGGCAAGCAGTGGTATACGGAGGAGACCGCGATTAGTCAAAATTACGGCATCAGCCATTATAATCTCGGCTTGAGCGCTGACAGGGCTCCAACATCACTGGAAATAGAGGAATTGTTAAGGCTCTATAGTATTGCCCCCCGTCCTGTCCTGATTCACTGTCAGGCCGGTGCCGACCGATCGGGGTTGGCTGCGGCACTCTGGAAGATGGTGGTTGATGGATCGTCGAAATCCGAGGCTCGGGAACAGTTGGCCGTTCGCTTCGGCCACATGCCTTTTGGCCCGACCCAGGCAATGGATGCTTTTTTAGAAAAGTGGGAAGCGCCAAGATGAGAATCCTTCTGGTGGATGATGAATCCGATATTCGGGACCAGCTTGGCAGAATGTTGACTGCTCAGAAATATATCGTCGAAACCGCTGCTGACGGCGAGGCAGCTCTGGACAGGATTTTTGATCAGCCTTTTGATCTGATCATCCTGGACGTCATGCTCCCCAAAAGAGACGGGTTGTCGGTGCTGAGTGAAATCCGCCGGGCCGAAATTAGAACCCCGGTCCTGATGCTGACGGCAAGAAGTCAGATCGACGATAAGATCAAGGGGCTCGACCAGGGGGCGGACGACTATCTGGCCAAACCGTTTTCGGTTGCGGAGCTGCTGGCACGGGTACGTGCCCTGCTCAGAAGGGTTTCGGAACATGTCAGGCCCGTTCTGGGAATCAACGATATTCAGCTTGACACCATCGCACGCGAGGTGACGGCCGGCGGCAACGCCGTGGAGTTGACACCCAAGGAATTCGCCATCCTCGAATTTCTTCTATACAACAAGAACCGGGCCGTCTCTCGTTTCAGTTTGGCCGAGCATGTCTGGGGCGATGATTTTGATCCGTTTACCATGTCCAACTATATCGATGTCCATATCAAGAACCTGCGCCGTAAAATCGGTGATGCCGACGGCGATATCGTTCGGACGATCCGGGGTATCGGCTATATTATCAAGGAAGAAGGCTGATGAAAATCCGCCACAGGATCATGCTCTGGGTCGCGGGCGCCGGAGTGCTGTCCAGCCTCGTTTTTTCACTGGTGATTTTCCTGGAAATGCGAGAACATCCATTAAAAATAATGGATGCGCAGCTGAAGGCGGTGGCGGATGTCGTGGCCATGCAACTGGCCACGGGGGAAAACCCTTTGGATAACGAGCCAGCCAAGGTGCCGCTCGTATCTTCTGAGCGTTATTGGATCAAGGGTTACGACCAAGATCAGCGCGTTGTGTATCAATCCGAGATGTCCAAAGTGGTGGATCTGCCATTATATCGGGATAGGAGTGAAAATGGGTACACGGTAATTGCACAGATCCCGAGGAAGCGTATCGATCCTCACCAGGACGATGACGATGAAGCCTCTTTCAGAGTTCGGGTGATTGAGATCAATATCCATGGGCTGCCTTATCTGATTCAGATCGCCAGGCCCATGGAAAACTTGGAAGAGGAGTCTTCCGACTTATTGGTTGCCATCGCCATCGGTTTGGCTGTCTCGACCGTCTTGCTGCTGGGTCTGAGTTTTGCAATGGCCGGCCGGATCGTAGAACCGATTGCAACCATCAATCGGCTTGCCCGAGACATCAACGAAAACTCTTTGGAAAAAAGAATTCCTCCGGGAAGCAGCCGCGATGAAATTCATGAACTTGCCACTTGTCTGAATCAAATGTTCGATCGGCTCCAGTTTTCCTTTGCCCGGCAGAAACAATTTATAGCCGATGCCTCACATGAACTCAAAAGTCCCATTGCCATGCTGAGGTTCTTTTTTGATGAAGCGATGCAGCGCAGGGATTTACCGGAAGCCTTTCAACAACAGATGGATAGCCAGATGCACAATGTCTTGCGCATGGACAGGCTGGTCAAAACGCTCTTGGAGCTGTCCGTTCTGGAAATCCGGACACCGCTGGCATGGGAATCGTTCAATGTAGCGGATCTGGTTTACTCGGTAGAGGCGGATTTTGAACCCTTGCTGAAGCGGGCCGCTATCCGGCTTGAAACCGAAATGCCCCGACAGCTCCGGATGCACGGTGACAGAGACCAGATTCGTAGAGTCCTTATCAACATCCTTGACAATGCCGTCAAATACAATACCGAAAACGGTCGGATACAGGTTCATGTCACCGAGAAACAAGCCCGGATCTATCTTTCCGTCAGAAATACAGGTCCCGGTATCCCGAAGGAAGAGCTGCCCAGGGTGTTCGATACGTTCTATCGGGTGGAGAAATCCCGTTCGACACAATACGGGGGCGCCGGACTGGGCCTTGCAATTGTCAAAAAGATTGTTCAGCTTCACGGCGGCCGCGTGAAAATGGAAAGTGAAGCAGGGGCATGGACCAGAATAACGGTCTGGTTACCGGGTGGTTAGTTTTCCATTCGGGCTATTTTTATGACAATTGCCGTTTAGGTTTTCCGGCATCTGGCAGTGGTCAAGCTGACCACTGATCAGCCATTCAGATTGCCTTAGCCGTAAATCAGAGAAAAATACTCGGTACCCCCCCCTATTTTCGTTCTGGTCTTGAAAAGTAATTCTTATCATATTATCAGCTCTGGCAGGGAGGCTATTTCATAGATACTCAGGAGACCATAAGTAAAAAGACATAAAGTCCATACAGATCAGGCTGTTGGTTGATTTGACAGTGCTCAGGGCTGGCTATATGTCTATTGAATTATGATCTCCTTAGTCAAATAAATTATTATTTAAATTCCTGACAGGAATTATTTGCAATACCTTCTGTTTTTTCCAACCTATTTCGTCAACACCGGGTAGTCGGTGTAGCCCCTGGGTCCGGGCGTGTAGAACGTAGCCATATCCGGCGCGTTAACGGCCGCGCCGGTCTGCCATCGATCCACCAGATCGGGATTGGCAAGGAAAGGCCGCCCCACGGCAATCAGATCGCATTTACCCGCTGTCAGATCACTTTCGGCTCGTTCAGCATCATACCCGCCTGAAAGTATCAACGACCGCTTGAACAGCTTGCGGAATGCCGCCTTCATGACGTCAGGCACCGGCGGCGCGCCCATGGGCGAGTGATCCACAAGGTGGATATACACCAGCCCGCGGGCATTGAGCTGTTCTGCCAGGTAAGCGTAATCCGCTTCCATTGCGTCGTATAGCGGCATGTCGTTGAACACGCCGAAAGGCGAAAGCCGGATGCCGACCTTGTCCTTGCCAATGGCGCCGATTACCCCATCTGCCACTTCCAGCACAAAACGCGCGCGGTTCTCTATCGAACCGCCATAACCGTCGGTGCGCAGATTCGTGTTCGGACGGATGAACTGTTCGAGCAGATAGCCGTTCGCGCTGTGCAGCTCGACGCCGTCAAACCCAGCTTTCACTGCATTCTTTGCTGCCTGAACAAACTCGTTGACGACGGTCTTGATGTCCGGCTCGGTCATCGCCTGCGGCACGGGATGCGGCTTCATGCCCTCTGCATCCGTGTACATCTCGCCGGCCGCTGCCACGGCCGAAGGTGCCAGCACGCGCGCTCCCGCAGGCAGATTCAGCGGATGGGCGATTCGTCCGCAGTGCATGATCTGGACGAAGATCTTTGCACCCTTGGCGTGCACCGCATCGGTAATGCGTTTCCACCCCTCAACCTGAGCCGGTGAGAAGATCCCCGGAATGCGCGGGTAACCCAACCCATTCGGTGAGGGCGACGTTCCCTCGGTGATAATAAGCCCCGCGGTGGCCCGCTGTGCGTAGTACTCTTCCATGAGTGCACCGGGAATATTGTCGATTGCGCGGCTGCGCGTCATCGGCGCCATGACCAGATGATTCTGTAATGTCTGAAGGCCGAGAACGGTTTTGGAAAAAGAATTGACATGACTAAGTCCTCCTATCGAGAGGCTGATCATAGAGAAAAATCGGTTCATCGCTGTTTGGTATGGATGACCCACCTTGAAATGTCATGCTTACTTGATCAATGAGAAAGTATTTATTTCCGGATTTTTTCATGAATATTTCTGGTATTATTTACCATAGCCGAACTGACCGGCGGTCGTCAAAACATTTGATCAACCCCCATGAACGAAGACTGGATTGCTGGACGGTTCTTCGATCCAGTTATTCCAAAGACAGTGTTTCCGTATCAATCAAGAATTGGATCCATGAGAAAACCGCGAAGTAAATAGTCAAACTTTGTATAACATAAGCATAAGTTGGGATCTTCATATGGATTTGCCACACAAAACAGCGAGGAACCTATAACGTAGTCGGGCTCGTCCAACCAACAGATAAGATTGTTGTATGATCCTGAAAGAGTCAAGAGTTGACTTGAATCTTTCACAATTCGACATTCTTGAGTTTACAATAATCCATATGCTCGCACACATGGTCGGCAAAACCAACACCTGCTTCTTCATATAAATTGTATACGGCATCAATCCCGGCATCTTTTAAAAGTTGCATTTCGTCCTCATAACGGACAGACGCGGTAATTTGTCCTCTGTAGCCTCTTTCCTTCATCTGCTGAATTGAAAATATGCTTGTCCTGGGATCAGGCAGTGCCAGCATGACCAGACAGACCAAGCTTCTGGAAGGTTCGACGCGTTTCCAGAAATCACTGTCGCCGGCGTCTCCAAAAAGCACCCGTCTTCCTTTTTTCTGGTGTTCTTCCACTTTTTCCGTGTTAAAATCAATACCGATCACGATATCACCGTATCGACGCCTCAATTCATCATAGGCGCTTGTTCCGATACCGCCCATACCGAGAATCGCAATTTCAGCGTCGCTCGGATCGATGGGCTCGTCTTCCGGCAGCCGGGTCGGAGTCTCGAAATATTTCAAGCGGCCTGAAACCCGCGCATATATGTTGTGGGACGCTGAATTCAAGGGTGCGGCCATGATAAAGGTCAGTGAAAGTGCAATGGCGATTACCACCAGCCATTCACTGCTGATCCAGCCGTTGGCGACGCCGATTGAGCCGACAATCAGACCAAACTCACTGTAATTCGACAAACTGAGAGAGGCAAGTAGCGATGTGCGGGCGCGCAGCTTGAAACGGGTAAGCAGGATAAAAAACAATCCGGTCTTGAAGGGCATGGTCAGGGCCAGTAATAGCGCGATTATGAACCCTGAGAGCGTTGGAGAGCCGGAAATGCCGATATTTAAAAAAAAGCCGATCAAAAACAAATCTTTAAATCCAAGCAACCTGTCGGCCAGTTCCGGCGCCTTGGGATGAGTGGCGAGAAGCATTCCCACCGCCAGCGCCCCAAGGTCACCTTTCAGCCCGGCAAATTCAAATGCGTTGTAACCGGCAACCGTCATCAGGATACCGAACAGCATGAGCAGTTCGCCATGACCACACATCTCCATGAGTCTTCCAAAAACAGGTCTTGCAATAAAAAGCGACACCAAAAGAGGCACGGCCCACACGGAAGGAATTTTTCCCGTGGACGCTGCCAGAAAAACAACTGCAATAATATCCTGCATAATCAGGATGCCGATTGCGGCAGCCGCATGCCGCGAGGCCATCTCATTTTTTCCCTCTATCACTTTCACCGCAAAAACCGTGCTGGAAAAACTCAGGGCGAACGCGATCAGCAGCGATGTATGTCCGGTCAATTGGTCAAAGAGGGGCATCCCTGAAAATCCAAGCATCCGGATCACAAAGCCGAAAATAATAACAGTTACAACCATGTGAATGGATGTACCGGCCCAGATTTCGGGTTTGGCAAGACTTTTAATCTTCAGCTTCAGTCCGATGGTAAACAGGAGCAGCGTAACACCGGCATCGGCTATGGATTCCAGCAGTTCTCCGCCCGTAACACCGATACTGTTCAGTACAAATCCGGCCAGCAAATATCCCACAAGGGGAGGCAGACCTATTCTGCTGATAACAGCACCAAATAGAAATGCCGCCAAAATCCATAATGGGTTCATATGTTGAACACTTTATAAGAGAAAAATTCGATCATTGAAGAATGTTCTTTCAGGCGCATTATAACGCCCCGGATAAGGAGCACGCCGGGTTAGCGCGTCTGCTCGATCCGGATTATTGTTATCTTTGGGTTAATCCATATATTCCCACAATTCGTTCTGATGGAGAAATATTGGATCTGCGTTATTCATTATAAAATCATCAACATCCATTCCATCTATTGTCGGGGGGCGTTTAACACGCTTCTGTTTACCATTCACAAATATGGCCATATATTCTTGTTGCCTTTTTTTCTTTGCCGCCTTTTGTGCAGGAGTTAAGTTTTTCTTAGTCCAGCATAAAAACCCTGGCCCTTAGGGCCAGGTCAGAGTTCAGTGGCTCTGCCATCTGAATGACTTATTCAGTAACATGCAAAGAACAGCTGCTTTCTCAGACAATGTCAATGGCTGTAGCAGCAAAACTGTTCTGGTTGATCATAGTGTCCTTGAAAATTCCTCTGGTGCACTTGGTTCCCTTGAGCAAATTTGCACAATCCAGCCATGGTGCTCACCATGACGGAGGTGAGGGCTGAGACAATTTCATCCCCTTCCAGGGGTTAAATCAAAGCCGGCCCCTCAGGGGTCGGATTTTTACTTCTGTTTCAGGGTTTCCCCTTCATTGCCTAAGTAAGTAACCCCCATGCCCGGGGCGGGCACAACGAAGGATGAAAATGGATTTATTGCAATAACGTGTTGAGTCACGGTATTCCACTGTTTAAGTAGTTCTCTCAAAAAAACTTAATCAGGAGGAAGACCATGACTCGAAAAGATGATAGCAGAATTATCAGGATTGTGCATCCCATTTGTTGCGGACTGGACGTTCATAAAGAGAGTGTTTCGGCCTGCGTTATTTTTCCCGACAGCAATGGGGAAGAGCAACACGAGATTAAGGTATTTGGTACATTCACAGACGATTTAAAGCTGCTGCGGCAGTGGTTGTTGGATCATGAATGTCCGGTTGTGGCCATGGAGAGTACGGGGGTTTACTGGCGCCCTGTGCACAATGTATTGGAGCAAACGGTTCAAGTTGTTCTGGCCAATGCTCGGAACATGAAAAACGTTTCCGGGCGCAAGACAGACATAGGTGACAGTCGGTGGATCGCCGGATTGTTGCGACATGGTCTTTTAAAGGCAAGTTTCATTCCACCGATGACGGTTCGGCAATGGCGCGAACTGACGCGGCTACGTAAAAAGTATGTTCAATCAGTCGGCGATTACCGGAAACGGACACATAAGCTTTTCGAATCGGCAAACATCAAGATCGATTCTGTGGTGTCGGATTTGTTTGGTGTAACAGGCCGCAATCTGATGAAACTTCTGATTGTGGATCGGGAACTGACATTGACGGATATCGAGGCCTGTATTCGCGGGAAACTCAAAGGCAAAGAGGTGGAGCTGTTTCGATCCATTCAGGGGTTCTTCATGGGCCATCACCGGTTTATTTTGAAAACGCTTTTGGGGACGATTGCCAATTTGGAGGGACAAATTGAAGCACTCGACCAACAGATCCGTAGTTTGGTGATGGATCAAAGTGAGTTATTGGAGCGAATGAAGAAGGCTCCGGGCATATCAGACGTTTCGGCCTGTGACATTCTGGCGGAAATCGGTCCCACTTTGGATAGTTTTCCCACGGATACGGCATTGGTATCGTGGAGCGGTTTATGTCCTGGCAACAACGAAAGTGCCGGCAAACGAAAAAGCGGCCGAAGTCCGGTACGAAAGCATCATCTCAAGACCATTATGATTGAGGTGGCATGGGCAGCGATCAAGAAAAAAGGTTCCTATTTCAAGGACAAATATTATCGTCTCAAAGCCCGCCGAGGTGCAAAGAAGGCCATTGTGGCGATTGCTCACCGTATTCTTCTGGGAGTTTATCATGTCATCAAGGATGGAGCGGAGTTTCGAGATTTGGGGGAAGATTATCTGACACTCAGAAACAAAGAAAAGAAAGTTTTGTACCTGCAAAAGCAGGCTCTTGCCTTGGGATTCAATCTGATTCCACAAACGATACAATGAATAACGGATAAAAAATAAAGACATTCTTCACAGAGGTCGATTTAGAACTGAAGCCTGTGAGCGCGCGAAGTAACATGACCGATCAGCTTATGCACAACGAATTGTCGGTGCCCTTGTGGCAACCACGAATATAAAAATCACGAACCAAGCTGATTAATGAAGAATGTAGATGAATAAGGATGGGTATTGATCATTTTCATATAAAACTAAATTCCATACTACCGCTGTTTCCACGGCAGGAGCCCTGCGGGGCTTCCCGGGTTCTACGGCATATCTCTTCCTGCATGCCACGGCCTGTGGGGATACTGATAGTATCATTCACTCTACAGACCCATAAGACATCATCCTTATTTCCAAATCAGCTTTTTAATGATCAGAACGGAGCGAATCCGCTGACAAATCAGCACCGCGATCTAACTTAAAAAGTGTCAGCGACTGAAAGCTTTCATAAATTCGCTGATGTCTTGAAGGGTTGTAGGCGGAGTTGAGTAATCCTCATTGGTCCAGTCCAAGTCCTGAATATTTTTCTATCACGTCGCAGATCAGCCTGAATATCCTCGAATTGAAACACCGGAACCCTTGCGGAATAAGGGGAATCCGTAACAACCGCCACTAGAAGGTCATCTTCCGGGAAAAGCGGGGTTTGATTTATCTGGGACCGGAAGACTTCGATTTTGGGCTTTTTTTCCTGTTTGAACCCTTCCACCAGAACGATGTCCATGTCCTGAAAATAGGGCAGAAGGCTGTCCAGGCTGAATTTCGGAATGGATTTCACCAGGGCGATCTGACCTGGGGATGCTGCCAGAACGGCATCCGCGCCGGCGGCGCGGTGGCGGTAAGTGTCTTTTCCTTTTTGATCCATCGAAAAACCATGATGGGTGTGCTTGATGGTTCCAACGCGATATCCCCGGCGATTTCAGCTCGGGGATGAGTTTTTCAATCAAGGTGGTCTTCCCGGAATTTGAGTGGCCAACAATTGTGATCAGCTGGGGCATGAGAAATCCATTAATAAATCGATTTGTTGATAAGGGTACATAAATGCTTCATGTCATGAACAACGTCGTTTCATTTTTCAATCGGCAGTTCCGGCCTTGCGGCCCACTCGGTCCAGCTGCCGTCGTACCATTTGACGTTCCGGTAGCCCAGCAGGTGCTTCAGAACGAAATACGTCTGACTGGCCTGATGGCCGGTGCGGCATTGCACCACGATCGGGGTGTCCAGGGACGAAATGAGCTTGCCGTAGGTTTCGGTCAGTTCGGGCAGCGGCTTGAATCCGGTGTATGAATCGATCTTTACAAGGTCTGCGCTGAAAACCCGGTTGATTGCTCCCGGAATATGTCCGGCACGGGCTTCGTCCGATTTCTTGCCGGTGAAATAGTCTTCGGGCCGGACATCCAGGATTAAGGCACTTCTTTTTTGAACGTCGGCCAGAACCGTTTCATACGATACGGTGAAAGTGTCGGCGCCAGGTTTTACCGGGTAAGCCGATCGCTGAACTTGGGGCAGGGCGGTTCCGACTGGTCTGCCTTCGGTCATCCACTTGTCGAATCCGCCGTCCAGAACCGCGTACCGGCTGTGCCCGACCCGTTCCAGGGCGATCCCGACCAGGGTGGCATCCCGGATTTTATCGCCGTCATACACCAGAACGATCAAGTCCGATGGCTGGATTCCCATCAGAGACCAATCGGCGGCAAGGACCTCCGCCGGCATCACCATGGCAGGAACGCCGTCCACGTTTCCCCTGAAATTTTCCGGGGAAACGGAAAGTGATCCGGGAATGTGCCGGGTATTGTATTCCGGCTGGCTGCGGGTATCGATGATTTTGATGCCCGGGCTGGTGAGATGATCCGCCAGCCAGCCCGTATCGAGCATGCCGGGAAGTTTCAGCCCCTGAATCAATGCATCCGGCGCCGTGGAGGCGGTTGCATCCTTTTCGTAGAAAAACGCCCGCCACGCGTTGATCTGCTTGGCGGCTTCGGCGGACGGCGGCACGGCGCGGAGGGATACGGGTTTGAGGCACTGATCGATAAAGCCGTCCAGCCCATCGGTCAGGATAAACACGTTCCGGGCGCCTGCGCGATAGAGCGAATCCCTGGCCTGGGCCGGATGCACCATGCCGTTTGAATACAGCACGATCCGGGATTTATCGGCATGGGCGGATACGAATACGGGAAGATCCGGCATAGGCACATGCACCGCGCCGCGAATGTGAAAGGCGTTGTATTCTTCAACCGGCCGGATGTCCACTGCCAGAAAAGCCGGATCGCGGTTGTAGAGCGCGGCTGCCAGTTCTTCCGGCGCCACATGGTCGGCGGCAGAAGCCACATCGGAAAGCAGGGCATGCTCGGAAACCGCCGGTGGTTGGGTTTTAACAGCAGACGGCTTCGTTTCAGCAACCGTTTGCGTTGCTTCAACGGCAGGCGGCTTTAATTCGGCTGCAGGCGGCTGTTTTTCCGGAATCAGATAAACAATGCCGGCTGCCAGAATCAGCGCCAGGCTGAACCGGGCCAGAAACGGGCTGTTGAAATAGGCTTTCCTGCCCCTTCTGGCTTCGATAAATTCCGTTCCCCAGAAACAGGCCAGGGCAATCAGGGTGATCCCCAGAACCACCATGCGCCGGGAAGTGCCCAGGCTGTCATATAAAAAGGCCAGGCCAGGCTGGCCGTATGTCTGAAGGCTGCTTTGACCCCAATTGTAAATGGGCTTGAGTAGGGGAAAGAGCTCATTGAAGAGAATGCAGCCGATCATGGCACCGCCGAGATATACAATGGCATCGATTTTCCCCGAAGCCATGCCGACAGCGGCGGTTCCCGGACACCACCCGCTGATGGCGAATCCGGCGCCGAACATAAGGCCGCCCGCCACATAGGTGCCGTAATAGGTCTTCATGTAATAGATCTGTGTGACGGGGTCCACCAGGCCGGTCCAGATGGCGATGGATAGTCCCAGCATGGCGGTGACAACGGCCGTGAACATGACTTTGAGAACCGCCATGTCACTGAAGTAGAAAATGCCGGCCAGCCGCCTCGAACTGCCGAAACCGGCCTTTTCCAGGGAAACGCCGAAAAAAATGCCGACCACCAGGGCCGCGATCATGGCGTTCATTGAATTCAGGGAATTTAGTCCATAGAAGGTATTAATCATTCCATTGCCTCCTTGCCAGCCAGGCGGTGGCATACCCGCCGGCGAACACGCAGATCAGAAACACGATACTGCCGGAAAGAAGGAGAGCGCTGCCGGAAAGGGCCTGGCCGGACGTGCAGCCGCCGGCAAGCCTGCTGGCAAAGCCGGAAAGAACGCCGCCTGAAGCTGCGAAAAAAAGACGCAGCCGCAACGGGCTTGCCTTTCCGCGTTCAACCCCGATCTTGATCCGGCGGGACAAAACAGCGGAAAAAAAACCGCCGATAAAAACGCCGATCAGCATGAAGACCAGATAATAATCCAGGGGATTTTTCCCCCATGCGCCAAAATACTCGGTGGCCAGCGTATGGGCTGGAAACAGCTGCCCTTCGATAAAGGCGCTGATACGGGCAAGGCCTCCGGAAGCGCCAAGGCCCGCGCCCAGGATCAGAAAGGATGCAAGCAGCGTCAGCCCCAGAAAAACCCCGGCAAGGTAGGGATTGGTCGGGGGCATGGGTTCTTTGGATAGCAGTTTCATGGTGTGACCTC
Organism: uncultured delta proteobacterium; assembly: GCA_963789395.1. Classification (GTDB taxonomy): domain Bacteria; phylum Desulfobacterota; class Desulfobacteria; order Desulfobacterales; family Desulfatirhabdiaceae; genus RAAP-1. The sequence goes on along the minus strand of CAWBKP010000003.1, from coordinate 53,471 downwards.
CTAACATCCGGCGCTTTGGGGTTTGGCCGGAGAAGACGGAGCGGCCGGTGCATCCGGAGCCGGCTGCGGGGGTGAAGGCTGGATTACAGGCTGAGAAGTTATTGGCTCGGGAGCCGACCGGCCTTTTTTGCTTTCGAATGCCAACCAGAAGGCTTCCAGACCTCCGGAAAGTACGCGTATCGGCCGCTCTGTTTTCTGAGACAGGATCCCGGCGACGGCCATGGCCCGGGACCCGTCACGGTCAACCAGAATGAGCGGAATGGTTCCGGTCAGAAAATCGGGATTGAAAACGACTTCCGAAACTTCGATGTTTCGGGAACCGGGGATATGGTAATCCGAAAACTGATCCGGCGTCCGTATATCGATCAGGTCAAATGTGCCGGGATGCGCCGTGATCAGTGACTGAAGGGCCGAAGCGGATACGGGTTCCGGGAGCCGGAGCGGTTTCCGGGAAAGATCGACTGCGCCAGGCTTTGCGGATTCAGGCAGGGGCGCCGGTGCCGGGGCTGCGATGCCGGCTGCAACTGCCGGTACAACCGAAACCGGTACGATCGAAAAAAGCATGAAAATCGTCAAAACAGGGATTGTCATCCGGAAATAATACATGGATGGGTTCCTCCTTTATGGATGGTTGCGCAGGCGCGGCCCGTCGGCCTGCCCGTTATCTTGTGCTTCAACTTCAACATTTAATTTGTCCATCTAAAGCAGACTGTTGTCAAGCATAAAGTTGGATAACGGGTCACGGCCCGGCAGAGACAAACCTTTCCGGGGATTCGTCCTTGACAGCCGCCGGGCTTTTTCATAAACTGCAACAACATGTCGATACACTTACAGCAAACACCACGCCCATGACCATGAATCCGCTTCTTGAAGTCCGACATCTGGTAAAAAACTATAAATCCCTTAAAGCTGTTGACGATGTCAGTTTTGCCATTCCAAAGGGAATCTGTTTCGGGCTGCTGGGACCCAACGGTGCAGGAAAAACCACCACCATCGAGATGATGGAAGGCATCCTTTCCGCCGATTCCGGCGAGGTTATTTACAAGGGAGGCCCCAGGACGAGGGTTTTTAACGAAGAAATCGGCATTCAGTTCCAGCATACGGCCCTGCTCTCGTTTTTAACGGTCCGGGAAACCCTGAAAACATTTCAGAAACTTTACCACAAGACGGCGGATATTGACAGCCTTCTGGCTACGTGCAATCTTCTGGACATTCAGAACCAGTACAATGACCGGATTTCCGGGGGTCAGCGACAGCGGCTGCTTCTGGCCGTGGCCCTGGTGAACCGGCCGGAGCTGCTCTTTCTGGATGAACCGTCAACGGGCCTGGATCCTCAGGCCCGGCGGAATCTATGGGATATTCTGCTGAATATCAAAACGCAGGGGAAAACCATCATTCTCACCACCCATTATATGGAAGAGGCCCAGCTGCTCTGTGACGAAATTGCGATCATGGATTATGGCCACATCATTGCCCGCGGCACGGTCCCGGATCTGATCTGTGAATATTGCGGTGAAGACAGCACCGGCCAACCCTGCCCGGAGGCGAACCTGGAAAACGTGTTTATTAAATTAACCGGCAGGCAGCTTCGGGAGTAACGGATGCGATTCAAGCGATTTTGGGCCATGTTTACCGCCAGAAATCGGGAGTTTTTCCGGGATCGCGCGGCATTCGGCTGGAATTTCATGTTTCCTTTTTTGATTGTTGCCGGGTTCGGCATCATTTTCGGCGGGAAATCCTTTTCGGAATACAAGGCAGGGGTGTTCCCCGTTGCCCCCCCTGTGGCCATCCATCACAGGGTGGACATTCCCGAAGGCTTTCAATCTTCAAGATATGTGGCATTTGTGGGCGTTCCGTCTCTTGAGGCCGGGCTTGTGCTTTTAAAGCAGCATAAAATCGATCTGCTGATTCAGCAGGGATCAGCCCCCTATGCATACTGGACCAATGCGTCCTCCCCCAAAGGCTATATCCTGGAAAAGCTGCTGATCGCCTCCCTTCAGCCCAAAGACACCGAAAATCAATTAAGCAGACGGGTGATCCAGGGCAAGGAAATTCGGTATATCGACTGGCTGTTTCCCGGCATTCTGGGCATGAACATGATGTTCAGCGCGTTGTGGGGGGTGGGGTACGTGGTGGTCCGGTACCGGAAAAACGGCGTGTTAAAGCGTCTAAAGGCAACGCCCCTGACAGCAATGGAATATCTCAGCGCCCAGATGCTTTCCCGGATTTTTCTGCTCATGTTCACCCTGATCATCGTCTGGATCGGATGCGATTTTATTTTTTCGTTTGATGTGGCCGGCTCTTATCTGGATTTGACCGTGGTCTTTTTTCTGGGATGTCTCAGCCTGACTTCCATGGGGCTTGTCCTGGCATCGCGGGGCGTCAGCGAGGAATTCACCAGCGGGGTCCTGAATTTTATCTCCTGGCCCATGATGTTTTTGTCCGGCGTCTGGTTTTCCATTGAAGGCGCGCCCGGATGGATCCAATGGATTGCCGCCACCTTTCCCCTGACCCATATTCTGACTGCGGTGCGAAAAATCATGAATGACGGGGCCGGCCTCTCCGATGTCATGCCTGAGCTGATGATTCTTTCGGCAATGACCGCATTCTGCCTCATCGTCGGGGCGGCTCTTTTTTCATGGAACGAATGAGGATGGATCTGCTTTGCCATCCCAATTCATGAGAAACTGCAGCAGTGCAGCGCCGTTTTTCACCACCACGCGGGTTCCGGTTCGCCGGGCAAAGTCTTCATCATACCGATAGGCCGAACCTCCGGCAATCAGAATCGTTGATGAAGGCAACCGGCGGACGATTTCCGCGACCTGCTCGTCCGAATCAAACTGAAGAACCGTCAGCCCCAGAAACCGGGGGTTCAGTTTCAGACAGGCTTCTGTAATGCTGTCCGGTGACTGAAGCAGGCCCAGGGAATGGATTTGCATCCCTGTTGCCGCGGCCAGTTTTTCGATCACTTCCAGGCCGTGCCCCCAGCCATCGTCAATGGTTGCCGTCACCATCAGCGGCGGCGATTCCCACAACCCGCCATGGTTCTGATCTGTTCGCCATGCCGTCAATTCCCGTGCTGCGTTCAGATAGGCTTCCCGGGTGGGCGAAACTCCATTCCAGCCGCAAAGACAGTCCAGAAGCTTCTGTCTGAATTCCGTGCAGATGCTTGTATTCTGCATAACGTTAATTCCCGGAGCAATACCAAATCCGTTGACAATTAAGGATTTTTACTTAATTTCAAACTCAATGGGTTGCGATTTTACCCGAAAGAAAAAATAAAGGGGTGACTGTATAATCCATTAATTTTGCCCTATTTGCAGGATGAATGCCACAGAAATCAACATGGCCAGAATTGTATTATACCGGGTCTTCATTTTTTCACATGGATGCGAGGATGTTTTGAAATATTTGTTATTGAGCCTCTGTTTGATCGTCCTGACGGGTTGCAGATCCAACTCGCCCGCGTTCAGCGATACGAAATGGCAAAATGACGTGGAAACCGTAAATCATGACCTGCTTTATGCGCCGCATTACAGGGATGGCAAATTCTTTAACCCGTGGATGCCCATGGAGCATGGCGGCCTGGCAAGGTTTTTGAGCTGGAAGCTGTCAACCCGAAACGCATACACCGAGGAAGAAAAAAGCGCCATCCCGGAGTTCTTTCCCGGATTGAAGACTCGTATCGATGAACTGCCGGCGGATGTGGAGTTCATTGCCTGGATCGGTCACGCCACGTTTCTGATCCGTGTCGGCGGTGAGCTCTGGCTCATGGATCCGATGTTTTCCGATCGGGCGCTACTTCCGAAGCGGCACACGCCGCCGGCCCTCACCCTTTCCGAGATGAAAACGCTAAAGGGAAAGCTGAATGTCGTCATCTCGCATAACCATTACGAACATTTTGATGCGGCAAGTCTTCGCGGTCTGCCAGATGATGCGAATTTCTACGTTCCCCTGGGGCTCAAGGGGACTGTTGAAGAAACGGGCAAAAAAACAGTCGTGGAAATGGACTGGTGGCAGACCATCGACTTCGGAAACGGAACATCCCTCGTGTGTCTTCCGGCACAGCACTGGTCAAGACGGCTGACTCAAGGAACCAATGAAACTCTCTGGTCAAGCTTTCTGCTGAAAACGGAGAATACGACCATTTACTTTGGCGGTGACAGCGGGTATTTCATGGGCTATAAGGAATTCGGTAAGAAATATCCGGGAATCGATTATGCCCTGATCTCCACTGGCGCGTATCATCCGCGCTGGTTCATGCATTATGGGCATCTTGACGTCAGGGAAGCGCTTCTTGCAGTTGATGATCTGGGGGCTAAATATTTCATTCCAGCCCATTGGGGGGCTTTCCAACTGGGTGATGAGCCTATCGGCTATCCGCTGATCGATTTGAAGCGGACCATGAAAGAAACCGGCTTCGATGCCTCAAGGGCAGTGATCATGGGAATCGGACAACTGATACGGATTCCGGAAAAAGGCGCATTGCCATCTGACGGCGGTTCTGATCCATTGCAAAATCGCACCGCCGGTATTTTCGGAGAATAGACCCACCACGGATTTTATGAAAATTGGTAATATCGCGCTTTCAAGTCCGACGGTGCTGGCCCCTCTGGCCGGCATCACCAATCTGCCCTTTCGCCTGATCGCCAAGGAAAACGGCTGCGGTCTGGTTTGCTCGGAGATGATCAGCTCGAACGGTCTGGTCTATCGTTCCGGCAAAACCCATACCATGCTGGAAAGTGTTGCGGAAGAAAAGCCGCTTTCCATTCAGATCTTCGGATCCGATCCGTTTATGATGGCTGAGGCTGCGGCAATGGTAGAGGCATCGGGAGCCGACATTCTGGATATCAACTTCGGGTGCTCGGTTAAAAAAGTGCTCAAGACCGGTTCCGGAGCGGCCCTGATGCGGGATGTGTTTAAAGCAGAGGCAATTCTCCGCGCGGTACGAAGCGCAATCCGCATTCCGCTGACCATCAAGATCCGGACCGGGTGGGATAAGTCCGGCAAACAGGCCCTGGACATCGCCAGAGTGGCCGAAGACGCCGGTGTGGATGCCATTGCCGTTCACCCCCGGACCGCACAGCAGATGTTTCAGGGAAATGCGGACTGGTCCGTCATCGCAGCGGTCAAGCAAGCGGTTTCCATTCCGGTCATCGGAAACGGGGATATTGTTTCGCCGGAAACCGCCATCGACATGTTTGCGCAGACCGGCTGCGATGCGGTCATGGTGGGCAGACACGCCATGGGAAACCCCTGGATATTTTCCCAGATCGATGCCCGGTTGAACTCCAGGCAAATCCCTATAGTAGATATTGCCAGACGCCGTGAGATAATGATACGATATGTTAAAGCATCCGTGTGCCATCTTGGCGAGAAACTGGCCTGTCCGATGATGCGAAGCCGGCTGGGGTGGTTTGTTCGGGGACTTCCCGAAAGCAGCAGGTTCCGGGAGTCCGTAAAATATGTCTCCTCCGAAAAAGAAGCCGTGCAGCGGATCGAAAGCTATATGGACCGCCTGATAATTCACAGCGGGGATTCATTTATCGGCAACAAATAATTGATCACAAGGAAAGCCCAGCCCATGGTTTCAAAACGTACACAGGAAATGACATCGTTTATCGTGATGGATGTCCTTGAAAAGGCCTGCGAGATGGAATGCCAGGGCCGGCATGTCATCCATCTGGAGGTCGGGGAACCGGATTTCAACGCCCCCGAATGCGTCAAGGAGGCCGCCTGCAAGGCACTCGAGGACGGGTTTACCCACTACACCCACAGCCTCGGGATGCTGGAGCTCCGGGAGGCCATCTGCGAGTATTATGACGCAACTTACCGGGTAAAGGTGGAGCCGGATCAGATTCTGGTCTCCTCCGGCACGTCCCCTGTCATGTTCATGGTGTTTTCGGCGCTTCTTGAGCCCGGGGACGAGGTGATCATCTCGGATCCCCATTACGCCTGTTATCCCAATTTTATCCAGTTTGTACAGGGCGTCCCTGTCCGGGTACCGGTCTATGAAGAAGACGGATTCCAGTATCGGCCGGAGGCGATCCGGGAAAAAATCACCGCCAGAACCCGGGCTGTTTTTATCAATTCTCCGTCCAACCCCACGGGAAATCTGCTGTCTGCGGAGCGGATGAAAAAGATCGCCGAGTTCTCCCCCTGCATTGTTTCGGATGAGATATATCACGGCCTGGTATATGAAGGAAAAGAGCACTCCATTCTGGAATTTACGGACAACGCCTTTGTGCTGAACGGTTTTTCAAAACTCTATGCCATGACCGGTCTGCGGCTGGGATATGTGATCGCACCCAAACCCTATATGCGGGCCCTTCAGAAAATTCATCAGAATTTTTTCATTTCCGCCAATTCCATGGTGCAAAAAGCCGGGATTGCGGCATTGAAATATGCCGGCGAAGATGTGACCCGCATGAAGCGGATTTATGACGAGCGCCGCAAATTCATGATCAAAAGGCTCCGGGAAATGGGTCTTGGGATCACGGTGGAGCCCACCGGCGCCTTTTATGTGTTTGCCAATGCCCGGCACATCTCCATGGATTCCTATCAGCTGGCCTTTGATATTCTGGAAAAAGCCTGTGTCGGTGTTTCGCCCGGCATTGATTTTGGAAAGAACGGCGAAGGGTATCTGCGGTTTTCCTATGCCAATTCCCTGGAAAACATCGCCGAAGGGATGAACCGCCTGGAAGCCTACCTGAAATCAAGAAGTTGAAAACGATGAATATCTTGTCCGCTGAATTTATTACCAGCGCCACCCGGCCGTCACAGTATCCGCCGGTGAATTTTCCGGAAATTGCGTTTGCCGGCAAATCGAATGTCGGCAAATCCTCACTCATCAATGTCCTGGTCAATCGAAAACGCCTGGTCAAGACCAGCACCACGCCCGGCAGAACCCAGCTGATCAATTTTTTCGATATCAATGGCAGCATGACATTCGTGGATCTGCCCGGATACGGATACGCCAAGGTTCCGGCTGCCATTAAAAAAAGCTGGAAGCCCATGATCGAAACCTATCTGTCCGAGCGGCACCACGCTGAAGGCCGTCGTCCTGATCATGGACATCCGCCGGACACCGGATGAAAAAGACCTGTATCTGATCAACTGGCTGGGACATTATCAAATTCCGACCATCACTATATTGACAAAAACCGATAAACTGAAAACAGCTCAGCAGGCCCGGCAATTAACCCTTGTTTCCGCAACCACAGGTATCCCCAAGGATCAGTTCATTTTGTTTTCCGCCAAAACCCGAAACGGAAAGGAACGGATCTGGGACGCCATTGAAAGGATATGCCATGCAGCAACACTCTGAGGAAGGATTCAGAACCGGTTTTATCGGAATTGTCGGCCCTCCCAATGTCGGCAAGTCCACGTTGTTGAACCGCATGATCGGCCAGAAAATTTCCATAACTTCCAAAAAGCCCCAGACCACCCGAAACCGGATTCAAGGCATCGTGAACCGTCCGGGGTCCCAGCTGGTGTTTATTGACACCCCGGGTATTCATACGGCAAAGAGCCCTCTGAATACCCGTATTGTTGAAACAGCGCTTTCGGTGATGGGTGATGTTGACGCCCTGCTCCTGGTGGTGGATGCTTCGGACGCGGATTCCGAATCCGAAGCTATTTTAAAAGCCGCCCTTCAGAAACAGAGCCGTCCCGTCGTTCTGGCCCTGAACAAAATCGACCTGATCGCCCGGCCGTCCCTGCTGTCCCTGATCGCCGAATGGTCGGCCATTTATCCGTTCAAGGACGTTGTGCCTGTATCCGCCCAGACCGGTGAACAGGTGGATGCCCTGCTTCAGGCTTTGTCTGAAGTCCTTCCGCAAGGCCCGGCTTTTTTCCCTGAAGAAAACCTGACGGATCTTTCGGTCCGGTTTCTGGCCGGGGAAATTATCCGGGAGAAGGTATTCCGCCAGACCGGACAGGAAATTCCCTACTCGGTTGCCGTGACCGTCGATTCATTCAAGGAGGACGAGAAAAGCGCGGATCTCACCCGTATTCACGCCACCATCCATGTGGAACGCGATTCTCAGAAAGGCATTCTGATCGGCAAGCAGGGAAGCAAGCTCGGGCGTATCGGGGAAGATGCCCGCAAGGAAATCGAAAGACTGCTCGGAAAGCGGGTGTTTCTGAAACTGTATGTCCGGGTGGAAAAAAACTGGAGCAAGGACACCCGGTTTCTGTCCAAATTCGGTTACGGATGATTCTTTCATTTCACCCCTGCTTTGAGGCGGATCAAAATCGGCTCTGTGCCGGAAGGCTTCCGGATGAAGACGACCTGGCGCTGATCCGGTCTGCGGATGCCGTTGTGCTGCCCCAGGGGTGTTCACGGGAACTTTACCGGATGGTCAGCCGGAACTGTCCCCGGTTTTTCCCGGATTACACCGCCAGATTCGCCTATCCCGGCAAGCTGGGGCAGGCAAGGCTCTTTCTGGAAACCGGCGCCTGCCATCCGGAGACGATGATCTTCGAGCGTTTCAGTGATTATGTCGTGTCCTGTAAAACAAATGCCCACTTTCCGCCTGCATATCCGTTTGTGCTGAAGATGGATTGGGGCGGGGAAGGGGACAATGTCCACCTGATTTCATCCGATGATGAGCTTGAAGGGTGTCTCGGACAGGTCAATGCCTATGAGGCTACCGGGCAGCACGGGTTTTTAATCCAGCGGTATATCCCTTCCGGGTTCAGGTCTCTGCGGGTTGTGGTGATATATCGAAAATACCTGTCTTACTGGCGGTCCCACGACCAGCCGGGCAATTTTTGCGCCAGCCTGTCAAAAGGCGCCCGGATGGACAGGGTTTCGGATCCCGAACTTCAGGATATGGCGGTTCAGGCGGTTCGCGAATTTTGCGCCAAAACGAACATTAATCTGGCCGGGTTTGATATATTGTTTTCTTCGGAGGAAAAACAGCCTGTTCCGCTGTTTCTTGAAATCAATTATTTTTTCGGCCGCCACGGGATCGGGGGATCTGAAGCCTATTACGCACTGCTGGTAGAGCAGATTCAGGGATGGATTGCGGATAAGAAATTGCGATGAAAGCTTTTACAATCAATTTGGAAAACGAAGACATTGAGCGGGAGCGCCGGAAAGCCAGGGAACTGCGTGCGTCCCAGTGGTGGAAACGTCAGTGCGCCAAGGGCGTCTGTGGCTATTGCGGGCAGCCCACGCCTGCCGGTGAATTGACCATGGATCATGTCGTGCCGCTCTCCCGGGGTGGAAGAACCACCAAGGGCAATGTCACGCCGGCCTGCAAGGCATGCAACACCGCAAAAAAGCAGCGGCTTCTCATGGAATGGAATGCGGGGCAGCCGTGTTGTTGACGCCCAGAACGCTTCAGCAGCGGCTTTACTTTTTCGTGCTGCTTCCCGTTGCGATATTGCTTCTCGGGATGGGAACCACCGGATTTTTCTATACCCGCACCCAGCTTCTGGACCAGTGGGGAGAGGCTGCCATGCTTCGCCTGCAGCGTGCGGCACATCAGGTGGATATGCGCCTGAATATGCCGAAAATCTGGCTCGACCTGTATCGGCGGACTTCTGAAAAGCCCTATGCGGAATGGGTGCAAAACGATATCATTGAGCAACTCAAGGCAGTGGAAGGGGTCAGCCGCGTTATCCTGAACAGGTTTCCAACTCCTGTTCCTTCAGCACGAACCCTTCCGCAGGATGAAATCCCTTTGTCTCAGCAGTTGCCGGATTCTTCCCACATGGGCATGCATGGCGCCGGCCGTCAGTCCATTAGCATCGAGGTTTCTCCATCCTGCCAGATCAGCTGTGAGGCCGGCCTGACCGTATCCCTCATATCTGATATCAAAAACAACGCAAAAGAAATTGTCGGCTCCCTGGAAGCGGTGATGCGGTTTGATTATCTGATTGAAACCATAAAATCATCCGGCTGGTGGCAAAGCAACGAGGCGTTTCTTGTGGATTTGAACGGCCGTATACTGGCAGCCACGGCGCCTGAAGGCCGGCGACAGCTCGGGGAATCCGGAGACCCGATCGAGCAGCAGGCTTTTGAAGCCTTAAAGAAAAAATCACTTGGCATTGTGTTCGGTTCCGGTTTCCCCATTTCCGAAGTCGTTGGGTTTTACAGACTTCAGGAAGCGCCATGGACCCTTGTCATGATTGCGCCTGCAAAAGAAATCCTCTCGCCGATGATCTCATTTCGGAACTATTATATCATCTTCGGCCTGTCCTCCATTCTGGCAATCCTCCTGCTGATTCGATGGGTCACGGGCAAAACCGTGGCCGCGATCAAGGATGTTTCCGTTGCCGCCGGAAAACTGGCCAGTGGCGATTTCGGTCAGCCGCTTTCGGTCAACAGTCGGGATGAGGTGGGAGAGCTCACTTCCAGTTTTAACGCCATGGCGCATCAGCTCAAAGAACGCTTGCATCTGAAAGAGTCTCTGGACCTGGCAAAGGAAGTCCAGCAGAATCTGCTGCCGCTGCAATCCATCAATTTCCGCGGGCTGGATATTGCCGGAAAAAGCCTTTATTGCGACGACACCGGCGGAGATTATTATGATTTTCTGCAGTTTCCGGAGCTTGGGGAAAACCGGATCGGTGTGGCAGTTGGTGATGTGGCTGGTCACGGGATTTCCGCGGCGCTGTTAATGACGACCACACGGGCACTGCTGCGCAGCCGGATCATCCGGCCGGGAACCCTTTCAGAGATTGTGGGCGATGTCAATCGCCTGCTGGGTGTGGATACGGCCCTGAGCGGCAACTTCATGACGCTATTTGTCATGGTGATAGACTGTAAAAACAAATGGATCCAATGGGTCAGAGCAGGCCATGACGCAGCTCAGGTTTACGACCCTGTTTCGGACAGTTTCCGGGAACTGGACGGAAGCGGCATCGCTTTGGGCGTTGAAGCTTCATGGCACTATCAGCAATATCAGGAAGCCGGCTGCACCGGTAATGAAATCATCCTGATCGGCACGGACGGCATATGGGAGACTGAAAATCCTTCCGGGGAGCGCTTCGGAAAAGAACGGCTCCGCCAGATTATCCGTCAGTTCAGCCGCTCTTCTTCCAGCACCATCATTGAGGCGATCCTTTCTGCAATTGCTGATTTCCGGCAGACTTCGGCTCAGGCGGATGACATCACCCTGGTGGTGATTAAGGGGGGATGAAACCTTCCTCTTTTCTGTTACGGATAATTTCGATCCGCCCATCTTTTTTTGTTCTTGATTTAACGGCTCCGGTTTGGTAAGGATTGTAATATTAAAGAAATACCACTGATACGCACAACTGAATGATGTATTTACCCGACATGCCAATGGACTGAAATCAATGAACATGGAAATTTATAATCAGCTTCGAGACCGGATCCTGTTCCTGGAATACCAATCCGGCCAGATTTTGAACGAGAAGGTTCTGGCGGATGAATTCGGGGTCAGTCGTACCCCTTTGCGTGAAGTGCTGTATCGTCTGGAGTGGGAACAACTGGTCCGGATTCTGCCGCGTTCCGGGACCATGGTGACAGAGATCGAGTTTCATAAAATGATGAATGTGTTCCAGGTCCGCTTGGAGGTGGAAGCGCTGGCAGGTCGGCTTGCCGCGGAGATGGTGACACCGAACCATCTTGAAAGCCTGGAAAAGCTTGAAAGGGATTGTGAGGCGCTGATTGATCAGCGAAACCATCAAGGCCTTGCGATGATTGATTCCGCGCTTCGGAAAATTCTCTACGATGCCGGCAACAATCCGGTGCTCCGGGATATTTCCAATCAGCTTTACAATCTCACCTTTCGGATATGGTTTGTCATCATGGGGCGCGGGGACTGGACCGAGGAGGTTCTGGCCGTTGCCAATGAAATTCGGGCCATCCGCTCGATTCTGGCGCGCCGAAACCCGATCGAGGCAGGTGAAACCCGAAAATCTTTACTGCTTCGCCACGTGGAACGGATCAAGCGTAAATTTCTGGAAGTCCCTTCCTGATATCCCTACACGGGACAATTTATTTCAATTCATCGCTTTCGCGTACCATTTCTAAGGCTCCCTGCCGGCACTTTTCCATACGTTACAGTGTAATACGCTGTCTAAAATAAAATAAATCATAATATTATAAGTATGTTATAAGAAAAAGACTGGCAGCCACTTATGAAGTTTTAATGATATTATTAGTATTGACAATTACAATCCCATTGGTATATCAATGATATTCAGATGATCGAATTCAGTGAATTATGGATAGGCTGTTTTGATTGAAGGTCGGTTGTTTCTGAGACTGTGGTCCCCTGATCTGCTGAATTTTGTCTCCTTCGTTTTCAATCGCTATTCAAAATCATTCGATAGGATCATTCCCCATCGGAATTCACCTTGTCGAAGTAATTTATCGAAAAAAGGGAAACATCCTCAATGGCCGTCTATCATGTTCGAAACAAGTTGCAGTCATGGTATGGAGAATCCGTCGGCATTCTCATTCTGGATGCCGCGTATCCCTGCGTTCCCGGAAACGTGGGCAATGCCGGCACATTTGATTTTCCGGTGCGGTACAAGGTCGTCAAAAACGCCTCAATCGACCGCCTGCTCAATCAGCGGGACCCGTCCCTGATTGAACCGTTCATCGAAGCGGCCAGGGAGCTTCAAAACGAGGGGGTAAGAGCGGTTACCGGGGCCTGCGGGTTTATGGCGCTGTTTCAAAGACAGGTCGCCGAGGCGCTGGACATTCCGGTGTTTCTTTCCAGTCTTCTCCAGGTCGGGTTCATTTATCAGATGCTTCCCAGGGGCCGAAAAATCGGCATCATTTCCGCGGATTCCAGCGCGCTGACGCCGGAGCATTTTTCCAGCGTGGGCATTACGCCGGAAATTCCCCTGGTATTCGGAGGGATGGAAAATCAGATCGAATTCCGTGAAGCCGTTCTGCTGGAAAAAGGGACCCTGGATTCGGATCAAATTCAACGCGAGGTTGTCGAGGTCGCTGAACAAATGGTTCAAAAGCATCCGGATATCGGCGCGATCGTTCTGGAATGCAGCGACCTGCCGCCCTATGCCGCAGCAGTTCAGGCAGCGGTGAACCGGCCGGTATTCGATTTTATAACCATGATTCAGTATGTACACTCCGCCCTGGTGCGAAGGCCTTTTCAGGGATTCATGTAGCATTTTGGCGAGTTAAGCCGGAGAAGAACCGATGTTAATTGAAGTATTGATTGTCGGCGTTATGGTCGGTGCCATTTATTCCCTGGTCACCATCGGCTACAGCATGGTTTACGGCATCTTAAAGCTGATGAACTTTGCCCACGGTGATGTTTACATTTTCGGTACCCTGGTGTGCTACACGCTCCTTTCCAAGTTCCATTTGAATCCATTTATTGCGGTTTTATCTGCCGCAGCCATCGGCGGAGCGCTTGCTTCACTGGTGGAAATCATCGCGTACCGGCGGTTGAGAGCAGCGCAGCACCGCATGATTTCCATGATCACGGCGCTGGGTGCAGCCTATGTCATCCAGAATTCTTCAGAGCTGACATGGGGAAACCAGGTGCTGTCCTTCCCCTCCCTTTTCCCGAACCAGAATATAAGCGTATTCGGCTCTCAGATTTCTGTCACCCATATTTTCACGCTCTGTGTCGCGGTGGTCGTGATTGTCGGCTTCAATCTGTTTTTAAAACATCACAAGGCCGGAAAAGCCATTTTATGCGTTTCCGAAGACATCCCCACCTCCAGTCTGATGGGAATTCCGATCAACCGGACCATATCGGTTGTCTATTTTTTCGGCGGCGTATTCGGAGTTCTGGGAGGGGTGCTCTACTCAGCCTCCTACAATGCCATTTCCATCAGCATGGGGTTTCGGGGAACCATTATCGCCTTTACCGCGGCGGTCATCGGCGGTATCGGCAGTCTGGGCGGCGCGCTGATCGGCGGCATGATTCTGGGGCTGTCGGAAAACCTGATCAGCGTCTATGTGTCCAGTTCATATAAAGATCCGATTACTTTTTTGATCCTGATTGCCATCCTGCTCATCCGGCCGACCGGAATATTGGGCAATGCGGATTCCGGAAAAGTGTAGGCGGAAAGGAGAAAGGTTGCCAAAGATTCGTATAAAATCAGGCAGAAATCTCAATGTTCTGCTGCATATTGCCGGGATTATCGGGCTTGCCGTTGTGCCCCATGTCATTGAAAACGCCTATTACATGGGGATTGTCAACCTAATCCTTATTTACACGGTCCTGTGCATGGGCCTGAACCTGATCTTGGGGTATACCGGACTCCTGTCTCTCGGCCATGCGGCATTTTACGGTATCGGCGGGTATGTCACGGCCATCCTCATGACCCGCTACGGATTTTCCTTTCTGTCCGCCCTGATCCTTTCCGGCCTGCTGGCCTTGTTTTTTGGGGTGCTTCTGGGAATTCCGACCCGAAAGGTGCGGGGAGATTATTTTTGCCTGTTAACCATTGCCTTCGGAGAGATCTTCCGGTTGATCGCTCAGGCATGGATACCGTTTACGGGCGGCGCCATGGGCATTGTGGGCATCCCGATCCCGAAACTTTTCGCCTGGACGATCCGCAGTGAAACGGATTTTTACTACCTGGGGCTTATTCTGGTCGGATTCACCTATCTGACTGTGGCGCTTTTGACCCTATCGCGATTCGGCCGGGCCTTTGTGGCCATCCGGGAAGACGAACTGGCCGCCTCGGTAATGGGAATCAATACGCCGGCTTACAAGATCCTGGCCTTCAGTATCGGATCGTTTTATGCGGGGCTTGCAGGCAGCTATCTGGCTGTCTATCAGACCACGATTACACCCTCCAGTTTCCGGCTGGATGAATCCTGTCTGATGATCATCATGGTCATTGTCGGGGGAATGGGGAGTCTGCTTGCACCGATTTCCGGCGTCATCATCATGACCCTGGCAACGGAGGCATTTCGGTCCCTGGCCGACTATCGGATGCTGATCATCGGTGTGATCATGGTGGCGGTATTGCTTTTCAGACCTCAGGGTCTCTTTGGGACAGCCGCTTTCAAGGACTGAAACTTTCAGAAAGGATTGTGTTCATGGTTTTGCTGGAAACCCGTCAGTTGATGAAGCACTTTGGCGGCATCATGGCTGTCAATGAGATCAGCCTGAGTATCGGCAAGGGGGAGATACTGGGCATGATCGGTCCGAACGGTTCGGGAAAATCCACGTTCGTCAACCTTCTGACCGGAATATACACGCCGGACAAAGGCCAGACCCTGTTTAAGAATCGGGACATCACAACGCTTCCGGTTCACCGGATTACGGAAATCGGGATTGCCAGGACATTTCAAAACCTTCGCGTATTTCAGAATATTTCGGTTATGGCCAACATTCTCATCGGCCGGCATTCACAGATAAAAAATTCTCTTCTGGATGTGTATCTGCGGCCCCTGTCTGCCTGGAAACGGGAAAAGGCGGCAAAAGAAAAAGCACTGGAATTTCTGGAGCTGGCGCATCTGGCGGATCGCAGAGATGAGCTGGCCAAAAACCTGCCCTACGGTGAGCAGCGCCTTCTGGAGATTTGCCGCGCACTGGCTTCCGAGCCGGAGCTGCTGTTGCTGGATGAGCCCTGTGCAGGCATGAACCCGGTAGAAATGGACACCCTGGCCGAGTTTATCCAGCGGATCAAGACTTCTGGGACAACGGTCTTTATCATCGAGCACAATATGCGGTTCATCATGTCGGTTGCCGAACGGATTGTGGTGCTGAATATGGGGCAAAAATTCAAGGAAGGCAGTCCTCTGGAAATTCAATCCGACAGCGGCGTCCAGAGTATTTATCTGGGTGAAGAGGAAGAGATATGATGCTTAAAGTCGAAGGCATTCATACCCAGTACGGCAAGATCAAGGTGCTGAGTGACGTCTCGTTTGAAATCAATCCCGGCGAAATCGTTGCCCTGATCGGGACCAACGGAGCCGGTAAAAGCACGTTCCTGAAAACCATTTCCGGTCTGGTTCGTCCCACTCAGGGGCGTATCACCTTTATGGACCAGAATATCCAGGGGATTGCGCCGGAGAAAATTGTTCATGCCGGCATTGCCCATGTTCCCGAGGGACGCCATGTTTTTGCCCGGCAAACGGTTATGACCAATCTGCAAATCGGTGCGTTCATCCGCAAGGATGTGGATGAAATCCATAAAGATATCGAGCGGTATTTTAAAATTTTCCCGATTCTGGGGGAACGCCGCAATCAACCGGCCGGCACCCTGTCGGGCGGCGAACAGCAGATGCTGGCCATTGCCAGGGGCCTGATGGCGCGGCCAAAGCTTCTCCTTCTGGATGAACCCTCCATGGGGTTGGCGCCTTTTCTGGTCAACGAAATTTTCAGGATCATCGCGCAGCTTCACGAGCAGGGGATTGCCATTGTGCTGGTGGAGCAAAATGTAAAAAAAGCCCTTAAAATCACCCGCAGGGCTTATGTCATGGAACTGGGCAAAATCCTCTATCACGGTGATTCAAAAGACCTTATGGCAGATGACAGAGTCAGAAAGTGTTATCTGGGAGAAGCGTAAGGGGATAGGCAAAGAACTCGTTTATTGTAAACAGGGGACAGATGCCTTGCAGAACGGAAGTGTTCCGTCGAAAAGTAGAACAGGCAAGTATTTATCACATTGAAAGGAGAAGTGACATGTTCAGAAAAAGCTCCACCATTATTTTAGCGCTGTTGTTGATAGGGACCGTTGGATGGGCAAAGGACGGGATTGATGCGAAAAAGAAAATCATCAATATTGCAGGCTACGATGCCTGTACCGGCAAGTACGGCGACTATGGCAGCGGCGACAAACGCGGGCAGGAACTGGCTGTTGAGGAAATCAACGAAATGGGCGGGATTCAGGCCGGACCATTGAAAGGCTACAAGCTGAAACTTACTTTTTTTGACGACCGGGGCGATCCCAAGGAATCCGCCAATGTTGCCAAGAATGTCTCTTCCAGCGATTTTCTGGTTGCGCTCGGGCCCACCATGAGCTCCTGCGCGCTGGCTGCAACTCCGGTTTACAATCGTAACGGCGTTCCCAACATCATCACCTACGCCAATGCCAACACCCTCACCGAACAGGGATTTGACAACGTTGCCCGGCTGACCTACACCACCCGGAGCATTGCGCAGGAAATGGCGGAGACCGTCAAGAACAGATTCAAACAGGACAGTGTTGCCATCATCAGCGAGAACCAGGACTACGGCCAGCAGCTTCTCAAAGGCTTCAAGGAAAAAGCGGCCGAGATCGGTGTTAAAGTTGTGAATGAAAGCGTGATCACACCCGGTCAGGACATTGATTTCAAATCCGTTCTGATGAAAGCCAAATCCGAAAATCCCGGCATGCTGCTGATTTTCGTCACATACAACGAAGGCGGTCTGCTGGTGAAACAGGTGCGTCAGATGGGATGGGACATCCCCATTTACGGTCCGGACGGGTTGATAGAACCCAAGTTTTTTGAACTGGCCGGAGATGTGAAAGACGTATACATCCTGTTGTCGCCGACAGTGGATGTGAAACGGCCGGCAGCCAAAGTTCTGGTGGATCGCTGGGCTCCCAAATACGGCGGATTCCCCCCGTTGGCAGCCATCTATGGGTATGATGCGGTTAAGGTCGCGGCAAAAGTCATCGAGATCGGCGGCGTAGACCGCAAAACATTTATCCAGAATCTGAAAAAAGTCAAGGTCGAAGGCGTTGGAAACCCCATGTATGAGTTTGACGCCACCGGTGAAGGCAAACGGCCGGCGTTTGTGACATCGCCTGCCAGCGAGGTCAAGAAAGGCGAGTAAATATCGTCGTGCCAAGCCAGAGTGATCCTATCTTGGATCCGTATTCAGTTCAGAGATTAATATATAGCCCCAACCCGCCGTAAATGGATCAGGTTGGGGCTATGATTTGTTAGATGCTTATCGACCTTGTCCGGATTCCAATGGTTGGGTTCAGGCCAACCAATCCGGGACCGAAAAAGATCAGACGGAGATGATATGAATTCTAAAACCTATGATATTGTCATTGTGGGCGGTGGCATAATGGGGAGCGCCACAGCCTACTACCTGACGCGAACAGCGCCGGGACTTAAAACGGCCGTGATTGAAATGGACCCGACCTATAGCCGCGCATCCACCACCCTGTCCATGGCCAACGCCCGAATCCAGTTCAGCTTCCGGCCCAATGTGCAGATATCCCAATATGCGTTTGAGGTCCTCGAAAATTTCGAAGAGGAAATGGCAGTTGACGGCAGCGGCCCTTCCATTGCATACCGCCGGGAGGGCAACCTCTTCATGGTGAATGAAGAAAACCGGATTCCAGCGGATAATGCACTGAAAATGCAGCAGGAACTTGGCTGCGATATTGAATGGTGGACTCCGGAACAAGTGCGTGAGCGGTATCCGCTCTATAATCCCGAAGGATATGTGGGGGCATCATTCGGTCCCAAGGATGGCCATTTCGATGCCTACGGCGTGCTGATGGGATACCGGGCAAAAGCCATCTCCATGGGCGCTGAATTTATCCATGCCGAGGTGTCTGAAATCAAAAAAACCGGCAAGAAGGTTACGGGTGTTCGCCTGAAGACCGGAGAAGACATCAGCGCGGCTGTCGTCGTAAATTGTGCGGGCGCCTGGTGTTCAGAGATTGCCCGGACCGCAGGTGTGCATCTGCCGGTTCAACCGGTCAAGCGCCAGATATTTGCACTGGACACGAAGGTCAAGCCGGATGAGCCCCTTCCGCTGACATATTTACCTTCCGGGTTGTATTTTAGAACCGAGACCGGCGGGTTGATTCTTTTGGGGAAATCCATGGCCGAGGATCAGGTGGGGATTTCCTTTTCATGGGAGGACAAACGGTTTTATGAGTTGTTATGGCCAGAGCTTGCCGAGTTTGTTCCTGAATTTGAATCATTGAAGCTGGTCCGGGGATGGGCAGGCCTCTATGCGATGAACACCCTGGACGAAAATGCCATCCTCGGAGAATGGCCGGAGCTTGAAGGGCTGTTTCTGGCCAACGGTTTTTCCGGACACGGACTGCAGCAGGCCCCGGCTGTAGGCAGGTATATCGCCGAATTGATTACCCGGCAGGCCCACGCCCTGGATCTGTCGATATTCAGTCCGGTGCGGATACTGGATAACCGGCCATTGAAAGAGACCGGAATTTATTAGCCGCGGTTGTTGTGCTGTCCATCCCAAATCGTTTTGGCCAGGTTTAGATCAGCTATTTTTTATCGCATTTTCAAGGAGTATTTATGTTCGACAGAAAGATTTTGGAAGTATTGGGGATTAAAGAAAAAAATTATGGCATGTCTTCCGGATTGGAATGGTGTAAAACCATTGACCAGGGCGAACTGATGATTTGCTCGCCGACGGATGGCCGGCAGATTGCTTCGGTATATCAGGCATCGGAAGCTGATTTTGAATCTATGGTAAAAAAGGCGGAAGAAGCTTTTAAATACTGGCGAAAAGTTCCAGCACCCAGACGGGGTGAAATTGTACGGCAGATTGGTAACAAACTGCGCGAATTCAAGAAACCGCTGGGCAGCCTGGTTTCTTACGAGATGGGAAAATCACTTCAGGAAGGCTGGGGTGAAGTGCAGGAAATGATCGATATCTGTGATTTCGCCGTGGGTCTGTCGCGGCAGCTTTACGGGTTTACCATGCATTCCGAACGTCCTTCGCATCGCATCTACGATCAATATCATCCGCTGGGAATCGTCGTCACCATTTCCGCATTTAACTTCCCCGTTGCTGTCTGGTCATGGAATGCCATGATCGCTGCGGTTTGCGGCGATGTGAATATCTGGAAACCTGCCTCAAAAGTGCCGTTGACAGCAATCGCCACGCAGAACATTCTGTGCAGTGTCCTGAAAGAAAATGAAGTGCCCGATGGCGTGTTTAATCTGATTGTCGGCAGTGGCAAGACGATCGGCGAGCAGATCCTCAAGGACAGGCGAATCCCGTTGGTTTCGCTGACAGGTTCAACCCGGGTCGGCAAACATGCCGCCGGCGTTATTGCCGGACGTCTGGGCAGATACATCATGGAACTGGGGGGCAATAACGCCATCATTATCACTCCCAGCACCAATTTGAAGATGGCGATCCCATCCGTGGTGTTTGGCGCAGTCGGCACTGCGGGACAGCGATGTACGACGACACGGCGCCTGATCATTCATGAATCGGTCTATGAAAAAGTCAAAGAATTCCTGCTGAAAGCTTACGGCAGCCTGCGCATCGGTGATCCACTGGATGAAAACAACCATATCGGTCCTCTGATCGATAAGAATACGGTCACTTCCTTCCTGGAAGCACTGGAACAGGTCAAGAAAGAAGGCGGGAAACTGATTTTTGGCGGCGAGGTATTGACCGGACCGGGTTTTGAATCGGGCTGCTTCGTGCGGCCGGCCATTGTTGAAGCCGAAAATCATTACAATATTGTTCAGGAAGAAACCTTTGCCCCGATCCTCTACTTGATCCGTTACAAAGGTGACGTTCATGAAGCCATTTCCCTGCAAAACGGTGTTCAACAGGGGCTCTCATCCTCAATTTTCACGGATAACATGAAAGAGTCGGAAGCATTCCTGTCTCACTGGGGATCGGACTGCGGTATTGCCAATGTCAATATCGGTACCTCGGGCGCGGAGATCGGCGGGGCATTTGGCGGGGAAAAAGACACCGGCGGCGGGCGGGAATCGGGTTCGGATGCTTGGAAAATCTACATGCGGCGTCAAACCAACACCATCAACTTTGGCGACACGCTGCCTCTGGCGCAGGGAATAAAATTTGACATTGAATAAGTCATATTTGCCGACTCATGATTTTCACGGCAGGGGGATTGAACCCGGTTGCCAGAAAAGTAATTTCTTGCAATAATAATACGCGGTGGCTGCTCCGATGTTGGGATTAAATATTGATGGCTTCACAAAAAGTCCATCTGCGTCGTTGCGCGGCTTTCTTCGTCATTGCGGCGTACCCATAAGTACGCCTCACGCTGCGGGATTTGCGCGCCTGCATCTGGAGCTTTTTTCTTTGCCATCATAGTTTTGAGTTTTTACCAGTTTATTATATTAGTCAATCAAAGGATAAATATGGGACTGACGTTAATGGAAGGCAATGAAGCCATTGGCTGGGGCGCGATTGCTGCCGGATGCAATTTCTTTGCCGGTTACCCGATTACTCCGGCTACGACGATTTATAATACCATGCTGAAACTCTTGCCGCCCAAAGGCGGTGTCTGTCTCCAGGGAGAAGATGAAATTGCCTCCATCGGATTCTGCCTGGGGGCTTCGATGTCCGGCATGAAGACCATGACGGCCACGTCTGGTCCGGGCATCAGTCTTTACAGCGAGCAGATCTCGTTTGCCATCGGCAGCGAGATCCCCATCGTCATCGTAGATGTTCAGCGGCTGGGGCCGTCCACAGGGTCCGCCACCAAAGGCGCTGACGGGGATATCCAATTTTTGCAGTGGGGCAACAGCGGCGGGCTGCCCGTGATCGTACTGGCGCCAGTGGATGTGAAAGACTGCTATGTGCTGACCATGCAGGCCTTTAATCTGGCCGAGCAATACCGGTGTCCGGTGTTTCTGGCAGCCAACAAGGAAGTCTCCATGACCCGTGAGACGATCGATCTGGATGGGCTTGACCTGCCGCAGACGGTCGGGCGCAGTCTGGCTGATGCGGATCAGCCCTTTGCACCGTTTGGGGTGAAGAACGGACAGCTGGTGCCGGATTTTCTTCCCATCGGCGGAAAGTTTCTGGTCCGTCAAACCTCCTCGACCCATGGAACGGATGGTTACATCACGACCGATCCGGGGCAAATCGCAAGCATGCAGGCGCGGCTGGATGACAAGCTGAATCAATCCGTCTCTGCGTTCACTTACTACGAGGAATACAGCGTTCCCGGCGCCGATACGCTGGTGATTGCTTACGGGGTGACCGCTCGTGCAGCCAAAACAGCCGTGAAAAAAATTGAGCAACGCACCGCAAAAGCATCGCTTCTGATCCTGAAAACCCTGTGGCCTGTTCCGGAGCAGCTGATTCGGGAAAAGGCCGCGCCATACAAGCGGGTGGTCATGACGGAGATGAATCTGGGGCAGTACGTCCGGGAGATTCAGCGGCTGCTGCCTGATAAAAAAATCGATTTTCTGGGGCAGATGAACGGAGAGTTGATCAAGCCCGGACAGATTCTGGAGGTGATTCAACATGGATAGTCTTTTAAACAGCAATCGCCCACCCGTGTTCTGCCCCGGCTGTTCCCATGACCAGGTGCTGCATAGCCTGGACCAGGCCCTGACGGGGATGGGATATTCCGGAGAAGACGTTGTCATCGTTACCGATATCGGATGCTCCGGCCTGTTCGACACGTTTTTCAATACCCATGCCTTTCATGGGCTGCACGGCAGGGCCCTTACATATGCCACCGGCATCAAAATGGCCAGGCCGGATCTGAAGGTAATCGTTACCATGGGGGATGGCGGTCTTGGGATCGGCGGGGCGCACGTACTGAGTACCTGCCGCCGGAACATCGATCTGACGCTTCTGGTTCTTAACAACTTTAATTACGGCATGACGGGGGGGCAGTGCTCTTCGACAACGCCCCAGGATGCCCAGGTCGGTTCCGGTTTCTTAAACAGATTGGAAAAGCCGCTGGATATCTGCCAGGTTGCGGCGGCGGCCGGAGCAGCTTATGTTTCCCGTGCATCCACCTACGATAAGCGCCTGGTGGACGGACTGAAAGAGGCCATCGCTTTTGAAGGATTTTCACTGGTCGATATCTGGGGGCTTTGTCCCGGCCGTTACACCCGCCGCAACAAACTCACCCCCAAGAGCATCGAAGCGGATCTGGCAATTCTTCCGGATCTGGGTGATTACAAGACCCGAAATGCCAGAACGGAATACGGAAAGGCCTACCGGCAGGAGGCTGCAAAACTCCTGCCCGCAGCGGAACCCGTGCGGATCGATGCTACCTGCAAGGCCCCGCAAGCGGGCCGACGAGAAGTGGTTGTACTGGGAAGTGCCGGCCAGCGGATCATTACCGCCGGGGAACTGCTGTGTCTGGCAGGGGCTGCGGCCGGATGTCACGCAGCCCAGAAAAGCGACTACCCCATTACCGTCATGCGGGGTCATTCGGTCAGCGACATCATCCTTTCCGATACTGAAATCGAATATACGGGGATTGAGAACCCTTCGGTTGTGATTGCGCTGGCCCCGGAAGGCGTCAATCGCCGCAAAAAAATGCTGACCGACCTTTCACCGGAAGCGCTGGTCATCAAAGCCGGCGGCATTGAACTGCCGCCCTGTCCGGCTTCCGTTATCGAAGTCGACTTTAAAGCAGAGAAAATCAAATCCCAGGACTGGGCCCTAGTTGCGCTGGCTGTTCTGGCGGAGCAACATCATGTCATAACCATGGATATGCTCAAGGCAGCGTTGAAGCTGCGGTTTCGCAAAGCGGAGTATGAGGCGGCGATTGCCATGATAGAAAAAGTGGCGGCATTGCTTTGCCGTAAATGAGACGGTCATGCAAAGAGAGGCTGTCAGAGTTTCAGGAATATTCCTGCCGAACAGTTAGACAGCCGCTCGATTGTAATTTTTGATCCCTGCCTTGATAAAGATATTGACACTGAAGGCGGTGGTGAATACAAAGATCAGATGTCGGTTTTTTTTGGGACGTTCATTTTGCGAACTTGACCGATCGGTCATGAGCGTTTAACCATAATTTGCGTTCATTTCAGACTTGATTCAAAAGAGAGGACATACGCGTGGACATTATCGTATTGCTTAAACAGGTGCCGTCAACCGAATCCATTGTTCAGATTGCCGAAGACGGCCGATCCATCAAAACCGATGATGTAAACTGGGTGATCAATCCCTATGACGAGTTTGCCGTCGAGGAAGCCCTTCGCATCCGCGACAAGCAGGGGGGCACAGTGACCCTGGTTTCCGTCGGAACCGCCAAAGCCGTGGAGGCGATCCGGACTGCCCTTGCAATGGGTGCGGACAAGGGGGTTCTGGTGAATGATCCGGCGACTGCTGCCTGTGACGGGCTGGGAATTGCCCGGATTCTGTCAACGGTGATTCAGCAGCTACCTTATGACCTGATCATTGCAGGCCAGCGGGCTGTGGATGATGAAAATTTTTTAGTCGGCGCAGCTGTTGCCGAATTTCTGAATATTCCCTTTATGTCTCTGGTGATCAAACAGGAAATTGTGGATGGAAAAATCCACTGTCACCGGACCATCGAAGGGGGAACGGCAATTATCGAATCCCCATTGCCGGCGCTTTTTACGACCCAGCGCGGGCTTAACGAACCCCGTTATGCATCGCTGCCCGGAGTGATGAAAGCCAAAAAGAAGCCGCTGGAAACCAAAACCCTGGCGGATCTTGGCATGGAAGCTCCTGCCCCCCTCTTGCGGGTGGTGGCGATGAAACTGCCGGAAAAACGACAGGCTGCAAAAATCATCGATGCTGCAACGCCTCAGGCAAAGGCTGCGGAACTGGTCAGAATCCTGCACGAAGAAGCCAAGGTGATATAAGACGGAAATAACCATACGCAGGCAAGGGAAACAGCGTCTCTTGCCTTATTTTGAGGAGATCATCATGTCGCAAGATATACTTGCCGTTGCGGAATATGTAGACGGCGTTTTCCGGAAAGTGTCTTTTGAAGTTCTAAGCCAGGGCAGAAGAATGGCCGACACCCTGGGTGGAAAACTGGTTGCTGTTGTACTGGGAGATAGCGTTCAGGATGCGGCCAAGCAATTGGCGGCTTACGGCCCGGACAGAATCCTGGCTGCCGAGCATTCCGAGCTGAAACAGTATCTGACGGAAACATATACCCGGGTGACAGCGGAAATCATCCAAAAAGAAGCCCCGGTTTTTGTTCTGATGGGTGCAACCACACAGGGAAAGGATCTGGCCGCTGCGCTTTCGGCCCGGCTCAATGCGCCGCTGGCAACGGATTGTATTTCTCTTGGGTTCGAAAGCCAGAAACTGACGATTACCCGGCCCATGTTCGGCGGAAAGGTTCTGGTCGATGTCGTGATAGAAAGCAGTCCCGGTATCATCACCCTTCGGCCCAATGCCTTTGCGTCGGCAGCCGCAACCGGTGCCGGACGGATTGAATCCTGGCCGGTTGTTCTGGAAAAACCCCGGACTTCCTGTCTGGGAAGACAGGTGGAGGCTGCGGGCAGAATCGAATTGACCGAAGCCGATGTCGTGGTATCCGGCGGCAGGGGAATGGGCGGAAAAGATTTTTCGGTGATAGAATCACTTGCTTCGGCAATGGGGGGCGCTGTCGGCGCATCCCGCTCGGCTGTGGATGAAGGATGGCGGCCCGTATCGGATCAGGTCGGCCAGACCGGAAAAGTCGTCTCTCCCAATGTCTATATTGCCTGCGGCATATCCGGCGCGATTCAGCACTTTGCAGGCATGCAGACTTCAAAAGTCATCGTGGCCATCAATAAGGACCCGGAAGCCCCGATCTTTTCCAAAGCCGATTATGGCATTGTGGGAAATCTTTTTGAAATCATCCCGATGATCACCGAAGAAATCAAAAAACTCAATACCAACTGATCTGGCAGGTCGTAATGTCAGTGACTGATGAATTTTCCAAAGGGGAATTTTTTCTCTGTAATGACATGGGTGCGATAGACCACGGGACTTGGGCGATATGCGTTTGTGAAAGAGGATCGTAGATGATGGAACATGAATCGATGGAAGTGGATGTCCTTTTTGTCGGCGCAGGGCCCGCGAGCCTTGCCGGAGCCATTCGGCTGATGCAGTTGGCCGGTGAAAAAGGACTGAACCTTGAGGTCGCCGTTATTGAAAAAGGCGCTGAAATCGGCGCGCACTGTCTGAGTGGCGCCATCTTAAACCCGGGAGCGTTAAAAGAACTCATCCCGGATTTTTTGGATCAGGGGTGCCCTATTGAAACGACGGTCAGGGACGATGAAATCTACTATCTGTCGCCGGAAAAGGCCTACCGCATTCCGTTTGTTCCCAGCTATCTGGAAAACCAGGGATATTATATCATCAGCCTTTCCCGGTATTGCCGATGGCTCGCTGAGGTTGCAGAAGGTCTCGGGGTTAATATTTTACCGGGATTTGCCGGAAAAGAAGTACTTTATGGCGCGGATCAATCATCCATTATCGGGGTCCGGACCGGGGACAAGGGGATCGGCAAGGACGGCCAGCCCAAAACCAATTATGAGCCCGGGGTCGACATTCTGGCCAAGGTTACGGTGTTCGGGGAAGGGGCTCGCGGCAGCCTGATGAAGGAAATGACCGGCAAGCTGGGAATTTCAGGGGTGATGCCGGATGTGTTCGAAACCGGGATCAAGGAAATCATTGCGTTGCCCGAAGACAATTATTTTGCTTCAAGCCACGGGAACGGTCTGCATTTTCTGGGCCATCCCCTGGGAATGAACACACCTGGCGGCGGATTCATCTATGAAATGAAGGACAATCAGGTCGCCATCGGCTATCTCACCGCCCTGTCCTATGAAGATCCGTTTCTGGACCCGTATGACGTGTTTATCCGGTTTAAGCTCCATCCCTTTGTATCCGGCATTATCCAGGGCGGAAAAGTCATTGAACAGGGCGCAAGAACCGTAGCGGTCGCCGGGTATCATGCCATGCCCAAACTCTTTGTCACAGGCGGCCTTTTTGTCGGGGCAGCGGCCGCCATGCACCATGCTCCCGCCTTAAAGGGCATCCATACCGCCATGAAATCCGGAATGCTGGCCGCGGAAGCCATTGGCCATGCTGTTGAAAAAGGCGATTATTCAGAGCGGACGCTGAGCCTTTATTCCGAGTTTTTTGAAAAGAGCTGGCTGCGGGAAGAGCTGGCTGCGGGAAGAAATTTTTCCGCTGCAATGGGTAAAAAAGCGCCGATTAAATTTTTCCATCTGGCGGCACAATATCTGAATGAAGGTCTGGGATTCCGGGACCGGCTTCCCCTTGAGGAAGACTGCAAGACATTGAAGCCTGTCAAGCCCGGGGCGGCCCCGTTGCCGATCGATGCGAAGCTTTTCGATGGAGTCCTGATCGTTGACAAATTGACCGGCGTCTATCTGTCCAAAACCCTTCACCGGGAGGACCAGCCATCGCATCTTGTGGTCCATGATCCGGAGCTTTGTGTTACGCGATGCTATGACACGTATCAAAGCCCCTGTACCCGATTCTGCCCGGGAAATGTTTATGAAATCCGGGTGGATGACGCAACGTGCCGGAAAGAGCTGAAGCTGAACCCCTCAAACTGCCTGCACTGCAAGACCTGTGATATCAAGGACCCGTTCCGGAATATCACCTGGACCTGTCCCGAAGGCGGGGATGGGCCCGGATACCGGCGGGGGTAACATAATATGATGCAAGATCCCATTTCATTGGCTTTTTCCACGCCGTTCTGGCTGGATCCGACGCGCATTCGATTTGACGATCTGGTATCTTTTACGGTGGGTGTATTGATGGCTGTAACGGTTCATGCAGAGGCCCAGGTGTTTGCCGCAACGTTTCTGGGAGATACCCAGACGGATAATTCCAGGCGCTTTCATTTCAACCCGTTTCTGCATCTTGATTTTTCAGGCGTCATCTGTTTTCTGGCAGCGGGATTCGGCTGGCCCAGACCGGTTCAGATTAAATCCGATCGGTTTTCCAGGCCCCGCCTGTATACCTTGCTGACGTACCTTGCCGGGCCGCTTGCCAATTTTTTTCTGGCCAGCATTGCCGGAAGCGTTATCTGGCTATTCAAGCATTACGGTGCGGAAGACCGGGTGTTCGGCATGGTGATGGCCGTAAATCTGACCATGGCAGTCTATCATCTTCTGCCGATTCCGCCTCTGGCGGGATCGGCCATACTGCCTGCCCTGTTCCCGGCCCTGCTGAAGGAGTGGCCTTCTCGAATCGGTTACAGGATGGGAGCTGCTGCTTTGATTCTGTATTTTGGATTTGAACGGGTCAGTGGCCGCCACTATATCGGCGATGTCATGGCCCAACTGGCCAGCAGTCTTCACCGGATATTCATATCCTGACGAATGAAATCCGGAATCTGCCGGTTCCCCTGTCCACGGGGAATTTATAGTGTTTTGTCTTTGATCAACAGTGTTGAAGGATCCAGGTAAAGATTCGACTGTCCGGCAGCCGGATTGCCGCCTTTCAGCGCTTGTATCAGAACTTCCTTTCCATCAGGCTGAAGCTGTATGGCCACGTTGAAGAGCTCGGATATGCCGTCTATCTGAATTGGCAGGCCGTCTGATCCGGATTCTTCGTGCTGGTGTGTCCGAACCGCCAGCCACACCGGCAGGCGATAATCGGCGGCGAGCGATTTCAGGTCCGTCAGGATCTGATTCACGGGTTTATCGAACGGCAGGCCGTCCAGAATGATCAGCTGGGGGAAAAAAATGCCCTGGGCCGTTAAATCGGTCAGCCGCTCTTTGAGTTTGGGAACGCTGAATCCTTCGACCTGAAACGTCATGATGAACCGGTGCGTCAGAATGGTTTCCCAGAGTTCGTTCATTTCGTGCAGCTCATAGGATTTGGTGATATTTCTGAACACTTCTTCATACCACAGGGATACTTTATGTACCGGCTCATTCAGGCTGATGTGCAGCACGTTTTTATCCCTGAGCAGGGCATTTAAGGCAATCTGAACCATCAATGCGGTTTTCCCGACGCCGGCGCAGGCCAGCACCGCGCCGAAACCGCCGGCCGGCAGGATATCATCGGTTTCATGACCCAGGAGTCTCAGGGGATTTTTCAGAATAAGATCCTTTCTCAGCATGGCAACATTCCTTTCCTTAAGATAAATGACTTTGGCAGAATGGGGGATGAAAACCGCATTCCGCCGGGGATCTGAAACACCCCATCGGTTATGCGACATGTTTTTTGGTTTCGGATGCCTTCTTGATCAGTTCTTCGGAAACAGACTGAGGGACCTGCTTATAGGTTGAAAACTCCATCGTAAACTGGGCCTTGCCCTGGGTGGAAGATCTTAACACCGTTGAAAAGCCGAACATTTCCGCAAGCGGGACCTGGGCTTCTATCGAACACATCACCCCTTCATCCTGCGCCCCGACGATCATCCCCCGGCGCTGATTCAACAGCCCCATGGCCGAACCCTGAAATTCGGTCGGCGTTTCAACAACCACTTTCATGATCGGTTCGTGAATCACGGCCTTTGCCTTGGCATAGCCTTCCAGAAATGCGCCTCTGGCAGCCGACTGAAACGCCATGTCGGACGAGTCCACGGCATGAGACGCCCCGTCGTTGATAACGACTTTAACCCCTGTTACCGGATACCCCAGCTTGGGGCCTTTGGGCAGGCAGAGCTTGAAGCCTTTTTCACAGGCGGATATGTATTGCGTGGGAATGGAGCCGCCGGTCACTTCATTTTCAAACACGAACGCGCTCTTCGACCGGTTCCATGTATCCTGCCACCCGGCCATATTGTCCGGAGCCGCCGGTCTGTTTTTTATGCGTGTAGTTGAACTCCGCCCTGCGGGTGATGGTTTCCCGATACGCCACCTGCGGCATGCCGGTGCTGACTTCGGCCTGATATTCCCGCTTCATGCGCTCCACATAGACTTCCAGATGAAGTTCTCCCATGCCTTCGATGACCGTTTCATTGGTTTCGTCGTTGTAGTGGGATTTGAATGTGGGGTCTTCCTTGGTAAAGCGGTTCAGTGCCTTGGACATGTTAATCTGGGATTTGTTGTCTTTGGGCACAATGGCAAGGGAAATGACCGGGGCAGGCACGAACATCGAGGTCAGGGTCAGGCTGAGGCCCGGCGCGACAAAGGTGTCACCGGATGCGCAGTCGATGCCGAACAGGGCACCGATGTGTCCGGCGGGGATGGCTTCGATATCCTCCATCTGGTCCGCATGCATCCGTGCAACCCGACCGACTTTCACTTTCCGGCCGTTTCGGACATTGACAATGGTGGAGCCTTTTGCGATCACTCCCTGATAGACCCGGATATAGGTGAGCTGGCCGTACTGCCCGTCTTCCAGTTTGAAGGCAAAGGCGACGACCGGCTTTTCCGGATCCGTTGTAAGAGAGACCGCAGCTTCGTGGTTGTCCATATCCAGGGCTTCATTTTCCACATCAGACGGGCAGGGAAGCAGCCGCGTCACCCCGTCCAGAAGGGGTTGAATGCCTTTGTTCCTGTAAGCCGAGCCCATGAAGACCGGTGTGACGATACGCTCCAGAGTGGCTTTCCGAAGAGCGGTTAAAATAAGATCAGAAGGGATTTCGCGCTCTTCCAGTATGGCCTCGGTCAGCTCATCGGATACCACAGAGACTGCATCCAGAAGCTGCTCTCTGTATTCTCTGGCGTCATTCACCAAATGGGCGGGTATTTCCTCGGTCCGAAGGATCTCACCGTTTTCTCCGTCAAAATACAGGGCTTTCATGGCAACCAGATCCACCAGTCCCTTCAGGTCGGCTTCAAGCCCGATGGGGATCTGGACGGCAACCGGATGGTGCCCCAGTTTTTCCCGCAGCTGCTGAATCACCCGCGCGGGGTTTGCGCCGCTGCGGTCGCATTTATTGATAAAGGCAACGCAGGGGACTTTGTAGCGTTTCATCTGCTGATCAACCGTAATGGACTGGGACTGAACTCCGCCAACCGCGCACAGCACCAGAATGGCGCCATCCAGTACGCGCAGAGACCGCTCCACCTCTATGGTAAAATCCACATGTCCCGGCGTGTCAATGATATTGATCTGGTGGTTTTGCCACTCGCAGAATGTCGCAGCCGAAGCAATGGTGATGCCACGTTCTCTTTCCAACTCCATTGAATCCATGGTTGCGCCGACCCCGTCTTTTCCCTTGACGTCATGGATGGCGTGGATGCGTTTGGTGTAGTAAAGGATTCTTTCGGTCAGGGTGGTTTTGCCGGAATCAATGTGTGCACTGATGCCGATGTTTCTGACTTTTTGGATATTTCTTTCCATAGAGCTATTCCTTAATAAAAAAAGACACGAGGGTATGAAAAAAAAACCCTCATTTGGAAAAGGCATCCAGATGGGGGTTTGAATACTTTTTTATATTGAATCAAAGTAGAATAATGTATTGTTTCATTATTGTCAATAAAAATATGATAAGATTGAGATGATTTCGATTTCCCCGATTCATTCATTATAACTCAACGGTGATATTATAGAGCTGATCCGCCTGCTGAAGAAGAATCACAACTGAGGCTTTTCGGCGATATTTGACGATGGCCTTGTTAAAATCTTCTACGGATGTGATCCCGATATCATCCAGCTGGTGAATGATATCGCCCGGTTTAACACCGATTCTGGCCAGATAGGACGAAGGGGCGATCTCGGATATGACCACTCCGCTGGATGAAGCAGGCTGACGGCCCGGCCGCTTTTGGGCAGCCGGTTTTTCAATCCGGATTCCCAGAAGTTTCCAGGCAAGCGCAGGTGCTCTTTCCACTGGAAATATCGCTGATTTCAAAGACAGGGTCAGGGGTTTGCCATTTCTGAATAACTGGACACTCACCGTATCACCCGTAGGAATGCCATTAATGACCGTTTGGTAACCCTCGACAGAAGCCAGGGGGCGGTTTGCGATGGAAAGAAGAATATCCCCCGGCTGAATTCCGGCAATCGAAGCCGGGCTGGAAGGCTCGATTTCCTTGACCACAACCCCTTTGCCGGTAGTTTTTTCCGGTTCGGGAAGGTTTAAGTACTGGGACAGTGTGGCATCCAGGTCCTGGACCGTGAGTCCAAACCAAGGTTGAATCACCTCACCGTGCTGGATCAAATCCGCAATGATTCTTCTGGCTTTACTGATCGGGATGGCAAAGCCGATTCCCTGGGCCTTGGCATATATGGCGGTATTGATGCCGACCAGTTCGCCGTTGATGTTCAGCAGCGGGCCGCCGCTGTTTCCCGGGTTGATGGAGGCGTCGATCTGAATAAAATCATGAAAGACCCGGTCTTCGGTTCGAAAACTCCGGTTCAGTGCGCTGATGACACCGGTGGTAACGGTATTGGAGAACCCGAAGGGATTTCCAATGGCGATGACGGTTTCACCGATCATCAGATCGTCACTGTTTCCCATCTCAATGGCCGGAATGGATTCCTGGGTGGTGATCCTCAGGACTGCCAGGTCGGAGTCCGGATCGGACCCGACGATTTGGGCCTGATATTGCCGCTCATCCTTAAAAATAACCTTAACCAAGCCGGCGTTGGCAATTACATGGGCGTTTGTTAGGACATATCCCCGCTTGCCGTCGATGATGACGCCGGAGCCAAGGCTGGTTCGTTTGTAATTGGGCTCAAAACCGCGATCGAAAAAATCCCTGAAAAAATTGTCGAAAAAAGGATTGTTTCCATAACGCGAGAATGGATGGGATCTTTGCTGAACCTGCTGTTCCGAGCTGATATTGACAACGGCGGGGCTGACTTTGCGGACAGCCTTTACCACCGGGGTTTCGCGGGGAAAATCATCAGAAGCTTCCAGGCAGGATGCATAAGGCGCCATCGCCAGGATAAACGCGCCGAACAAATATTTCAGGGTTGTCATTTGCATGGGAATCATCTATCTTTAAAATTTTGCCATCGCAAGTTATGCCAGCACCATGCTGCATAATGACGCATAAACGGAAAGCATATTATCATGACCCAACAGTGTATTCAAGACATCTTGCCGCTTGTTGAGATGCCCAGTCAGTATATCGGATCGGAAGTCAACGCCATCAAAAAAGATCCGCAAACAGTAGAACTTTCCATCGTCCTGGCGTTTCCGGATTTATATGCCATCGGCACGTCTCATTTCGGGCTTCAAATTCTCTATCAACTGCTGAACCGGGAGAAAACCATTGCAGCGGAACGGGTGTATGCGCCGGACACGGACATGGAATCTCGGCTGAGAAGCGCCCGGCTGCCGCTGGCATCGCTGGAATCCGCAAGACCGCTGGCGCAGTTTGATATTATCGGATTCAGTCTGCTCTACGAGCTGAATTATACCAATATTCTCACCATTCTGGATCTGGCAGGAATCCCTTTTTTTGCCAAGGACAGGGATCTGTCTTTTCCGCTGGTTATTGCAGGGGGGCCCTGCACCTGCAATCCCGAGCCCGTGGCGGATTTCTTTGACGCCATGGTCATTGGCGATGGCGAAAGCGTTATCCTTGAAATGGCAGACAGCTGGAGAGTGTGGAAGCAGGGCGGCGGGAACGATAAAACCCAGCTTTTGAAATCCTGGAGACAAATCGAAGGGGTGTATATTCCGTCTTTTTTTGAGCCGTCATACACCCCAGAAGGGTTTCAGATCCTCACTCCCAAGTATCCGGACTATCCGCAGGTTCAACGGACGATCATCCCCAGCCTGAACGATGCGCCGTTTCCGGAAAGGCCGGTTGTGCCGTATGGCCGGCCGGTTCACGACAGGCTGCGGCTGGAAGTCTCAAGAGGCTGTACGCGGGGATGCCGATTCTGTCAGGCAGGCATGATCTACCGGCCGGTTCGGGAGCGTTCGGTCCAAACCCTGATGCACCAGGCGGAAAATGCGCTTGCCGCAACCGGTTATGACGAGCTCTCGCTTTTGTCTCTCAGCACCAGCGATTATGGCTGCATGCCGGAGTTGATGGCCCGCCTGATTAATCGGTGCGCGCCGGAACACATTGCCGTATCGCTTCCCTCGTTTCGCGCCGGAACCCTCACCCCGGAGCTGATGACCCAGATCAAACAGATCCGGAAAACCGGCTTTACCATTGCCCCCGAAGCCGGGAGCCAGCGGCTTCGGAATGTGATCAATAAAAACATCACCCAGGAGGATATCGTCTCGACGGTTCACGACGCTTTTTCCCTGGGATGGCAGGTCGTCAAGCTGTATTTCATGATCGGGCTTCCCACGGAAACCGATGAAGACCTGTCCGCCATGGTGGATCTGGTGCGCGATCTTCGAAAGCTCAAGCTTCAAAAGAGCAAGGGAATGAAAGGCCATAAAAACCAGATCAATGTCAGCGTGAACACCTTTATCCCGAAACCCCACACCCCGTTTCAGTGGGCGCCGCAGCTCACCGTTGAAGAATCCCAGAAAAGAATTCACTGGCTGAAAGAAAAGTTGAATTTTGCAGATGTTCAGTTCAAATGGCAAGACCCTCGCGTCGGCCTGCTGGAGGGGTTGTGGGCAAGGGGAGACCGCCGGCTGGCGCAGCTTCTGGTAGCGGCCTGGCAACATGGCTGCCGCCTGGATGGGTGGAGCGATCATTTTGACCCTTTAAAATGGGAAAAATCGCTTGCGGAAACAGGCATTGATATTTCTTTTTACACGACCCGGGCAAGGGATCTTTCAGAGCCGCTTCCCTGGGATCATATTCACAGCCGGGTCACCAAACCCTTTCTGGTATCCGAATGGGAAAAAGCCCTGGAGCAGGAATCCACACCGGATTGCCGGTCGGGAGATTGCCAGTCCTGCGGGGTCTGTGATTTTCAGGCCATTGAGCCCAGGGTGTTTTCCGCATCCGAAAGCCGGGAATCGGAAACGCATGTCGAATCGCCCATTCCAGCGATTCCCGAAGCCGTCCGCTATCGCATTTCTTATACCAAAACCGGACCGGCACGGGTCTTCGGGCATCTTGAGCTGGCAAATATCATGTTCCGCGCATTCCGCAGGGCGAAAATTCCGGTGGCGTTTTCCGCCGGATTCCACCCTAAACCCAAAATATCCTTTGATGATCCCCTTCCGGTCGGAATGGAGAGCCTTCATGAAACCTGCATGGTGTCTGCAAGCCCGGCATTTTCAACCTGCCAGATGATGGACAGGCTCAATCAGGCCCTTCCTGAAGGGTTGACCATTACCCGATGGGAAATCGCTCCTTCAAAAAAAGAGGCGGTTGTCCTCGAAAGCATCCGGTATAAAATCCAATTGAAAACAGGCGGGTTTGAAAGAAACTTGCTCGAAGCCTTTCTGGCACGTGAAGCGTTTGTAATAACCCGCGTCAACAAAAAAGGGACATCGTCTCAGGTCAATTATAAAGAGCATGTCGAACTTCTGGAACTTGACGGAGATGATGGCCTGTTTCTGACGATTCGTTCCGGACTGCAGCAGACTTTGAGGCCGGCGGAGATTCTGGCTGCTATTTTTGATCTTTCGGAAGAGGCCATCAAAACTGCCCGTATCGTCAAGCTGGCGCCGGACTGCATGAAAGCAGGCAATTGAAAAACAAAGAAATTAGATAACCTGGAGTTTGGACTGCAGGTTACAGGGAGTTTAACCATCAATCACTTCTGCCGGTTGCCTCCGGTTTCAGCCTTTTTATCCCAGGTGAATAATCTCCGAGCGAAGATCCGTACCCGTGATATAAAGCTTCATGAGCGAAGGTGGTGCGTTGCGACGGGGATGGGTTGCGCTGCCCGGGTTAAGAAACCTGACCCCGTTTTGAAGTTCATCGGAAGGCTGGTGGGTATGGCCGTGAATAACCGCATGCATGCCCGCTGCCGAAGGATCCAGATCCAGCCTGCTGACATCGTGCAGTACATACAGCAGACACTGGCCGATTTCAATGGCTTCGGTCTCACAAAGATGAGATGCCCAGTTACCCCTGTCCATGTTCCCTTGGACTGCAAAAACCGGAGCGATCCGTTTCAGTTCGTCAAGGACCGCCGGGGTATCAATGTCGCCGGCATGGATAATCAGATCAACACCCATTAAAATATGTGAGGCTTCCGGAACCAGAACCCCGTGCGTATCTGAAATCACGCCAGCCGTCAGGCTGTCCGTATTTCCTTTACTGCTTTTGACCAGCGTTCGTTTAGTTGATTCAGTCATACATTCCCCACCGAGTTCTTTTCTACTGCGTCATTTCGTTCATGAGCAGCTTCATGTCCTCCCATACTTCCCGCTTTTTATCGGGATTTCGAAGAAGATAAGAGGGGTGAAACGTGGGCAGAAGCCGGATGCCGTTGTAGTCATAAAACTGGCCCCTCAGCCTGGATATCGGCTGCGTTGTTTTTAACAGGGTCTGGGCGGCAAACGTTCCCAGCGCACAAATGAAATCCGGCTGAATCGAGGCGATCTGGCGGTTTAGAAATGGAGAGCAGGCAAGGATTTCATCGGGGGCCGGGTTTCGGTTTCCCGGTGGCCTGCATTTGATGACATTGCAGATATAGACCTGGTCCCGGGTCAGGTTGATGGCCTGAATGATCCGCGTCAAAAGCTGTCCGGCCTTGCCCACAAATGGCATTCCCTGCTGATCTTCGTCAAATCCCGGAGCTTCCCCCACAAACATGAGTGCTGCATTAGGGCTTCCAGCGCCAAAAACAATGTGGGTCCGGGTCGTTGACAGGTTGCAGCGCCGGCAGTCGCCCAATATCCGTGATAATGGTATTCAAGCGAGTCATCGGAAATTGGTGCAGATAATCTGCTGAATCGGATGGCGGTTGCTTGTCTAATTCAACGGTTCAGGGATTTTGTCCTGCGCAGGCTGGAAATCGGCCGGTTCCTGATATCCGCCGGCTGTCATCCGCCGGCTGTCATCAGCTCGTCCGTTTCCAGGCGTTTAACACGGACAGGCTGTGCCGCGAACAGTCAAACCCGCGGCTTCCTTTTTTTGACAGATCCTGCAGTGTGTAAAGCGTTTCATCAATGATGGATGGTAAAATAGGCTTTTGGGTCATGATTTTCTGCGCGGAGATCTATGGGTCGTGTGAATTGTTGCATTACGCCTTTTGGTTCATACATTCCGCCACCCGGTCCAGAATAATGCCGGCTACTGTCTCCTTTGGCATCAGTGCGAGGGATTCACTGGCCCCGTTGCTGTAAAACAGGGTAACCTTATTGGTTTCCGAACCAAAACCCGAGTCTTTGTTTCCAACAATATTTCCTACGATGATATCCAGGTGCTTTTCCAGCAGTTTTTGTCTTGCATACGTTTCAAGCGCCTGTGTTTCCGCTGCAAAGCCCACAAGGACCTGATCGTTTTTCCGCTTTCCCAATTCTTTTAGAATATCCTGAGTTTTTTCAAGCGTCAATGTGAGTTCGTCCGATCCTTTTTTGATTTTGTGATCCGACGGGGCCTTGGGCCGGTAGTCGGATACGGCAGCAGTCTTGATGACGGCATCCACCTGATCAAAAAGCGCAAAGACCGCATCCGCCATTTCCTTTGCCGAAACCACGCGAACCACATGAACATTACAGGGGTCTGGCAGCTCTGATGGCCCTGAAACCAGGGAAACCGTCGCCCCGCGCTGAGCAGCCGCCTTTGCAATGGCAAATCCCATTTTACCGGATGACGGATTGCTGATGAACCGGACAGGATCAATGTGCTCTCTTGTCGGGCCGGCGGTGATCAAGGATGTGCGTACCGATAAGGTCCTTTTCCGTCAGTGAAGTGATCAGCGCATCGAGAATTTCACCGGGTTCCGGAAGTCTTCCGGGGCCCGTGGTGCCGCAGGCCATCAGGCCGGACCCCGGCTCGACAATTTGATATCCTCTGTTTTTGAGTGTGGCGAGATTGTTCTGAACGGCATCATTCAGATACATGTTGGAATTCATGGCAGGACAGATGATCCGGGGGGCTGTCACGGCCAGCATGAACGTACTTAACGCGTCATCGGCAATGCCGCAGGCCAGTTTCCCGATGATATTGGCGGTTGCGGGTGCGATGACAACGGCATCGGCTGTTTGCGCCCATTCGATATGCTGGATGGAGGTATTCCCCCCTTTTTCAAACAGGCTCTGGCATACCGGCTGGCCGGACAGGGCTTCAAACGTCATGGGTCCGACAAAATGTCCGGCATTTTCTGTCAGGATCACCCGGACCGACGCCCCGCATTTGGTGATGAGTCTGAGCAGATCCACGCTTTTATAGGCGGCTATGCCGCCGCATACGCCCAGAACAACGGATTTGTCCGTTAACGAAGACAACATGGCAATGGCCCCTGCGCTATTTCAGCGCTCCGATATCGGCATTTCCGGCAGTGGGCGCAACCCATATTTCAGCATAGGTATTAAAAGTTTCACCTTTGATACTGATCACCGACCATCGGGTTTCCTTTCGAAACAGCAGGAGGCTCTTGGGAGATTTAAAATAGCTGACCAGTTTCCAGTTGTCCTTGACCATATTGTTCTGGAAAAAAGTGAAGAGTGATTCCGTATCCACTCGGCCTTTAAGAGTCATCACCCCGGCTGCAATTCCGGAGGTTGAATACACAAAAGAGGCATCGGGAACCATATCCATTTCGATGGGGACCAGAACATCCCCGAACTCACGGTATATGCCGCCTGACCACTGATCTTTCTGAATTGCCGCCTCGGATGTTTCCCCTGTTGTGGTGTTGGAATTGGTAGTGGCGCAACTCGTCATAAAGAGAGCGATGGCTCCAAAGACGATAAAAGTCATGAACCGATGTTTTGTCATGTGAGAACAGCCTCCTCTGTGGGCAATAAGGTTGATGGATTAAAATGCGATTTGATATTGGATGCGGGCAAACTATAAATACTTGTTTTTATTTACAATTGTATGATGACAAAAGTCAATTCCAATTCGAATTAATAATGTCGGCATTTCAAAAAATGGAAAAAATTCTTTTGACATGATAATTGTTCTCGACTAAATACAACAGCAATAAACTACAATAGAAGAGTAATCCGTTGAATTCTATGGAGCAACGGCATCGACGCATGGTTGGAGGTTCCGCTTACCAAAATGTGAGACTGCGGGATTACATCAGATATCTACGTTAGTTCGAGATCATGCAGCTTCATTATAAAATGGAATTTCTTCGATCTGTAATACAGCGAAAAAGATCCTGAACAGGGACAAGATTGAAACTATCGATATGGGGTTTTTTCATTGATTGTTTATTGCGCAATGATATTTCACAAGGAATCGTATCATGGGGAAAGTCAGATCGTTACTGATTAAGTTCATTATTCCGGCTGCAATTGTCTTTGTATCCACCTGGGGAATTGGCGCTTATGGCAGCGAGAGTCGGCCGCAGGAAGGGGATCAGAAGCAGGCGGATGTAATTATGATAGATACGCTCAAGTCTTTTGGCAAACTGGAACGTCCCGGCGTTGAATTCCTCCATGACACTCATACCAAGGCTTTGGAAAAAAAGAAAAAAGACTGTTCGGTCTGTCATTTGACTGAAAAAGATCGACTTTCTTTAAAGTTTATGCGACTCAAAGATGATTCCAAGAAACAGGCCATGGAAGTGTACCATTCCCGCTGTATCGAATGCCATAAGCAGACTGCATCCGCAGGTGAAAAAGCCGGTCCGGTTGCCTGCGGTGATTGTCATAAAGAAAAACCCGGTGTTGTTTCCGATCTCCAGCCCATGGGACTGGACAAATCCCTTCATTACCGCCACACCAAAGCGCTTGAGAACAAGTGTGAGCTTTGCCACCATGAATATGATGAAAAAACCAAAAAGCTGTTTTACGCCAAGGAAAAAGAAGGCGCCTGCCTTTACTGTCACAAGGAAGTCACGGAGGATAACCGTATTTCCGATCGGCTGGCCTCACACATCGCCTGCATCGGCTGCCATCGAAAGACCGTAGCTGCCGGGAAAAAAGCGGGTCCGGTTCAGTGCGGCGGATGTCATGATCCGGAACAGCAGGCAATGATCGAAAAGATAAAAGATGTCCCCCGCATCAAACGCAATCAACCGGATACGGTTCTGCTCAAAATCAGCCAAGATCAGTTACAGCCGGAAGCCCGCATGAATTTTACCCCCTTTGACCACAAAGCCCATGAAGGCTACACGGATACCTGCATCGTCTGTCACCATGAAGATCTCAACGCCTGCAACAAATGCCATACCCTGACCGGAACCAAAGAAAGCAAGGGCGTGACACTGGACCGTGCCATGCATCAGGCAAATGCCGATGAAAGCTGTAAGGGCTGCCATGATCTCAAGAAATCCGATGCCAAATGCGCCGGCTGCCACGGCTTTATCGATAGACCGAAAAACGACGAATCGGCCTGTCTGAAATGTCACATGAAACCCATCCAGCAGACTACTGAGCCGATT
Source organism: uncultured delta proteobacterium (assembly GCA_963789395.1). Classification (GTDB taxonomy): domain Bacteria; phylum Desulfobacterota; class Desulfobacteria; order Desulfobacterales; family Desulfatirhabdiaceae; genus RAAP-1. Next base: position 13,545 of record CAWBKP010000003.1, on the reverse strand, counting down.
CCCAAAAACGAAGAGCCCCTTATAGCCAGAGAGTTGCTGAATTCCCGAAGTCCCGTGACGTCCCCATTTTCGGAGCAGATTCTGAAGGATATTCCGGAAAAAGTGGTGATCAAATCCCTGGTCCATCAGTACGAACCGGCTGAGTTTCCGCACCGAAAAATTGCGCAGACGCTTTTGAAAAATATTGGCGACGATAAACTGGCAAGCTTTTTTCATCCGAACCAGATGAGCGTCTGCCAGGGATGCCATCACAACAGCCCGGTTTCGATTAAGCCTCCGAAATGTCAGAGCTGTCATAACAAGCCCTTTAACGAGAATAGTCCCCTGGCACCCGGGTTGCTGGGGGCCTACCACCAGCAGTGCATGGGCTGCCATAAGGCTATGGGCATGGAAAAACCCATGGGATGTACGGACTGTCACAAGGAAAAAAAATAACAGCTCAGGTTCTGTAACTGGAGACAGAAGGATATCAGGGTTAAATATCGAAGTCAGAAAGAGCGGAACTTCAAAAATACGGTTCTTTTGAACGCCCGCTCTTGATTCGCATTAACAGAGGTAGCGACATGTCGGTAACACGAAGAAGATTTCTGGGATGGATCGGTGCAGCAGGTGCAAGCACTGTTTTGGGAAGAAGCGCCAATGCTTCCTCCACAGTTCATTTCACGGGGTATGCGGACAGTTTTGCAATTCTCCATGATATTACCTTGTGTGTGGGATGCCGGGCTTGTGAAGCAGCCTGCAACAAGGTCAATGAACTCCCGCCGCCGGATCTGCCGTTTAAGGATTTAACCGTCTTGAATCAAAAACGCAGGACCACTGCCAAGGCATTCACGGTCGTGAACCGGTTTGAAAATGAAAAGAATTCAAAGCAGCCGATATTTGTAAAAAAACAGTGCAATCACTGCCTGGAGCCTGCCTGTGCGTCGGCCTGTTTTGTCAAGGCATTCAAGAAAACTCCGGAAGGCGCTGTAAGCTACGATCAGTCGGTTTGTGTCGGATGCCGCTATTGCATGGTTGCCTGCCCCTTTGAAATTCCTTCTTATGAATACGACAACGCATTCTCCCCGCGGGTGATGAAATGCACCATGTGCCATCCCCGAGTTTTAAAAGGTCAGCTGCCCGGCTGCGTTGAAGCCTGTCCCAAAGAGGCCATATCGTTCGGTAAACGCAAGGATATTTTGAATCTTGCCCGCGAAAGGATATTGAAAAATCCGGAACGGTATCTGGACCACATTTATGGCGAAACCGAAATGGGCGGGACAAGCTGGTTGTATATTTCCGGCACGCCGTTCAAACAAATCGGCATGCGGGAAGACCTGGGCATTACCCCTGCACCCGAACTGACTGCCGGCGCGCTGGGGGCTGTTCCGATTGTTGTGGGGCTCTGGCCGGTTCTGCTGACCGGAATCTATGCCATTTCCCAGCGCAAGGAAAAAGTGGCTGCCGAAGAACAGGCAAAGGCAGTGGCCGAGGCTGTTGATAAAACCGAAGCAGTGGCAAAACAGAAATTGGCCGGCGCGCTGGAAAAGGCCCAGAAAGACGCCCAGAAAGATAAGGAGACGGCCGTCAAACAGGCTGTAAAAAAAGCCCTGGATGAAGCCGCCAGCGTTAAACAGGAGGCATCTGATGTCTGAAAAAACCCTGTCCGTCAACAAATCGCTTCTAACCCCGTTTAATCTCTTTGCGGGAGTTGTCCTGGTCATCGGCGCTGTTATTACGGTGCTGAGATTCACCAAGGGGCTGGCTGCGGTCACCAATCTTTCCGACAACAACCCTTGGGGCCTGTGGATCGGATTTGACCTTCTCTGCGGTGTCGCCCTGGCTGCGGGCGGTTTTGTGACCTCAGCGGCCGTGTATATTTTCGGAATGAAGCGCTACCATTCGGCGGTCCGGCCCGCTATTTTAACGGGATTTCTGGGGTATGCCCTGGTTGTGTTTGCGCTGAACTATGATGTCGGCCGGCCCTGGAGACTTCCCTACCCGTTCATTGTTCAGCAGGGAACCACATCCCTTCTCTTTGAGGTCGGCGCCTGCGTGGCCTTGTATCTGACAGTGCTCTTCATTGAATTTACGCCGGCTGCATTCGAATGGCTCGGGCTGAAAAAAGCCCGGAATATCGTGGTGAGACTGACCATGCTGCTCACCATTTTCGGCGTGGTACTTTCCACCCTGCATCAATCGTCGTTGGGCGCGCTTTATCTGATCGCGCCATCAAAACTTCATCCACTGTGGTATTCCACCTACCTTCCGGTGTATTTTTTCGTTTCAAGCATCATTGCCGGACTTTCCATGGTCCTTTTCGAAAGCACCCTGTCGCATCATTATTTTGAAGATAAGATGGATCAAACCCATCTTAAGGAAAACACCGGCGTGACGCTTGGGTTTGGAAAGGCTGCCTCGCTGGTTCTGGCCGGGTATTTCACCATCAAAATCATCGGCCTGGCGGTTTCCAATAACTGGCATTATCTGATAACGGGTTACGGCGCATGGTTTCTGCTCGAGTTGCTCGGATTTGTCGCGCTGCCCTGTTTCCTGTACGCAGTGGGGGTGCGGGATAAAAACGTCAAGCTCATTCGCTGGACGGCTGTATTGACGGTTCTGGGAATTGTTCTGAACCGGCTCAATATTTCCTTGATTGCGTTTAACTGGCAGCTTCCATCCAGCGAGCGGTATTTCCCGCACTGGATGGAAATCATGGTATCCGTGTTTATCGTTGTGGTCGGTATTCTGGTTTTCCGGTTTATTGTCACCAAAATGCCGATATTGTATGAACACCCGGATTATAAGGACTCTCATTAACGTTTCAAACAGGTCGTGCCTGAAGGGAAACCCTCTTTCAATTCAAATTCGAAGCACGAAACTTGAAACAATGACCAAAATCATCATGCTAACATCGGTATGATCCCAAGATGAAGATCGGGGAACTTGAAAAACAGAGGCCCTTCGGTCTTCAGGCTAACCGCATATTTCAGCGAGGATATATTATGGAAGGCGGATTTTACACGCTACAGGATTTCATGACGTATACAAAGGGTGTCACCTATCTGATCATGATTGTCTCCCTTATTGCCATAACCGGTTTCTGGCTGTTTCTGACGGAACGCGATACGGATACGCAGCCGGTTGAACATCACGAAAGTGAACACCATTAAAGAATTGAGAGTCTTAGCAAGACATAAAGGAGTCGCCCATGTATGACTTTGTAACCGGTCCCCTGGCATGGCTGGCGTTTCTGGTTTTTTTTGTCGGCGTCGTTGTGCGGGTAATTCAGTATATCAGAGGCCTGGACTGGAAGCTGGACAGGGTAACCTATACGGTCAATGTGTCCTATGGCATTAAAGGTGCGCTGCGGTCCGTATTCTTCTGGCTCTTTCCGTTCGGTACGCGCAGCTGGCGAAGTTATCCGTTTATGACGCTGCTGGTATTTGCCTTTCACATCGGTCTTCTGTTTACGCCGATTTTTCTGATGGCTCACAATGTGCTGCTTCAGGAAAGATGGGGGTTCAGCCTCTGGACGATTCCAGAGCCTGCTGCTGATTTCCTGACGATTCTTGTCCTGGTTGCAGCCTTTTTTCTGATTCTCCGCCGAATTGCGCTGCCCGAGGTACGGATTATCACGACAGCCTATGATTATCTGCTGCTGGCTATTGCTGTTGCACCGTTTTTGACGGGACTATTGGCTCATTTCCAATTGGGAAATTACCAGCTCTGGCTGATACTCCACATTCTTTCCGGGGAAATCATGCTGATGGCCATCCCCTTTACCAAGCTTTCCCATTTTGTCGGTTTCTTTTTATCGCGCGCCCAACTTGGAATGGATTACGGCATCAAGCGCGGCGGCATGAAAAGCAAGGGGCTTGCCTGGTGATAACAATCGTGAATCGCAAACCGTGAATACATAACCCGTTTATGCGTCACGAAGTGCTTTTACCTTTATCTTTTTTGGAAATAATACTATGCCTGAAGGAACACTCTGCAATAAAATACCGGTAAACACCAAGGAAGAGCTTTTAACGCTTCTGGCCGACAAGAGTGGCAAAACATATTACGAGGAAATGAACCATCTTGAGGTGGATCGAGCGGCCCTGAAGGCGACGCTGGATAAAACCTGCAAGTCGCGCATCCGCACCTGGCTTGAAATCTGCGCCCATTGCGGCATGTGCGCGGACAGCTGTTTTTTCTATCTTGCCAACAACAAGGACCCCGAACAGGTACCCTCTTACAAGATCCAGTCCACGCTGGGACAGATCGTCAAACGAAACGGGGATGTGGACAACGCCTTCATGCAGAAGACGATGGACATTGCCTGGGGAAAATGCACCTGCTGCAATCGCTGCGGCATGTACTGCCCGTTCGGGATCGATATGGGCGTGATGTTCGGCTACCTCAGGGGCATTTGCTTTTCCCAGGGGTTTGTTCCCTGGGAGCTGAAGATCGGCTCCGGCATGCACCGGATCTACCGGGCGCAGATGGATGTCACTTCCGAAGACTGGGTGGATACCTGCCAGTGGATGGCGGAAGAAAACGAGGAGGACTGGCCGGGGCTCGAGATACCCGTGGACAAGGAAAACGCGGATATCATTTATACGGTAAATGCCAGAGAGCCAAAGCATTATCCAGAGGATCTGGCTGAAGCGGCGATTTTATTCCATCTTGCCGGTGAAAACTGGACCGTTCCCAGCGTCGGCTGGGAAGAAACGAGTCTGGCCATGTTTGCCGGGGACTGGGAAGGCTGCCGGCTTCAGGTTCAATCCGTGTATGACGCCATGGAACGCCTCAAGCCCAAGCGCATGGTCGTAACCGAATGCGGGCACGCCTACCGGGCAACCGTGATTGAAGGTCCTTACTGGGCAGGTCTGAAAAGCGGCAAAACGCCGGTTCCCAGCTTCCATTATGTGGAATGGGTTGCAGAGGCCTTACGGACCGGCAAGCTCAAGCTGGATCCATCCAAAAAAATCAAGGAGCCGGTTACGTATCAGGATTCCTGTAATTACATTCGAAATGCAGGGCTCAGCGACTGTGCCCGTGAAATCATGAGCTATATCGCCGAAGACTTCCGGGAAATGCGGCCAAACAGGGAGCATAATTTCTGCTGCGGCGGCGGCGGCGGCATGAACGGTTTGGGGCGGTACCGGGAACAGCGCAACGTCGGCCTTAAGGTCAAGCGGGACCAGATTCTGGCTACCGGCGCAAAACTGGTCATCACTCCCTGCCATAACTGCTGGGATGCTATCCGGGACTTGGAAGAAATATATAAAGTCGGAATCCGATGGTCGTTTCTGAAGCCGATTCTCCTGAAGATGGTGATTGTTCCGGACCATTTGAAGCCCGAGGAATGATCTGAAAAACTGAATGAATGAAATCACGCTGACATCCGATGGCATGATCGTATCTGACGCCAAGCCGGTTGAAGCAGGCCGTCCGCTGATGTTTCTCAGCGCGCAGGTGAAACTGGCTCCTGATTGTACTCTGCGCAGCTATTTTAAACTGATTGAAAATTATCCGCTCCTTTCGGAGCTGAATCCTTTTTTTGCAGCGTCTCTGGAACAGTACCGAAAAAGCCCTGCCGGCGGATGCCAGGACCCGTCCCTGGATCATCTGCTGCTGACCAAGACCATTGAAATGATCGGTTTCCCCGGAAAGCCACGTCTTGAAATATACCACTCGCTGTACGGCATGCAAGGGGTGAATTTTCATGAAATCAAGGATTTCCCGCTTGAAAGCCTCCTGGACATGCCCCTGAGGCTGGGGAAACTCAAACACGTTGTTTTTGGCGACAAGGTGGATCTGTTCGAATTTGAAACGGTGTTCACTCTCTTTGAATTGATTGATGCCATTTTATGGGAGCTCAGCTTTCATGGCACACTCTTGGCCTGTGAAATACGGAGGTGACAATGTTTGATAAAATCCTGTTTGCAACCACCGGAACGCCGATTTGCGATAATGCCGCACACGTGGCGTTTGATATTGCAAAAAAATACAATTCAACGCTTTTTACGTTTCATGTGCTGGGACTTCCGACCAGGGGATTCGGCCAGCTTGTGGTGGATGCCCGCACCGGCGAAGAAGAAAGTTATGATCTGGATTATATTTCATGGGTAAAGGAAGAGCTTAAAAATACCTACGACAAGTATCTGGCAACCTGTAAAACCTGTGAAATCGATTCCATTGCCGGCGTCCCCCATACCGAGATTTTGCGAAAGGCGCGAAAAATTGATGCGGATCTTATCGTCATGGGCGCGCATTCCCGGCAGGAGGAAACAGGTGCTACCCGGTACCGGGGGGCGGTGGGCACGAACATGCAGAAAGTGGCCAGAGGCGCCAGATGCCCGGTGCTGATTGTCAGCAGGCCCTGCACGACCTGTTTGTGGTATTTCTCCAATATCGTATTCGGCACCGATTTCAGCAAAGCCTCGTTTTCAGCGTTTCTGTTTGCCTATAAGCTGGCAAAGGAAATCGGCAGCAAGCTGTATATTTTCCATTCACTCGATTTAAGCCAGGTGCATGCCGGCAAAGTGGTCCCCCAGGAGGAGATCGAAGAGCGAATCCAGGAAGCCCGAAAGAAAATCGAAAAACTATATGGCCGCTATCTCAAGGACTATGACAATTATGAAATCGGCATCTGGGAAGGGATTCCCTATGTGGAAATCCTGAAATATTCCAGGGCCAAAAATGCAGACCTCATCGTGATGGCCCATCACACCAAGGAAATCGATCCGGAATCCGCCATTCTCGGCAGCACCGTTGAACAGGTGGTGTTGCGGGCATCCTGCCCGGTTGCCAGCGTGAATCACCCGGACAAAGTAACCGGCTGAAAAAAAGGACGCGTTGTCTATGAGTAAAAAGAAGATTCTCATTGTGGATGATGAGCTCGACATGAGAATCTTTCTGTCCACCGTTCTGGAGACAAGCGGCTACCAACCGGTTACCACCCGGAATGGTCTGGACGGGGTTTCCAAGGCCCGCACCGGAAACCCCGATCTCATCCTTCTGGATGTGATGATGCCCGGTGAAGGCGGCGTTCAGATGTACCGGAAACTCAAGATGGATCCGGAGCTGGCGCCGATTCCGGTGGTGATGCTTTCGGCGGTTGGGAAAAAAAGTTTTTATCATTATCTCAGGATGTTGAATTTCAGCTTACCCTTTCCGATTCCGCAGCCGGCGGGATATCTTGAAAAACCGGTTGACCCGGATCAGCTTCTGACATTGATCAAATCCATTTTACCTCACGTGTAATACAACCGGAAAACGGATTCGGGTCTTGATAATCCCATAAAATCCTGATACAGGCTAAACACAGAATCCACGTTTACATCCTGTTCTTCTTCGCAATCTTTCTTATTTCTGCAAACCAGGATTCATCGGCATGCAAAAAAAGCTCCTGCTGGTTGATGATGAAGAAGGTATTCGCAAGGTGCTGGGAATATCCTTATCCGATATGGGATATGATGTTCTTACCGCGGAAAACGGCGACGAAGCCCTCTCGATTTTCAGAACGCAATCTCCTCCCATTGTATTGACCGATATTAAAATGCCGGGGTTGGATGGCATTGGTCTGCTGCAGAAAATCAAGCTTGAAAGCCCGGAAACCGAAGTCATCATGATTACCGGTCACGGGGATATGGAACTGGCCATAAAGAGTCTCAAGCTGGAAGCCACGGATTTTGTCACCAAACCCATCAACGACGATGTCCTTGAAATTGCCCTCAAGCGAGCCAATGAGCGTATTCTGATGCGCAGTCAGCTGCGCGCATATACCGAAAATCTTGAGCTGATGGTTGAGGAAAAATCTGCAAGACTTGTCGAACTTGAACGCTTGACCGCAGTTGATCAGGCAATGGAAGGGTTGTCGTCGGCCATGCGTCGTATTGCAGACGATCTGGGAGAGGACCGTCTGCGGCATTTCAATGAAATGCCTTGTTTCGTATCGGTGCATAACCGCCAGCTAAAAGTCCTTGCCGCCAATCACCTGTATCGTCAGCGCCTGGGAAATGCGGTCGGAGAAGACAGTTGGAAAATATATAAAGGAAAAACAGCAACTCCCGAGCAATGTCCGGTGGGGAAAACGTTTTCCAGCGGCGAGGGGCAGCGGATCCGGGAGATCGTCGAGTTTTCGGACGGTTCCCAGTCCCTGGTCATGGTGCATACGGCGCCGATTCGAAACAGCGATGGAACCCTGGAACTGGTGCTTGAAATATCGGCGGACATTTCAGAGGTCAAACGGCTTCAGGACGAACTGGATGCCACGCAGCAGCGGTATCAGCAGCTTTTTGACGAGTCTCCGTGTTATATTACGGTTCAGGACCGAGATTTCCGAATTCTGGCAACCAACAAGCGGTTTAAGGAAGACTTTGGGGATGAACTGGATTCCAGGTGTTTCCAGGTATACCAGAACCGGTATGACCCCTGCTGCAATTGCCCGGTTTCCAAGACTTTTGAAGACGCCCAGCCCCACCAGGCGGAGATAACAGCCACTTCAAAATCAGGGGACCAGATTCATCTTCTTGTGGTTACTGCACCGCTGCGGAATGCTTTCGGCCAGGTTGTTCAGGTAATGGAGCTGGCGACCAATATTACCCAGGTGCGAAACCTTCAGGATCACCTGTCTTCGCTGGGACTGCTGATGAGTTCGATTTCCCATGCCGTAAAGGGGATGCTGACAGCTCTTGACGGCGGCTTATACTTGATTCAATCCGGCCTGAATAAAAATGAACCATCCCGAATTCAGGAAGGCATAGATGCGGCCAAGCTTATGGCCGAACGGATTCGTAATGCGGTTCTGGATATTCTCTATTACGCCAAGGAGCGCGAACTCAAACGGGAAGAAACCCAGGTTTCGAGTCTGGTGCGGGATGTTTTTCAGATTATTGAACCCAAATTGAAAAATTTGCCCATTGCATGGGCGTGTGACGTTGAATCTGCGATGGAAAGCATAGAAATTGACCGCTCGGCACTACGGACTGCCTTGGTCAATATTCTGGAGAATGCCGTTGAAGCCTGTGCGGAGGATTCCGGGAAACCCTCACACCGGATCTGTTTCAGCGCCAGATCTAATGGCAGTCAGATGCTGTTTGAAGTCAGCGATGATGGGATCGGAATGGATCAGCAAACTCAGGAAAAGCTGTTTTCCCTGTTTTTTTCTTCCAAAGGACAAAAAGGAACCGGGCTGGGTCTATTTATTGCCCAAAGAGTTATCCAGCAGCACCAGGGAACTGTTTCCGTGCTTTCCAGTCCGGGGGAGGGAACAACGGTCAGCGTTCTAATTCCGATCAGGCCTTCACCGTAATATTTATTTTTATTGGTGTCTGAACGGAAAGATCATTCAGGCAGAATCCGAATGTCATCAGTTGTATTTTTTTGTGAGTTGTTTCGGGTTCCGGCTTACGAATATGTATTCTTAAACAGAAACAGGGGTTTCGTCCAGACACCGATTCATAATCGTTTTATAAGGGAGGATGCATGGCGGACACCGACGCGTGGGATTGGGAGAGCAGCGAAAAGCGCATTCCCGTCGGGGAGTGGGACAGCCGGTTTGAGTGGGTTGAGGAGCCTTATGCCAGTGATGACGGGGAGCGGGTTGCAGCGATTGTCAACTTGGCGGAAGGAGAATTCAATGTCTGTGTGAACGGCCAGAGCTGGGAAAATCCCTTTGAGAAAATCTGGCACCTGCGTTTTACCGCTGATGGCAGGCTGATGGCCCTGGTCTCGGACGCAGGGGAGTGGAGTGTTGCCGTGGACGGGGTAGCCTGGGAAAGCCGTTTCGGTTATGTGTGGAATCCTTTGTTCAGCAAGGACGGCAGCGGCATTGCGGTGGCGTTTCAGCAGGACGGGCAATACGGCATGGCATTAAATGACGTTGCCTGGGAAACGACTTATGCGAATCTGTCCGATCCTGTGCTTAGCGCGGATGGCAATCATACGGCGGCATCGGTTCAGGTGATTGCAGCAGGAGAAGTCGAAATCCATAAATTTCAGCAAGGCACGATATCCGCTGCCATGGACGGCGCAGCCTGGGATCGTGCCTTTGTAAACGTCTGGAACAAGGCCATCGGCCCAAACGGCGATCTGGCGGCGGAAGTGCGGCTGACGCTCTACGACTATACGATTGCCGTCAACGGCATCCCCTGGGAGAAGAGCTTTGGTGGGGTGTGGGAGCCGATCTTTCATCCGGTCAGCGGCAAGGTTGTGGCACCGGTCCGGCAGAAGGGGAAATGGTATTTGGCAGAAGACGGCCAATTGATGTGGACCACGGCCTTTGATCAGCTCTGGCAACCGGTGTTCGGTCCGGACGGAAAAAGCCTGGCGGCAATTGTCGCCACGGGGTTTGGCAAATGGACCATTGCCGTGGATGACAGGGCCTGGGGCCTTGTTTTCAGCGATTTTGTGACGGATCTGACATTCAGCCCCGACAGCCGAAGAATCGCCGCGGTGGTCAAGGACCATGAGCGCTGGGGCCTGGCGGTTCAGGGATCAGCCTGGAAAAACACATTTGACATGATCTGGAAACCGGTTTTCAGCCCGGACAGCGCAAATGTTGCCGCAAAAGTGGAGCGCGGCGGCAAGTATACGATCGCACTGAACGACCGGCTGTGGACGCATGACTGCGAGGCGGCCTGGAATCCTGTGTTCAGCCCGGATGGAACCCGGCTTCTTTTTAGAACCATCGAAGACGGCACGTACTTTCGCCGGGTCATTCCCGTCAGCGAATTCGGGCGATAAAAGGAGAGAAAAGACATGCATGACATCTATCAATTCGTGAGCGGCCCGCTGGCAATACTGGCTTTTGCGGTGTTTATTGCCGGCAGCCTGTACCGTTTGATTCACATGTTTGTTCTCGTTTATCGGAAAGAAAAATTCATTCTATCGTTCATGAGCTTGAAATACAGCCTGCGGTCCATTTTCCACTGGATCACGCCGTTTGCATCGGTGAACATGCAAAAGCATCCGCTCATGACGCTGGTGACCTTTACGTTTCATATCTGCCTGGTGATCACCCCTGTTTTTCTCCTGTCCCATGCGGTGCTCTGGGATGAATCCTGGAATATTCAGCTGTGGACGCTTCCGGATCCGGTTTCAGACGTCATGACCGTTGCGGTGATCGGCTGCTGCGTGTTTTTCTGGGTCCGCCGGATCAAACTGCCGGAAGTCCGGTATCTGACTTCCCCATCGGATTATGTGATTCTGGGGATGGTCGCAGCCCCCTTTGTGACCGGGTTTATGGCCTATCACCAGTGGATCGATTATCCATTTTTCATGGTTCTTCATATCCTGACAGGTGAAATCCTGCTGGTGGCCATTCCGTTCACCCGGCTGAGCCACATGCTGTTTTCGCCGTTTACCAGAGCCTATATGGGCTCGGAATTCGGAAACGTACGGCACGCAAGGGACTGGTGATCGGGGCATGTTTAATGAAAGGGAGGGCATCTGTTTATGACTGAACCGATAAATCGAACCGAAGAGACCATCGCGGACGAAGGCATTGATACGGGGCTGGAAAGGCTTACGGAAGAAAGAATCGAAAAGACCATTCTGCGCGTATTAAATGTTGAAGCCGGAGCCCGCCTCAAGGTTTATGTGGAAACCTGCATCCACTGCGGGCTGTGCTCGGAAGGCTGTCATTATTATCTGTCCCATGACATGGACCCGCGCTTTTCACCTGCGGGCAAGGTCAAGCAGACCCTGTGGGAGATGATCCGTAAAAAAGGCAAGGTGAGCAAGGCGTTCATGAGACAGGCGGCCGTCATTGCGGCCACCCAGTGCAATCTATGCAAGCGCTGCGCCATGTACTGTCCCTTTGGGATCGATGTGGCCTATCTGATGAGCGTGGTGCGGCGAATCACCCATCTTCTGGGCCTGACGCCCCAGTACATCCAGGCCACGGCGCACAGCCATTCGGTGAGCATGAACCAGATGTGGGTCAAGGGGGACGAATGGCCGGACACGCTGCAGTGGCAGGAGGAAGAGGCCAGAAGCGAGATCCCCGATCTTCGCATCCCCCTTGAAAAGGAAGGGGCCGATATCCTGTATTCTGTGATCGGACCCGAGCCCAAATTTCAGGCCCAGCTCATTTACCAGGCGGCCGTTATGATGAACGTTGCCGGCGTCAACTGGACCATGCCCGCAACACCCGGCTGGGATAACAGCGACATGGCCATGTTCACCGGCGACAGCGAGCTCATGGGCCGGATCAAGCGGGTGCATTTTGAAACCGCGGCCCGGCTGAAGGTGAAGAAAATCGTGATGGGCGAATGCGGTCATGCCTTCCGATCGGTTTATGATATGGGAAACCGGTGGCTGGGATGGAAAATGCCGCCCATCCCCGTGGTTCATGCCATTGAATTCTATTACGATATGATCAAGGAAGGCCGGATCAAGATCGCGAAAAAATATACCGAACCGGTTACCCTTCATGACCCCTGTAATGTCGTCAGGGGCCGGGGGCTTCATGAAAAGGCCCGGTTTGTGGTAAACGCGATCTGCGAGAACCTGATCGAAATGCACCCGAACCGCGAACACAATTACTGCTGCTGCGCCGGCGGCGGGGTCATCAACTGCGGGCCTCCGTACAAGATGGTGCGCATCAGCGGAAACCGCATCAAGGCCGAACAGCTCTTTGCCGTAAAGGCCAAAGGGGCCAAAACCCTGATTGCGCCCTGCCATAACTGTCACAGCGGCCTTGAAGATATCAATCACCATTATGGCCTGGGGATGAATCTTAAATTCATCGGCGACATTTTGTATCAGGTCATGGAAAAACCGTAAACACAGAGAAAGGAGAAATCAGCGGATGAAAAAGCTATTGCCGTACCTGCTTGTTTCTGTACTGGTTCCCTTGTACATACTGGCTGCCGCAGGCGCTCAGGAAAATATGACAACCGTTGATAACAGCGTCTTTACAAAGCCCGAGCGGACCCGGGCCGTGTTCCGGCACGAATCGCACAATGAAAAAGCCAAAATTGACGCCTGCAACACATGCCATCATGAGTTCAAGGACGGGAAAAAACTGGAAGACGCGTCTTCGGAAGACAGGCGCTGCTCGGACTGTCACGATCTTACCGACTCCGGCAAAACGCCTTCGCTCAGAAAGGCCTTTCACGTCAATTGCAGGGGATGCCATGAAACATCCGGCAAGGGGCCGCTGATGTGCGGGCAGTGTCATCTTAAGGCTGACGTCAAATAAGGGTTTGGAGGGTGCAATGGCAAAAAAAATCATGGTCATCGATGATGACCCCATCATCGTGAAATACCTGGTCACATTGTTTTCGGACAATGGATATGAAACCTGCAGCGCATCGGACGGGGTTCAGGCCCTGGAGGCCGTTAAGACAGAGCGCCCGGATTTGATTACCCTGGATCTGGAGATGCCCCAGGAATGGGGGCCGCGGTTTTATCGAAAGCTTTCCAAAGACGAGGAACTGAAGAAAATACCCGTGATCGTGATCAGCGGCCTGGCCGGCCAGCACGCGGTAAAGGATGCCGTGGCGTTTGTCAGAAAGCCGTTTGATCCGGACAAAGTGCTGGGAATCGTGAAAAAAACGATCGGAT
>CAWBKP010000002.1:0-72018 GCA_963789395.1 uncultured delta proteobacterium | reverse complement strand
TTTGCAGGCTTTGACCGCCGCAACACATTCGAAGGCATCCGCATGATCGCAAGCCGCATCGCTTCCGTGATTCCGGCCCGTGCACGTAACGGTGATCCGCACTTTCGGGGGGCTTCGGCCCTACACGCCGGACGGCCTGCCGATTTTGGGTGGTGGCCGGGCTGGAAGGGTTCATCATGGCGGCCGGACACGAGGGGGACGGCATCGCGCTTTGGCCATCACCGGCGAACTCATCGCCGATTTGATCGCCACGGGACGGACACAATTTCCCCTGGACGCTTTTTGCCTGGAGCGCTTTCAAAAAGGTGCGGCATGAGCGATCTGCGAATCAGGACCCACCGTCGAGGGAAGCAACTGACCCTGCGTGTCAACGGAAAACAGGTAACAGCCTATGCCGGTGAAACGCTTTTTGCAGTACTATTGCAAACGGCATCCTGGCGCTTCGGCATCCAGTTGAAGGCCTGACAAAAACCGTCAGGGGCGGTTTTTGCGGCATGGGGGTCTGCCAGGAATGCCGGGTGACCATCGATGGAATGCCCGATCGCCGGGCCTGCTTGACAGAGGTTCGCATGGGCATGGAGGTCGTCACCGATGGCCGCTAAGCGCGTGGATGTCGCCATCGTCGGCGGAGGCATCGCCGGGGCCGCCGCGGCCGATGTGCTGGGTCGCCGCGGTGTCAGCGTGCTGGTGCTGGATGACAACCTGCACCTGGGAGGGCAGTACCTGCGCGGGGGAAGGCGATCGGGTAGTTCCCGGAGCGACGGCGTCAGGCGACAGGGTCTGCGCCTGATCGAGCACCTGCCCCGATCTTCCGTTGAAATCGCAAGCCGCGCCGAAGTACTCGGAATCGAGGCCGGATTTGAACTTCTGGTTGCGCAGAAAAACGGCGGGCTTTCCACAGTGACGTGCGAACGCATCCTGCTGGCCACCGGCGCCCGCGAGCGGTTCATGCCTTTCGAGGGCTGGACCCTGCCCGGCATCCTGGCCACCGGCGCCGTCCAGATCCTCATCAAGCAGTCGGGAATACTCCCGGCAAGAGAGACACTGGTCGCCGGCGCCGGTCTTTTCCTGACCGCCGTGGCCCGCGACATCCAGAAGAGCGGTGGCCGCGTGCCGACCCTTCTCAACGAGACGTCCTTTTTCAGGCGGATGCCGGCGCCTGGCCTTCTGGTCCGGCAGTTCACCAAGTTCGCACTGGGCGGCGCCCTGCTCGGCAGGCTGCTGCTTTCCGGAACTGCCGTGCGCAGCACCACCCGCATCCTTGCGGCCCGGGGGGACAAGACCCTGCGCGAAGTGGTGGCCGCCCGCGTCGACAACAATGGCGCAATTGTCCCCGGCAGCGAAACCGTCTACCGCACCGGCTGCCTTGCCGCGGGATTCGGCTTCACCGCCAACGTCGAGCTGGCACAGCTCGCCGGCTGCGGGCTGTCGTTCAATTCCCAGCTGGGCGGCTGGGTCGTGACTGTGAACGGGCAATTTGAAACCGGCGTTGCGGGGATACATGCCGCCGGCGAAATCACAGCCGTCGGCGGGGCCGCCAAGTCCATGGCCGAAGGGCGGCTTGCCGGCTATGGGATCCTGCAGCAGATGGGCCTGCTGAAACCCGGTGAACTTTATGCGGAGATCTGCGCACTCAAAAAGATCCGTCAGCATCAGATGGCGTTTGCCCGCTATTTTAATTCTCAGTACACGTTCCCGCAGGAATATATGGCCTGCTGGATCCGCAGCCTGCCGGACGAGGTTCCCGTCTGTCGCTGCGAGGGGGTAAGCCTGGGCGACATACGCCGGGCAGTGGCCGAGGGATTCGACACGCCGGCTGGCGTGAAAAAAGCCACCCGCTGCGCCATGGGGATCTGCCAGGGCAGCACCTGCAAAACGATCCTGCTGGACGTGCTTTCAGCCCTCACCGGAAAGCCCCTTTCTCAAATTCCGCTGCCATCCGTACGCATGCCCGTAAAGCCCGTATATTTAGGCATTCTTGCAGGGTCCGGGCTGTGAAGACCAACCAATGAGTTTCTGCGGGGTAAGGAGTCCGGCATGAAAAATTCGCGCGATATCGGGAAAAAGCCGCTCATCGGCATTCTCATGCTGGAAACCGCATTTCAGAGGATAAAAGGCGACATCGGGAATCCGGACACCTTCTCCTTCCCGGCTGTACCAAACGGTCAAGGGTGCCACGCCTCAAAAGGTTGTTGTGGACGCCGACACCGGGCTGATCAGGGATTTCATCGATGCCGGACTGACTTTGGCCTCCCGGGATGTGAAAGCGATCACCACAAGTTGCGGATTCATGTCGCTGTTTCATCGGCAATTGCTCGAGGCACTTCCGGTGCCCGTTTTTACCTCAAGCCTGCTGCAGGTGCATCTGGCCCGGCAGGTGATCCGCAGTAATCAAAAAATCGGCATTATCACCGCACGCCGACAATCGCTGACCGACGCGCATCTGGCCGGTGTGGGCATCAGTGATTACCCGCTGGCGATCGTCGGTATGGAAGATGCACCGGAGTTCAGCGCCGTATTTATCGGAGGGAAGCAACCCCTTGATGAATCCGAATGCCGGCGGGAAATGCAGTCGGCCGCCGATCATTTAATGCTTGAGCATCCTGATGTCGGAGCCGTCGTTTTAGAGTGCACCAACATGCCGCCCTATGCCGATACGGTCCGGCAGGCGACCGGCCTGCCCGTATTCGATGCAGTAACAATGGTCAATCATGCTCACAGTTTGTTTACGGCCGGACATTTTTAACCATAATAGGGTTCAATAATCGCTCGTACCAATATTGCTGTTATTTTTATGTTACAGGTGGATCTTCTGATCCCTCCTCCAGGTGGATATCGGACCTTGCCCGTAGCATCCAGCCACCAGCCGCATGGACTTAAAATTAAATCTCGATCGCCATATGCGCTTTCGATATTTTTTCAGCAATTTTGTGTAACATATTTACTCCCTGAAACAAAACATCTTCATCAAAATCAAATTTTTCATTATGATGTCCGCCGGATGTCGGGGAGCCGATACAGATGTAGGTTGACAATCCGCCGTTTTTTAAAACGGCGTTCATGATAAACGTCGCATCTTCGCTACCCGGCACCAGATAATTGTCGACAATGTCATCTGCCGCAAGGCCCGCCTCAAGACACACGTTTCTTACCAGTGCGATCAATTCGGCTGAATTAACTGCCGTTTCAGATTCCGCGACAAAACTGATTTCATGGTCAATACCGTACATGATGGATGCGCCATGGATGATGTTCTGTGCCTGACGCCCTAAATAGTCGCAGATTTCGTCTGTTTCGCCTCTCAAATCCAGCTCGAATTGCGCTTTGTCGGAGATGATGTTTGATGCATTTTTCGATATAAACTCTCCGATATTTATTCGTGAGCACCCGCCGCTATGCCTTGAAATACCATATAAACCGGTCACCGCGCTGCAGGCTGCAGCCAAGGCATTGTTGCCTTTCTCGGGAGATGCACCCGCATGGGAGCTCCTTCCCTTGAACAGGACCCTGTATCGTTTATCCGCCAGGAATGAAACGCCGCACACCACCTTTCTCTCGCCGATCAGACCGATGTGAACGGGAATAAAGTAATTCAACTCCTGTACAAAACTCAGTTTTGAAAATATTTTTCCCCCGGAAATCAATTCTTCTGCCGGTTGGAACAGGATGTAATATGTTCCGTTTAATGCTTCCGCATTCTCCGATAATTTTATCACCAACCCGAGCCCTATGGCTATGTGTCCATCGTGGCCGCAGGCATGCATGTTTTTATTCGTGGAATGGAAGCCTTCCACAAGCGGAATATGGGATGCTTCGTTTGATTCTTCTATGGGAAGACCATCCATATCAACTCTGAAACCGACATTCGGCCCTGGCTGTTTTCCCTTTATGACGGCTACAAGCCCCGTCCGGCCATTCAGTCTGGGGATCCATGCGTCCTCTTTATAGCGTTCTTTGGCGGATTCATATATTTCATTGTCCCATTTTTTCAACAATTCCGGTTCGGGAAAATCGTCATATAACGCCGCTCCATAAAATAGATCGCAATTTAAGCCACTGAGATATTCACAGATTCTGGCCGTTGTCCAGAATTCGGCAAATCCGATTTCGGGGTTTTGATGGAACATGCGCCTTAGCCTTTTTAATTCGGCCGAAAACGTATCTTCCTTTGAAAGATATGAGTGCATCATGTCCTTTTTTTATTCGGTTACATATTGTAGTGATTGATGTTTCCCGCAGTCTCAAAACAGCGCGCCGGTACGTTTGGATTTACTGCTTTTCGGCCTGCTTCAGCTCTTCCATAATCCGGCACACCGCCACATAATGATCCCGGGTCTGGGAAGCGCTTTGAAAGACCAGGGACTCATGGTCCAGCACCTGGTCGATGGTGGAGTGGCTGCCATGGCGAAGCAGGGCTTTGGCACGGACGGCGCCAGACGGCATGCGGGCTATCTCCCGGGCCATTTTCTTGATTTTAAGACGACAGCATTTCAAAAGCAGGCATTTTTACTTGGTTGTTTTCATGTTATAAGGATCTATATGACATCAATCAAACATTTTCGGAGGGACACTTCATGAAAACACGCATAACCGAACTGTTGCATATCGAGCATCCGATCATTCAGGGCGGGATGCACTATGTCGGATTTGCAGAACTGGCTGCCGCGGTATCCAACGCCGGCGGCCTCGGGATCATTACGGCCCTGACCCAGAAGACGCCGGAAGCACTTTCAAAGGAGATCGTGCGCTGCAAAAAAATGACGGGCAAGCCTTTTGGCGTGAATCTGACCTTTCTGCCCACAGTTACCTCTCCGGATTATCCGGGATATATCCGCGCAATCATCGAAGGCGGCGTGAAAATTGTCGAAACAGCAGGCCGCAATCCCCGGGAGTATCTGCCGGAACTCAAGGACGCCGGCGTAACGATTATCCATAAATGCACGTCCGTACGGCATGCCCTCAAGGCCGAGGCCATCGGATGCGATGCTGTTTCCGTAGACGGGTTTGAGTGCGGCGGGCATCCGGGAGAGGACGATATCCCCAATATGGTGTTGCTGCCCCGGGCCGCAGAAGAACTGAAAATCCCCTTTGTAGCTTCAGGGGGCATGGCAGACGGGCGCAGCCTGGTGGCTTCCCTGGCCCTGGGTGCGGACGGCATCAACATGGGTACGCGCTTTATCGCAACCAAGGAAGCGCCGGTACATGAAAATGTCAAGCAGGCAATTCTTGCCGCAACAGAGCTGGATACCCGCCTGGTGATGCGCCCGCTGCGAAACACCGAGCGGGTATTGAATAACCCCGCCGCATCGCGTCTGCTGGAAAAAGAGACGTCGCTCGGCAAGAATATCCGGTTTGAGGACATCATCGAAGAGGTGGCCGGAGTGTATCCCAAGATCATGATGGATGGGGAAATGGATGCCGGTGTCTGGTCATGCGGTATGGTTGCCGGCCTGATCCATGACATTCCCACATGCGGAGAACTCATTGACCGCATCATGTCCCAGGCCGAGGAAATCATCCGAAACCGGCTTGAAGCCATGCTGTCGAAATAACGTTCACTCGGAATATTTCGAATCAACTGATTGAGTGAATCGCCGCGAATACAAGCATGCACTTAATATATTTTACCCACATGGCGACTCCGCAGGACCGGTGCGCAAGCTGACAACTTCATGCGCAACCGGCTCAAGAGACACCTGAGAAGATTGCTGAGGTCCCGACGCATCAAATAAACACCCCGCCCGACGCCTCGATCCGCTGGGCGTTGATCCAGCGGCATTCCGGCGAGAGCAGCGCAGCGATAACCCCGCCGATATCATCCGGCTGCCCCACGCGGCCTAAGGCGGTCTGGGAAGCAATGAAGGCGTTCAGCTCCGGATTGTCACGCACCGCTCCTCCGCCGAAATCGGTCTCGATAGCGCCCGGTGCAATGACGTTGACGGCTATACCGCGGCCGCCGAGCTCCTTGGCAAGGTACCGGGTCAGCACTTCAACGGCTCCTTTCATGGTGGCGTAAGCGGCATGGCCGGGGGAGGGAGAAGCGTGTCAGGCCTGACGACACATTCAGAATCCTCCCGCCATCGGCCATCAGCGGCAACAGGGACTGTGTCAGGAAAAATACCCCTTTCAGATGAATATTCATCATCAGATCGAACTGCGTTTCTGTCGTTTCGCTGAAAGGGGCACGAATCCCGCTGCCGGCATTATTTACCAGAAAGTCGAAGGTTGAGCGCTGCCAATTCGACGCCAATTCCACCTTCACCCGCTCGCTGAAGGCCGCAAACGTGCTGCTGTTGCCGACATCGAGCGGCAAGGCCACCGCTTTGCTGCCAAGGCGCGTGATTTCAGTTGCCACAGCATCTGCTTCCGCTTGCCTGCTGTGGTATGTGAAGATAACATCCATGCCCCTTTCCGCAAGTTTGAGAGCTGCATTTTTGCCCAGGCCGCGGCTGCCGCCGGTGATTATCGCGATTCTTCTATTCATGGCATTTGCTCCTTTTTCTGAATCGGGTCTATATAACATGAACTTCCGCGGATTGCCCGCAGGATGTTTTTGCCGGGTTTATATCTCTTGGATAAAAGGTCCTTGCCCCAACTGGTGTCATCGCCAGTGGATTTTTGGCGCCTGGCGTTCAGGCAGCCGGTAATAGCGCACGTCGGCATAGCCGATCATCATCGGAAAATGAAACGGGTAGTCCGGGGGAATACCCACCGACTGCTTCAGTGCGGGGCTGGCGAGCATCGCGCCTTGCAGCAGACCGGCCCAGCAGGTCCCCAGCCCGTATTGGGGCGCGGCCAACTCCAGGTAACTGAGCGCAAGGGTCAGATCGACCATACGGATGGGCGCCGGCCCCGGCGCCATGGCCGTTACCAGACAAGGGGCGGAACGCAGCACTGTATCGATACCGGCCTCCCAGGCGCTCACCAGCAAGGGGTAGTAAGGCATCACCACCGATTTCGGATCCTGCAGCAGAGACCGCATCCAGTCGATCACCTGACCGGCGATGGCTTGCAGCCGCTTCGGGTCGTTGATAACCAGCCACTCCACCAATTGCGAGTTACTGGCCGTCGGGGCATAGCGAGCGGTTTCTATCAGCCGCTGCAACGTGGACTGCTCCACCGGCTTATCCTTGAATTGCCGGACCGAGCGGCGCGAGCGCAGGAACTGCTCGGTCTGTGCCGGCGAGATGAAAAGCGCCTTATCGATGGCCGTGCAAGCAGCCAGCGGCACCTCGGCATGATCCAGGGCGCCATGGGGACAAACCGCCACGCAGTGTCCGCAGCGGATGCACATCGGCTCACTTTCGGGCAAAATCTCCGGGTAGCTTTCTTTTCCTTTGAACCGAATGACCCCCATGGGACACTCGGCCGCGCAGAAACCATCCTGCTTACATTTCTTCTGATCGATGGTCAATAGACCCATTATAACCTCCGGTTTTCGAAAAAAATCAAAGCGATCCATCCAGTTTATCGGCTTTCATTCGCATAGCCTATTTGGGAAGCATCTTCACCGCCGACCATCCGCCGGCACTGCGTTCCAGACCGTCCCCTAACTTTCCCTGATCAGAATGTAATAATTTCGTATCCGTTATCCCGGTATGCTGCCATGCCGGGATGGCCGGACATATCATCAAGAAGGGTCAGACCTTGCTCTTTTGCAGCCTCAAGGGTTCCCAGTTTATTGGAACATGCCTTACAGACCCCTTCAACCAGTCCCGCCTCAAGATTCTTTTTCCACAATCCGTTCAAGGGATTTTCGGGTTTCACCAGCTCTGGAATCATTTTGACCGAAGCCCCTTCAATGATGATTTTCGCTTCATGTCCCTTGGCTTTCATGTCCAGTGCATTCAAAAGCACATGGATGAAACACATCGGATCTCCGTTGAATACAAACAGGGCGAACTTTTTCATGGGGTTACTCCTTTCACGAAATGCGGCAATAAACGTTCCGGCCGTGCGGCACCGGGGGAAATGATATGGAGCAGATGGCATCTCTGCAGGCAGCGCCCGCACCCTCCGGTCGGCCGTTTGGTGTCAGGCTGTATTCACTTTTCGGCGACGACTAAAAAGTGTTTTGGTATCTCATTAAAAATATTAACTTTTTTAAAGTTAGCGCTCACCAATTGGTCCTCAACCTGTTCAGGCAAGTATCGGATATTCAGGGGAGGCCCCTCGGGCATATCTTCTTTTTTCCAATCAACAATAAATATGGCGCCGTTCTTTTTTAAGATTCTAAACGATTCTTCGAGTATCGTCTGCGGCTGATCCAGCTCATGGTGCAAATTTATCATATATACCAGGTCTGCAATTCCATCTTCGAGAGGAACGGCACTTTCTTCCATTTTCAGCGGGACAATGTTGGGATATTGGGGACAAATATTATTTTTCATCCATTGGATCATAATATCGGATGTGTCGCAGGCGAAAATTTTGCCGTTCTTTACATATTTGAGAAAAGGAACACTGAAAAAACCCGTCCCGGCGCCGATATCAACCAATACAACCGGATCAATCAGATGGATTTTATTCCAAATGTATTCTACGGGGATATCCAATAGTCTCTGAGGATTATTGAGTTTATCCAGTTTTTTCGGATCAAATTTTTTCTCGTTCATGCTGAATCCCTATATAATGTGTCAATTCGCTCTCATTCCGGGACCTTCCCTTGCCGTCACTTTTGCCATGGCCCGGCAAATTCAATGTCCTTGATTTTTGATACTTCCCATCATTGCCACCCGGTCGCCTTTCCGGACCCCCTCGCGTGACAAATAAGTGGCAAAATTGTCTGTCAGTCAATCGAGTTCAGCATAGGAGACTTTGAGTCCGCAATAATTGATGGCGGTCTTATCGGGCCAGGTTCCGGCATGAACACGTAAATATTCGAACAAAGGCTTGCTGCCCTGGAAGATACGCTATTTCCATGGGCACATCCGAAGGCCAATTTTTAAGCCAATTCTTTTCCATCTTTTTGTACCGCCGCCTTTATCAATGGGTTGATTGTTACAGGCAGTCGAGCGGTCACTTTGAACAGCACAAATTGGAAAGGATACACGCACCTTTCAGCGGGCAGAAATATACGCCAGATAAAATTGAATAAAAGAAAAGCTGCGGGCCAAGGCGAGATTTTTTCGGCGGCAACCAACCGGTTGTGTGGTTGTTACATCCCTGGCAATGGGACGGCCGTTGGGCCGCCCCATTGCCAGGGAAGAACCGTTTTCAGATGAACGGATTACAGGGCAATTCTGGCGTCAACCGCAAGGATCCGATCCGAAAAGGCCATGACCGGGTTCAGGTCCATTTCCCGGATTGCGGGAAAATCGGTGACCAGTTGCGACAGGCGCTGGATCATCTCGATGACGGCCGGCCGATCGATGGCGGCCTCTCCCCGGACGCCGGTCAGCAGCGCGGCGGCTTTAAGGGACGAGATCATCTCGCCTGCCTCGACCTCTGTGACCGGTGTAATTTTGAATGCGACATCCTTCAGGATTTCAACATAGATCCCGCCCAATCCGAACATGATCAGGTGCCCCAACCCTTTTTCAGCCTTGGCACCGACAATCACTTCTTTGCCGCCCGGCTGAAACTTCTGGACCAGAAACTTCAGATCGGATGCACCGATTTTGGCTGACATGCTTGATACCGCCTCCCGTAACGCTTCCCGGGTCTTGAGATTGACGGCAACCCCGCCGACATCGCTTTTATGAATGACTGATGGGGCATCGGCCTTGATCACGACCGGATAGCCGATGGCATCCGCCGCTGCCTCGGCATCGGCGACCGTATCTGCTATTTTCCATGCCGCGCAGGGAATCCGGTACGCTTCCAATATCGAATACACCTCGCCGGCCGGCAACATGTCGCAACCCGCATCAGCGGCATTTTTCAGAATTCCCGCCACACGTGAGGAATCCACGTCCGAGAAGCGTTTTGCTTCGCCGATATTTCGCGATCTCAGCGCGCCATAGCGGCTCAACGCGGCCAGCGCCCGCGCCGCCGTACCGGGAAAGCTGTAGCAGGGAACACCGCCTGATTTAAGGATATCCACCGTTCCCACCCACTGCCGGGGATCGGTCATAAGATTGCAGACAATAGGCTTTTTCCGCTGTTTGTTCACCTCGGCAATCTGAAGGGCAACCTTTTCCGTATCCACAAAAAACGGGGTGACGAAATTGATATAGAGGCTGTCGATCTGCTCTTCGGCCATCATGACGTCCATCGCAGCCCGGAAATGACCGGCATCGGCCGTCGCCAGTACATCCACCGGATTACTGAAGGCAGCCTCGGCAAAAAGCTTTTCTTTGAGCTCCGTTATGGATTTTTCAGAAAGCGTGGGAATCTGCATTCCCGCATCCACCAGGACATCGGTTGCAATCACCGCAGGTCCGCCCGTATTGGTGATGATCCCCACCCGGTTTCCCGCGGGAACGGACTGTGCGGCAAACGCTGCAGCCGCTTGGCACAGCTCGCCCTCATCCCGGAACGTCAGAATGCCCAGTTTTTCGAAAATCAGCTCGATCGCGATGTCCGTTTTGGCCAGCCCGCCAGTATGCGACGAGGATGCCTTGGCACCTTCGGCGGTTCTGCCCGCCTTCATGGCCAGTATAGTTTTTTGGGCGCTGACTTTTTTCGCCACTTCCATGAAGGCTTTGGGATCGGACAGGCTCTCCACATACAGGACGATGACCCGTGTCCCCTCGTCATCTCCCATGTATTCCAGGATTTCCGTAATGGACACATCGCTGGCATTGCCGTTGGAGGCATAAATCCGCGTGCCGATGCCCATCTGCGAAAATCCCTGGTGAATCAGCTCGCCGACACCCCCGCTCTGCGCAACAATGGAGATGAACCCAGGCTCTGGCTTTGTAAAGGTAAAATTGCAGTATGCCTTCAACGCCGGGTCCGTATTGATGATGCCCTGGCAATTGGGCCCCAGAATGCGAATGCCGTATTTCCTGGCCCGCTCCAGAAAATCCTTCTGGAGGGCCGCGCCTTCCGGACCGATTTCCGTAAATCCGGCGGAATTGATGATGATGGCCTTGATCCCTTTTTTGCCGCAGTCCTCCACGGCATCGGGAACAAATTTTCCGGCAATGACCATATGGGCCAGATCGATTTCGCCGGGAACGTCGAATATGGATGGATAGGCCTTGACGCCCCGGATTTCATCGGCTTTGGGATTGATGGGGTAAATGGCCCCGGTGTATCCGAAATCGATCAGGTTTTTGATGATCCGGTTTCCAATCGACAGTTCTTTGGCGGAGGCGCCGATCACGGCAACCGATTTGGGTCTGAATAAGGCTTCCAGCATGACTCATTTCTCCTCGAGTTGTTCGATAAAGGCCTCGACATTGGTTTTGGTCTGTTCATCGGAAACCAGCCGCAGATCATTCAAGTCCCCGTTGATTGTCAGGCTGGGAATACCGGTCAGGGCTTCCAGCCGCTGGGGCATGCCATACCGGCAGTTGGAGTTGTTGGGACAGGTCTTGGCGTCGTGGTAGATGATGCCGTCCACCTTGAAAAATTCAAGCATGCGCTTGATATACTCTTCCTTGGCATCATCGGCCCGGACAATGAACAGTTCGGTATAGGCCCTGGCCATGCTGTTAAAGGGGTCTTCCGGATTAAAAGCAGAAAATATCCAGCTGTTGCAGTAGGTTGAGGCCAGAACATTCACGCCGGCTCTGGCAAACAGATCGGAATGATCCCGAAGCCTTCCCCACATGGGCATGCCGTCCCAGTACAGCCGGAACCGTTCGCCTTCAACCGCTGCCACCTTGTTCCGGATTCGGTCTTCCAGCTCCGCCAGCAGCAGCTTGTAATAGTCGACTGCTGTCTGGGTACCCCGAAGCACGACAGCCGGCCCCATGTGAATGGTGCCGTCAAAAAAAGTGATGGGCGAGGGCTTGGCCGAAGCCGTATCCAGGACTTTTTTCCATAAACCGGAACACTCCTTGGAAAGCGCCAGGACATGACGGAGCTTGTCCATGTCAAATTTGTTTCCGGAAATGGCTTCAAGCTGGGGAATCAGGGCTTTCATCTGGCTGGCGATCGAGGCAACATGATCATCGCCGACATCCTTGACGCCCCGGTGCGTGTGGATTCCCAGGAGCGGCACCTTGAATTCTGCGGCATACCAGGCAAACCAGTCCTGAACATCCCGGCATTGGTTGGTGTTATAGACCAGCACATCGGGCCTGGGAACCCTGTCGATTCCCGGATAGGCCCGTGACAGCGGGGTGACACCTTTCATATAGGCCCCGACATCGGCCGTCAAATAAGAGCAGATCTCCGGCGAATACCCGCTGGCATTGGCAACCGGGATCATGTCGGTGGACATGCGGGTGGCGCCCAGCATGGCCCCGTGATTCTCCGGGAAATGCACAAGAAACCCCATGGCCCTTAAGATCTCAGCAGGCCCCACGCTGGTACACCAGGCAATTTTCCGGCTGCGGGTCTTATCCGCATCGTTCAGCTCGTAAAAATATTCCGACATATAGCGATTCATCTGAACGGTTGCTTCAATTTTCTTTCGAACCACTTTTTTTTCTTCAGCCATGTCTGTCACCTTTCGAAGTTAACCAATATTTCCGGCCGCGGCCGGAATATTGCGGTAATGTCAAAGTCATCCCGCATCGTTCTCCATTGCGTACAAGGCAGCTCCCAACGCACCGGTAAGCTGCGGAAATTCCGGGACCAGGATGGGCCTGCCGATCATTTCCGCCGTCATCTGAACCAGATAGGCATTGTGCGCCACGACCCCTCCTGTCATCACCACATGCTCTGACAAAGAGTCCATCTCCATGACCCGCTTGATGACCGAAAAAAACAGACCTTTGACGATGTCCGGAACCATTTTCCCCTGACGGATCTTTTCAAGCACCTCTGTTGCCGAAAAAACCGTGCAGAAACTGCCCAGTTCAACCATGGCCTGGGACTGCCGGGCAAGGCCGTCCAGGTTTTCCAGAGGAATATCCAGACGAACGGACATCTCCTCAAGGAAAGCCCCGGTTCCGGCCGCGCATTTTCGATTCATTTTAAAGCTGAGGCGTTTTCCGGATGCATCCAGCTTGATGATCTTATTGTCCTGGCCGCCAATATCGATGATCGTGATGGGCTGTGGGAAATAGTAATAGCATCCCCTGGCATGGCAGCTGATCTCTGTTTTGGAATCCTGGGAAATGGCCACATTTTTTCTGCCGTAACCGGTTGTCATCGCTTTTGCAATCTGTTCGACCGTGCAACCGGCCATATTCAGCGCCAGCGTCAGGCATTGGTGGGAAGCAGCCACAAAATCCGTACCGGATTTGACCACGGCCCTGCCGATAATTTGCTGCAAGCGATCGATGATGACTGCCTTTGTTCGGGAAGCGCCGACATCAATTCCGGCAAATACTGGTTGGAAATCCGTCATGGGGTCGAATCCGTCTTTTCAGTAGTCATAATTTCATTATTGCCGTGAAATACATCGTGAAATCGTGAGAGCGTGAAATGGTTCTCCGCTCTTACGCCCTCCCTCTTACGCCTTCACGCATAATTACTTTTTGGACTCGATGGCCTTGACCAGCGAGCGGATCATGATGTTATAAGGCGTTTCAATGCCTGCCTGGGCGCCATATTCAATGAATTTCCCGTTGATGTAATCAATCTCGGTCCGGCGTTTGTTTTCGATGTCCATCAGCATCGATGGCTTGTGATCGCCCGCCTTTCGCATGTAATCGACGGCACCGGGATAAAAATCCCAACCCAGGTTGACTTCATTGGCTCTTGCCACCTTGACGCATTCCTTGATCAGGGCATCCACAATCTGAAACACGATGGGGTCTCCCATGGCCTGAGCCATGGTCAGACCAGTCACCGCACAGACCGGGTTCATGCAGGCATTCAGGATTCCTTTGCGCCAGACCATCGAGATGATGCTGTCGGTATGCGACGTCGTCAGCCCGCTTTTGCTCAGGGCTTCGGCAATGGCAACTGCCGCCGGTTTGGAGTCTGCGTCCATCTCCTGCAGGTAATGCGGCGGATGGTGAAAGGGCATTCTCACATGACCCGGCTTGACCAGCCCGCACCCGTAATTGACAACAGCCCGCATCACCGGTTTGCGGCCCAGGACCTTGGCAATCTCGAGTTCCGTGTCAATTCCGTTCTGCCAGCTGATGACATACATGCCTTCCCGGTAAAAGCCCTCGATGGCCGAAGAGATCAGGGGAAGCACATTGGCCTTGACCGTAACGAAGATAACGTCCGGCAGATGATCGGCCAGCTCATCGATCTGCGTGCAAACACGGGTAACGGACTGCTGAAGGTTTTCCGCGCCCTCGATCAGAATTCCGGGATTCATTGCGGGTTCAATCAATGCGGGAATGACGTCGCACAAGGTCACCTCATATCCGCCTCTGGCAAGAAAGGCCGCCACGATACATCCTACAGGACCTGCCCCGATGACCGCAAAAGATCGCGGACAAAACGCCGGTTTCTCACTCATAGAAAATTCCTCCCCTTGATATCAAAGCATCAGCTTTCGGTTTCCAGGATGCCGAAGGCTTTGGCATCCAGCAGCTTGCTCCCGCCGGCCAATAGGATCTCGATGGCCCTGTCATTGTCGCTGAAGCGGAATATCATGACCGCGTTGTTTGAGGACATGCCAATAAATGCATACATGTACATGACGTTTATCTTGGCTTCCATGAGCAGTTTCAGAAGCGCCGAAAGTCTTCCAGGTTTGTCCTCGATCTCAACGGCCACCACATCGTCCACCCGGGCCGGCATGTGATTTTCCATCATTACCCTGCGGGTTTTCGCCAGATCGGACACCAGAAGCCGCAGCATGCCAAAATCGCCGCTGTCCACCAGATTCAACGCCCGAAGATTGATACCCGCCTCTCCGAGGGCGCGGGTGATTTCATAAAGCCTGCCCGGAGAATTTTCGATGGAAATGGATATTTGCTTTAATTTCATAAAATTAATTCCTTTCTAAAGCGGTAGGCCCACCGGAGATATTCAATTGTCATCACGGCAATACATTTTAATCACATTTTAATCACATTGTAACTATAATTTGATTATTAGGGAGGGCGTGATCATAAGTCAAGAAAAAAATATAGGTAATATTCCAAACTATATTCATATTCTAAAAAACAAAGAGACCGGGATGTCTGTCAACACCCTGATCTCTTTAAATGCGTTTGGGCAATATTTCGGGCTGATTTCCGGAATCAGTTCCCGCCGCCGACGGACATGACACCGGTTTCAAAACCGAAAAGCTTGGGCAACCACATGACCATTTCCGGGAAAAAGGTGATCAGAAGCAGAATCGCTGTCTGAATGGCGAGAAACGGCATCACCGATTTGGTGACATAGACAATATCCCGTTTGGCCACGGAGCCGGCAATATAGAGACTGACCCCGACCGGCGGCGTGCAGTACCCGATGGCCAGGTTGACCGTCATGATCAGCCCGAAGTGGATGGGATCGATGCCAAAGGCAATCAGCAGTGGAATACAGATCGGGCCGATGATCAGCGTGGCGGAGATAATGTCCATCAGCGTTCCGACAACCAGCAGAACCACATTCATTACCATAAGAAAGACAACCGGCGAATGAATCCCGGCGGTTACGGCTTCGGTGATTTTTGCCGGAATGGACTCCAGGGCCAGGTATCTGCCGAAACAGGTGGCTCCGCCAACGATGATCAACAGCGAGGCCGATGTGACGGCGGATCCCACGACGACTTTTTTCACCTGCTCGAATTTCATGGATTTATGAATAAATAGCTCCACGATAAACGCATAGACGCATGAGACCACCGCAGCCTCGTTGGCGGTGAACATCCCGGAGTATATGCCGATAAAAATCACTCCGGGGAGCATCAGGGCCCAGAAACAGTCCTTGAAGGTCACCCAGAAATCGTTAAGCGTCGGCACCGGCATCCGCATGACTTTCTTATCTTTTCGAAAAATGAAATATGTATAGAGACAGGTTCCCAGCGTAATCAGGACCCCGGGAACAAACCCGGTCAAAAACAGCCCCTGCAGCGAGCAATTGCTGATCATGCTGAAGAGAATCATACCGATACTGGGCGGAATGATCACGCCCAGATTGCCGGATGTCGTCATGAGCCCGATGCTGTAATGTTCTTCATAGCCGTTGGCCAGCAGCGCCGGGATCATGAACCCGCCCAGCGCAACGACCGTTGCGACGGTTGAACCGGAAATCGCGCCGAATATGGCGCAGGCGATGACACCGGCCATCCCCAGTCCGCCGGGCAGCCAGCTCACCAGCACATTGGTGAACTTGATCAGTTTTTCAACAATGGTACCGGTGGTCATGATGTTGCCGCAGAGAATAAAGAACAGCACCACGACCAGGGCAAAATTGTCCATGCTTTTAAAAATGCTCTGCACCAGAAGGATGACGGGATAGTCGGTAAACGCCAGAACACAGATCAAAGCGGTGTAAAACAGGCACATGAACACCGGCATATAGGTGACCATGGTGCCCAATAGAATCAACAGGGGAATGATATAGCTCCATTGCATAAACCAGATATCTCCATTTCAGTCGGTAAGAACAGAAAGGCTGGAAGCGTTCCGTATTCTGTTGATTTCCGGAATCAGTTGCCGCCGCCGACAGTCGCCACACCGGTTGCAAAACCGAAGAGCCTGGGAAGCCACATGATCAGTTCCGGAAAAAAGGTGATCAGGAACAGGACGGAAATCTGAATGATGAGAAACGGAATCGCCGATTTGGTGACAAACACGATATCGCGCTTGGCGATGGATCCTGCGATATAGAGACTGACCCCTACCGGCGGCGTGCAGTACCCGATGGCCAGGTTGACCGTCATGATCAGCCCGAAGTGGATGGGATCGATGCCAAAGGCAATCAGCAGCGGAATACAGATCGGGCCGATGATCAGCGTGGCGGAGATGATGTCCATCAGCATGCCGACCACCAGAAGCACCAGGTTGATGACCAGAAGGAAGACCATCGGCGAATGAATGCCGGCAGTCACGGCTTCGGTGATTTTTGCCGGAATGGATTCCAGGGTCAGGTACCGGCCGAAACAGGTGGCGCCGCCCACGATGATCAACAGGGATGCGGATGTGACGGCAGACCCCACGACCACTTTTTTGACCTGCTCGAATTTCATGGATTTATGGATAAAAAGCTCCACAATAAACGCATAGACGCATGAAATAACCGCAGCCTCGTTGGCGGTGAATATCCCGGTGTAAATGCCGATAAATATCACCACGGGCAGCATCAGCGCCCAGAAACAATCCTTGAATGTGACCCAGACGTCATCAAACTTCGGCACCGGCATCCGGACGACCGTCTTATCTTTCCAGAAGACAAAATAGGTGTAGATGCAGGTAACAACCGTAATCATGACACCGGGAACAAATCCGGTCAGAAACAGCCCCTGCAACGAGCAGTTGCTGATCATGCTGAAGAGAATCATGCCGATGCTGGGCGGAATGATCACCCCCAGATTGCCGGATGTCGTCATGAGCCCGACACTGTAGTTTTCCGGATACCCATTGGCCAGCAGCGCCGGGATCATGAATCCGCCGAGGGCCACGACCGTTGCAACGGTGGAGCCGGAAATCGCGCCGAATATGGCGCAGGCAATGACGCCGGCCATCCCCAATCCGCCGGGCAGCCAGCTCACCAGCACATTGGTGAACTTGATCAGTTTTTCAACGATGGTGCCGGTGGTCATGATATTGCCGCAGAGAACAAAAAACAGCACCACGACCAGGGCAAAATTGTCCATGCTTTTAAAAATGCTCTGAACCAGGAGGATGATGGGGTAATCGGTAAACGCCAGAACGCAAAGCAAAGAGGTGTAAAACAGGCACATGAACACGGGAATAAAGGTGGCCATGGTACCCAGCAGAATCAACAGGGGAATTATATAGCTCCATTCCATAAACCAGATATCTCCATTTCAGTCGGTAAAAGCAGAAAGCCGAATCGAATCGTTCAGTTTTCTGTTGATTTCAAGCTGTTGTTTTTTGGCCTTTTCCGCAGCAATATCCTGATAGAGCGCCTGAAGGGATCGGATCAGCATCAAGCCTCCCATCAGCGGCATCAAGGCGTAAAGATAGACCATCGGAATCCCCATGATGATGGTTGACTGGCCGGTAGTTGCCTGCTGAGCGGCCATCTTCCACCCGTAGACCAGCATGATCAGCGAAAAAACGATGATCGCCAGATGGCTGAAAACCATCAGGGGAAATCGGGTTTTGGGAACGAGCTGCAGCAGTACGTCCACCTTGATCATGGACCGGTTTTTGATCGAGGCGCTGCAACCGATAAACGTCGTATAGATAATCACCAGTTTAACGAGTTCTTCAGACCAGGCCAGGGTGTAATTGAAGCCATAGCGCAGAATCACATTGGCGAATAAGGCTAACAGCGCCGCCATTACCGTCAGAAACAGGGTCCAGTCTTCAAATAATGTCAAGCCTTTATCCACGGTATTCATTATCTGTTTCAACATGAATCTTATCCTTGATCGTTTGATGAAATGAAAGAAGGATCTGTTCCGGACGGCATCCGGCGTTTTCCGGAACAGACCCAATAGCAACGCAGGCTGAAGACTAAAGTATCAAAATGGCATCAGAGCCGATTTCTTAGCCTTCAGCCTTATCCTTCAGCCTGATTCAGGGCTGATATCCGAGGAAATCCTGAACTTCTTTCAGATAATCTGCCGGACGGTATTTATCGCCGGGATACAGCTTATTGATTTCTGGTGCATAGTCTTTGATAAACAACATTTCCCTCTTGGCGCAAAGTCGCCATTTCAGCATCCGAAAGTTTGAAGAACTCGAATGCCGGATGCCTTGGCTTTTGCAATCTCGTCTGTTTCCTGCTGGCGGGTTTCCTGCCGGATTTTTGCGGCCACTTCTTTTGCGGTTTCCTTGAAGATTTTCTGCAGGTCAGCGGGAAGGCTGTTGAACCACGCCTTGTTTATGACCCAGATAAACAGGCCCTGGGCATAATTGATCTGGGTAAAAAACTTGGCATCCTCAAATTTTTTGGTGATGTTGCACACCATGGGCGTATGATCCAGTCCGTCAATAACCCCCTGTTTCAGGGCAATGGAGACATCCGGCCAGGGCATGACAACGGGGTTGAATCCCCAGGATTTGTAAATAAGCTGATTCACCGCTGCCTCGGCAATCCGTATTTTAAGTTTCTTGGCATCCTCGATGGTCTTGCACGGCGTCACCGTTGCCCAGCCGTAATTGCCGTAACCGGTGATGTCCAGGCCCATGATTCCCTGATGATCCATGGCATTCATGAAAT
The DNA here is from genome assembly GCA_963789395.1 of uncultured delta proteobacterium. Taxonomy (GTDB): domain Bacteria; phylum Desulfobacterota; class Desulfobacteria; order Desulfobacterales; family Desulfatirhabdiaceae; genus RAAP-1. The sequence continues at coordinate 52,704 of CAWBKP010000002.1, read as the reverse complement.
GGGAAAAGAGTTTTTCATTGCCGACAAATTTATCGAGTTTGTCAAAGGAGTCGACCAGAAATGGCATATTCACCACGCCAAACCGGGGTCCCAGATTGGTGGAAGCCACGGAGCTGACGCCCATTCCCTGAATCGCGCCCATCTGAAGCTGGTTTAACACCTCTACTTCGCCGCCCAGCATCGAGAAGGGTTTGTAATCGATGAAAATCTGGCCATTGGTGCGTTTCCACAACTCATCTCTCAGGGCAAACCCGAAATATACCCCGCGTATCGCCGGATGCGAAACATTTGAAATCGTGGCTTTATACTTGGCTGTTGACGGATCGAAAGCCGGTTTCCATTGATCCATGGGCGGGGGGCCCGCGGCTGCCGCGAAACTGACCATCAAAAATAGACTGAGTGCTGCTAAGATTGTAACGGCTGTCAATTTTTTTCTTGTCATACTAGCCTCCTTTTCCTGTTTGTCTTACCCTTAGTTAATAAATACAATTCATTTGCAAAAGAATATTTATAAGCTATATTGCAGCTATTATTTTCTTTGTCAAGTAGAATTTCCCCGGATCCGGCATTAACCGGTATAATCGCACATCGCCTAAGCACTGCTGCTCCCATGCATAAAAATGATTCTTTTCCGGTATTCCGGGCTTGACACGGGTTTCAGTTGTTCAAACAGTCTGGATTCCGGTGTTCGCCGGAATGACGCCGCTGATGTATTTTCACGATAAATATGGCGTATATGGCCATTTTCGCAGAAATCCACAGGCCCGAATCAGGATGAAGAATATCTGGCTGAAACAGCAGGGAATGTCTCCTTGATAAAGCAGCAGGCAAGCATCGCTGCGGCTGCACTGATCAGCAGGCAATTAAACAGCTGCTGATATCCGGCCAGCGTAAAAACCCCGTTCACACTTCCGGATCTCTCCAGCAAATACCCTGTTAAGGGCTGAAATATGGCGCCGCCAGCAAAAGGAAACAGGTTGACCAGGCCGGTGGCGGTTCCAGCGATCTGTACCGGAAACAGCTCTTTGGCCGTTGTGAACCCGATGACAACGATAGCGCTGGAAAACATTCCAAGCCCCAGACACATCAGGTACAGGCCATAGATGGGGATGCTGTCGATGGCAAAGGCCATTGTTGCGGTAATCGCCAGTACGATGCTTGTAGAAATAAGCATAACGGGTTTTCGGGCATGAAATACCCGGTTGGATAGATAGCTGAGAAGCGGGCTGCCGATGATCAGGCCGACTGCCAGCATCGAAAGGATATAGCCGGCCTGGGTTTTGGACAAATGATAAATTTGCATTAAATAGGGTCCGCCCCAGAGTCCGCCGAACGTAAAAAAAATAGCGCAGTCGAAAAAAAACCAGGCGGCAAGAGGCCAGAAGTGCGCACAAGAGACAACCGAGCGAAAACCGGCCATCAGGCCAATGGCAGGGGCTGAGGCTTTTGCAGAGGCATTCAGAGACTCCCATCCCATATCCTCAGGGCAGTCCCTTACAAATCTCCATACCAGAAGGGATAGAATCAAGGTGAGCCCGCCTACTGCGACAAAAGACATCCGCCATCCGATCGCACTGGACAACAGCACCAGCGGCGTTGCCGCCGACAGGGACCCGATGCCGCCCATGGCCATCAGAATGCCGGTCATGGGCGCAAACTCAACGGGTGTGAACCATTCGGAAAGGATCTTCATGGTCGGCACGAAAAGCATGGCTACCCCGATGCCGACAAGCGTCCGTCCGGTAATCGCCATGGCAGCGGAAGAGGCAACCCCGAGCAGAACGGAGCCGGCAAAAGCCGCCAGGAAAAATATCGTGATCGTGTTGCGGGGACCCCAGGAATCAGAGAGGAGTCCCGCCGGCAGCTGCATGGCCGCATAGGAATAAAAATAGGCAGCAGACAAAAAACCGGTCAGACCGCCTCCGGTGTGAAGATCCTTCATCATATCGACGGCAACCACGGCCGGGCATAGGCGGTGAAAATACACCAGGACGTAGCCGAAGGCCAGAACCCAGAAGATGATCCAGCGATAGCGCAGCATTTTGGGGTCGGGAGTCATTTTCATGCTTATTTGCCTGTCCAGTATCCATCCGGATCAAACCGGCGCAGGGCGGAAAGCTCCTGCAAGGTAGGGGGGGGTGTCCGGGACAGCTCTGATGAAACACGAACGGGCCAGCCGGTTTGTTCGTGAATCATTTCGACTGTTGCACCGGGATGAACCGAAGTCAGTACCATTTCACAGGTTTGAGAATCAAATGCAAATATTCCCAGCGTGGTGATAACAGCAGACGGTCCGCCGCGAACCAGGCCGACAGACTCCCGCCAGCCCTTGCCGTCCCCGTATCCGGGAGAAGTGATATAATCGACCCTGGGTACAAACCGGCGCTTTTCATGGGACATGATGATGATATGACGGTGCGCCAGACAAGCCAGGTCGCAAGCCCCGCCGCTTCCCGGGAGCCGGGTTGTGACGTTTGCGAGACTGCCAGTCATCGTGGTATTCAGGTTTCCGAACCGGTCCACCTGCGCCCCCCCGATGAAACTGACGTCAACCAATCCCTGCTGGAGCAGCGACATCGCATCCCGCGTATCCGCCAGCCAGCAAGACCCGTGCAGATTCGGCAGATCCCCCATCGTCAGTATGGGTTCTGCAGCCACCGTGTCGCGTATGATTCCCAGTTCGTAAACGCCCACGGCATTCGGGGCCCGAAGGCTCTTGGCTACCAGAAAGCCCAGAAGCGGAAGCCGCATTCCGACAAAAACGACTTCCCCGTCAACGATTTCACGGGATGCCGCAGCAACCATCAGCTCGGATCGGGTATAATCCACTTCAGTATCCATAGTCGACAGGTTCCGAATATGCATGATGGGTTATCGAAAGCTGCTTCAGATAATCAGCCCCAAGCGACTCGACATACTGATGAATTGAATCATGGGAAAGTATCCACTGCTTTACCCATTGCGAAAACAGCTCAGGAGTCTTGCTTTGCCTCTGGTAGTCCAGAAATACAGCGTGATCCCGGTTATAATATCCGGGCATGGGAGAGGGATGGGCTCCCCATGGCGCATGGACGACGGCGCTAACCTTGAATCCAGGCGTCAATATGCGATTGGGATCACGGGTGATTGTCTCGGTAGATACAATTTCTTCGGCAGTTAAAATTACATTCCGGCTTGCCAGGCAGGCCTCACGGGTTATCCCCAAATTCCCCCATGCATGAGCATTGCCAAACACATCCGATCTTTGAACATGAACAATGGCGATATCCGGAACAATGGCGGCAACTGCGGCGTGTTTTTCACCGGAAAACGGACAGGAAACAAACTTCAACCCCGGGTTTGTCGCAAACAAATCGCTACCAAGGGCGGTTCGGGTCGGCAGGAATGACACGCCCATAGCCCCTGCCTGAAGGGCCATCGAAATGGTCAGATTTGAATGGTCCTCGACATCAATCCGGCGCTGTTCCACGGCCCTGCGAAAATTATATCCCACACCGGTGATCACATTGCCCACCCAGGCAGCGCGAACCCGCCGCACACATCCTGCGCCGATCAGCTGATCAAACAGAATATCCGATATCGGTCCGATCAGCGTAAGCCCTTTCTTCCCCTGACGAATGATCTCATGGCCCGCAGCAAACGGGATGGCGGTTTCCAGTGTTGTGCCGAGAGCAACGGATGAACCATCCTCAACCCATCTGGATATGGCATCGGTCATGCGCATCAGTTTCGAAGTTGTCACCTGATACAATCCTCTAACAAGGCGGGAAACTACCCTCGGTTATGGTTGAAGTGAGAAACCCTGACCGTAAAGCATTCTTTCAAACCATTCAATATCTTCGGGTTGCTCAATAAAAACCTTGTTAACGATATAATAAATATCCGTTTATTGTCAAAAGCATTTACGATGCAACAGAAAATATTCGGATATCAGGATTTCCAGCTGAATTTGTGACAATCATCGTAACAACTCCGTTATTCGGAATTCAAGCGTCAGGATTTAGAATGGCTTTGACCGTAAAGATATTCTCTGATGAATAAAAAAAAGGGTTCCAAGCCAAATATGCTCAGAACCCTTTTAAATTTCAATGTCAGGAAGAATCTGTAAAAAACGTTCTACAGAATATGATACCGCACTACCCAGCAGTTTTTCATGCGTTTTCTGTTTGCGTCTCCGAAGCTGCGGGTTCCTGCTTTTCCGTGGCAGCATCTTTTGATTTTTCGGCTTTGTTTTTGGCCTCGGCTACCGTTTTGGCTGTCTTTCTGGATCGCGGCTGTAAGGGCGTGCTCTTTTCTCTGGCAACCAGTTCAACAATGGAAATCGGCGCGGCGTCACCCGGGCGGTTTCCGATTTTTGCGATGATGGTATAACCGCCTGGTATATCGCCGTAGCGATCGGCAGCTTCATTAAACAGTTTATATGCGACTTCTTTTTCCGTGATGATTGCAAGTGCCTGGCGCTGAGCATGCAGATCGCCGCGCTTTGCCAGTGTAATCAGATCATCGGCCCATCGCTTCAGCTCTTTTGCTTTAACATCCGTCGTTGTGATGCGGTCATACTTGAACAAGGATGTGACCATATTTCTGAACATCGCTTTACGATGGCTGCTTGTACGTCCTAATTTTAATCCGGCTTTTCCATGTCTCATAGCCCTGTTTACTCTCCTTGCTGTATATCATCCTCAGGAGGATTAAAACCATCCAGCTTCATCCCCAGTGATAGTTTCATTTCACCCAGAACCGCTTTGATTTCATTTAAAGATTTACGGCCAAAGTTTTTCGTCTTCAGCATTTCAGCTTCAGTTTTACTGACAAGCTGATAAATTTTAAATATATCGGCGTTTTTCAAACAATTTGCGCTGCGAACGGAAAGCTCCAGTTCTTCGACACTCCTGAAAAGATTCTCGTTAGTCGGCAGCTTAGGCGACTCCGTTTCAGTATCTTCAGGTTTTGGAATCAAATGCTCATCAAAATTGACAAATTTTGACAACTGTTCCTTCATGATCTTGGCAGCGAAGGAAACAGCATCCTCGGGGAGAACGCTTCCGTCCGTCCAAACTTCAAGTGTCAATTTGTCGTAATCGGTTCGCTGACCGACCCGGGCATTTCCGACAACATACACCACTTTGTTGATCGGAGAAAATACCGCATCGATCGGAATGGTTCCGACCGGGGCACTGATATCCTTATTGGATTCGGACAGTGCATACCCCTTGCCCAGTTTTACGGTCAACGTCATATTCAAAGACGCTTTTTCGGATAAGCTTGCAATGTGCAAATCAGGATTCAGAATTTCGCAGCGGCCGTCGTCGCTGATGATATCACCGGCTTTAACCGTACATTCACCGGAACGCTGAATACGAATAGTATGGGGACCGGCTTCCTTAACCTTGATTCGAACGGATTTAAGATTCAGTATAATCTCGGACACATCTTCCAGAACTCCGGGAATAACACTGAATTCATGCATCACTTCTTCAAATTTTACGGATACAATGGCGGCACCGTGCAAAGAAGAAAGTAAAATACGCCGCAGGGTATTGCCGATTGTGATTCCAAATCCTCTTTCGAGAGGCTCGCAGACAAACTTACCGTAATCTGGCGAGCTTGTAACATGAACCTTTTCCGGCATAACCAAATTCTGCCAGTTGATTGTCATAAGTTCATTGGTTGGCATTATGATTTCTCCAGACTGTTTTCAGAGGATTTTCGAATGTTGCATAATGAAGGGCATAACACAACAGTGAGTAGACACCGTTACGTCTATTTTGAATAAAGCTCGACAATAAGCTGTTCCTGAATAGGCATGGTCAAGTCCTCACGGGCCGGAAAGCCTTTAACATTGCCGGTAAAAACATCCTTTTTCAATTCAAGCCACTGCGGAACGCCTCTTCTGACTACAGCCTCAAGAGAATCATTGATAGCCTTGATTTCTCTACTGGACTCCCGAAGTTCAATGACATCCCCGGGTTTAATCAAATAAGATGGAATGTCAACCCGCTTGCCGTTGACCAGGAAATGGGCATGCCTGACAAAATGCCTTCCCTGAGTTCTGGAATTCGCAAAACCAAGGCGATAGATGGTATTGTCCAGACGTCTTTCCAGCATGATCAGCAGATTCGAACCAGAAATGCCCTTCTGATGCTCGGCGCGTTCAAAAAACAAATGAAATTGTTTTTCCGAAAGTCCGTACATGCGTTTGACTTTTTGTTTTTCACGAAGCTGGATACCGTAATCAGAGACTTTTCTGCCTCTTCGCTGCCCATGCTGACCGGGGGGGAAACTGCGGCGATCGAAAGCGCATTTGTCCGAGTAGCATCGATCCCCTTTCAAAAAAAGTTTTAAATTTTCGCGTCGGCAAATCCGGCATACCGAACCAATATATCTTGCCAAGTCATCCTCCTTTATATCCAGTTGACGCAACCGTCAAAATGCACAAAACTATACGCGACGCCTTTTAGGTGGTCGGCAGCCATTATGCGGAATGGGCGTAACATCTTTTATTGAAACAATATTAAATCCGGCAGCCTGCAAAGACCGAAGCGCGGATTCACGTCCGGCGCCGGGTCCTTTAACAAACACTTCAACCGTTTTCATACCATATTCCATCGCTTTTCTGACAGCATCCTCAGCAGCCAGTTGCGCGGCAAAAGGGGTACTCTTCCGAGACCCTTTAAATCCCTGGACGCCCGAACTGGACCAGGACAAGACATTACCCACCGGGTCGGTAATCGTTACGATCGTATTGTTAAATGTAGACTGTATATGAACTACCCCACTGGATATGTTCTTTTTTTCTTTTTTCTTGATACGGGTTCTTTTTGCCATTGATTAAAGCCCCTGTCTCCTATGGTTCCCTATTTTTTAGCTGCAACCTTCTTTTTGACGGCAGCCCGTTTAGGTCCTTTACGGGTCCGTGCATTGGTCTTTGTCCGTTGACCCCGTACCGGAAGCGATTTTCGATGGCGAAGCCCGCGATAGCATCCTAAATCCATCAATCTTTTAATACTCATGGATATTTGGGAACGGAGTTCACCCTCAACTTTTAAATCGCTGTCAATTATTTTTCGGATATTGTTGACATCTACATCTGAAAGCTGATCTACTTTTGTGTCCGGATTGATGTTCAGTCTGTTCAGGATGCTTTTTGATGTGGTCGGCCCAATTCCATAGATATAGGTCAGCCCAACTTCAATCCGTTTACGCTTCGGTAAATCTACACCAGCAATTCTCGCCAAAGCTTAATCCTCCTCTATCCCTGCCTTTGTTTGTGTCGCTTATTTTCACAAATGACGCGCAATACCTGTTTACGACGGATTATTTTACACTTACTGCATATTTTTTTGATCGATGCCCTTACTTTCATTACATTACGCTCCTGTTCCCTGAGGCTTATCCCATCAAATATAGCATATAATCACAATAAAATCCAGTGCCACGGGAATAATAATTTATTTGGATCGGTAAGTGATTCTGCCCCGTGTAAGGTCATAGGGAGAAAGTTCGACCGTCACTTTATCTCCTGGCAAAATCTTGATAAAATGCATTCGCATTTTTCCGGAAATATGAGCGAGTATCTGGTGCTTATTCTCCAACTCAACTTTAAACATGGCATTCGGAAGGGTTTCAAGCACCTTTCCTTCAACTTTGATCGCTTCTTCCTTAGGCATACTCATTCACTCCGCTAACGCTGATAATTAACTTCTTCCTTTTAATCGCCCGCCGCCTTTTTTCAGGAATCCTTCATAATGACGCGTCAGCATGTGAGACTCCATCTGCGACATGGTATCAATGGCCACACCGACCACAATCATCAACGCAGTGCCGCCGAAATAAAATGGAACATTAAAATTTGAAATGAGAATTGAAGGAAGAACGCATACGGCAGCCACATAGGAAGCACCGCCCAATGTCAAGCGGGTCAGCACCCGGTCGATGTAATCGGCGGTTTTTTTCCCCGGCCGTATGCCGGGGATGAATCCGCCGTTCTTTTTCATGTTCTCTGCAACATCAACAGGATTAAATGTAACCGCCGTATAAAAGTAACAGAAGAAAAATATAAAGCCGACAAAAAGCAGTTCATAAGAGAAGTTCCCGGGTTTTATTGCCGCAGCCACACGCTGAACCCAGTCCACATGGATAAAACTGGCCAGTGTTGCCGGAAACATGATGATGGATGAGGCAAATATGGGCGGAATAACCCCCGAGGTATTAATTTTAAGCGGCAGGTGGGTGCTTTGGCCCCCGTAAAGCTTTCTGCCGATCACCCGTTTGGCATATTGTACCGGAATACGTCGCTGCCCCTGTTCAATAAAGACGATAAATCCAACCACACCGACCATCAGTATAACCAATATCAGCACGGGAAATATACTGAGTTCGCCGGTGGACAGGAGACGAAAGGTATTGGAGATCGCATTGGGCATGCGAACGATGATTCCGGAGAAAATAATCAGCGAAATACCGTTTCCGATTCCCCTTTCCGTGATCTGCTCTCCCAGCCACATGATAAAAGCGGTTCCGGAAGTCAGCGTGATCATGGTCAGCAGGCGAAACCCCCAGCCGGGAACAAGAACGACCGGCGCACCGCCGGGAGCCATCATGCTCTCCAAACCAACGCTGATCCCGAATCCCTGAATAATGCTGAGCACAACCGTACCATAACGGGTATACTGCGTGATTTTTTTTCGCCCCTGCTCACCTTCCTTGGACAAGCGCTCCAGATGGGGCACGACAACAGTCAACAGCTGCAATATAATGGATGCGCTGATATACGGCATGATTCCCAAAGCAAACACGGACAAGCGCTCCAGTGCGCCCCCGGAGAACATGTCGAAAAGACCCAGTATCGTGCCCTTAGCTTTGGCAAAAAAACTGGCCAGTGCCACGGCATCAATTCCGGGAACCGGAACATGAACCCCGATCCGGTAGACAATCAGCAACCCCAGGGTAAACAGTACACGTTTTTTCAGCTCGGGAATTTTAAAAAGATTCTGAAACCCGCCACCAATCATACTGTTACCTCAACGGTTCCGCCAGCAGCCTCAATTTTTGCCTTTGCGCCACTGCTGATATGACCGATTTTAAGGGTAATCGCGGTGGTGATTTCGCCGTTTGCCAGGATTTTGATGGCGTCGTATTTGCCCTTTACGATACCACGCTCAACCAAACTGGCCTCGTCCACAACTGCACCGGCCTCAAAGGCGGCAAGTTCGTGCAAATTAACAATTGCATAGATTTTTTTAAATATATTGGTAAATCCGCGTTTCGGCAGTCTACGATGAATCGGCATCTGCCCGCCTTCAAACCCGGGCCTGACACCGCCGCCGGATCGGGCTTTCTGCCCCTTGGCACCTTTTCCGGAGGTTTTACCCGTGCCAGAGCCCGTGCCTCTTCCCAATCTTTTCCGATTTTTTCTGGCTCCAATCGCCGGTGACAATTCACTTAATCTCATCTACTTCTCCTCGGCTTTTACCAGGTGCGACACGGTATTGATCATTCCCCGGATTGAAGGGGTATCCGCATGTTCTTTTGCCTGGTTCAGTTTTGTCAGTCCCAGACTTCTCAGCACTTTTCTGTGTTTTTCTGGCCTGCCAATCATACTTTTAATCATTTTAACCATAAGGATACCGGACATCGTATTTTTCCCCTTCAATAAAGTTCTTCTACACGTTTACCCCGTCTTGCAGCCACCTGTTCTCGGCTCTGGAGTTTTCTGAGGCCTTCAATCGTTGCCTTGACAACGTTGTGGGGATTATTTGATCCCATACACTTGGTCAGTATATTCTGAACCCCGACAGCTTCCAGTACCGCACGAACCGCACCGCCGGCAATCAACCCGGTACCTTCGGCGGCGGGTTTTAAAAATACCCTGCCTGCACCGAATCTTCCGATGGTTTCATACGGTATGGTGCCTTCGATCAAAGGAACACTGCACATGTTCTTCTTGGCCTGCTCAACGCCTTTTCGAATCGCCTCGGGAACTTCACCCGCTTTTCCCAGGCCGAATCCGACGCTGCCATTCCCGTCACCCACGACCACAATTGCGCTGAAGCTGAACCTGCGTCCGCCTTTTACAACCTTTGCAACCCGGTTGATGTGAACGACCTTGTCAATCAGTTGATTATCGACACTATCTTGTTTGAACAAGTGTATTCCTCCTTAGATCAGAAATCCAGACCGGCTTCGCGGGCACCATCGCTGAGGGCTTTGACCCGACCATGATACAAAAACCCGTTGCGATCAAAGACGACTTTTTTTATTCCCATAGTAATGGCTTTTTCACCCAGCAGTTTTCCGATAAAAACCGCTTTTGCGACTTTATTGTCAAACTTGCCTTGATCTTTTACCGCCGGATCATGCGTTGAAATGGCCGCAATCGTTTGACCGCGCGAATCATCAATGATTTGGGCGTAGATATGTTTTGCACTGCGAAAAACGCAGAGCCTCGGACGCTCAGGGGTACCGGAAAGTTTTTTTCGAATCCGCTGCTTTCGTTTCAAGCGGGCTTGTTTTTTTTCATCAACTGAACTCATCCTGTTTATTCCTTTATCAGATTACATTGTTCAGCAGGTCGTTCAAGAAACAGCACTCTCATTCACTTGCTATTTAGTCCCTGTCTTTCCAGCTTTTCGTTGAATATGCTCTTCCGCGTATTTAATCCCCTTGCCTTTGTAAGGCTCTGGAGATCGGAGTTGTCTGATCTTTGCAGCGGTTTGGCCAAGAAGTTCCTTATCGATACATGCAAGTGTTATCACGTTGCTCTTATCGACCGTGGCGCTCACCCCATCTGGCAGATCATAATTGATTGGATGAGAATACCCAAGACTCAGCGCCAGTACATTGCCGCTCACGGAAGCCCGGTATCCGATACCGTTGACTTCCAGATTACGCTGAAATCCGGCATGCACGCCGGTCACCATATTGGCGATCAGATTTCGCATCAATCCTTGGAACGCATCTGTTTTTTTATCTTCCGCTTTTTTAATTACCGTAACCATGCCGCCCTCAATCCGCAGTTCAACAGATGGATGCAGACTACGGGACAATTTTCCCTTTTCGCCCTGGACCGTAATCTGATTATCCGCAAGGCTCAGTTTGACTTTATCGGGAAGCATGATCGGTTTTTTACCTATTCTGGACATGTCTCACTCCTCTTCCTACCATATGTTGCAGAGAATTTCCCCGCCGATATTTTCGCTTCTGGCTTGTCGGTCGGTTAATATTCCCTTTGAAGTCGAAAGAATGGAAATGCCCAGTCCATTCAGAACAGGCTTGATATCCTTGCCTTTGGTATATACCCGCCTGCTGGGTTTACTCACACGCTGCAGCCCATAAATCGCATTGACATTCCCCTGGGCATATTTCAAGTAAACTCTCAATATCCCCTGCTTTTCATCTTTAACGAATTTATAGTTCCGAATATATCCCTCGTTTTTCAAAACCTTGGCCAGTTCGATTTTCAGCTTCGAACCCGGAATATCCACACTGGTGAATTTTGCCTTTCCAGCGTTTCGAATCCTTGTAATCATATCTGCAATTGGGTCGCTAATCGCCATTGCTTTCTCCCATACCGTATTTAAATAATATTTTCATAAACCCTGAACTGTTACCAGCTCGACTTGGTTATGCCGGGAAGAGAGCCTTGAGAGGCTAAATTCCGAAAACAAATCCGGCAGATCCCGGCCTTTCGAATATACCCTCTGGGCCTTCCACACATTGGACACCGGTTATACGCTCTGACCCCGAACTTAGGGGCTCTCAATGCTTTATTCATCAGCGATTTTTTTGCCAATTCATCCTCCCCTTGTTAACTACTTTCCAGTAAGCCTATTTCCAGGCGCCTTCTTTTAATTTCGAAACGGCATGCCTAAAAGCTTTAAAAGTTCTTTGCCTTCTTTATCTGTTTTTGCGGTGGTGACAACCGTAACATTCAGCCCCTTGATCACATCGATCGTGTCATAGCTCAGTTCGGGGAAAATGGTGTTTTCTTTTATACCCAGGGTATAATTACCCCTGCCATCAAAGGCTTTTCCGGAAATGCCTTTAAAATCCCGGACACGCGCCAGCGCAACATTTACCAGTTTATAAAAGAAATCGTACATTCGGTCCTGCCGCAACGTCACCATGCACCCGATGGGCATGCCTTCTCTAAGCTTGAAAGCGGCAATGGATTTTTTCGAACGGGTAATAACCGGCTTCTGACCGGAAATCGCCTTCATCTCCTCAACAGCCGCATCCAATATTTTGATGTTGTGGATGGCATCACCCAACCCCATATTCAGGACGATTTTCTCCAGTTTGGGAATTTCCATCCTGTTTTTATACTGGAAGGTGTCAACCAGCTTCGGGACAACTTCCGTTCCGTAATATTCTTTCAATTGAGACATGATATTCCTCCGGCAAACGATCCTATTTATCTATGAATTCGTTGCACTTTCGACACACCCGAATTTTTTTGCCATCGTCAAGGCTTTTGATTTTCAACCGAACCGGCGTCATACACTTATTGCACATCAGCAGCACGTTGGACCAGTGGATCGGCGCTTCACTTTCAACGATGCCGCCCTGTCTGTTTTTAGCGCTCTGTTTGGTGTGCCGTTTGACGAGATTAACGCTTTCAATCAAAACGCGACATTTTTTATGATTCACTTTCAATATCTTGCTGACCTTACCAGAATCCTTACCGGTAATCACTTTCACTTTATCATCTTTTTTCAAATGACATATATTTTTTATCATGAGCCGCTTCTCCAACTGACAGTATAGAATCCATCAGGTTGCTAAATTTCTAAAGGACTTCCGGCGCCAGTGAAATAATTTTCATAAACCGTTTCAATCGAAGCTCTCTGGCCACCGGGCCAAAAATACGGGTTCCGATCGGTTCCTGGTTGGCATTAATCAGTACGGCAGAATTATCATCGAATCTGATAAACGAGCCATCCGCTCTTCTGATTTCCTTTTTTGTACGAACGACAACAGCCTTTAGTACGTCCCCTTTTTTTACTTTTGCGTTGGGGATGGCTTCCTTAACAGATACGACGATAATATCGCCGATACTGGCGTACCGTCTTTTGGAGCCGCCGAGTACTTTTAAACAGTAGACAGTCTTGGCTCCGGAATTATCTGCCACTGTTAATTGGGTCTCTGTCTGAATCATCTTCTTTGCCTTCCTTTATCATCAAATGGCTTTTTCGACGATTTCACTGACGCGCCATCTTTTGGTTTTACTGATGGGTCTGGACTCAGTAATTAATACCTTATCCCCAATACTACAGGCATTGGTCTCGTCATGGGCAGCAAATTTCGCACGGCGTTTTACATATTTATGATACACTTTGTGCTTTACGAGCCTTTCTACCTGGACAATAATGGATTTATCCATTTTGTTGCTGATGACTTTTCCAACCACCTGCCTTCTCATTCCGCGAGTTTTCATGTCTGATGTTCTCTTTTGAGTTCCTAAGTTAGCTGTCTTATGACGTCCTGGGTTCGTTCATGATGGTCATCACTCGAGCAATGTCCCGTTTAATAAACATTAATTTCTTGGGATTTTCAAGCTGCCCGATTTTATGCTGAAAACGCATATTGAACAATTCCTGCCGCAAGCTGGCGACTTTCTCTTGCATTTCCTCAGGAGTCATCTTTCTGATTTCACTGGCCTTCATTGCACCTCGCTCCTCTCGATAAACCGTGTTTTTATAGGAAGCTTGTGGGATGCCAGGCGAAGCGCTTCTACTGCAAGCTCTTTGGATACACCTTCCATTTCGTAGAGGATTCTTCCAGGCCGAATGACGGCAACCCAGCCTTCCGGCGCCCCTTTTCCTTTTCCCATCCGGACTTCGGCAGGTTTTTTCGTGAACGGCTTATCCGGAAAAATCCGAATCCATAGCTTGCCGCCGCGTTTTACGTGGCGTGTCATTGCAATTCTGGCGGCCTCAATCTGTTTTGAACTGATCGCACCGCATTCAACCGCCTGCAACCCGAAATCCCCGTAATTTAACGTGGCGCCACGTTTTGATAACCCTCGCATCCGCCCACGCTGTTGTTTTCGAAATTTTACTTTTTTGGGACTCAACATGCCCTGTATCTCCTATCCGTTACTAGCTGACTTCAACCGCATCTTTTTTCAATATTTCGCCCTTAAAAATAAAAACCTTTATACCGACAATTCCGTAGGTCGTATTTGCCTCTGAAAAACCATAATCAATATCGGCTCTAAGGGTATGCAGCGGAACCCTTCCTTCACGGTACAGCTCTGTTCTGGCTATTTCCGCGCCGCCAAGTCTGCCTGAGCAAATTACTTTAACGCCTTGGGCGCCGAATCGCATTGCCGACTGAATCCCTCTTTTCATCGCGCGCCTGAAAGCCACCCGCCGTACGATTTGAAGGGCAATATTTTCCGCTACCAGTTGGGCGTCCAATTCCGGTTTTCTGATTTCCTGAATATCAATCATCGCATCCTGGGAAATCATTTTTTCGATATCCTGCTTGAGCTGAACGATCTCTGCGCCTTTTTTCCCAATGATGATTCCGGGCCGGGATGTGAATATGCGGAGTCTCACGCGCTTGGATGATCTTTCAATTTCAATCTTGGAAACACCTGCATGACCCAGCTTTTTTTTCAGGTATTTTCGGATATTAAAATCTTCAAGAATATAATCCGAATATTTTTTAGTGGCAAACCAACGAGACTCCCAGGTTTTGACAATTCCCAATCTCAACCCAACTGGATTTACTTTCTGGCCCAAGCGATATCCTCCTTTTTAGAGCGATTTTTCTACTAACGTTACCGTGATATGTGAGGTTCTTTTGATGATCTGGGTTCCACGCCCTCTGGCTCTGGCGCTGAATCGTTTCAGAGAGGGGCCTTGATCGGCGGTGATATTCTTGATAATCAGCGCATCCACATCAACGCCTGCACGCTGTTCGGCATTGGCCACAGCGGAGCGGACGATTTTCTCCACGATCCCGGCAGCTTTCTGCGGCATAAACTTCAGAATATTCAGGCCTTTTTCAACCGGCTTGCCTTTCACTGTATCGACGAGAATTCTAACCTTTCGGGGAGATATTCGTGCAAATCGACACACAGCTTTCACATCTAACTCAGCCATTTCTTTGCTCCAATATTACTTCTTGACTTTGGTTTTTTTGTCTCCGGTATGGCCGTAAAAAGTCCTTGTCGGTGAAAATTCTCCAAGCTTGTGGCCCACCATATCCTCAGAAACAAATACGGGTACGAATTTCTTGCCATTGTGAACAGCCATTGTAATGCCCACCATTTCAGGAACTACAGTAGAGCGACGTGACCAGGTTTTCACAACACGATTGCTGCGAGTTTCCTGTGCAATCACAACTTTTTTCAATAAATATGAATCGATGTATGGACCTTTTTTTAGCGACCGTGGCATAACTTCTCCTGAGTTTTGTCGGTTTTTGGTTTAATCCGCAACCCAACAAATTGCTGCTGGTTTATTTCACCCGTTTTTTTACAATGAATTTCGTTGTCTGTTTGTTCTTCCGGGTCTTGTACCCCTTTGACGGCGTACCCCACGGAGAGCAAGGATGCCTTCCGCCGGAAGACCTGCCTTCACCGCCGCCCATCGGGTGGTCAACGGGGTTCATGGCAACGCCTCTGACCTTGGGACGTTTTCCCAGCCAGCGCTTGCGCCCGGCTTTTCCCAGAGACAATTTTTCATGTATGACATTTCCGACTTGTCCGATCGTTGCCTGGCAGGTCAGAAGCACCATGCGAACTTCGCCTGAGGGAAGCTTTACAAGTGCATAGCGATCTTCTTTGGCCATCAACTGCGCAAAAGTACCGGCGGACCGAACAATCTGTCCGCCTTTTCCCTTTTTGAGCTCGATATTATGAATCTGGGTACCCAGCGGAATATTGCTCAGCGGTAGATTATTGCCGGGTTTTATATCTGCTGTCGGACCAGACATGACCATATCGCCAACCGAGAGATTCACCGGAGCCAGAATATATCTTTTTTCGCCATCTACATAGTGCAGCAGCGCGATTCTGGATGATCGGTTCGGATCATATTCAATACTGGCAACCTTAGCCGGCACACCGGTTTTATCCCGTTTAAAATCGATAATCCGGTAATGCTGTTTATGGCCTCCGCCGATATGCCGACTGGTGATTCGGCCATAGGAATTTCGCCCGCCCTTTTTTTTCGAAACTTTTAAAAGGCTTTTTTCTGGCGTTGATCGCGTGATTTCTTCAAATGTAGAATACACTTGAAATCTGCGTCCTGGTGATGTTGGTTTTACCTTCTTAACAGCCATGGTTTTTTCCCCGGTTTATATCCCTTCAAAGAATTCAATACGTTCACCTGGTTTCAGCGTAACGATTGCTTTTTTCCAGTCTCTACGTTTTCCGATTATTCGGCCGCGTCGTTTAAATTTGCCTTTGATTTGCAGCGTCCGGACACCGTCCACCTGCACACTGAAAAGGCTTTGAATGGCCTTTTTAATCTCGATCCGATTGGCTTTTCGATCCACCTCAAAAGAAATCTGATTGGCAACTTCTTTTTGCAGGGTTGATTTTTCGCTGATTACCGGTCGTTTGATAATGGCATGATAATTCATTTCAGCAATCTCCCTTCAATGGCTTTAATTGAGGGCTCAACCAGCAGCAGGTGGTTGTAATGCATGACATCGTAGACATTGAGACCTTCCGGTTTCAGTACCTTGACATGCGGAAGATTTCTGCAGGATAATTTCAGCCTGTCATCTCCCGTGTCCGCGACGATCAGCGCCTTTTTAACTTTCAGAGCATCCAGAATCTGGACGACCTGCTGGGTTTTGATTTGTTCCAGATCAAAATTGTCCAGCACCAGAAGCGATTGGCTCTGCGCCTTAGCGCTTAAGGCCATTTTCAAGGCAAGCCGCCTGACTTTCTTGGGCACTTTATAGGCATAGGATCTGGGGTGGGGTCCAAAAATTGAACCGCCTCCACGCAGCAGCGGGCTTTTGATGTCCCCTCTACGGGCACGACCGGTCCCTTTTTGTTTAAAAAGTTTTCTGGTGCTGCCCTGCACATCTGATCGGGTTTTCACAGATGCGGTGCCTGCACGCCGATTGGCTAACTGCATGGTTACAACTTCGTGCAGAACACAGGCCTTCACCTCGACATTATAAATGTCCGCCACCAGTTCCACCTGTGAAACCTTTTCTGCTTTACAATTGAATACATCTACTACAGCCATATATCCCCTCGCATTCGTTGGCCCGTATACCCCTCACCATCGAATCTTAAATGCTTCGTTTATGCACCGGCCTTCTGGATGGTTTTCGTTTTATTTATGGTAACAATACCGGACTCGGCTCCCGGAATTGCTCCTTTTAACAGAATGAGCTGCTCTTCCGGCCGAATGTCCACGATCATTAGGTTTTTTACGGTTTTTCGAACATTGCCGAACTGACCGGGAAGTTTCTTCCCTTTGACAACCCGTGACGGCCAGGCACTGCATCCAATGGAGCCGGGAATCCTTTTGCAATGGCTTCCATGCGTATTTCTACCGCCGCCAAACCCGTGACGGCGGATCACGCCGGAAAAACCCCTGCCGATGCTGACGCCGGACACATCCACCAAATCCCCGATGACAAACATATCTAAGGGAATCGTCTGGCCCAGCGAATATTCAGCCGGATTGTCCACTGGAAACTCCTTTACATGGGCAAAAACTTCACTGCCGGATTTGCCAAAATGCCCCTGCATCGGCTTGTTCACATGCGATTTCTTTTTCGAACCAAAGGCCAGCTGCAGTGAATTGTATCCATCTGTTGCCACAGTTTTTATCTGTGTCACAACGCAAGGCCCTACTTGAAGAACCGTTACCGGTATGTGTCGTCCTTCTGGAGAGAAAACGCCTGTCATCCCCAGTTTTTTTCCTATCAATCCTTTGCACATCGCGTTTTTCTTCTCCTACAGTTTAATTTCAACATCGACGCCTGGAGAAAGGTCCAGCTTCATCAGCGCATCAACCGTCTGTTGCGTTGGCTCCAGAATATCAACCAGTCGTTTATGTGTCCGCATTTCAAATTGCTCACGGGACTTTTTGTCAACGTGCGGAGAGCGTAGTACACATACTTTATTGATCACGGTCGGCAGCGGAATCGGACCTATGACTTTTGCCCCTGTTTTATTGGCCGTATCCACAATATCCGACGCCGATTGATCCAAGAGTTTATGGTCGTACGCCTTAAGTCTGATTCGAATTTTACTGTTCATAATCATGGTTTTCGTCTCTCTCTTCTTATCCCAGAATTTCGCTGACGACACCCGCGCCCACGGTTCGGCCGCCTTCACGAATCGCAAAGCGAAGCTCTTTTTCCATGGCAATCGGCGTGATCAGCTCTGCCGATATCGCCACATTGTCTCCGGGCATCACCATCTCGATGCCCTCCGGCAGCGACAGTACCCCTGTCACATCCGTTGTCCGAAAATAAAACTGCGGCCGGTATCCATTGAAAAACGGCGTGTGCCTGCCGCCTTCTTCCTTGCTCAGGATATACACCTCAGCCTTGAACTTGGTGTGCGGCGTAATCGTTCCCGGATGCGCCACAACCTGCCCGCGCTCCACTTCCTCACGCTTGGTTCCCCGAAGCAGTACCCCGATGTTGTCTCCCGCACGGCCCTCGTCCAGAAGCTTTCTGAACATCTCTACTCCCGTGCATACGGTCTTTTGCGTGGCCCGAATCCCGACGATCTCAACAGCCTCGCCAACTTTCACGATCCCGCGGTCCACCCGGCCCGTTACTACGGTGCCGCGACCTGAAATGCTGAATACATCTTCCACCGGCATCAGAAACGGCTTGTCTATGTCCCGCTTGGGCTCCGGTATGTAGGAGTCGATTGCCGCCATCAATTCAAATATGCACTTGGCATCTTCGCTGTCCGGATCATCGCTCTCAAGCGCCTTTAAGGCACTGCCGCGAATGATCGGCGTATCATCCCCCGGAAAATCATACTTGCTCAGCAGCTCGCGAAGCTCAAGCTCCACCAGCTCGATCAATTCCGGATCATCCACCATGTCGCATTTGTTCAAAAAAACCACCATGGTCGGCACCCCGACCTGACGGGCCAGCAATATGTGCTCACGGGTCTGCGGCATCGGACCATCGTCTGCTGCCACTACCAGGATCGCACCATCCATCTGGGCCGCACCCGTAATCATGTTCTTGATATAGTCAGCATGGCCCGGACAGTCCACATGCGCGTAATGGCGATTCTTGGTCTCGTACTCCACATGCGCGGTCGCTATCGTGATCCCACGCTCTTTTTCCTCGGGCGCCTTGTCAATCTGGTCAAACGGAACATATTTGGCCATCCCCTTCAACCCGTTATGCTTGGTTATCGCCGCTGTCAGCGTCGTCTTCCCGTGATCAATATGTCCTATCGTTCCCACATTCACATGCGGTTTCGACCGATCAAACTTTTCCTTCGCCATTTCACTGTCCTCCTTTTTTTACGGTCAATTTCTTTCAAGCTGCCAGCGTGAATTATGTTGTCGCATTTGAACAGGGTTGGTAAGGTTCATATCCCTGTAGTGTTTTCATTTATTATCGAGATGTAAGTAGCATCCTGCTTTTATCCGGCCGAACTGAAACCCTGCGCCGAAATCGGATTCCGGCAACCGCCGACTACCACCGGTAATGCGCAAACGCCTTATTGGCTTCAGCCATTTTATGGGTATCTTCTTTTTTCTTGGCAGAAGACCCCCGGTTATTCGCGGCATCCAGAATTTCCCCCGCCAGTTTTTCCGCCATGCTTTTCTCGGATCGTTTCCTTGCAAAGTTGATGAGCCACCGAATTCCCAAGGCTGTCCGCCGTGACTGCCGGATCTCCGTAGGCACCTGGTAGGTTGATCCGCCCACGCGTCTGGACTTCACCTCGATGACGGGCCTGACATTGTCAACGGCCTGCTCGAATGTTTTCAGCGGTGCGTCGTTTGTCTTTTTTTCGATGATACCGAACGCATTGTAGAGAATGGATTCTGCGATACTTTTCTTCCCATCCCGCATGATTGATTTGATAAATTTGGCCACCAGCTTGCTGTCGTATTTAGCATCCGCAATGATGGTTCTTTCAGCGATTTCTCTTCGTCTGGGCATATCCTACACCATTTTATATAAAGTTACTTGTTAACCCGTAAGCGATCGACATCTTGATTTATTTGGGTTTCTTGGCGCCGTATTTTGAGCGGCCCTGTTTCCGGTCATCCACGCCTAACGTATCCAGAGTTCCTCGGACAATATGATACCGCACGCCGGGTAGATCTTTCACGCGGCCGCCGCGAACCAGGACAACCGAGTGCTCCTGAAGGTTATGTCCGATACCCGGAATATACGCCGTGATTTCAATACCGGTTGTCAGCCTTACCCTGGCGACTTTTCTGAGCGCTGAGTTCGGTTTTTTTGGCGTAGACGTGTATACTCGGGTACAAACCCCTCTTTTCTGAGGTGCTCCTTTCAGTGCGGGGGTCGTGGTCTTCTTCTTGACCCGATCTCTTCCCTTTCTTACCAACTGGTTGATTGTAGGCATTTTTTCCCCTTCGATCGCTTCTATTGGAACAAAATTAGAACTTGCATAAAGTAAAATTAGTTCTTTTATATAGATCCACGCAATTTGTCAAGTCTTTTGTGTCTTTACTGCATCAGGATGCATCGATTCGGATATCGCGATACGCCGGAAATCCGGTTCCCGCAGGAATCGTTCTTCCCATGATTACATTTTCTTTCAGTCCGCGAAGACCATCCACCGCACCGGCGATGCTGGCATCCGTTAGAACCTTTGTGGTTTCCTGAAAAGAAGCTGCTGAGATAAAGCTTTCAGTGCTCAGCGATGCTTTGGTGATGCCCAGGATCAGCGGTTCCGCCTTTGCCGGAACCCCGTGTCTGGCAACAATTTTTCCGGTACTGTCCGCTTCTTCGAAGATTTTATCAACGACTGCCGCGTTGGATTCCTGGAACCGGAGTTTGTCGATCTGCTCATCCTGAATAAAATCGGTGTCTCCGACCCGTGTAATCTTCACCCTGCGCATCATCTGCCGAACGATGACCTCGATATGCTTATCGTTGATACGCACGCCCTGAAGCCGGTAGACCTCCTGGACTTCATTCACCAGATAACGCGCCAGTTCAATTTCACCCTTGATATTCAAAATATCCTGAGGGATTTTGGATCCGCCGATCAGCGGCTCCCCGGCCCGGATATAATCCCCTTCAATCACATTGATGTGTTTTCCGCGGGGAATCAGGTATTCTTTTTTCTCGCCGACATCGACCGGCGTAATGGTCACTTTCTGTTTGCCCTTCTTACTGCTCTTTGCAATCGCAACATAACCGTCGATTTCACTCAGAACAGCAATGTCCTTTGGTTTCCTGACTTCAAACAGTTCGGCAACCCGCGGAAGGCCTCCGGTAATGTCTTTTGTCTTGGTGGTGGCCCGGGGCAGCTTGGCTACGACATCACCCGCCTTGACTTCGTCTCCTTCTTCCACCAATAAGATAGCGTCCACGGGCAGCATATACCGGGCCCATCCGCTGGACCTTGTCAGCTTTGCGGTCTTTCCGTCAGCGTCCTTGATCGATATCCTTGGCCGCTCGTCGATATTTTTGGACTCAACGATTGTCCGGCTTGATTTCAGCGTTACCGGATCCACTTTCTCCTGCATGGTTTTGTTCAGTGTAATATCACCGAATTTAACCGTGCCATTGACTTCCGAAATAATCGGGGTCGTAAAGGGATCCCAGGTCGCCAGCAGATCTTTAACGCTGACCTTCTGATCATTTTTTACGTGAACGTGCGCGCCGAAAATCACGGAAAACTGTTCCAGCTTTCGCCCGGTTTCTCCGATGATGGCAAGTTCCCCGCCTTTGCGGTTCATGACAATTTCATGGCCTTCAGAATTGGTTTCAACAACCAGGTCCTGAAATTTAACCGTACCTTCAACCCGCGCGCGGATATCCGCCTGTTCCACGCGCCGGCTGGCAGTTCCACCGATGTGAAATGTTCGCATCGTCAGCTGGGTTCCCGGCTCACCGATGGACTGGGCCGCCAGAATCCCGACAGCTTGTCCGATTTCAACCGTGCGGCCATGGGCAAGATCGCGACCGTAACACTTGGCGCAAACACCATGATCGGATTTACAGGTCAGAACGCTGCGAATCCGAACTTTTTTTAGACCGGCATCTTCAATGATCTTGACCGCGACTTCATCCAGTTCTGTCCCTGTCGTTATCAGGACTTCATCGGTATACGGGTCCAGGATCTCCTCACAGGCCACGCGGCCCAGAATACGGTCTCCCAGGCGCTGAATCACTTCGCCGCCTTCAGTCAAGGGCTCGACATCGACCCCCATCAGCGTCCCGCAGTCATCTTCGCTGACGACGCAATCCTGGGCAACATCTGCCAGTCGCCGGGTCAGATAGCCGGAGTTGGCGGTTTTCAGGGCTGTGTCTGCAAGACCTTTTCGCGCACCGTGCGTCGAGATGAAGTACTGGAGCACCGACAGCCCTTCACGAAAATTTGCCGTAATCGGTGTTTCAATGATTTCACCGGAAGGCTTGGCCATCAGTCCGCGCATGCCCGCCAGCTGTCGCATCTGGTCCTTGCTGCCCCTGGCTCCCGAATCAGCCATCATGTAAATGGGATTCATGCTTTCCTGGAAAACGGATTTGCCGTCTTTATCGACTTTTTCCATTTTCATGGCTTCCATCATTTCGTTTGCCACATCATCGGTTGCCTTTGCCCAGATATCAACGACCTTGTTGTATTTTTCACCCGGCGTAATCAACCCTTCCGTGTACTGTTTTTCGATTTCTTTGACCCGTTCTTCGGCAAGTTTTAATATTTTTGCTTTTGCTTCCGGAATAATCATGGCATCGATGGAAATGGAAAGGCCGGCCTCTGTCGAATACCGGTAACCGATGTCTTTAATCCGGTCCGCCAGAATGACGGTTGACTTGGGCCCCAGGTTCCGGTAGGCATAGTCCACCAGATCGCGAAGGGTCTTTTTATCCATCACGTTGTTAATTACATCAAAGGGGATCTCCGGCATGCGGTCAACGACTTCAAAAACATGGAAGGCGTCGTCAAAATGCATAATCTCGCTGGCAGAGCCGGGTTCCAGCAAAAACAGGGCGTCCACCTCTGCTTCGGTTGCCGGAAATACCCGTTCAAACTCCTCGCTTCTGAGCCGGCCGATCAGTCCCTTGTTCGCTTTGTCCGGATGCTGGGAATATTTTTGAACCAATGCCGCAAACGATGCGCCGCCGGCAAGCTCTTCCTTTACCGTCAGGGCTTCTTCAAGGGTTGCCGTCATGATGCGGCGAAGCACCATTACCGTATCCTTGGGCATGATTTCCCACAGCAGCATTCTGCCCACGGTTGACTTCACACGTTTTCCATGAATACGAACCGTTATCCCCGCATGAAGGGCTGCAACCCCGGCGTCATAAGCCGAGCGGACTTCTTCGGGACTGGCAAACAGCATGCCTTCGCCTCTGGCGCCTGCCACCTCACGGGTCATATAATAAATCCCCAGAACAATGTCCTGGCTGGGAACGATAATCGGGCTCCCGTTAGCCGGAGACAGGATGTTGTTACTGGACAGCATGAGGATGCGGGCTTCAATCTGAGACTCGACAGAAAGCGGGATGTGCACCGCCATCTGGTCGCCGTCAAAGTCGGCATTGAATGCCGTACACACGAGCGGATGCAGCTGGATCGCTTTGCCCTCGATCAAAATCGGCTCAAAAGCTTGAATCCCGAGACGGTGGAGTGTGGGCGCCCGGTTTAGCATGACCGGATATTCACGCACCACTTCATCCAGGGTATCCCACACCTGGGGATCTTCGCTTTCGACCAGTTTCTTGGCGCTTTTTACCGTTTGTACCAGACCTTTTTGTTCAAGGCGGTAATAGACAAAGGGCTTAAACAGCTCCAGGGCCATCTTTTTGGGCAGACCGCACTGATGAAGCCGCAGATTCGGCCCCACGGTAATGACCGTTCTGCCGGAATAATCCACGCGTTTGCCCAGCAGATTCTGACGGAACCGGCCTTGCTTTCCCTTCAGTGTGTCACTCAGGGATTTCAGCGGACGTTTGTTGGTCCCGGTGATGACCCTTCCATGCCGGCCATTGTCAAACAGCACATCCACGGCCTCCTGCAGCATGCGCTTTTCATTTCGAATAATGATATCCGGTGCGCGCAGTTCGATCAGGCGTTTCAACCGGTTGTTCCGGTTGATGACCCGCCGGTACAGATCGTTGAGATCGGATGTGGCGAACCGGCCGCCTTCAAGTGGAACCAATGGCCGCAGATCCGGGGGCAATACCGGAATGACATCCATGATCATCCAGGTGGGATCGATGCCGGATCGCCTGAAAGCATCCACGATTTTCAGGCGCTTGGCCATTTTTTGACGCTTTGCGGATGAGTTGCTTGTCCGGATTTCGACCCGAAGCTGCTGGTAAATCGCCTGAAGATCAAGATCATCGAGCAGCATTTTAATGGCTTCGGCGCCGATACCGACGTCGAATTTGGGGCCAAAAGCTTCCAGGGCATCACGGTATTTATCGTCCGATAGCAGCTGGCCGCGCACCAATGTTGTTTCTTTCGGATCTATGACAATATAACTATCGAAATACAGGACTTTTTCAAGATTCTTGAGCGTCAGATCCAGCAGATTACCGATTTTGCTGGGAAGACTTTTCAGAAACCAGATATGCGCCACCGGACAGGCCAGTTCAATATGCGCCATGCGTTCGCGGCGAACCTTGGACTGTATCACCTCCACACCGCATTTTTCGCAGATGACGCCCCGATGTTTCATCCGTTTGTATTTGCCGCAATTACATTCATAGTCTTTTGTCGGACCGAATATTTTTGCGCAGAACAACCCATCCCGCTCGGGTTTAAACGTACGATAATTTATGGTTTCCGGCTTTTTTATCTCACCATGGGACCATTTGAGGATCTGCTCCGGAGATGCCAGGGCAATGCGTACACCTGTATACCGTTTGGGATCCATGGGTTTGGCGAAAAAATCGTATAGCGTTTCCAAAAATTCTCTCCTTATTATGCGTGTCGGAACCGTATCAAGTCCGCATCTGGATGACCCCATCGCATCAGAAAACACCCGGCTATGGATGATAAGGCGATAAGGGACAGCAATACCACACCAGTCGGACTTTCAGGCAGCCATCAATCTTCGAGCAATGAAACATCCAATCCCAGGCTCATCAATTCATTGGTCAGGACTTTGAATGATTCTGGAATACCGGGTTCAAGCGAATTCTGACCTTTCACGATCTTTTCATACATCCGGGTTCTTCCTGCCATATCATCGGATTTCACCGTCAAAAATTCCTGAAGCGCATGAGACGCCCCATAAGCCTCCATTGCCCACACTTCCATTTCACCCAGACGCTGACCGCCGAACTGGGCTTTGCCTCCCAGGGGCTGCTGGGTGACCAGTGAATACGGGCCAATGGATCTTGCATGGATTTTATCATCAACCAGGTGATGGAGTTTGAGCATGTACATGGTTCCAACCGTGATCTTTTCCTTAAAAGGCTCGCCGGTCCGCCCGTCATACAACGTGCTTTGCGCAGACCGATCCAGTCCGGCCTCCTCCAGTAGATCCTTTATTTCCTTTTCCTTGGCCCCGTCAAAAACAGGCGTCGCCATGGGGACCCCCTGCTTGAACTGCGCGGCAAAACCGATCAAATCATTATCGGACATCTTGCCAATTTGCTTACGGATGTCGGAATCCTCTTTCATTGGGGATGAAAAGATTTTACCGAATTTTTCCCGAAGATCACTTAACTTCTTTTGCTCGACCAGGCGGTTGATCTGTTCGCCCAGGCCTTTGGCGGCAAAACCCAGGTGAATCTCAAGAACCTGCCCCACATTCATTCGAGACGGCACGCCCAGCGGATTCAGCACCATATCCACCGGCGTTCCATCGGCAAAATAGGGAAGATCTTCCTGGGGCAGAATGCGTGAAACAACGCCTTTGTTCCCATGGCGGCCGGCCATTTTATCCCCGACTGAGAGCTTTCGCTTCATGGCCACGTAAACTTTCACCATTTTAATGACACCGGGAGCCAGATCATCGCCTTTTTCAAATCGCGTGGCCTGTCTTTCAAAATTATTCCGGCACTGCGCACATTGCTCGCGGTATTGTTCAAGAAGCTGATGAATCTGCTCTGAGATTTCCGGGCTGTTCAGCACAATTCCTTCAAGTTGATCCACGGAAAGATCGGCAATCACCTCGTCGTTTATCAGCACTCCCTTGGCAATCAGTACTTTTTTGCCTTTTTTTAACGGCGCGCTGCAAGTCTGCCCCTTTAACAGGCTGAACACCCTGGACTGAATCACTTCCTTGATCACCAGAAGCTCGTCTTTCATGTCTCTTTCAAGATAAGCGATTTCACTGTCTTCAATATTTCGGGTCCGGTCGTCTTTATCCACGCCTCTTCTGGAAAAGATTTTGGCATCAATCACAATCCCCTGAATCCCCGGCGGCACCCGAAGGGATGTATCCTTGACATCGCCGGCCTTTTCCCCGAATATGGCCCGCAGCAGTTTTTCCTCGGGAGAAAGCTGCGTTTCGCCTTTGGGCGTGATCTTGCCGACAAGAATATCGCCGGGAACCACCTCCGCCCCCAGCATGATGATCCCGCTTTCATCCAGATTTCTCAGCGCTTCTTCCCCGACATTGGGAATGTCGCGCGTAATTTCCTCTTTACCCAGCTTGGTGTCCCTGGAAACCACTTCAAACTCTTCAATGTGAATGGACGTATAGACGCCTTCCCGTACCAGCCGTTCACCGACAAGAATGGAGTCTTCAAAATTGTATCCGCCCCAGGGCATAAATGCCACGGTCACGTTCTTGCCGAGTGCAAGTTCTCCCATGTCGGTTGCGGGTCCATCGGCAATCACTTCTCCGGCCTTCACCATCTGGCCTTTTCTGACAATTGGCCGATGATTGAAACAGGTGTTCTGATTGGACCGGATAAATTTGGACAAATTGTAGATAGTAACCGGCCTGAAATTCTCCTGGTCGGCACCCTTATCCGACATATCGTGCCGGACAACGATGCGATCCGCCTCCACATCCTCGACAATGCCATCCCGCTTTGCAACAACGGCAACACCGGAATCCTTGGCCACTACCCCTTCAATGCCGGTCCCCACCAGCGGCGCGTTGCTGACCAGAAGCGGAACAGCCTGCCGCTGCATATTGGAACCCATCAGCGCACGGTTGGCATCATCGTTTTCCAGAAACGGAATCAACGATGCGGATACGCTGACCAGCTGGTTGGGGGAGACATCCATCAGCTCGATATTTTCGCGCTTTTCCATTGTAAATTCGCCGGCAACCCGCGAGTTGATTTCAGTTTCAGTAAAACTCCCATTTTCGTCAACAGCCGCATTCGCCTGCGCAATGGCATGTGACTTCTCATCAAAGGCGCTCAGAAACCGCACGTCACTGGTGACAGCAGAATTTGACACCACCCGGTACGGGGTTTCGATGAATCCATATTCATTCACCTGGGCGTATGTGCTCAACGAGACAATCAGACCGATATTGGGCCCCTCTGGCGTTTCAATCGGACAGATACGGCCGTAATGAGAAGGATGTACATCGCGAACCTCGAATCCGGCGCGTTCCCGGGTAAGCCCCCCCGGCCCCAGAGCACTGAGCCGGCGCTTATGCGTAGTCTCGGAAAGTGGATTTGTTTGATCCATGAACTGACTGAGCTGACTGGTTCCAAAAAATTCCTTGACCACGGCCGACACAGGTTTGGGATTCACCAGATCGTGCGGCATCAAGGCGTCAACTTCCTGAAGACTCATTCTCTCCTTGATGGCACGCTCCATCCGGACAAGTCCGATTCGGTACTGGTTCTCCAGCAGTTCGCCAACCGCCCGCACCCGACGGTTGCCAAGATGGTCGATATCATCCACCACCCCTTGGGTATCCCGCAGTCTAATCAGGGTTTTGGCGGTTAAGAGAATATCTTCTTTACGCAGAATCCGCAGATCGATATTGCTGTCAATTCCCAGACTCTGGTTGATTTTTAGTCTGCCCACACCCGAAAGATCGTAAAATGCGGATTTGAAAAAAAGATGATCCACAAAATCCTGGGCGACCTCGGGCGTTGCGGGATTGCCCGGTCTCAACCGGCGATAGATTTCAAGAAGGGCTTCTTTTTTTGACTGGACCTTGTCCAGCATCAGCGTCTTTCGAATGGAATCCCCGATGGTGGTTCCATCGATAAACAGGATTTCAAACTCTGTAATGCCCGCTGCATTCAATCGGTTCAGCAATTCCTCACTGACGATTTCATTGGACTTTGCAATAATCTCGCGGGTAACCGGATGCAGAATGGAAGAGGCGATGATTTTGTCGGTAAGCTCTTCAAGCGTAATCGGAATGGCGTCCAGCTTATCGGCTTTCATCCGCTTGAGTATCCGCTGGGTAAATACCCTTCCCTTTTTGACTACGACTTCTCCGGTATTGGGATCCACCACGTCCTGACTTGCCCGATGTCCTTTTAAAAATTCTTCATTAAACGCTTTAAAATAGTGGTTGGACTTTACTAAGATTTTTTCAGATTCGTAAAAATATGACAGCAGGTCTTCAGGCGTATAGCCAAAAGCCTTGAAAAGCAATGTAACCGGAAATTTTCTGCGACGGTCAATCCGGATATATACGATATCCTTGGGGTCGATTTCCATATCGATCCAGGAACCGCGAACCGGAATAATCCGGGAAGTGTAGATCACCTTGCCGCTGGTATGGGTTTTTCCTTTGTCATGGTCGAAAAATACACCGGAGGACCGATGCAGCTGGCTGACGACAACACGCTCGGTGCCATTGATGATAAAAGTCCCTTTTTCCGTCATCAAAGGAATGGTTCCGAAATAAATTTCCTGTTCCTTGATATCCCGGATATTGGATGAACCGGTATCTTTATCCGTATCGTAAACAACCAGGCGGGCTGTAATTCTCACAGGGATTTCATAACTCATTCCCCGGTGAATACATTCTTCAACACCGTGTTTGACTTCTGCAAAACGATAATCAACAAACTCAAGAGACGCGCTCCCCGTAAAATCCTTAATTGGAAACACGGAATTAAAAACTGTCTGCAACCCGATATCTTTGCGTTTGTCCGCCGGGACATCCATCTGCAAAAACCGCCTGAAAGACTCCCGCTGCATGCCAATAAGATCGGGAATTTCAACGATTTTACTAATCTTGCCAAAGTTTTTTCTGATGCGCTTCGATGCCAAAGGCCGTTCCGTCATGGCAGCTCCAAATTAAAGGTTTCGAAAAAGCGGAAATGGGATTTAAGGCCAGAGTCCTTACATCCCATCTCCGTTTATAATCTCTGAAAACTTGCCTGATGCTATTTTATTTCAACCTGGCCGCCTGCTTCCTCGATAGTGGCTTTAATTTTTTCAGCCTCATCTTTGGGAATTCCTTCTTTGATGGGTTTTGGCACCCCGTCAACCAGATCCTTGGCCTCTTTCAGCCCCAGACCGGTTACAGCCCGGACTTCTTTAATGACCTGAATCTTTTTATCACCAAAGCCGGTAAGTATCGCAGTAAATTCGGTTTGTTCCGCGGCCGGAGCGGCCACATCGGCACTGGCGGCCGCAACCATCGCAACAGGGGCGGCTGCGGAGACACCAAATTTTTCTTCCATTTCCTTAACCAGTTCAGAAAGTTCCAGAACTGTCATATTTGCTATAAATTCAACAACATCTGCTTTTGTAATATCAGCCATCTTTCGTTACCTCCAGTTTACACTTTTAAATCACAAAACTTATTCTGTAATTGCCTGTTCTTTTTGATCTTTTAAGGCGGTCAATACAAACAGTAGTTTTTGTGGAATATTATTCAATGCACGCACCATCGCGGTCGGAACACCCACCATGACGGATAGCAACTGCCCCAGCAATGCTTCGCGGGAAGGCAGTTTCGATAAAGCAATAATAGCGTCTGCATTCAGCACTTTGCCCTGCAGAACGCCTGCTTTTATCTTGAACTTTTCATTGTCCTTAGCAAACGCACTCAAGACTTTAGCCGGCGCCACGGGGTCATCAAAACTGTAAGCGACCGCACTGGCTTCTTTTAACTTATCTTTGATCAATGCAACCGAGTTATTTTCCGATGCACGCGCAAGCAACGAATTTTTAACGACTCGATATTCAACCTTGGCTTCCCTGAGCTGTCTTCGCAAAGACGCTCATCGTCGCCACGTCAAGTCCGTTAAAATTCGTCAGGATGACGATTTTGGATCTTGCAAATTTTTCCTCAAGATCCTCTACGATCTGTTTTTTTTTCTCTAATTTCACAGATTAATTACACCTCCTTTCTTCAGCTGTTATCATCCCGGAGGCAATTACGATTTGAGGTTTTGGTATAATGGATTGAAAAGACAGAATCATCTATCCTCTACTTTCAATTCGTTAAACCCATCTCGGTAGGCCAGCAATGCCGATTAAACACCAAACGTGTGCACCTACGGTCTTTGACAGGATAATGACATACGCAGGATTTAGTATAAACCCAGCGTGAGTTTGGGATGAACTTGTCCGGAGTACCGGGCCGAACCATCCCCTTGCCAATCAATATTATTTTCTCTGACCCGCGTTATGATTTCCGAGAAAATCCGTTTACAGCAGGCGTACTAACGGATCACATCTTTCAAGGATGCGGTATCCACCTTGACGCCCGGTCCCATGGTCGTTGAAATGGCCAATCCCTTCAGATATGTGCCTTTACTTGTGGAAGGCTTTATGCGGATAATGGTTTCAAGAAAGGCTGTGACATTCTGGACAAGTTTTTCAACCCCGAAGGATACTTTCCCAACGGGAACATGCACGATGCCGGCCTTCTCAACCCGAAAATCAATTTTTCCAGCCTTGAGTTCATTGACGGCTCTGGCTACATCAAATGTCACGGTTCCGGTTTTTGCATTGGGCATCAACCCTCTGGGGCCCAGGATTTTTCCGATTTTACCAACCGTTCCCATCATGTCCGGAGTGGCCACGGCCTTATCGAATCCTGTCCAGCCTTCTTTGATTTTTTCGATCAACTCGTCATTGCCGGCAAAATCGGCTCCTGCCTCAAGTGCTTCTTTTTCCTTTTCGCCTTTGGCAAAAACAAGAATCTTCACTTCCTTGCCCAGCCCATTGGGCAGAACGACAGTTCCTCGAACCATTTGATCTGCATGTCTGGGATCAACGCCCAGACGAACGGCCACATCAACCGTTTCATCAAATTTGACAAAAGTCGATTCAAGAGCCACCTGGACTGCTTCGGCCAAGGCATGCCGTTTCGTCATGTCAATTTTCTTCTGTGATTCTAAGTATTTTTTCCCCCGCTTCGGCATAATCCCTTTTACTCCTTTTTACTTTAGCCTACTTCAATCCCCATACTTCTGGCTGTACCCATGATAATTTTACATGCTGCATCCAGATCATTCGCGTTTAAATCAACCATTTTCAGCTTGGCGATTTCTGTAATCTGATCCATTGTCAGTTTAGCGACCTTCTCACGTTTGGGATCACCGGCGCCTTTGGCAATTTTGGCTGCTTTCTTCAGCAGAACGGATGCAGGCGGCGTCTTTGTGATAAACGTAAAACTCCTGTCCTGGTAAACCGTGATGACAGCCGGTATAATCATGCCTTCATCATTGGCGGTCCTGGCGTTGAACGCCTTACAAAATTCCATAATATTGACCCCGTGCTGGCCCAATGCCGGACCGATAGGGGGTGAAGGATTGGCTTTTCCTGCTGTAACCTGCAACTTGATCTGTGCAATCACCTTTTTGGCCATTGTATTTCAATACTCCTGATTTTATAACTTGATGACTTGGACAAATTCCAATTCAACCGGCGTGGCTCTTCCAAAAATACTTACCAGAACCCTGATTTTCCCTTTTTCCGGATTAACTTCATCAACCGTTCCATTAAAATTTGAAAAAGGCCCGTCCACGACGCGAATTTCATCGCCGGGTTCAAAATAGAATTTGGGTTTGGGTTTCTGTTTCCCGACCTCCATACGGTTCAAGATCTGGGCAGCTTCTTCATCTGAAAGCGGCGTTGGCTTTTCTTTTCCGCCTAAGAAACCCGTTACCTTAGCCGTATCATTCACAATATGCCAGGTCTCATCGTCCAAATCCACCCTGAGAAGAATATAACCGGGATAAAATTTGCGGGAGGATTCCTTGCGCTTCCCTTTGACCAGTTCCACGACTTGTTCAGTCGGCACAAGCACTTCACCGAATTTCTCCGGGTGCGGAGACGTCGCGATGCGTTCATCCAATGCCTGCTTGACTTTATTTTCAAATCCAGAATAAACGTGGACAATATACCATTTCAGGGACACTTGCTTTTCTCCTAGCTCAGAACAACTTTGATCAGGCTGGACAATCCAATATCCACGAGGCCGAGAAAAAATGACACCAGCAGCACCAGCAAGATAACCACAATGGTAGAGCCTGTTGCCTGTTTTCGGGAAGGCCAGGCGACTTTTTTCAATTCCACCTTGACTTCTCTGAGAAATTGCAGTGCTTGATCAACATATTTATTGTTGATTTTAAACGTGGTACCGCCAGCACCTGCTTTTTTAACGGGAGCGATTTTCTGCTGATTTTCTTTTACAGTTCCGGCAGCAGCTTGACGTGCAGGACTTACACCAGCTGGTTCAGACTCCGATTCAGCGGATGCAGTTTCATCACTCTTGTTTTTCTTTTTCAGGCCTGGTTCTTTTTTTTTGAGTAACCGTCCCATTATTCTCCTAAAAAAAGTGAAAGCTCAAAGTGGACGCTGTCAGCCGGTATCCACCACTGACCTTCTTTGAGCTTTACTCATCAATGATGTGGCAGGCCAGGAGGGATTCGAACCCCCAGCACTCGGATTTGGAGTCCGACGCTCTACCGTTAGAGCTACTGGCCTGTTTAAATCTTTCACAAACTCAATCCAATCGCCGCTCAAAAAATTCTGAGGTTCAGGCTATTTGGTTTCTTTGTGCGCAATATGTTTTTTGCAGAATCGGCAGTATTTGCTGAATTCCAGCTTGTCCGGCGTCGTCCGCTTGTTTTTGGTCGTAGTGTAGTTTCTTCTTTTGCATTCCGTACATGCAAGGGTAATAATCACTCTCACGAGAAGACTCCTTTGTTATCCCAGAATTTCGCTGACGACACCCGCGCCCACGGTTCGGCCGCCTTCACGAATCGCAAAGCGAAGCTCTTTTTCCATGGCAATCGGCGTGATCAGCTCTGCCGATATCGCCACATTGTCTCCGGGCATCACCATCTCGATGCCCTCCGGCAGCGACAGTACCCCTGTCACATCCGTTGTCCGAAAATAAAACTGCGGCCGGTATCCATTGAAAAACGGCGTGTGCCTGCCGCCTTCTTCCTTGCTCAGGATATACACCTCAGCCTTGAACTTGGTGTGCGGCGTAATCGTTCCCGGATGCGCCACAACCTGCCCGCGCTCCACTTCCTCACGCTTGGTTCCCCGAAGCAGTACCCCGATGTTGTCTCCCGCACGGCCCTCGTCCAGAAGCTTTCTGAACATCTCTACTCCCGTACATACGGTCTTTTGCGTGGCCCGAATCCCGACGATCTCAACAGCCTCGCCAACTTTCACAATCCCGCGGTCCACCCGGCCCGTTACCACGGTGCCGCGACCTGAAATGCTGAATACATCTTCCACCGGCATCAGAAACGGCTTGTCTATGTCCCGCTTGGGCTCCGGTATGTAGGAGTCGATTGCCGCCATCAATTCAAATATGCACTTGGCATCTTCGCTGTCCGGATCATCGCTCTCAAGCGCCTTTAAGGCACTGCCGCGAATGATCGGCGTATCATCACCCGGAAAATCATACTTGCTCAGCAGCTCGCGAAGCTCAAGCTCCACCAGCTCGATCAATTCCGGATCATCCACCATGTCGCATTTGTTCAAAAAAACCACCATGGTCGGCACCCCGACCTGACGGGCCAGCAATATGTGCTCACGGGTCTGCGGCATCGGACCATCGTCTGCTGCCACTACCAGGATCGCACCATCCATCTGGGCCGCACCCGTAATCATGTTCTTGATATAGTCAGCATGGCCCGGACAGTCCACATGCGCGTAATGGCGATTCTTGGTCTCGTACTCCACATGCGCGGTCGCTATCGTGATCCCACGCTCTTTTTCCTCGGGCGCCTTGTCAATCTGGTCAAACGGAACATATTTGGCCATCCCCTTCAACCCGTTATGCTTGGTTATCGCCGCTGTCAGCGTCGTCTTCCCGTGATCAATATGTCCTATCGTTCCCACATTCACATGCGGTTTCGACCGATCAAACTTTTCCTTCGCCATTTCACTGTCCTCCCTACTGAATAATGATTAAAACGGATGCTCGGACTTAACCATTCGTCTTTTTTATGCCAGTTTCCGTCTGCACGATCCCAGTTTCGTTCTCTTGATCTGTTCTATTGGAGCCCACGATCGGAGTCGAACCGATGAACCTCTTCCTTACCAAGGAAGCGCTCTACCAACTGAGCTACGTGGGCGATTTTGCAATTTGGGGCAATCAGATGATACCCTGGCTGTTCAAAATATGGAGCGGGAGACGAGACTCGAACTCGCGACATCCAGCTTGGAAGGCTAGAGCTCTACCAACTGAGCTACTCCCGCCAACAGGTATTCATTTGTCACACCTTGCAGACTCCCGCGACATATTGTTTGGGGACCATCTTTTTTCCTCAAGAAAATGTGTGCATTGCAGATGAAGCTATGTAGTGCTTTAATGATTTCACTTGATCTATCCGGTAAAATCTCCTACATACGACATTTATTGAGGCTGGTGGTGGGGGGAGGATTCGAACCTCCGAAGGCTTCGCCGACAGATTTACAGTCTGTTCCCTTTGGCCACTCGGGAACCCCACCTTTTTTTATTCAGGCAAAATTAACCGCCTGATGGAGCCAGCGAAGGGACTCGAACCCCCGACCCACTGATTACAAATCAGTAGCTCTACCAACTGAGCTACGCTGGCTTGCTCACCGTTTTTAATTACATCTGCTCCTTTTAGCATCCTCAAAAACGAAAATCAACAAAAATAAATATGTTTTTTATCGTCGTGGTTATTTTTTCATAATTATCGGAAACAGTATAATTTTTCTGAAACAAAAATCGTCTTTACGGCATGGCATTTCATTGCAATTGTTTTTGTCGTATCTATTTGAAATTTCCCTTCTCTTTACTTCTCCGACTTGACAGTTCACGGTTCATGCCTCATTGTGTGGAAATTGTTCTGTTTGTCAGCAATACAACTCTTATTTGAGCAGCCCGTATTTGTAGTTCCCATGCACTGAAATTTCAGCTAATATCTTTATGCGCCATACTATCGACAACACCCGGCGCATGCAATGTGGATGCTATTTTGTCAGCATTATCAGGATAATTTCATGTCGAGAATCAATTTTCTGATCTGTACCGCTATTGCCATCATCTGTATCAGTTTTTGGGCTCTGCTGAATCGGCCCGAGCAGGAACCGCCCTGGCCTTCCCGGATTCAGGGGTTTTCATTTTCTCCGTTTCAGCAAGGGCAGAGCGCCATTGATGGGGTGATGCCAACCGAGGCCGAAATCGATTCCGATCTGGCCCTGCTGGCAGACAAGACCAACGCCGTCCGCACATATACCGTGCAGGGCGTGCAGGCCAAAATTCCGGCTCTGGCGAGAAAACACAAGCTGAATATCACTTTGGGGGCATGGATCAGTGCGGACATCGAGCGGAATGAGGCTGAGATCGCATCTGTGATTCAGTTAACCCGCGAAAATTGGCGCAATGTTGTGCGGGTTGTGGTTGGAAACGAGTCTTTGCTTCGCGAAGAAGTCACCAGCGAAGAGCTTGCCGGCTATATCGATCGGGTTCGGGCAGGTATTCGCGAAACAGGCAGACGTGTTCCGGTGAGCACGGCGGAACCCTGGCACATCTGGATCAAGCACCCGGAACTCGGCGAACATGTGGATTATGTTGCAACGCATATGCTCCCTTACTGGGAAGGCATTCAGATGGAACAGGCAGTGGGTTATATCGTTGATCACGTCAATCTGCTGAAAGAGGCCTTTCCGAACAAACCCGTTGTCATTACCGAAGTGGGTTGGCCCAGCAATGGCAGAACCCGTAAATCTGCCGTGGCGTCCACATCAAATGAGGCCACTTTTCTGCGGCGGTTTATCGCCCGTGCCGAGCAGGAAAAATATATCTATTATGTGATGGAAGCATTTGATCAGCCATGGAAGTCGGTCACAGAGGGATCGGTCGGCGCCTATTGGGGGGTCTTTGATGTAAATCGCCAACCCAAATTTCCTTTGACAACTCCCATTGTTGAGATTCCCGAATGGCGCACCCTTGCCGCAATCTCGGTGGCGATCGCGATCATCACGTTTGCACTGCTTCTGATTGACAGCAGAACACTTCGGAACCGCGGCCGAAGCTTTCTGGGGCTCATCGCTTTTTCTGCAGCCACAGCCGGTGTCTGGATTGTTTACAGCTATACCCGGCAGTATATCACGGTGACCACGGGTCTGGTCGGCCTGCTGATGATCCTCGGCATGATCGGCGTCGTTGTGGTGCTTCTTACTGAAGCCCATGAATGGGCCGAAGCTTCATGGTCGACCAGACGCAGGCCATTCACGCCGATCGTGGTTCCCGATAAAGACCTGCCCATGGTTTCCGTGCACGTACCAGCCTACAATGAGCCGCCTGAAATGCTGATGGAAACCCTCAATGCCCTGTCGCAGCTGGATTACCCGTTTTTCGAAGTCCTGGTCATCGACAACAATACCCGGGATCCACTGGTCTGGCAACCGATCAAGGCCCACTGCGCCAAACTCGGATACCGCTTTCGTTTTTTTCATGTGAGTCCGCTGGCGGGTTTTAAAGCCGGGGCCCTAAATTTTGCGCTTGCCAGGACTGCTCCGGATGTCGATGTAATTGCGGTCATTGACAGCGACTATGTGGTTGAACCCAATTGGCTTCGAGACCTGGCCAGCCAGTTTGTCAAGCCCTCGGTTGCCATTGTTCAGGCGCCCCAGGATTACCGGGATGACGGCGAGAGCATGTTCAAGGCAATGTGCTACGCGGAATACAGAGGTTTTTTTTATATCGGAATGCTGACCCGCAACGAACGAAACGCCATTATTCAGCACGGCACCATGACCATGGTCCGGAAATCAACGCTGGAGGAAGTGGATGGCTGGGCAGAATGGTGCATCACGGAAGATGCCGAGCTGGGACTTAAAATATTTGAAAAAGGGTACGAAGCCGCCTACACCCATAGAAGTTACGGACAGGGGGTCATGCCAGACACCTTTATCGACTTTAAAAAGCAGCGTTTCCGCTGGGCTTACGGCGCGATGCAGATTCTGCGCCGCCATGCCGCAAGGCTGCTCCTGTCCGGCCGGTCCGATCTGACCTATGGCCAGCGTTACCATTTCATCGCCGGCTGGCTGCCCTGGATGGCGGACAGCATCAACCTGCTCTTTACGATATCCGCGCTGCTCTGGTCCCTGGCCATGTGCCTGCTTCCCCTGAAATTCGATCCGCCCCTTGTCATTCTTTCCGTGATGCCGATGTCGCTTTTCATCTTCAAGGTGGCGAAAATGATCTATCTGTACCGGAGCAGGGTCGGCGCAAACATCACCCAGACCGTTGCTTCCGCCCTGGCCGGCCTGTCTCTTTCACACACCATCTCCAAAGCCATCCTGCTCGGAATTTTCACCAAGACCATTCCTTTTTTCCGGACCCCGAAACTGGCCAGTACCCATGCCCTGTTTCAAGCGCTGCAATCGGCCCGCGAAGAGGGATTGCTCGCCCTGGCCCTCTGGCTCTCCCTCTTCACCGTGGCCGCGCGGCAGGGATCGGATACACCGGATGTGTTCATGTGGCTCATGGTTCTTCTTGTCCAGTCGATTCCTTATTCGGCCTCAGTGGTTATGGCGATCATCAGCGGTTTTTCCACTCTTCCCGCACGACTTATTCGCAAGATGACGGAACCCCCGGTTGCAGCTTCAGACACCGGCATCCCCTGCGATCCGGAGGATCAAAATTCAACCGCATGACACGGGCCGGCAAAACGGGAATCGGCGCCTGGCTGAAACTGCTCTCATGCGTTGCCGTCAAACCGGCATTGGCTTTTGCCATGCTGAGGATGTTCGTTGCCGCAAGGATTTTATGACATAGCGGTATGAAGTGACGTTAATACCAACCTGAGGAAAAAACATAATGAACGGGCAACACCGAAATGAGATTCGTACCGGTGCACATGTCGAGATTATTTTGAAAGCGGATCAGCGAACCGGCAAACGCACCACCGGGATTGTCAAGGACATCCTGACATCGGCCGCCTATCATTCCCGCGGAATCAAAGTCCGCCTGGACAGTGGCCAGATCGGACGCGTGCAGGCGGTTTTTCCCGATCAACCGCATCATTGGTCAATGTTGCAGCAGGACCGTCAATCTCAATAAGCCTCGAGTTTTTATGAATACAGAAACAACACTCAGCCCCCTGTTCACGGATCTGTATGAACTGACCATGATGCATGCTTACAGGGAAAACCGTCTGGCATCAAAAGCAACATTTTCTCTGTTTATCCGCGGATCCGCAAAGCTCAACCGGGGATTTTTTGTCGCAGCGGGCCTTGAAGACGCCATCTACGGCCTTGAGAGGATGCGTTTCTCGCAGACCGATATCGAGTATCTTCAGAGTCTGAAGCTGTTTCCCGAAGCGTTTATCCGGTCCCTTTCCGGGTTCCGGTTTAGCGGTGATGTCTGGGCCATGCCCGAAGGAACGATATGCTTTGCCGACGAACCTTTGATGGAAGTCACGGCCCCCATTGCCGAGGCTCAGATTGTTGAAACATTTTTAATCAATACCCTGGGATTTCAAACCAACATCGCCACAAAAGCGCTCCGCTGCGTGCATGCGGCAAAGGGCAAACCACTCGTTGATTTTTCACTGCGCCGCACCCAGGGCCTGGACGCAGGAATGCAGGTGGCCAGATGCGCCTACATCTCCGGGTTTGCCGGAACCAGCAACGTGCTGGCCGGCAAGAAATACGGCATACCGGTTTCAGGAACCATGGCACATTCCTTTATTCTGGCGATTGGAAACGAGACAGAAGCATTCCAGGCCTATGCCCGGTCCTTTCCGGAGAGCAGTATTTTCCTGATCGATACCCATGATGTGATTGAGGGAGCACGATGTGCGGCCAAAGTCGCGCAGAACATGGCCAGTAAAGGGCACCTACTGAAAGGCGTCCGAATCGACAGCGGAGAAATGGTGGATGCCAGCAATAAAGTCCGGCGGATTCTAAATGAGGCCGGTCTGCATCAGGTTCAGATTATCGCCACCAGCGGATTCGACGAATTCGAAATTGAAAAGGCATTATCGGGCGGAGCAGCCATCGATGAGTTCGGTGTGGGCACCAAGCTCGGGGTATCCGCCGATACGCCTTATCTGGACATGGTCTATAAATTAACGCAATACGACGGCCGGAACGTCAAAAAAAACAGCCCCGGGAAAATCACACTTGCCGGAGAAAAACAGGTTTTCCGGGAATCTGACCGAACCGGCAGATTTGTTGCGGATACTCTGGGCATCCGCAATGAAAGGATCGATAAAACAGAGCCGCTTTTAATAAAAGTAATGGAAAACGGCCTGCGCATTCAAACGCCCCCTACCCTGCAGGAAATACGGAAAAGAATTCAAACCGGTTTTTCAAATCTGGATGACGCATATAAAGCACTTGATCACCCCGATAAATTCCCGATTCACTTTAGCCGTCAACTTTCCAAAATTCAGGAATCGATTCCAGTTTTCCGGAATTGATTTTCGCCATCTGTGCCTAAAAACATTTTTCAAGATGATCGGCATAAAGACACCTGGAGCTGTGCACTGGCCTTTTCTTTAAAATATGCCTTGACGCATTATAATCGCCCAGAAAGACAACATGCTGATGGAGTGCTGGTTACTTATCAGCTTCAGAGGACTTT
This sequence comes from uncultured delta proteobacterium, assembly GCA_963789395.1. Classification (GTDB taxonomy): domain Bacteria; phylum Desulfobacterota; class Desulfobacteria; order Desulfobacterales; family Desulfatirhabdiaceae; genus RAAP-1. Next base: position 12,604 of record CAWBKP010000002.1, on the reverse strand, counting down.
CTCTATGTGGCCTTTCTGGAGAGTTTCCGTGAACAAAAGGGCACCGGGTCAAAACTTCCTGTTTCTGTCATCTCCAGGGAGCGGCAGAGAGGTAAGGCGTATGCCACGGCACCGGAACACTGCCGTTTCTAAGTAGAATTCATGCCGGATTGGACGCAAAACTCAAATTTATTTGCCGTCGATGCTTTTCATCTTCAAATCTGCATCCAACTTTCCGTCGGGATCATCCACCGCCTTTTTAAAATTCTTTATGGACTTTCCCAGTGAATTTCCCAACTCGGGAAGTTTTCCGGGTCCAAAAATGATCAAAACGATGACCAGTATAACAATAAGATGCATCGGTGAAAAAAGGCCTGAAAACATATCTTTCCACCTGAGACACAACTTGAAGTTTGAAATATAGATTTTTCTATCATCTCACATTATGTTCATATGAAGTCAAACTGAATCTTGAAGCGCCGAAACAATTCAATAGTAAGGATTTATCTCACTTCTTCCCTTACCGCCTGTAGGAGTTTTGGAAGCGCTTTTTCCACACGGGGAGAAAGCGACATCGACCAGCCGATATAATCCGGCTCCACCCCTAAAACCACGCCGTCGGGGATCTGTTTCCCGTAAGGGTCAGTATCCGGACAAGGCTCAAACCATGTACAGAGGCAATGCAACTGTTTTCGGAACATCGGGAAAGAGGAATCCGGTAGACGGTCCCCGGGGCCTCTCCAGCGCAGACCGCATCCATCACGACGATGCGGTCTGCAACTTCGAGTGCCGGCATGGCGTCAAGAAAGGCGGTTCCAACCTCGAGGATCTCCGCACAGGCAAGCCCTCCTTCCCTGCACAGGGTGATAGCCGCGTGAACCCCCACGCCATCATCGCCCATGAGCAGATTTCCAACTCCAAGGACAAGCGTCTTCACTCCGGTTCCTCCATTATTCGGTATTGTCCTTCTCCTCACAGAGCTGGTCTATTGCCAGCCCACACCACGGTCGGTTTTTCATCAGGCCGCATTACGTGAACCGCGCAGGACAGACAGGGATCAAAGGAGTGAATGACCCGAAGGGCTTCGATGGGCTTATTTGGGTCAATGACAGGTGTGCCGATCAGCGCCTGTTCCATGGGACCCCGAACATTCATTCCGTCCCGGGGCGAAGCATTCCAGCAGGTGGGGGTGATGATCTGGTATTGGGCAATCTTTCCGGAAACGATCTTCACCCAGTGACCCAGTGCACCCCGGGGCGCCTCGGACATTCCGACACCCACTCCGGAACGCTGGTCAAAGGCATTATCGTAGGACACCTTCCCGGGCGCCAGGCCATCGAGCCAGCCCTGCATCGCTTCGGCAACCTTCAAGGCCTCCTGGGCCCTTGCCGCATGCCGATCCATGACCGAAATCCCTTGCCGGTAATCACCGTTTATCCACATCCTGGCCAGAGGGCCAGCCTCAAACGGTTTTCCCGAAAGCCTTGGAGCTTTAAGCCAGGAATAGGCTTCTCCCTTGGGATAAACCGGTTCAGTCACCCCTTGCGCCGGAGCAAGTTTGTCTGTCCGATCCGCATACCACGAGTAAGCAACCGATTCGGTGACCTGAGCGGGATCAAGGTTTGATACCGAAGCTCCGGCATTTTCGATGTATCCGGAAGATAAACAGTTTATGTCTGGTTGAAATCATCCATCTGAAACACCCCGAAGGCCAGAAGGTTCTTGCAGCCGACCCCGCAGGTGAAATAGTCATCGTACACATTTGCCACCGCCATTACATCCGGGATGTAAATATTCCGGATAAAATCGGTCAGGGCATTCAAGTGGGTCCTGAACTGGCTGATTCGCTCCGTGGTGGCAGTGGCCGTGAAACCACCGGGAATAAAAGCATGGGAGGCGGGCATCTTTCCGCCGAAAACCGCTCCCATTTCATGTGCCCGGCGCCTTGCCTCAAGCGCCTTGCCCAGGTTGGCTGCCACTGGGTCGAGTCCGCTTCTCATGTCCACCGACCCAGGCCGGCTTCCAGGGAGAAGCGTTGGGACCGGAGACGTAATCGAGGGCTGCCAGCAGATAAAAATGCAGAATGTGGGACTGAAGATAATTGGCCCCCAGCGTGAGGTTACGAAGGAGCCTGGCATTTGTGGGCGGCAGCCATTCGGAAACGTTTTCAAGGGCAAGAACCGAGGTCAGCCCGTGGGAAATGGGACAGACTCCGCAAACCCGCTGGGTAATGACCGGGGCATCCAGGGGATTTCGGCCGGTAAGCAACGTCTCAAATCCCCGGAACAAGGTTCCGGTGCATCGCGCATCAACGATCTGCTGCTGGCCGTTCAGTGTATCGATGGTTACCTCTACCTTCATATGTCCTTCTATCCGGGTCACCGGATCCATAATTGTTATTGTTCCCATGCTATAATCCTTTCGTATTAAAAATATGTCTGTCAAAAGGCGCAGATAAGAATAACGGCAAGATAATTGAAGCTCACCCAGCATGATTTAATTTGCAAAAAGCGTCTCATCATCTATCCCTCTATCGCTTGAGGATATATTTTCACCGGCACACCCGGATTATTGGAATAGATACTGGACGATGCAGCATTCGAACGCTTTGCCGTTTTCTTGAATTCAATCTTCAGAACATGCGCTTCCAATGGCACCTCATTAAATGAACTGGTAGACAGGCTAAAGTCAGAAGCATCGGCTCCGACCCTTTCGATCTTTGACACCGTCAGCTCTGTTTTTCCATTGTTTATTGCTCTAAGGGTTTGTTTCTCAGACTTTTTCACTCACAATCAACGCGTTCGTGTACCACGATCCGGCTGTGGTCGTGTACCACGATCCGGCTGTGGTCGTGTACCACGAGTAGACAGTGTGATTGTGACCGAGCCTTTAAGACTGTTGGAAATATTTCCGGCCGCATCCCTGGCCCAAGCATACAACGTTTTGACGCCTGCCGATGCAAATGTATAAGTCAGAGGGCTTGTCGATTTCCATCCGGCTGTCGTTACTGAAGGTTTTGCGGATGTCTCTGTCAGCAAATAGCCTGTCACTCCCATATTGTCCGTGGCTGAGAGGGTCGCAGTTACCGAAAGCGAGTTTGCTGTCGACGGAATGGCAAACACATTCATCGTGGGAGGTGTTGTATCCGTACCGTCAGTCTTTTTGAATTCCGAATAGGTATAGCTCTTGGTATAAAATGGGGAGAATTTGTCCGGAAATCCGCTTTCAGTGCATCCCAGGCACATTGCGTTGGCTCCGATGCACCAGTTGGTTCCGCTGTTCCATTTTCGCACCGGGCAGTCCGCCTGGGTTCTGGGCCCCTTGCAGCCAAGCTCCTTGAGGCACCGCCCCTCTTCTCCAAAATTTTGGGCCTCTCCTGAATCATCCCGGGGACATCGCTCATGAACGTTCATATTTTCCGAACTGAAAAGAGTGGCCGGTCTTCCATAAGAATCCAGCGCCACTGTGGTTCCGGACAGAAGCTGGGCTACCGTCCAGACGATCCAGTCGGGATGGGTGGGACACCCCGGAATATTGATGGTGGATCTTCCGGACGCGTCGCGAACGCTTTTGATCCCGGTGGGATTCGGGTTACCGGCAGGAACGCCTCCGAAGCTGGCGCAGGTGCCGACGCTCACCACCGCCTTAGCTTTCGGGGCGAGGGTCTGCACCGCCTTCAGAGCCGTGACTTCTTGTCCGTTTTCCGTCCAGACCATGCAAGCGTTTCCCTCGAATGCCGTGGGAATACCGCCGTCCACGGCAAGGATAAAATCCCCTGAGGTGGCCTGTTTCAGAATGTCCACTGCAGAATCTCCTACCGCCCCCATCAGGTTCGGGTGAAAAGCCAGATCAATGGTATTGACCAGCAGATCGGCGATATCGGTCGGCGCCTGGCTGCTGAATCTGTTGGCCAGGGAGACCGTGCATCCGGTGCAGTTGGCGCCGTTTAGCCAGACAACAGTTGGAAGCGTTCCCGCAGCAAATGCCTTTTCCAGGTTCCCCAGCGCCGACAGGGGAAGCCCCAGAGCAGCCGCTGAACCGATACAATACTTCAAAAATTCTCTTCGTCCTATTCGCATGAATTACCTCCATTGGTTTGGGTTACGGTGACGGCAAAAATACCGGCACCTGTAATAATTGTTTTTGATTCCGAATAGCTCCAGAAAATCAAATCCATCTTCTTGTCCCTCTGCCACTCAAGGCGATTCCCTTCACAGGTGTATCCGGATCATTGGAATGGATATTAAGCGTTGCAGTATACGTTCGCTGAGAAGTCGGTTTGAAGGATATCTGCAGGGAATACTCTTTGGCTGGATCCACACTGAATGGGGTTACTGACGGTTTAAATGCAGTTGCATCGGCTCCGACAACTTTTATCTTTGTCACCGCGAGTTTGGCATTTCCCTTGTTTATGACTTTAAGGGTCTTATTCACCGAATTGTTAACTCTGACATTACCCAAATCCAAAGCATCCTCAGTCGATATATCCGCCGCGCCCGCTGAAATCGTTATGATTACATTTGCCGAACGGCTTGCCGATATGTTCCCTGCAGCATCTTTTGCCCAGGCATACAGCGTTTTGGCGCCAGCCGTGGCAAATGTATAATAACTTGCAGGTTTGGCAGATGTCCAATCGGATGCCGTCGCAGACGGCCTCGTTGCTGTTTCTGTCAGCAGATAGCCTGTTACACTGATATTATCCGTTGCAGTCAGAGACGTTATCGACACCGTCAGTGAGTTGGACGTCGATGGAATTGCGAACACCGTCACACTAGGCGCTGTCGAGTCGGCCCCGGGTTGCCCCCAGGCCGGCATTTTCAGCCCGCGTTCCGGCCGCGAGAAGCCTTGGCACCAGGAGCAGTCATATTTCTTATCCTTGACATGCTTGTTATGAATGGAGGTGTAGGAAGGCATGTCTTCATTTCCATGGAACTGTGTACAGGTAGTGCTCTGCGTTCCCTTCATGGCATAGCCCATGCTCTTCAGGTTCATCTGAGTTGCGGTTGACGTGTGGCACTGCGTAGCAGCTCAGGGCGTTGCCCTTTGGCAACACTTCGTGGGTGATAAGCTGATAGGTGTCCGTATCCACATTGCGGTACTGGGTTGTACCGGAATGTCCCATATTGGTCTGTCCGGCCTCTACGGCAGCGTCATAATTGCCGCTTGAAAAATAGACCGAAGTATCCAGCGCCACATGCACACCAAGGCTGTCCGCAAGGGGCTGAAGGGCCTTTTTGTATTTGAAGGGATACAGCATACTTCTCAATTCGTTGTTACCGCCTTCGGGACGGGAGGTTGGATAGGTCCCTGCCAGCGCATCAAAGCGTACCGTTTCGTTCAAGCTGTAATTCCAGCTCGTGCTGTTCCAGAATGTATATGCCGGCTTCATATCACTGCCTCTGGTGATGAGCGGTTTCCAGCGATTCAGGGACGCAACCCATTCAGGAGTCGTCCAGTTACGGTAATTTTCCGTTGATTCATTTGCGGTTGTGTCCGACGCGTTTTTGGCATATGTTTTAATGTAACAGGACTGACATGCATCACGATTGACGTGGCGGTTGACATCCGCAGTCACATGGCCGGATGCTGTCATTTTATTGGTATGGCAGGTTGCAGTATTTCAATTTATCTTCACATCCAGATCTGTTTGCCGAAGATCGGAGTCCGCGCCCCGCAATCCGGTGGCTCTCTGTGGTGTGGCACTGCTGGCAGATGAGATTGCCTCCAGTAGAGGACATATGGACATCAAAATTCCAGCCAGCTATCGTGGCATGGGCCAGGGCCATATCGCCACGCTTGTTGTTATCGCCCCCTCTTTCCTTGGCATGACACTGAATACAGCTGGAGCGCACCGGTTTATGCACGGTCTGAACCGCCTGGTTCATGCTAATCGTCATATTCGCTGTATCCGGAACAAAGACGCCTGCTGAATCCTTTTTCCGATTATAGTCCTTCTGATGACAGATAAGACGATCGATTTTCTGAGGCTGGGAAGGTGAGGCAGTCGTCTCAGGCTTTGCACCGAGGCCGACGTCACAGGAGCCAGAGACATTCCAGTTCCCAAGAATCGAAATGCAATAACTGTTCATTGCCGTATTGAGCTTGCCTTGGACAGCCGGACCATTGACCGTATAAAGTGCCTGCCCCTGCGTAATGGCTGGAGCCGTGCATATCGATGGCTTGGATTCTTAGTACGCCAAGCAGTTCTGTGACCCCTGTCATACCTGCCCGTTGTGGACGGTTCCAGCAGTCGCCTGTCCGCCAACCGAGAGCATCACTGACAGTGTCAGACCGATACCCCATGCTGCCTTGACAAGGTGTTTTCTCATATCTCTTCCTTGACTCAGTGCGGGCAGACAGCCTCCCCAATATTAAAACCAACAAAGCATTGGCTTTTCATACAGGCGAACTTCTGCTGCGAATGATATATCTTCTTCTTGGTTATCATTATCGATAGAAGCAAATTAGCAAAATATATGCCAGGTTTATTAATTACAGGAAATCAATTTCTCACTATTAAAAAGAAACGCTAACGGAAGACGTGATCTTCCATTAGGTTGATCGGAAACAAACCGTTTCAGATGGCAGGAACAAACAGGGAGAACCGAATATTATTTCGAAGATAAATGAAATTGTATAGGAAGTAGGCTATTTCGATTTTTACAAAAAAACTTCTAAGTAAGTAACCCCCATGCCCGGGGCGGGCACAACGAAGGATGAAAATGGATTTATTGCAATAACGTGTTGAGTCACGGTATTCCACTGTTTAAGTAGTTCTCTCAAAAAAACTTAATCAGGAGGAAGACCATGACTCGAAAAGATGATAGCAGAATTATCAGGATTGTGCATCCCATTTGTTGCGGACTGGATGTTCATAAAGAGAGTGTTTCGGCCTGCGTTATTTTTCCCGACAGCAATGGGGAAGAGCAACACGAGATTAAGGTATTTGGTACATTCACAGACGATTTAAAGCAGCTGCGGCAGTGGTTGTTGGATCATGAATGTCCGGTTGTGGCCATGGAGAGTACGGGGGTTTACTGGCGCCCTGTGCACAATGTATTGGAGCAAACGGTTCAAGTTGTCCTGGCCAATGCTCGGAACATGAAAAACGTTTCCGGGCGCAAGACAGACATAGGTGACAGTCGGTGGATCGCCGGATTGTTGCGGCATGGCCTTTTAAAGGCAAGTTTCATTCCGCCGATGACGGTTCGGCAATGGCGCGAACTGACGCGGCTGCGTAAAAAGTACGTTCAATCAGTTGGCGATTACCGGAAACGGACGCATAAGCTTTTCGAATCGGCAAACATCAAGATCGATTCTGTGGTGTCGGATTTGTTTGGTGTAACAGGCCGCAATCTGATGAAACTTCTGATTGTGGACCGGGAACTGACATTGACGGATATCGAGGCCTGTATTCGCGGGAAACTCAAAGGCAAGGAGGTGGAGCTGTTTCGATCCATTCAGGGGTTCTTCATGGGCCATCACCGGTTTATTTTGAAAACGCTTTTGGGGACGATTGCCAATTTGGAGGGACAAATTGAAGCACTCGAGCAACAGATCCGCAGTTTGATGAAGGATCAAAATGATTTATTGGACCGCATGAAGAAGGCTCCGGGCATATCAGACGTTTCAGCTTGTGACATTCTGGCGGAAATCGGTCCTACTTTGGATAGTTTTTCCACGGATACGGCATTGGTATCGTGGAGCGGTTTATGTCCTGGTAACAATGAAAGTGCCGGGAAACGGAAAAGCGGCCGAAGCCCTGTGCGCAAGCATCATCTCAAGACCATCATGATTGAGGTGGCATGGGCGGCGGTAAAAAAGAAAGGTTCCTACTTCAAGGATAAATATTATCGCCTCAAGGCCCGCCGGGGTGCAAAGAAGGCAATAGTGGCCATTGCTCACCGGATTCTTCTGGGGATATATCATGTCATAAAGGATGGAGCAGAGTTTCGAGATTTGGGGGAAGATTATCTGACACTCAGAAACAAAGAAAAGAAAGTTTTGTACCTGCAAAAGCAGGCACTTGCCTTGGGATTCAATCTGATTCCACAAACGATACAATGAATAACGGATAAAAAATAAAGACATTCTTCACAGAGGTCGATTTAGAACTGAAGCCTGTGAGCGCGCGAAGTAACATGACCGATCAGCTTATGCACAACGAATTGTCGGTGCCCTTGAGGCAACCACGAATATAAAAATTACGAACCAAGCTGATTAATGAAGAATGTAAATTAATAAGGATGGGTATTGATCATTTTCATATAAAAAAAAACAAACTATTTTGTTCAATAATTTGTAACTGTTAAATTTTGGATCAGCCGCGGCTGAGTGGAACGCTAATGATTGGCAGTCGGCAATCAAAAATATGATGATATTATGGCAGATTGCGAACAATGGCAGCAAATAATCATATGATTTATCATATGTAAACTTTCATCTATTGCTCCAAAGTCCGGAGTTGTGTGACGCCGTGTGAGCTTATTGTTGAACGCATTATACAAACCGTGTTTGAGAGATGCAACTTATAACAACATCACCGCCGCCAATGGTTACGATCGTTTTGTTGCAGTCATTCAAGTGGTCCCCAAACAGGATATTTATGAACTTCTATGCTGATTGACAACGGCATAATCGATCAACACGATATTTTATCCAGAGAACCAATTCAAAAAGAGGCAAGAAAAAGTGGAATTCAAGGCATGGCCATTGCGCTGCTGATTGATCGGTTTTCTTCATAAATTCGGATTATTATTGTCTTGAGAGGACGGCTTCACAATATTGTCTTGAATGATACAAGCTTGTCATCTTTAAGCCGAATATCGAAAACATCGATCACCGGAGGCGTCTCCTTTGGTTTACCAACGACAACCCTTTCGATGAGCGGCTCTTTGCAAGCGGTGTGCAGGATGTTAGCCACGGCCCATCCGGCCGCCTGACTTTCGGGATAATCGGCCCCGTTGAGAAACAGTATTCTTCGGGCATGGGCAGGTACATCCTTGAAAATTCCGTTTTCATGAAGCGCCGCTGCCGCGAGGGAGGCTTCGGTAACCGGATCCCCCGGTGAAAGACCGGTAAGCCTTGCAAAGCGTTCATGCCGGAAAACCCAGTTTTTATCCAGGGGCTTTCCGAGAACTTTGAGTCCGACAACTCCGATGACAAAACAGCTTGATACCGGCAGGACCGGTTCATGGTCCGCAGGAACTTTGAGCGGCTTTTGGGCAGCTCCGTCCGCCTCCACAAGGATCCAGCGGAAAAAGCCTGAAGCCCATAGCCTGTCGATATCTTCCGGTAGAAATCCGGTGATTTTGCCGGGCATCTCCAAAAGACGCGGGGATGCGGCGAAGACATGGGGGCTTTCCAGCAGAAGCCTCCGTGCACTGGATAGGACGGCTTCCGGAGATGTTGCCAGGATAATCTGGGGGGACTGCTCCCGTGTGGGCAACATGACCTTGGTGGTAGTGGTGGTCAGGACAGTCTCTCCAGCCCCGGAAATCTCTTCGGCAAGCCGGAACATAAGACTCGTCTTTCCACCGGCCCCCACCAATGAGACAACGCCGCCGTTTTCCAGACAAAGCGCTTCGCGTAGATTCGTCATGTGCCCAATTCTCTATTGGATTTTGCCTCCAGAAACGACCGTGGCGCAATGAACGTCCGGAGCACGGCCTCAAGCACTGAACCGCCGATGGCCCTGGCCTTGTCCGAGATGGTGAGACAACTGGATTTATCTCCCCTCGGATCGACATCTCCAAGTTTGAGCCCTTCGGAAACATCCGTGCCGGTGCGAATCAGACCCCGGAGAATCCCGTCGATTTCAACCCTTACTTTTGATTTCTCCACACTACCCACGATTTCTCCGGCTTTTACGGGGTCACCAATCTCGCAAAGGGAGACAAAACGCCCTGCCGCCGGGGCGCGCAGAATCCGCTCTATGGTAAATCCGCCGATATTTCCGGGCACTCCCGTGTTCGGAGCGGCCGTGCCCCGTGTGTAAATCCGGCCCAGATGGTGGCCCCGGTTGGTCTCGATTACCAGATGGACATCTTCGCCGGCGGAAAAACCTGGGCCGAGCCCGATCACCAACCGGGCCTCATCCTTTCTGGTACCAAGGTTTTTCTTGGCCAGGATAGCATCGATCACCACATCCGGTTCGAACCGGCCGATCATTGTCCACTGAGGATCTACCAGAACCGGGATCTGCCAGCTTTGCCAGACCGCCTGCACTTGATCGGCATCTTCGGCCCGGACCCCGGTGACATTTTCGACGGTTTGAATCCCGTCATACACCGCCTCGCAGAAGGAGACCCGCCTGCGAACAGCCATCGGTTCTGGCATCTCCATCATGAAAAGATTCCTGAAGTTGGCCATGTAAAGACGCCAGGCCACAGCACTGGCCATTTCACCAGCTCCCTTGATGCCAATGACAATATCCGACAGCGATTTTTCAACCATGGCACGTTCCTTCTTGCCGCATTCTTTTTGAAGATAGTCGATCCAACGCGCAACCACGCATGGGTCGATCAGAGACAAGAATACAATAGCGTGTTTCAAGGTTTCTCGTGCACAGAACGCTCATTTCGCCGCCGCAACGAATCCTGTACGGCTGTGGATTGGCATAGTCGCATGCTGTTTGAAAAACATCTCCTGTCCTTTATAAGACATTTTCAATATGGACGCAACGCCGTATTCCGACTGGCACGCACCGCCTTGGCAATGGGTTTTGATAGCTTCGTTAATTATTGAAATTGTATATTTAAATGGATAAATGAATCATGATTTTGAAACTCGTATTTCCAATTTGCTTTCAAATTGAACGTCCAAAATTTTGCGGGAACGCCCGGCCGTTCCGCAGAGCCGGAGGAGCAGATGAAAGATTTCAAAAGCCCCATTGCAGGCATTGTCCTGGCCGCAGGGATGTCTTCCCGACTTGGCAGCGCCAAGCAACTGGTACGGGCAGATGGACAATACCTGCTCGACCGGGTGCTGGATGGGGCGCTGGCATCATGCCTGGATCGGATCATTCTGGTGCTGGGGCATCGGGCCGAAGAGGTGTCCGCCGCCCTGAAGGCGCGGGATGACCGTGACCGGCTCCGGATTCTGATCAATCCGGCCTACCGCGACGGGATGAGCAGTTCGCTTCGGGCCGGGACCGAAAGCGTCAGGACACTTTCTCCGCGATCATGGTCATTCTCGGAGATCAGCCTTTTGTCGGGACAAAGCTGATCAATCTGCTCATCCGGCGGTTCCGGTCCTCGGAAAAGGATATCTGTGTGCCGGTCTGCAGGGGCAGGAGAGGGCACCCGGTGATCATCGGCAGACGGTTTTTCGATGCCGTGATATCGACAACAGGAGACGTCGGCGCAAGGCAGATATCCTGAGAGCGAATCCGGACTGCATTCTCGGACGTGGAAATTTCCGATTCACGGATTTTTTTTGACGTGGACACACCAGCAGACATCAAGCATTTGCAATTACGATTTTCCCGAAAGACCTGATTCGAATGCCTTCAAACTCTCATTGCCTGTTCGCGTTTAGAAAACTCAAAGAAATTACTTGCCAAAAATCGTTCTCGTATATTATATACAAAATACAATTATGTGCTTTTCTACATGTTTATCCTGCCACCGCGTATTTTTTTTGGAAGCGCCTGGGGGCTTCGGTGAAGTCATAAAGCTGTATCAGGACGCGATGTCTTTTGCGGATTATTCACAGTGTCCATAGCGACGAATTTAGGGAGGTTTTGATGGCAATACTACCGGAAGTAAAAAAGCATTACGGCAAGCTGAAATTTTTGATTGACGGCGAATGGGTCGACTCCAAGTCCCCAGTCGTCAATACCACGACCAACCCGGCCACCGGCCGGATCATCGCCGAATTCCCCACGGCAACCCTTGAAGAGGCGCGCGCCGCGGTCGAATCCGCCCAAAGGGGATTTGAGGCCATGCGCAGCATTCCCCTGCGCGAAAGGGCCAGGATGCTCTTTGACATGCGCCAGAAATTCGAAGAGCACTTCGAAGATCTCTGCCGCGTATTGACCCAGGATCACGGACGGACCATAAGCGAATCGCGCGGATCGGTCCGCCGGGTGATTGAAAACATCGAATCCGCGTGCTCGGCCGCCTACGGCATGGCCGCCCGCAACGAACATATCGACGATCTGGCCAACGGCATCGATATGTGGCTGAGCTGGGAACCGCTGGGCGCGTTTCTGATAGTCACCCCCAGCAACATTCCGATGCACGCCTGGTCCTCCTTTGTGCCCTACGCCCTGGCGGCGGGTTGTTCCGTGGTTGTCAGCCCGAGCCGCCAGGATCCGGTGGCGGCGGAGTTTATCACTCGGGTTGCGCAGGAAGTCGGCTGGCCGAAAGGCGCGATCAACCTGATTCACGGCGGCCGGGAAATCAACAAGTACATCCTCGATCAACCCGAGATTCAGGGGCTCGGCTTTATCGGCTCATACGGATGCCGGCGCGGATCTCTTCGCCCATTGCGGCCGGCTGGGCAAAAATTCTTCCATCAACGGCAATGGCAAAAACCTCGTGGTCCTGATGCCGGATGCCGATCTGGAAAAATCGGCAATCTACCTGCGCCAGGCATGCTTTGGCATGACGGGGCAACGCTG
>CAWBKP010000001.1:0-49590 GCA_963789395.1 uncultured delta proteobacterium | reverse complement strand
TGACACGGTAGGGGTCGTTGGTTCAAACCCAATCGTGCCTACCAAAAAATTAAAGGGGTTATGACGAAAGTCATATCCCCTTTTGATCTTTTGGGGTAATCTGTATCACAAAGAGATTACACTTCCTTCCCATAAAATCCCAATACACGCATTTCCAGCACCAACGGTTGCATATCGTATCTGTGGGTTATCCGCAATGTGGTTTTATCTGTTTGCTTGATGGTCGTAAAAGCATTATGCCCTGGTAAAGAGATGTTGAACAAAAAAAAATACTTTGCTAAAGATCATACTGTTTCAAAAGCCTTTTACCGACCACAACCGCCTCATCCAGGTTATTTGCCGCACCCAAATAAAACGATTCAACGGGGTCAGTGAAGTTCGTGGAACCCAAAATTAATCACAAATAGGATAAGGATTGATCTATGAAACGGACTGCAAGAGATGTCATGGTTACCGAATTCAGCACGATTCAGCACAATGCATCCGTAACAGAGGCTGTCAGACTGATATACAATGGCGAGGTCAGAGAAACCGGATATAAAACGGTCTGTACCATGGTTACAAATGATTTTGGCGAACTGGTGGGGGTTGTTTCGATGTTTGATATCCTTTACCATTTAAGACCGCCGATTTTGAATTATCTGGGGGACAGTGTCAATATCGGCATTCAGGAGCTTGAGTCCTATGTAAAACGATTTAAAGGGATGACCGTTGAGCAGGTAATGAATTCTCCAGTCAAGTATGTATCACCGGATACGGATATTATGGAGATCGTTGACCGGATGGTGAAAGATAAATGCCGCAGACTGCCCGTTGTGGAAGACACCAAGGCTATCGGTATTGTTTATCTTTCTGAAGTATACTGTCACATATGTAAAAATTGGCTGAATATCGATCTGTAGATGAGATCAAGGGGGGTGCCATGGTCAAAGGAAAGAAATTCGCTGGATTGAATAGAAGAGAGTTTCTGAAGGTCGGTGTGATGGGGACGACATCCGCCTTCCTCGGGACAAATGCACTTGCCAAAGCAGTTGAATACTATTCCGCGGAAGAACCATTCGCCTTTCCAGCGCCTGTTTACCGAACCTTAGGCCGGACCGGGCTAAAAATCACTGTTGTAGGCTTTGGAGCCATGCTGACGCCGGAGCCGGAAGTCATAAAAGTTGCCTTTGATCACGGCCTCAATTATGTGGACACAGCCAGAAGATACATGGGAGGAAAGAACGAGGAAATCGTCTCTGCGGCATTGAAAGGCAGGCGCGACAAGATTTTCGTGGCGACGAAGACGCAACCCTCTTCGGTGTCAAAAGCGGACATCATCCGGGATGTGGAGACAAGCCTCAAGACACTTGAAACCGACTATATCGATGTAATCCAACTCCACAGTCTCAGCGATAAGGAAAGGGTGTTCATACCGGAGACGCGGGAAGCGCTCATGACATTAAAAGAGCAGGGCAAGGTGCGTTTTTGCGGTGTTACCACGCACAAAAATCAGGCTGAAGTGCTTAATGCCCTGGTGGATGATCCTGACCGATTTTTTGATACGGCGCTTGTGGCCGTCAACTTTAAAAGCGACAATGATATTATTGCCGCGATAGATCGGGCTGCCAAGGCCAATATCGGTATCATTGCAATGAAGACTCAGGCAGGCGGATATGCTGCCGAAGCCCTGGGAAAGATCAGCCCCCACCAGGCAGCACTCAAATGGGTTCTCCGGAATCCGAATATCTCTGCCGCCATTCCGGGCATGAAAGATTTGTCTCAGCTAAAGGAAGATATCGCCGTAATGGGAATGCCCTTTAAACTGGCGGACGAACGCATCCTGCAGCGTTATAATGCAGCCGTCAAGTCCTATTACTGCCATTTGTGCGGAAAATGCGAAGGGACCTGTCCCGATGGGTGTAAACATCAGCAAAATCAACCGTTCCCTGATGTATGCGGAAGGTTACAGAAACCGCCAACTGGCGCTGTCCACGTACCGTGAGATTCCTGCACACGCTTCGGCCCTGGCGTGTATTGACTGTTTGCAGTGCGTTGCACGCTGCGTCAACGGGCTCAACATCAGGGCAAAAATGGAAAGAGCCGGAGAATTGCTGTGTTAATGGTTTTCCGGGAGGCTGCCATGCCGATTACTTGCAGAATCCCCCTGATGATCCTGTGGTTGCTCTATATGCCGTTTGCGGTCAGCGCGGCTGAAACCGATATCGCCAAAGCGCTGCCTGCTCCCGCATGTGCCGATGGCTGGCCAATGGATGGCCAGGTAGCCCTTTTTGACAAGGATACGCTTTTTGATCATATCAACGGCGAATCAGAGCTTTATTTCCCGTATGGTTTTGAGGTGCTTGCCTTTGCCAGATATGTGAACAAACAAAATCCGCAGGCAGCTTTTGATGCCGATATCTATAAGATGGGATCGCTGCTGGATGCCTTTGGAATGTTTGCCAATTACCGAAGAAAAGATGATGCGGATGTCGATGTCGGTGCGGAAGCCGTAGCCTCTTCATCTCAGCTTCTTTTTTATCAGGACAGGTATTTTGTTAGGCTTCAGGCAAGCGGAACAGAGAATCCCGGAGCCGACACATTCCTGGCATGCGCCCGGGCCATCTCCGAAAAACTGCCGCAAAACACAGGCAGGCCCAGGGAACTTGAGGCGTTCAATATTGCGGCCATCGCGCCAAAAAGTGTGCGTTATTTCGCCCAAAGCCTTCTGGGGTATGACTTCTTTCGTAAAGGGATTATGGCGGATGCCGTTCTGAATGATGAAACGGTACAGGTCTTTCTTGTTCGTGAAAATTCCACGGCCATGGCCCGAAAGGTCTTTGATCAGTATGGCCGATATCTGAAAACATCGGATAGGAACGTGAAGATTGTCCGGATGCAGCATCGGATTTCCATGAATGCACGTGATCCGATGTATGGAAATGTAGTGGTTGAGCAGGCAGGCCGATTCATCTATGGCGCCGTCCGGGTAAAGGACATTTCCGGTGCGCAACAACTTATCGCGGAACTGCACAAACGGATCGCAGATAAATAAGCTTTCTTGAACGGGGTTGCGGCAAAATAAAATTTGAGTGATTCACAAAAGAAGGAGGCAAACATGAGCTTTTCAGGCAAGCAAGCGCTAATCGTTGGCGGCAGCAGCGGGATGGGACTGGAGGCGGCCGGGTTGATCGTCCAGGCAGGTGCGTCGGTGACGCTGGTCGGCCGACGAAAGGAAAAACTGGAGAAAGTTCGTGAAACGTTCGATACGCCTGACAAGGTGAACATTTTTTCGTGCGATCTCGGGAGAAAGGAAGAAGTGGACAGATTGGTCCGTCATGTGCGCGATAATATGAAGGACGTGAAATTCCTTGTCAACGCTGCGGGCATTTTCTCCCCCAAGCCCTTTTTGGAGCACTCGGGCCAGGACTATGACGCCTACATGAATCTTAACAGAGGCACTTTCTTTGTGACCCAGCAGGTGGCAAAGAACATGGCGGCAAGCGGCGGCGGGGCAGTGGTCAATATCGGCTCCATGTGGGCCCATCAGGCAATTAAGGCCACACCCTCATCAGCTTACTCCATGGCCAAGGCCGGCCTGCACTCCTTTACGCAGCATCTGGCGATGGAACTGGCGGAGTACGGCATACGCGTCAACGGCGTGGCTCCCGCCGTGGTGGAGACGCCGATCTACGGCGCTTTCATCAAGCCCGACGAAATTCACGAAGCACTGCAAGCCTTCAATGGTTTTCACCCGATTGGCCGGATCGGACAACCTAAGGACGTGGCATCGGTGATCATGTTTCTGCTCTCGGACCAAGCCAGTTGGGTTACGGGTGCGATTTGGAATGTGGACGGCGGGGTTATGGCCGGGCGTAATCAGTAATGAGATTTTGTTATCTTGTCCAGAAGTTCTGCAAATACTTCTAATGGCTGAGCCCCGACAATTTTGTGTTTGGTATCGATAATATACGTCGGCACTCCCGTCAGCTGGATCTTCAGACCTTCTTTTTTTGCTTCATCCAATCGCGATGCGTACCGGTGATCCTCCAGCGCCCGCATCATATCGATACGCATCAAGGCCGCACGCGGCGGCAACATCACAAAGTTTTCCGGCGTCTCCAATATCTATGGTTTCGGTGAAATATGCGTGGAATATTTTCTCGTGAAACTGGTCATGTCTGCCCATATCACGGGCATATTCGCTTGCCTCCAGAGAAAGCCGGGAATTTGAAAGAACGGAATGATTCCCGAAAACAATTCCAAACTCTTTGCCGCGCCGGCGCAGATGATCGTACATCTGGGAAATATCATAGCCCTTGAATCTTTCAGACAGCAGCACCCCTCGGGCAGGCGTTTCCGGGTGGAGTTCATAGCTGATCCAGGTTTCGTGGATATCGTATCTCTCCTTCAGTTTGTCGACAATGCCCTTGCCGATGTAGCAGAAGGGTCAGATATAATCGGAGAATATTTTTATCTCTATTGACACGTCGCTTCCTTTCTCTGTTCAGCATCCTGTATAAAAATTATTGATACATATTCTCGATCTCTTTGGCATATTTTGTATTGATGATTCTGCGCTTGAGCTTCATGGTCGGGGTTAATTCATCCCCTTCAACACTGAATTCATCGGGCAGGATGGTGAATTTTTTTATGGTCTGAACCCTTGCAAACGTAGCATTTACCTCATCGAGTTTTTTCTGAAAATAGGCTTTGAATTTCGGACATTTGGCAGCTTCCGCCATGTTTTTGGCCGGACTGCCCGCATTCTGAATCTCCTGGTTGATCTTTTCCGGATCAGTGTGAATAAGGCGGTCATATAATTTCCGCCGATCTCCGATGACAACCACATTGGCGACTGCAGGAATTGATTTGAGTTTTGCTTCCAGGAACTGAGGGGGAATGTTTTCGCCGCCCGCAGTAATAATCAATTCCTTTTTCCGATCCGTAATTTTCAAGAACCCTTTCTCATCAATTTTCCCGACATCGCCTGAATGCAGCCATCCGTCCTGATCAATAGTTTCGGCAGTTGCCGCATCGTTTTTAAAATAGCCTTTAAATACATGCCGGCCTTTCATCAAAACCTCTCCGTCTTCGGCTATTTTTATGGTCTGTGCCGGTAACGGCCGGTCCGGCCCACCCGGTTCGGTATTTAAATGGTTCCGGCAGGGACACGGTCCCCGGGCCTGTGCATTCGCTCATTCCGTAAACTTCCGTCAAAGGAATCCCCAGGCTCAGAAAGAATTCAAGCGTGTCCATGGAAATCGGCGCCGCAGTTGAAATGAATAATCTGCAACGGTCAAATCCCAATTTTTCTCTTACCTTTGAAAAAACCAGTTTGTTGGCCAGACCGTAAAAGAAATGGTTTTGGTTTTCCTTCCTGCTCGGCATAGCCGCCGGCAAGTCCCTGTTTGCGGGCCCATGCGGCGATTTTTTTCTTCAATGGCGGATTTTGAGCGCCGGCCGCCATCATCTTTGCTTGAATCTTCTCCCATACCCGGGGAACACCGACAAAAAGGGTCGGATGTACTTCAGCCAGATTTTCTCCCAGTTTATCAAGGCTTTCCGCAAACCAGACCGTGCATCCCATAAGATACGGAACATGAAGACTGACGACCTGCTCGGCAATATGGCTTAACGGCAGATAGCTGATGATCTGATCCTCATGATTCCCATTGATCATATTGATTACTTGCTGGGCTGTCCAGGTGATATTGTCATGGGTGATCATGACTCCTTTTGGATTGCCGGTGGTTCCGGAAGTATAAATCAGCGTGCAGCAGTCATCCGGTTTCTGGGCCTTGATTCTTTCTTCAAGCTCTTTCTCCGAAACTTTTTCCGCAAGTTTCGGCAATTCGTTCCAGGCATAGACCATTCATCCGGATCAGATCCGTTCATCAGGACAATGGCTTTCAATTCAGGCAACCGATCTTTAATTTTTTTAAATTTTGCCAGTTGGTCTGCATTTTCAACCACCGCGATATTGGCGTCGCTGTGGGAAGCGATATATTGGCATTGATCAGGACTGTTGGTCGTGTATATGCCCCCTGGAACCGCGCCGGCGAATACTCCGGCAAGATCGCTGATAAACCACTGGGGGCAATTGTTTCCAAGGATGCTGACCGCCTTGCCTTTTTCAAGTCCCAGCGCCATAAATGCGCGCGCTGTTATCCTGACCTGTTTATAATAGTCTTTCCAGCGTTGTTTCTTTCCATTGGCCACCTGTTTTGAACTTCAGCGCCACCCTGTCTCCAAATTTGTCAGCGGTTTCTTTGAATGCTTCCATGATCGTTTTTTTCATATGCCCTCCTTTCTTTTGTTCCGATTAAATTAAGAAAGACATTGCAATAATTATTTGAATTTTTCCCGCAATTCAAAGTGAGCGATGCAGCTGAAGAGAAGATTCGTGAAACAATGGCATGAGGCATGACAGCATCAATAATGCGCTTTAGAAAATCCTGTTTGTGGTTCCGGCAACATACCGTATCGGATCGTCATTCATAAGATTATATCTTATTCTTTTTTGTATGAATTTCGGAATATTTAGTCAACAATAATATATTTGCCTGTCAGCCCTTCCATTTATATAAAGTGGATGCGCACCGGATTCCTCAAACAAGAGGCCCGCTCAACCCATAAGCAGAATATGGATTTACAAACGGAAAAATTTATTATTGACTGCAACTGAACTATTTTATAGAAAAAAATATCCATTCTCCAAACTTGATGAATTCGTCAAAATGAGTGCTTCCCATCAATAATCCTGCTGTCGTTGAACCATGAAACACATAGGAGGTCACCATGAATTTTCAAAGTCAAGGTCGTCCGTTGAGCGATGAAGGTATGGACCAGGTATGCAATATACTGGGTATTGCCGACCCGGAAGTGTGGGCAGTGTTGACGGTTGAAACACGGGGGTTTGGATTTCTTCAGGATCGACGTCCCCTGATTTTATTTGAGCGTCATATTTTCCACAGGCTTACAAATGGGAGGCACGACACCGGAAACGCGGATATCAGCAATGAAAAAGCGGGCGGTTATGTCGGCGGTTCAGGCGAGTACGCACGGTTGGAAAAAGCGATGATGCTTGATCGGGTATCAGCGCTCCAAAGCGCTTCATGGGGCATCGGGCAGGTCATGGGGTTCAATTACAAAGTGGCCGGCTTTACCGCCCTGGATATCATGGTCGAGGATATGGTAAAGGATGAGAACGCACAGCTGCTGGCCATGGCGAATTTTATCAAGGGGAATAACCAGGCCGGAGCCCTTCAGCGAAGAAATTGGGTCGCCTTTGCACGGGGTTATAATGGTCCTGAATTCAAGAAAAACGATTATGACACGCGGTTAGCTGCCGCCCATGCCAAGTTCAAGACCATTCTTCCGGATTTGGGGCTCCGGGCTGCACAGGCTGCGTTGCTGTATCTTGGATATGATCCCGGGCCTATCGACGGCATCAGGGGGCGTCGGACGCGTTCGGCATTGATGCAGTTCCAAGAGCGATTCGGCCTGCCTGAAACCGGAGAATTGGACCATGAAACCGAGATTAAGCTGATCGCAGCGGCTTTTCCTGAATAGGTAATCTGACCGTTGGAAATATGGTGATTGGCAGTGCCGTTAACCCTTGTTTCTATTCATCCGGTTGTCTTAAGAAACCAGCGGCGTCAGGATAAAATATAGCCCCAGAAAGCCGATCAGGGCGCCGGCGCCTTTCCGGAACCAGTTTCCGGCACCCTGCCAGGCGCTGTTTTCCAGAATGCGGCGCACCAGTGCCGTCGAACTTCCGGCGATAACAATGGGAATGCAGTGCCCCACGGCAAACAGCAGGATCATCACGACCCCGCCGGCAACCTGGTCTTGAACGGTAATCACAGCCAGAATCGGTGCGATAAAGCCGAAGGTGCAGGAGCCGGAAAGCGTGCCGTAGGCAGCACCCAGGCCAAGCGCGCCCAAAATCCCTTTGAATTTCAGGCGGTAGAGAAACCCGCCGTTAAGAGAGCATCCCTTGACCCCGAACATGCCGAGGCTGACCCAGACCAGCACCATCCCCACAATTATCTGCCAGTAATTGCCAACGTCGCCGAGCATCCGGCCCAAAAGCGCGCAAACGATGCCGGTTGCGGCAATGCTGATAAAAAGTCCGATGGTGAATGCAATCGCGTATTGTATGGCCTGAAGGGGTCGGGGCTGTTTTTCCTGGCCACCGACATAGGCGACCATCAGCGGAATGGATGCCAGGTGACAGGGGCTGAAGATCACGCTGACCATTCCCCACATAAAACATCCCACAAGGGCCAGGGACGAGCCGCCCGTCATCCACTGGTTCACCGTCAGGAAAAAAGATGCGATCATGATGTCTCCCGGGATGAGGCTTAGTTCACGCCCATTTTGGCAAGCTGGCTGACGATGTCTTCTTCGCTCATGAACCCGACATGCCGATAAACTTCCTTGGCATCCCTGTCAAAGAAAATCTGGGTGGGAATGGCTTTAATGCCGAACCGTGTGGCCGGTTCCCGATCTTCCCAGACATCATAGAAATGAATAACGGCTCTTCCCTGATACGTTTTTTCCACTTTTTCCATGATGGGCGCCATCATTTTGCAGGGAACGCATTTTTTTGCGCCCAGATCCACCATGGTGACCATTCCCTTGGACGGGATTTCCTTGCTGCTTTCCGCCGCTTGCGCTGCAGATGAAGTCAAGGCAGGAAAAAACGGGGCATGTAGAAAACCGAAAAGAAAAAAGAGCAGACCTGCGACGATAACAAATCCGGGCATTGTCTTCATGGAATGGTTTTTCATGATTTATCCTGTTATTTTGCCGCAGCCAGCCATTTTTTGATTTCATCTTTCTTGGGAATCTTGCCAACGCTCTTGACCTCGCCGTTGACAACCACGGCCGGGGTGCCGAACACGCCATAGCCTGCGATTTTCATCATATCCGTCACTTTTTCAACATCTGCGGATATTCCGGCATCCGCCATGGCTTCCATGAGTACTTTTTCCGTCTGGTGGCATTTGCTGCAGCCAGGACCCAGGACTTTGATTTCCATCACAATCTCCTTTCAGGTGTTGTTTCTTTTTGTCTATATGGTCATGAACCAGAGAGCGGTTGCACCCAACAATGAAAAAATCAAGTAACACTTCACGTTGAAACAATTCAATCGTAGAGAATATCCGGGAGTTTTTCCACAAAAACCCTGATCTCATCGCGTACATTTCGATAGTGGACCATGGCTTCCTCTTCGGTTGCCGCGGTTTCAGCCAGCTTGGGCGGGTCTTCAAAGCCCCGGTGCAGTTTTTTTGTTTTTCCCGGAAACAGCGGGCAGGATTCATTGGCGTGATCACAGAGAGTAATCACGTAATCGAAAATGATGTGACTCAGGCTTTCAATGGTTTTTGGCGTGCTGCCAGAAATATCGATGCCGATTTCCGCCATGCTCTTTACTGCGCGGGAATTCAGCGCGCCGGGGTCCACGCCTGCGGAATACGGCTCGATGTGCTCCGATTTCAAGTGCCGCGCAAGCCCTTCGGCCATCTGGCTTCGGCAGGTGTTGCCGGTACACAAAAACAGGATTTTCAGTTTCTGCCCGTTGACCGGCTCCGGCTCACCATCGGCTGTGCTGATCGCTGCGCTCATTTACTTTTCTCCATGATCAAATCAGCAGGTTAAACAGATATCCGACGATTAGAATCCCGACGCCCACTACGCCGATAAAGGTGGCAATCAGCGCAGGTTTTAAAACTTTGCGAAGGATTACCATTTCCGGAAGGGAGAGCGCAATTACGGACATCATAAACGCCAGAACCGTTCCGAGGGCCGCGCCTTTTTCAATCAGGGCGTGAACCACGGGAATGATGCCGGCGGCGTTGGAATACATGGGAATTCCCAACAAAACCGCGATGGGCACCGACCACCATGCGCCTTTTCCCATGATGGATGCCATGAATCCTTCGGGCACGAACCCGTGAATTCCGGCGCCTACTGCAATGCCGACCACTACATAAATCCAGACCTTTCCGACAATATCCTTGATCGCATCCACGCCATGCTGAATCCGGTCTGCCCAGCTCAATTCTTCTTCAACCATGCCGTTTCCGCCGGCCTGAATCTGAAGCACCCAGTCCTCAAGATGCCGCTCCATGCGAAGCCTTCCGATTGTCCATCCGGCGATCATGGCGATCATCAGGCCGGTACCCAGGTAAATGGCGGCCACTTTCCAGCCAAAGAGGCCGTAGAGCAGCACCAGAGCGATTTCGTTTACCATGGGCGCGGAAATCAAAAAAGAAAAGGTGACGCCAAGCGGAACGCCCGTGGTGACAAATCCGATAAACAGCGGCACCGCGGAGCAGGAGCAAAACGGGGTGACGATCCCCAGAAGCGCTGCCAGTACGTTGCCGAAGGATTCGCGTTTGCCGGCCAGTATTTTGCGGGTTTTTTCCGGGGTAAAAAAAGACCGGACAATGCCCACCCCGAACACAACCAGGGTCAGCAGCATCAGAACTTTAGGCGTTTCAAAAATGAAAAACTCGATGGCGCTGCTCAGGTGGTTTCCTTCCTGGAGCCGCAGCACGGTATAGGTCATCATGCGGGAGAAATACGCCAGTTCCTGATAAATGAGTCCCCATAAAATCACCAAAGGGATCATGTAAAGTATATACCGGATGGTACGGGATTTTTCCCCTGAATCGGCGGAAGTCCCCGATGCATCCGGTATCGTCGTACAGCAGGATTGGGCATTGATATTTTTCATGATGCTTCCTTATTCTTTACAGATTTCTTCCCTGCGGATTTCAGGGAGTTTGCCGACCAACCGGGCAATTTCCGGATCATCCTCAAGCCAGTGTTTCAGGCCACCCAGCAGCATGGCTGCGTATGGGCTGTCCACACCGTTCGCAAGATTGTAATTGACCCACAGACCGCTCTTCTGACTGACAGCCAGTCCTGCATCTTCCAGGATTTTCAGCTGCCTGGATGCGGTCGGCTGAGGAATATCCAGGGCCTTTTGAATTTCACACACGCACATGGGCTTATGCTGAAGCATTTTGATGATTTTCAGCCGGCCGGGATCAGATAGGGCTTTCATGACTTTGATAAATTGATCCATGTTGGTCTCCATATTCGTTTAATTGAATATAGTGGTTCCGTAATTCAAAGTCAAGTGCCAATATTAAAGTGAATACAAATAGTACTCAAAAACATATATGATTATGAAAGATTATAGTTGTCCCGAGCGCCATCGCATGGACTATGCCGATCAAACCCGCTTCCGATGACCGGGATATTTCCAGAACCGTCTTGAAAAATATCTTATAAAGCACATGTTGAAACGGCTGTTCCTGCTAGAACCGCCCGCTGGAAATCCAGTTTGAAAATCAGAGCGGTAGAAGCCATATGCACAATCACCGCAGGGATAAAATCCCGGCGAATGTTAAAAACAAAAGCGGATTTTTTGCAGTCATGATAGTCGGATGGGGAAAACAGGAGAGACGTCCGAGCGGATAGGCTGAAGTCTGAAGGATATATTGAGCACACTTCAGTCTTCAGCCTTCGGACAACATTAAACCGGCGTTATCTCATCGATGAAACCCGCCGAATTTTTCCGGGCGCAGGCGTCGCATATCGGTCGAATGCCTGCAAACTGAATGACGGATCGGGTTTTGTTGCGGATGTACTCCAGATATCTGGCAGGTCCCATGACCGCCCCGCAGCTTGTGCAGCAGGTTAATTTCTGGCGGTTTAAGATGGTTCCACATAGGGAGAGGATTCTTTCCCCTTTACGGTCTTCGATTTTCATGGCCTGGGTGGGGCAGTTGGCGGCGCAGGCCCCGCAGAGAATGCAGCGTTCCTCGGTGATTCTGAAATCCGTCGGGCCCGGATGATCGAAATCAATATAGCCCATTTTCAGGGCTTCGATTCCCATTTTATCCCGGCAGATTTCCACGCAGCGCCCGCAGCGCAGGCAGACATCGCATCGCAGGCATCTTCTGGCTTCTTCACGGACCATGTTTTCCGAATAACCGAGTTCAACCTGCTGAAACGTGGTTCGTCTCCGGTCAATGGCCAGTACGGGCATTTGGGGACGCTTTAAAACCATTTTGGTGCTGGCAGGAACCTCCAGCCATTCGATTCTCCCTCTTCTGACCGGAACCGGCGGCATCTTGGGCTGGGGAATGCCGGATAAATACCGGTCAATGGCATCTGCTGCCCGTTTGCCGCCGCCGATGGCCTCGATGACGGTGGCGGGCCCTGTCACCGCGTCGCCGGCGGCAAAGATTCCGGGAATGGCGGTTTCCATGCTGACCTTGCTGGCATCCAGGGTATTTCTTCTGGTCCATTTCAGCTCCGGAAGAGATGCCAGGCAGTCCTGGTCCACCTGCTGGCCGATGGCGGAAATCACCACATCGCTTTCGATCAGGTAATCGCTGCCCGCAACCGGGACCGGATATTTCCGGTTGCTGCCTTCCTGGCTGACCATTTCCGCCCGGATACAGCGAAGGGCTGTCACCCTGCCGTTTTCTCCAATAATTTCAGCAGGAATAGTCAAAAATGAAATGTGGATTCCCTCTTCCTCTGCCTGTTCCACTTCCTCGATATCCGCCGGCATCTCCGCGCGGGTTCGGCGATATGCAAGGGTTACCTGGTCGCATCCCAGCCTCAGACAGGTTCTGGCCGCATCGATGGCAACATTCCCGCCGCCGATGACAACGACTTTTTTACCGGGAATTTTCCGCTCTCCCAGAGCCACCCGTTTCAGCACATCAATGGCCTGAAGGACCTGGGGATAGTTGTTCTCACCGGGGATATTCAGCAGAAATGATTTATGGGCGCCAATGGCAAAAAAGAAGGCGTCAATGCCTTCGGATTTCAATCCTTCGAAGGTAACATCTTTTCCAAATTCGGTGCTGAACCGAAATTCAACGCCAAGATCCTCCAGCATGGCCACTTCCCGGTCGATCACCTCGCGGGGCAGACGGTACCTGGGAATACCGATCATCATCATGCCGCCTGCCACGGGCAGGGATTCGATGACGGTGACGCCGTATCCCCTGAGGGCCAGATAATAGGCGGCGCTCATGCCTCCGGGACCGGCGCCGATGATGCAGACCTTCTGCCCCTTGTCCGGATCCTTTTCCGGATTCAGGTACAGCCTTTCGGACATGGCCCTTTCTGCGGCAAAGGCTTTTAAAAACTTGATGGAAACCGGCTCGTCGATCCGTCTCCGCACGCACATGAGTTCGCAGGGACGTGTACAGACCAGGCCGCACACCCAGGGAAAGGGATTGTCCTTGCGGATGACATCGATGGCCTCGGCATCCCGGCCCATGCCGATCAGGGTAACGTAGGTAGGGATGTCGAGTCCGGCCGGACAGGTCATCTGGCAGGGCGCGGGCGCCAGCTTCACGCAGTCTCCCGTGGCGCAGTTATGGGTTTCCACATGGCTGACAAACACCTCGTGGTGTTCGCTCAGGGTTCTGCTGATCAAGGCGCTTATTGTTTTGCAGATTCCATCCGGGCCTTCGTCCCCCAACTCTTTGATCAGAATTTTCAGGGAAGGCAGGTGCTCCTTTCCGGCCCTGCCCCAGGCGACATCCTGCATCAGGGCCAGAATTTCTTCGGCCCGTCTCCGGCTTTTGGGGTTTCTCAGGGTTCCGGAATGAACGATTTGATCCAGTTCGGAAATGACGGCATTCACCGGACAACCGTTATCAGGCATTTTTCCTCGCATTATTCCATTGCGGCGATAATCGCCGCATGTCGTTCCCGCCGGACCTGTCCCATGGCTTCCGCGGGTCCGAAATCCAGGCAATGCGTTGTGCATACCGTAACGCAGGCCGGTTTGAGCCCGTTATCGACGCGGTCCATGCAGTAGTCGCATTTGACGACCTTGCCGATTTCCTGGTTCCACTGCGGCGCACCCCACGGACAGGCCGTGATGCAGGTTTTGCAACCCACGCACAAAGAATGATCCACAAAAACAATGCCGTCCTTGGCCCGTTTCTGCATGGCGCCGGTCGGACAGGCTGCCACGCACCAGGGGTTTTCGCAGTGAAAGCAGGGCATAAACACATAAGAAGCCCTGGGAAGGCCTCCGACAAACCGGGGACCGATGGTCATGATCTGGCAGAGTTTGGGGCCGGCCGGCAGCCCTTTGTTGCTTTTGCACTGTATCTCGCAGCTATGGCAGCCGATGCATTTTTTTTTATCCTGAAACAAGTAATATTTGCTCATTAACCTTCTCCCTATCCGTATTCCGATCAGGCGGGTGTGACCGTAACAAAAGTGTCATGAAGTGCCGGGCTTCCGCCGACCCTGTCGGAAATATTCTCCTGAATGACGCTGTCTGAAAGTCCTTTGTTGAAGCAGCGGGTGGCCTGCTTGGCTTCATGGCCAAATCCGTGAATCATGAACACGGCCTCCGGATGAATAAGGTCCGTAACGAAGGCTTTGATGTTCCCCGACCCGCAGGCGGATGTGACTGCCACCGTATCGTTGGAGCGAATCCCCAGACCGGCGGCTTTTCCGGAATTGATCCAGAGCTGGTTTTCAGAGAAAAGCTCGCTGAGGTACAGATTGTTCTGGGTGGACACGTGGGTGTGAAGGGCGTTTCTGCCCACAACCAGCCGGAAAGTGTTCTCCGCCTTTGTCGTTACCGGTTCGTAATCCGGGAAAGAGGCATAACCCGCATTCTCCAGAAGCGAGGATTTGAGTTCAATCTTCCCGGACGGGGTTTTAATCTGGATACCCTCTTTGCGGTCCCAGAAAATCTGATCCTTGCCGTAGGCCACAAATCCCTTGGCTTCAAAATCCTCCAGGGTAAATCCCGTAGGTTCCAGTTGCCAGCGGACCAGTTCTTCCATGCTGGCATACGGGAAATAAGCGCCGATGCCGAGGCGTTCGCCAAGCTGCTTGACGATCATGGCGGCCTCGCGGGTGTCGTACCGGGGGGAGACGGCCTGCCGTCTTAAAAACATCTGGGGTTTGAGGCCATTGGCCTGCTGAACACAGTCCGTTCTCTCCAGATAAACGGATTCCGGCAGAATCACATCGGCATACCAGGCAATGTCGCTGTAATGGATATCGATGGCGACTATCAGGTCCAGCTTGCTTAATGCCTGTTTCATTTGATTGGTGTCGGGAATGGATTTGAGGGGATCGAACCGGTTGGCGATCAAGGCTTTGATCGGATACGGGTCATCGTTCAGGATGGCCGGCGCCAGCATCTGGGGAACCCCGTGATCCGGGTCCGGAAGGGGAAAATCGGCAGTTCCGACCTTGTCGAAACGGGGCAGCGAAATTTTTTCAAATTTCTGCTCGGTTAATTTTCGAGCGGGTTTTTTCCCGAGAGCGCCGGGCCCTTTTTTGAAGAACACCCCGCCCTTGGCTTCGATGCTTCCCATCAGCGCGTTTAAAATCAGAATGGATCGGCGCAGATAAATTTCATTGGCATGGTGGGCGCCGCGGTATCCAAAATGAAAGATGACCGATGGTTTGTCCTGGCTGACTTCCCGGGCCAGCGCGACGATTTCCGATGCGGGAATGCCGGTTTCTGTTTCCGCCCACTCCGGTGTAAAGGAGCGGACAAAATCCTGAAGCTCGGAGACGCCGGAGACCCATCGGTCTACAAAGGCGGCGTCGTAGAGACGTTCGGCCAGAATGACATGAATCAGGGCGTAATTGAGGGCCAGATCCGTTCCCGGCCGGATCATCCAGTAACGGTGGGCCTTGGTGGCGGTTACCGACACGCGGGGGTCGATGTAGGTCAGCTTGGCGCCGGCGGACAGCGCATCCATCAGGTTGTTGACTTCCTTGACGGAAATGGCTTCAAACATGTTGCGGCCATAAAGAACGATATGCCGGCTGTTTTTTAAATCCATTCCCATCTGGGCATCGGTATACCCGAAAAGGCTGCGGCAGGCGGTGTTGACCGATCCCTTGCAGAGCGCATCATGGGTGAAGTGATTGGGAGAGCCGATGGCCTTCATGAAGGTTTTGCTGACATGGGTGGACAGGTTGGTGCGTTCCCCGAACACCACGCTTTGCGGGCCGTGGGTTTCGATAGCCTGCTTCAGTTTGTCCGCCGTATAATCTAACGCCTCATCCCAGGAGGCTTTCCGCCATTTTCCCTCTCCCCGTTCGCCGGTGCGGATCATGGGGGATTGAACCCTTTCCGTATCATACAACAGGGATATTCCCGCGGCCCCCCGAGGGCAAAGGCTCCCTTCCATACCGGGAACATGGGGATTTCCCTCGATCCATTTCACCTGGCCGGATTCGACCGATACCTTGATCGGGCAGCGAATGGAACACATAAAACACAGACTGAACACATCGTTTGACATATATCCTCCAGATGAACTGGTCACAGGTTATGGCTTTGAAAAAAAATGTCGTAAATGCCGATGGCACTGTAACGCAGTTCCACCTTTTTTGATGAAGTATTGCAAAACCTGCCTGTTAAATCAATGATAAGTATTAAAAAGCCGTTACAGCGTGTATGGGTTGGGTTTGATCAGGTCTGAAAAGCGCAGCATTTTTTCTGACGTATCGTTAGCTAAGATTTTCCGGATCATTCCGCTGGTAAAGGGAAGCCTGTTGCGAAATTTCCGGAAGAAAATACGACAGAGGATATACATAAAAATAAATATAAAGGGATAACTTACTGTTTCACCGATGCCGGGAATATGAAACGGCAGGGAAAAACTCACTTCCTGAAACCGCAGCTGCATCCATGCCAGTGCAAAGGGGACCGGCAGCAATGCAGAGGCCCCCGCGCCGAATTGCGCGAAAAAATAACGGCCAAAAGCCTCATTGGCCAGTTTGTTGCAGTTTTTATAGTTTTCCTTGTCTTTAACCGCGATCGCTTTTACGGAAAGATTGTGCATGGAAACCGTTTCTGAATACAGACGCCCGTTATGCTTGCGGTTGATTACGGCAAAAAATATGGATGCATAACCGCCGACTATCGCACACGCCAGACAGAGAAAGAACGTTCCCAGAAAAAACCCCGTTACCGGGTTATCCGGTACTCTGTAGAAATAAATCAGCACGGAATCCAACTTTATCATCAGTCCATTGAGCAGTTCCATACACATTTCCAGTTCAACTATGGTGTCCGGCAGGGAAATCCTGTCCGGAACCGGGATCGTTCCGTGAACGCACAATCCCGGTTCTCGAGATCAATCTTTAATACCAATGACGCATCAGGGTAGATCATCCGGGAATCAGCTTCATTCCGAAAAACCCCTTGAGTATGTAATCAATGCCAACCACAAAGGCAAGGATGATGAACATTCTTTTTAGCCACTTATCGGAAATATATTTGGACGTATACGGCCCGACGATGGAACCGGCGACAATTCCGGCCATTTCAAGACCGATCAGGGGCCAGTGAACCAGGACGCCCTGCTGTAAATAACTGAAGATGCTTGTTATCATGCCGATTAAAACGGCAAATGCCGAGGTTCCCGCAGACAGAAACATGGGAAGTCCCGATACGCTGGTCAAAAAGGGTACCAGCATAAACCCGCCGCCAACGCCGATAAATGAAGCAATGGAAGCAATAATGAAGCCGCCGAAAAACGGATAGAAAGGATTGAAACTGAATTCAACACCGTAAAAAGTGAATTTAAAACTTGTCAGCGATACTTTGGTGACTTTTACGCCCAGATCGCTGGTTTCGACATTCTCACCTGCCCGCTGGCGTTTCATGGTGGCTTCAAATGCCTCGGCAGCCTGTTTGGCCTTTTTCTTGCTGGCCATTCCTTTAGGCGTTGTTTCATACAGCATCCAGCATCCCAGGACAAAAACAAAAATCCCGAAATATCCGATGTAAGCCTTGAAACTTACTTTTCCGGCAGTCAGGAGGGGGACCAGGTAACTGCCGCTCATGGAGCCCAGAGCCAGGGCGATGCCAAAGGCAGAACCAGCCTTCCCATTTTGTAATAATTGAAAGAAGATATCAATGCGCTCAACCCGACCAGAAACTGGTTGGACACCCGGACGGAATCGGTGATCACCTTGTTGAGCGCCGGAGAGGTATCCCTGAACTGACCGGCGTATGCGCTTAGCTTGAATATGGTGATGTGGCCAACGCCTGCCATGACGCCTCCGAAAGCGCCGACCGTGGAAAAGATCCAGCCCACCCACACAGCCCAGAAGAAGGCAATGATTGGATTGATGTTCGGCGCACCGGGAATTCCCAGATATCCGGTTTCGGCCTTGGCGTCAATCTGGCCTTTTTCGGTTCCCACGGGTGTTTTTGCAATGGCGTCAGTCAGCTTGTCCGCATAGGCAGGTGCCGGTGACAGTAACGGCATGGCTAGAAATGCCCCTACAATCGCTATGGCAATAAACAGCTTAACAAAATTGTTCACGTTATTTCCTCCTTTTTATGATGTTGAAATATGTTTCAAAGGGTTAACAACTGCGTTACTCTTTTTTCAAATTCTCCTATTTCCATGGGTCGGTTCAGGCATACTTCCGCCCCGAGCCGGTGCGCATCAGTCATGTCCGCAGGCGAAAGCGCAACGCTGGTCATGATCATCACTTTGGATGCAGGCAGACTGCGATGCAATTTCCTGAAGAGCTGAAGGCATTCCGTGCCTTCTTTTGAATCCAGCACGACCAGTTCCGGTTGCTGTCTGACAGACCAGAGCAAGGCATCTTCGGGATCGGTAAACAGGGTGACTTCATGTCCCAATTTCTCCAGAACCCGTCTGGCCAACAGACACGAATCATGCTCATCTCCCCAAATCAGAATACTTGCCATATGTCAGCGCATCTCCCCATGATGCAACCGGCAATCGGCTGTTTGGGGCGGGGACCATCCCCGCCCGCTTCAACAGATGGTATTTAATGCCGATGCCGTGTCATACTAAGCAAGCGGTGTGCCATCTGGAGAATTTGACACCTTGATTAAAAATAATCGCAAATGAATCAGTCTGTTAGCTGTAAGAAAAAGGGGGTAGAAAAAAACATCTTGTAAGGCGGGCATCCAGCCACTGGCCGTTCGGGTGTCGAACCTCTCCGGCCAGTCCGGTCAACCCAACAAACGCTGTTATTCTGCTTAATATCCTGAAATATCATTGTATTCAGTTTGATAGACCTTCAGTCGTTGTCCATGTGCAGGTCTGCCTGGCAATCAATTTTGAGTGAAAGATAAATCTTGCGGTGCAAGATTTATCTGGCGGAAAAGAAAGGTGTCAGGGTGATTTGTGGGTGTTTGGTCGGACGCCGTATTTTTTCATGATCTGCTGGAAAGACTGGCGCTCGAGCCCGCACTTCTGGGCGGCATGGGTGACGTTCCCCTCTGTCTGCTCCAGAATATGCTGAAGATAGGCAACGGTAAACTGCTCCAGAACCCGATGTTTGGCCTGGTGATAGGGAAGGGAAAACAACTGGTTTTCGTGAAAACAGGGTGGCGGGTCCGGAGCGTGCCATCCGGCATCATCCAGTTGAATCGTTTCTCCCGAAGACAACACCACGGCGCGCTGAATCAAATTGGCCAGTTCCCGGACATTTCCCTCCCACCGGTGTTCCACCAGGCTGCGCATGAAATCGGGGGAAGCCTCTTTCAGGGGTTTGTTGAACTCCGTTGCAAAGCGGCTGAGAAAGTGCCGGGTCAGCAGGGGGATGTCTTCCCGTCCGTTCACGAAGCGGTGGCATATGCAGGTTGACGACATTCAGGCGGTAATAGAGATCTTCCCGGAATTCGCGGGCAGCAAGCCTGGCCTTGAGATTTTGATTGGTGGAGGCAATCAGCCGGACATTCACTTGAACGGTTTTGGTCTGCCCCAGGGGCTTGATGCGCTTGTCTTCAAGAACCTGAAGGAGCTTTGTCTGAACCGGAAGCGGGATATCACCGATTTCATCCAGGCAGATGGTGCCGCCTTCAGCTTCTTCAAACAGGCCTTTTTTGTCCTGGGTGGCATGGGTGAATGCGCCTTTTTTGTAGCCAAAGAGCTCGCTTTCGAGAATGTTTTCCGGAACGGTCGGACAGTTGACATGAACATAGGGAAAGGAGGCCCTTGCACTCAGTGCGTGAATGGCCCGGGCGGCAAGGTTCTTGCCGGTGCCGGACTCTCCGGTGATCAGAACCGTGACATCGGTTCTGCTGACCAGCTGAATGGTATCATAGAGTTTTTGCATGGGCGGGCTTGCGCCAACGAAATTCTGGAATGTTTCCTCTTTCCGGATCCGTTGCTGAAGCTGCTGATTTTCCCGAAGCAGAAAGCTGCGCTCCATGGCTTTCTGGAGCAGGCGCAACAGATCGTTCTGTTCAAAAGGCTTGGTAATAAAATCATACGCCCCTTTTTTAATGGATTCCACGGCAACTTCGATGGCCCCGTAGGCGGTCATCATGATGATGGTCAATCCCGGATCCAGAAGGCGCAGCTGCTCAAGCAGCTGGAGTCCGTCCATGCCGGGCATCCGGATATCCACCAGCGCCAGATCGAAACTGCGCCGGCGAAAAAGCTCCAGGGCGGCCGCGGCATTCGAAGCGGTTTCAACCTCGCAGTCGATGTCCGCACGAACCGCCCGGCTCAGCAGCCGCAGCATGTCTGCTTCATCGTCAACAATTAAGAGTCTGGATTTCTTCATGGCCTCATATGTAAGTTAAAATGATGGCGGTGTCAAAACAAATGCCAGTTTCGGTAAACGCTGGCCCCATTCCGCACCCGTTGAAAGTGTAAAATGAGCTTGCTGCGTAACGCCAAAAACGTGAAAAATACATCCCGTTTCCCAGGATGATTATTGACTCGTCACTAGAACTGTGATAGCGCATAAAGTCAAAGATGCTGATATGTTCAGGTTGCCATCCGATATGAGTTTAACCATTTTTCATAGATGAAGGAGAACATCAGTATGGCCTTCCAGGATTTTTCCCATCAGTTCATTCAGGGGCTTTCGGAGATTCACAGATCGCTTGATTTGAAGGAGACAAAGGAAGCGGTTGTCCGGGTTTCATCACAGCTTTTTGGTGCAAAGGGCGCCTCGCTGCTGCTGTTTGACCGCACGCATGACACATTGAGAGTTTCCGAAGCTTATGGTCTGAGCGACGCCTATAAGACAAAGGGAGACGTCAGTCCGAAAAAAAGCATCGGTGAGACGACCCACGGCAACGTGGTGGTGATCCGCGATGTTGCCACGGACCCGAATCTGCAGTATCCGCAGGATGCGATAAAAGAGGGGATTAAAAGCATTGTCGGTATTCCGGTTGCCGTTGGAAACATTCTGGTCGGCACGCTCCGGCTGTATTTTGACAGTACCCGGGAAATTTCCTGGGAGGAGATGGAGTATCTGAAGATGCTGGCGCTTCATGTGGGGCTGTCGTTAAGAAAGTCGTTTTATTTTGACTCCATCAAGAACTCGACCACCAATATTCATTTGATGCCTGCGTTCAAGGTCAGCGAATCGATGATGAACCTGGTCAAGACCGCAACCTTATCCGGCAATTCCAGGGGCTGCTCGCTGTTTTTGATCAAGCAGTCCGAGGGGATGCTGGAGCGGGTGGCCTCTTTCGGGCTGAGTGAGAGCTACATTTCCAAAGGGACACTGTATGCCGCGCAGAGCATCGGAGAGGTGATCACCGGAAAGCCGGTTATCATCTCCAAGGTCGCCACCGATTCCCGGGTTCAGTACCGCGAGGAGGCGCTAAAGGAGAACATCAAGGCCATCATCGGCTTTCCCGTGACAGTGGGTTCAAAAATAGTCGGTGCGCTCAGGTGGTATTATGACTTTGAATTCGAGCCGGACAAGGACCATCTGACATGGAAGGAATACCTGGCGATCAATGTGGGTCTTGCCATCGAGAAGAATCAGCTGCTGATTCAGCTAAAGACCCGGCAGGACTGGTATGCCGATATTCTCTTTGAGATGGATGCCAAACCCTACAAGATTTCCTGAAAAAAGAAGCAGCGCGTTGGAAGCGGCCCGGCCGCATCCAAAGCGCTGTGCCGTTTTATAGCCAGCGCTTTTTTTCCAGCAGGGACTTGGCATAGTCCTGGCGGGTTTTGCGCGTTCCCGTATTGGGGCGTTTAAAGCTCAGCGCGTGGGCCGTACAAGCCGTAACGCAGGCGGGCTTTTCATCCGCATCGAGCCGGTCCCTGCAGTAATCGCATTTTAGCACCTTTCCGCTTGCTTCATCCCACTGCGGCACCTGCCAGGGGCAGGCGTCGATACAGGCCTTGCAGCCGACGCAAAGCTTTGCTTCCACAAAAACGATTCCATCCGCTTTTCGCTTTTTAATGGCATCGGTCGGGCAGACGGCCATGCACCAGGGCTCTTCGCAATGAAAACAGGCCCTGAAGGCCGAAAGAATCTGGATGGTGTCTTCCTCGCAAACCGGCTCCGCGGTGATCAATAATCCCATCTTGACATCGGAAGCCGTCTGGTGGGCCACCTGGCAGTGCACCTCACATGCCTTGCAGGCAATGCATCGTCTCGGGTCAAATTGAATATGGCAGTTGTTCATCTTGGGTCCTGTTTTATCGGTATCTTTTTTTGCAGAGGGGTTGCAGTCTGAAATGATATCGGCTGATACCTATAAAACTAGCGGCGTTGTGTCAAGGGTTCTTTTTAGGTGAAGGGCAAATCCGGCCGGGTCCGAAGCAAAGCAGACAAAAATCGGGAGCCCGATTTTATTGTTTCAGCGCATCGGGTTTATTGTTCTTGAAAGTCATCGGCGATTTTGGTATGCGTGCAAAGATAAAAAATGTCGCCCATCTTCAAACAACCCGGCTTGTATGAGCCGATAATGCGTCCGTACCGAAAGGGACTTTGCCATGTCAGAGAAAACCATCTTCAGTATCTGCGGTATGTGTTCCGTGCACTGCCCTGTTCAGGTGAATGTTCAAAATGGTGAATGCAGATTTATTCAGGGAAATCCCCATGCTCCCGGTATCGATGGCGCTTTGTGCGCACGCGGAGCCGCCGGACTGGAACTGATAAAAGATGATCAGCGGCCGCAGTTTCCGATGATGCGAAAGGCAGGGCGCGGAGAAGGCAGCTGGATTCGGCTCTCCTGGGACGAGGCACTGGATCGGGTGGCCGGCAAGATCTCTGCAATTCAGTCCCAGTATGGCAAGGAAAGCCTGATGGGCTCTGACGGCGGCGGCTGTTTTTCAGATCTGTTTGCAGCCTTTATGCGCGGCATGGGCACTCCCAATTACCATACAGCAAGTGCCAGCTGCGATATCAACGTGCATCATGCCGCCAAGTCGCTTTTTGGATTCGGCGCGGATGCGCTGGTTTTCGACTACAGAAAGGCAAAATATGTCGTTCTTCAGACCCGCAACCTTTTTGAATCCATCGATGTCAAAGAAGTCAATGATCTGATGAGCGGCCTTGAGGCCGGGTGCAAGCTTGCGGTGATAGACATCCGGGCAACGATTTCCTCTGCCAAGGCAGACCGCTTTTTGCTGATCCGCCCCGGTACGGACTATGCGTTAAATCTTGCCGTGATCCACGTTTTGCTGAATCAGCAACTCTTTAACGCCGCCTTTGCCGGTGAATGGATCAGCGATATCGAAGCCCTTCGCACGTTTGTAGCCCCCTATACGCCCCAGTGGGCACAGGCCGAGACCGGCATTGCGGCTGATGCCATCGTCTCTCTGGTTCAGGACATCGCCAAGGCCGCCCCTGCCGTTATCTGGCATCCGGGCAGAATGACGGCCCGCTACAAGGATTCGTTTTATGTCAGCCGCACGGCCTTTATCATCAATTCGCTGCTGGGGGCCATCGGCGCCAAAGGCGGGCTGGCCCTTGCCGCCACACCCGAGAGTGCCGGCAGAAACAGCCTGAAGAAACTGGTGGATCTGCTGCCCGAGCCAGGCGGAGTCCGCGCCGATGGCGTGGGCACAAGATACCCTGTCTTTGACCCGGAAAAAGGGCTGCTGCATCAGGCCTTTCAGGCCGTAAAGACCCGGAGCCCGTATCCTGTCAAAGCCTATATGTGCTTTGGCCATGATCCGCTGGCAGAGCACGCGGACCCTGTGGCATTAACAAAAATTCTGGACAATCTCGATCTTCTGGTCTGCGCAACGCCGTTCTGGTCCCAGACGGCCTGGCATGCGGATATCGTGCTGCCGCTGTCCGCGTACCTGGAACAAGAGAGCATTCTGTTTCAGCAAAACGGCCTGAAGCCAAGCTTTTCGGCCCGGTTCCGCTGCGTGAACC
The DNA here is from genome assembly GCA_963789395.1 of uncultured delta proteobacterium. Lineage (GTDB taxonomy): Bacteria > Desulfobacterota > Desulfobacteria > Desulfobacterales > Desulfatirhabdiaceae > RAAP-1. Next base: position 25,434 of record CAWBKP010000001.1, on the reverse strand, counting down.
CCAGACTGGACAGCCGCTCTGACTGGAGAATGATTACAGCGCTTTCCAAACGCCTTAGCATTGCCGCACTGTCTTTTAACAGCATTGAGGACATCTGGCAGTATCAGCTTCAGGAGACCGGCGTGTCGATGGCAGACTTTACAGAAACCGGCCGGGTCGATCTGACGCAAAAGCCCCTCTATGAAAAGCTCGGCACGCTGGATACACAGAGCGGCAGGATTGAAATCATCAATTCCAAGTGGGAGAAGGCCGGCATTGCCTCCTTGCAGCCCTATGCCTCCCCCCCCGCAAAGCCCGGTCTCTACCGCCTTGCCATCGGCGGGTGCGCCATTCACGCAGCAGGCCAGACGATCAACAACCCCCGGCTCTTTTCCCAGATGCCGGAAAACGTGCTGTGGATGCATGCATCAACCGCCCGAGATAACGGCATCTCAGACGGAGACAGGGTTGTGGTCTCTTCTGGCGGCTACAGCGCAACGATGCCAGCAAAGCTCAGCCATTTCATGCACCCTGAGGCCGTATTCATGGTGCACGGCTTTGGCCGGAGCATTCCGGCCGAATCCAGGGCCTGCGGCAAGGGAGCCTCGGATATCTGCCTGATGGGCGGCGGACTGGAGCAGTGGGACCCGTCCGGGGGAGCACTGGCCTTTCAGGAGCATTTCGTCTCGGTCAAAAAGGCGTGATATCCGTGTGGGTGGAAAACCGGTTCAAATGGCAAAGGCGGCTATGAATAAAATCGGCAGGGCTGCAGGACCCGGCTTCCGCGGCTGCCGATGATGCCGCCCGAAGATGCTGCGCCGGATCGGGTATTGAATGCAATTGGGCTGCTGTAAGCATTTTCATGAAACAATTTGATATTTATGTCAATGGCCGGCCGGTCCCGGCAACCCCGGGGCAGACCATTGCGGAAGCCATGCTGGCGAACGGTCTTCGTACCTGCCGGAACACCCGGTCACAGTCGCCCAGAGGGGTGTTCTGCGGTATGGGCGTCTGTTACGAATGCCGGATGATTGTTGACGGCGTTCCCAATGTCCGCACCTGCATGACTCAGGCCTTACCGGGATCCCGGATTGTGGTTCAGGATGATGGCGCCATCGAGATGGACCTATGAATCCGGCGGACGTGGTGATCATCGGCGGCGGTCCTGCGGGAATTGCCGCTGCGACGGCTGCGGCGATCCACGGCGCATCGGTTGTTCTGATCGAAGAAACCCTCAAGCTTGGCGGAAAAGTCTTGTCCCATGCCGGTGACCGCCTTTCCGGCATCCGTGCCGAAGCCATTGAAGCAAGGGTTCGCCGCCGCCTGTTTCAGGCGTTTCAGCAGGTTTCGGACCGGATCACGGTTTATACCGGAACTCAGGTCTGGCACATTGATGACCGCAAGGAAGTGTATCTTCAGCCGGTTACGGGATCTGGCGGTCTTTTGCCATCCAGCGTCAGGGGACGTGCCCTGGTGATTGCCACCGGCGCCTTGGAGCGGATGATTCCGTTTCCGGGATGGACCCTGCCCGGCGTCTATTCGGCCGGCGGTTTAAATGCCCTGGTCCGAAAAGGCGTTCTCCCGGGAAAGCGGTTTCTGGTTGCCGGAACCGGCCCCCTGCAGCTTGCTCTGGCGCATCACCTGGCAAAGAAAGGTGCCTACGTAGCGCTAATTTCTCCGCTGTCCGTTATCCGGATTGTTCCTCACGTTAAAGATCTGCTTTCCGGCATCGGAATTTTCAAAAGCCTATCCCTTGTCAATTATCTTGCCACCCTTCAGCGCCGGCGCATCCCCGTCCATGCTTCATGCACGCTTGTGGAGGCTTCGGGCCATAACCAACTGGAGCAGGCGCTGATCGCCCGTGCGGATGCATCGGGAAGACAGCGGCCCGAATTCCGGCGGGTTATCTCAGTCGATGCCATCGGTGTCGGGTATGGACTGATTCCCGCAACGGAGCTGACCCGTCTGTGCGGGTGCCGTCACGATTATGATGTTCGCGCACAGTACTGGAGAACGTGGTGCGGCAGCCATCAGGAGACATCGGTACCCGGCGTTTTTGTTGCCGGCGACGGATCGGCCATCCGGGGTTATGCCGCGGCGATTGAAGAAGGAAGCGTTTCGGGAATAGCTGCGTGTGCACATGTCGGATTCGTGAGCCGTACAAAAGCCGATGCGCTGGTCCGCCCCTTTGAAGGCCGGTTGAAACGGATGAACCGGTTCGGCAGGGCACTGGATGCCCTGTCTTTGCCGGGTCCGGGAATGATTCCGGCGATTCCGGACCATACGCCGATCTGCCGCTGTGAAGAGGTCACGATGGCCGATGTCCGATCGGCCGTTGCCAACGGCGCAGTCGATATCAATGACTTGAAACGCAGAACCCGTGTCGGCATGGGCCACTGTCAGGGGCGGTTCTGCGGTCAGATTGCCCATGACCTGATGGTGCAGGTTTCCGGAAAACCAATGGCCCGTGAAAATTTTACGCCCCGGATTCCGGCAAAGCCTGTCACATTTCAAACGCTTGCAGAAGGATAATCATGAAGATTCGAATTCTTACCGCGGACGATGTTCGGGAAGTTCTTCCCATGCCGAAGGCCATTGCGGCCATGAAGCAGGCATTCGGCCAGCTTTCGGCTCATCAGGCCGAAATCCCGCTTCGGGGACGACTTGCCACGGAGAAAGGCGTCACACTGTCGATGCCCGCATATCTCCGGCAAAGCCGGGAGCTGGCAATAAAGATCGTCTCCATTTATGGGGACAATCCGAAGATGGGGCTGCCCACAGTGGCCGGTCTGGTTATGGTGTTGGATCCGCAGACGGGGATGCCCCTGGCGTTGATGGAAGGAAACAGCCTGACAGCCATTCGAACCGGAGCTGCCGGAGGCCTTGCAGCGGAGCTTCTGTCCAGAAAAGACGCCGGAACCGTTGCACTGTTCGGGGCGGGCGTGCAGGGAAAGTCCCAGATTCAGGCAGTGATGGCTGTGAGAGATATTCGCAAGGTGTGGATTCTGGATGCGTCTTTGAATCAGGCAGAGAAGCTGGCTGCGGAAATGGCGTCCTGGACATCCCCCCCGGAGATTGCGGCCATAAGTTCTTCCTGTCCGAACGCCCGCGAGGCGGTCTCTCAGGCAGACATCGTGATTGCGGCAACAACGTCTTTAACCCCGGTGTTCAACGGCAATGATCTGAAGCCGGGAACCCATGTCACGGGTGTGGGGTCCTTTACGCCGCAGATGCAGGAAATCGATGTGACCACGGTCCGCAGGGCCAGGGTGGTTGTGGATTCCCGTGAAGCCTGCATGGCGGAGGCCGGAGACCTGATCATTGCCGGTGCGACTATTTCGGCCGAGATCGGAGAAATCGTCAACGGTGTTTTCCCCGCGCGCCAGAATGACCGGGAAATCACTTTTTTTAAAGCGGTCGGCGTAGCGGTTCAGGATGCCGCCGCCGCCGCCGCAGTCCTGAAAGCAGCCGTTGAAAAAGAACTGGGCATTCTGATATCATTGGCGTGAAGTCGGAGCGTGAGGGCGTGAGAGCGTGGAGGAGAGCGGGAGCGGGGACCTTTTTACGATTTCACGCCCTCCCGATTTCACGATAAAAAGATCAGATGTTCCGGGAGCGGATAATCAGCATGGGACGATCAATCTGTTGCAGGACGCCGGATACCACGCTGCCGTAAAATACCCGTGACATGCCGCTCCTGCCGTGGCTGGCCATCGCGATCAGCTCGACATTCTCCCGCTGTGCAACGGAAATGATGGTTTCCACCACAGGCCCCTGTTCGATGAATTTCCGGGTATCAATGTTTTTTTCCCTGAATTCTCCCAGGCGTCCGGATAGATAGGTGTTGATTTCCTCATATCTGTGATTGAATTCTTTCAGGCTTTCCTTGACTGAGTCTGTCAGCGCGCTGCTGACATGAATAATGGACGGGTTGAGGATTTGCAGCGGCTCCATTACCTGAAGTAAAATCACTTTTGCCTTGTAATGGATGGCCAGATCTTCAACATGGGGAAGAATGTGTTCAGCCCTGGCAGATCCGTCCAGGGGAACCAGTATGGTTTGATACATGTTGGAATAACTCCTTTGCGTGAATAGGGCTCAGTTTCAAGTCCCGGTTTAATAAAACGCATTCCCCTTGCAGGGTAACTGCCGTCTCAGCTGGATTGATAGGTTAACAACAATGAATTATGCGGTTTCGGATCGAATAATCAAGATGGGCCGGTCGATTTTATGCATGATGCCGGCAGCCACGCTGCCGTAAAATACACGGGATAACCCGCTTCGGCCATGGCTGGCGATGGCGATCAGTTCCACATTTTCCCTCTGGGCGACAGCGATGACGGTTTCCACCACAGCGCCCTGCTCGACAATAATGTCGGCCTCGATTCCTTTTTTTTGAAAACCCTCCTGAATGACGGCCAGATAGGCGCTGATTTCTTCTTTCTTTCGTTTAAAATCAACGATGTATTCGTGGAGGATATCCGCCTGAATGGTGGTTTCATACAGGGAAGGATTGACAAATTGAAGCGCCGGTTCCACGACCTGAAGAAAAAAGACTTTTGACTTGAACTGCAGGGCCAGATTTTCAACATGGGGAAGAATGCTCTCGGCTCTGGGGGAACCGTCCAGGGGTACCAATATTGTCTGATACATCGTGCACCTCCTTTATTTATTCTGTGTTTGCGGAAATGAGAATCGGATTTCAATTAATCCTTTCGCGTTCGAATAATCAAGATGGGCCGGTCGATTTTATGCATGATGCCGGCAGCCACGCTGCCGTAAAATACACGGGATAACCCGCTTCGGCCATGACTGGCAATGGCGATCAGTTCCGCATTTTCCCGCTTGGCGACAGCGATGACGGTTTCCACCACATCCCCTTCTTCGATAAAAATTCTGGTCTCGATTCCTTTTTTTCGAAAACCCGCCTGTAAACCGGCCAGATAAGCGGTAATTTCTTCTTTTTTGCGGTTGTAATTTTCTATATAGTCATGGATGACATCGGCCTGGATGATGTTTTCACACAGGGATGGGGCCATAAACTGAAGGGGTGCTTCCACAACCAGAAGAAAAATGACCTTTGACTTGAACTGCATGGCCAGATCCCAGACATGGGGGAGAATTCTCTCGGCTCTGGGGGAGCCGTCCAAAGGAACCAAAAGGGTTTGATACATCATGGAATCCCTCCGTTCCAGAACTTGCAATTTTGGATTTCGTGCGGGAAACCGTTATCTTGTCTGGTAATGTAAATGCAAAAAGCATGCAATAACAAAATATACATTTAGGAAAAAGCTGGTTTCCGCATGGCATTGTGTCAGGCGCTTTGGCTGTGGGGCAATTTCCGGCTATGGGGTCAGAAGGCGCAATGAAATCAGGCTTGGGAAGATGACGATTTTACAGATTGAAAAAATGTCGACTTTTTATGGATGGTCTTTCCAGTTCCACCATTAAGAGTTCCGGATGATGATTTTGATGGCTGGCAAAAAAACGGCACACCTGAACACATACATACGCAGCGGTCGACGGCATTTGCCCTGTGGTGACATGACGACTGGCAGCGCTGTTCGGGGTCTTGATGGCAAAGGTCGGAAACCCGGTGAATGCCAAGGTCCATAAGGTCCCTGGAAATGCCGGATCCAACGCCGGAAATGCGCTCAAGTGCATTCCCGGCGCTTGGCAGCGGAGCGTTTCATGATCAGGATCGGTTTGAGGCGTTTTTGTTCAGGCCAGAACATGCAATGCGCCCCCGGCCTGAACACATCGAGAATCAATACATCTCATCGTCCATTTCGTCCATACCGGCGCCAGAAGACGCATTGGCGGCTTTTTTGGGCTTTTCCGTAATCATGGCCTCGGTGGTCAGCATCATGCCGGCAACGGAAGCGGCATTTTGCAGGGCGAACCGGACCACTTTGGTGGGATCGATGACACCGGTGGCAATCAGGTTTTCATACTCGGATGTGGCTGCATTGAATCCAAAGTCATTTTTCCCTTCCATGACTTTGTTGAGAACCACGGAGCCTTCAAAACCGGCATTTTCGGCGATCTGGCGCAGCGGTTCTTCCAGTGCGCGTTTGAGAATCGCAATGCCGGTCTTTTGCTCTCCCTTGACATCCACTTTTCCAAGAGCCTTGATGCAGCGGACCAGCGCAACGCCGCCGCCCGGAACAATGCCTTCCTCGACGGCCGCACGGGTGGCGTTCAGTGCGTCTTCCACGCGGGCTTTCTTTTCTTTCATCTCGGTTTCCGTGGCCGCGCCGATACGGATCACCGCAACCCCGCCGATCAATTTGGCCAGACGCTCCTGAAGTTTTTCCCGGTCATAATCGGAAGTGGTTTCTTCGATCTGGGCACGAATCTGACGAACCCGGCCTTCCAGGGCCTTACGGTCGCCGCCGCCGTCAATGATCGTGGTGTTGTCTTTGTCGATTTTGACGCTTTTGCATTTTCCCAGGTCTTTTAAAGTCACATTTTCAAGCTTCATTCCCAGATCTTCGGAGACCATGCGGGTGCCCGTAAGAATGGCGATGTCTTCCAGCATGGCTTTTCGGCGGTCTCCGAATCCGGGAGCTTTCACCGCCGCAGCCTGAAGCGTGCCGCGAAGCTTGTTTAATACCAGGGCTGCGAGGGCTTCGCCATCCACATCTTCAGCGATGATCAACAGGTTCCTTCGGGATCTGGCGGTCTCTTCCAGCAGCGGCACCATATCTTTGAGGCTGCTGATCTTTTTCTCATGAATGAGAATCAGCGGCTCTTCCAGAACCACTTCCATTCTTTCACGGTTTGTCGCAAAATGGGGAGAAATATACCCGCGGTCAAACTGCATGCCTTCGACCACATCGAGTGTGGTTTCCATGCCCTTGGCTTCTTCAACGGTGATCACCCCTTCCTTGCCCACTTTTTCCATGGCTTCGGAAATGATATTTCCCACCATTTCGTCGTTGTTGGCTGAAATGGCGCCGACCTGGGTGATTTCCAGTTTGTTCTTGGTGGGCTTGGAAATGGATTTCAATTCTGCGACGATTGCCGCAACCCCTTTTTCAAGACCGCGTTTGATGGCCATGGGATTTGTTCCGGCCGCCACCAGTTTCTGTCCTTCATTGTAAATGGCCTGTGCCAGAACCGTTGCCGTTGTGGTGCCGTCTCCAGCCACATCGCTGGTCTTGCTGGCAACCACTTTCACCATCTGCGCGCCCATATTTTCGTATTTATCCGGCAGCTCGATTTCCTTGGCCACGGTCACGCCGTCTTTGGTAACTGTTGGGGAGCCGAACGTTTTTGCCAGAACAACATTTCTTCCCTTGGGTCCAAGGGTCACTTTGACAGCGTCAGCCAGGGCATTGACGCCTTTTAACATGTGCTCTCTTGCTTCAGAGCCGTAACAAATCATTTTTGCGGGCATGGGTTATCCTCCAGTTTTGTCATTTATTCAAATATTGCCAGTATGTCCGTTTCTTTCATGAATATGTGCTCGACGCCGTTGATCCGGATTTCGGTTCCGGCGTATTTGGAAAACAAAATGCGGTCTCCGGCCTTGACATCCAGGGGGATCCGTTTGCCGTCCTTGCCGGATTTTCCGGTGCCTGTGGCGATCACTTTGCCTTCCTGGGGCTTTTTCTTGGCGGTATCGGGGATGATGATGCCGCCTGCGGTTTTTTGTTCTTCCTCAACGCGTAACACCAGCACATTGTCGTTCATGGGTCTGATCTTCATTGCTGATCGATGCTCCTTTCTTCTCCTGTGGTTGGTTAAAGATCAGTGTGGGTCCAATGATATTGTATAACCATTAATATTAAATACTTATATTGATATGGATCGCATTTTGCCTAAAATCTAATCATTTTGCCCCAACTGTCAAGACAGACAAACGGGAATTTGAAGAACAGACGACAGAGAACAGACGACGGACGACAGAATAAAAAAGGTGGCGTTGGCGCTCACGGGCCCGCCTTCAGTTTTATCGTTTTTTTACGCTTCCCGGAGCGCGGTGATGATATTCATCCGGGATGCGCGAAAAGCCGGGAGCACGCCGCCGGCAAAGCCCATGATCAGTGAAAACGCCAGGGATTTGATCACGATGCCGGGGGTCAGGGCAAAGCTGAAGGCCAGTTCGGAAAAAGTTTGAAAATTGGTGGTGGATACCGTGAACAACTGAAGAAAAGCGGCGAAAAAAAGTCCCGTGCATCCGCCGATGGCCCCGAGGAGCAGGGATTCCAGCAGGAATGCCGATAAAATGGCGGCTTGGCGGAACCCCAGGGCGCGCAGGGTGCCGATTTCTCCGGTCCGCGTGGCGACTGCCGAATACATGGTAATCATGGCACCGACCACCGCGCCGATGGAAAAAACAATGGTCAGCGACAGACCCAGTATCCGTAAAAACGTGGCCATGGCTTCGGACTGTTCTTTGTAGTAAACGGTTTCACGCTTGGCCTCCAGGGTCAGCCGCGGATCGTTCTGTATCCGGGATTTCACGGCTTCGAATTGGCCCGAATCCCTTAAATTGAACAAAATGGAGGAAAATACGGGCCTTCGGAATGCAGGCATCAACTGGTTGACATCTCCCCAGATCTCTGAGCTGTAGCCGGTTGAACCGGCATCAAATATGCCGACAACCCGCCAGGATCGCTGGGCAAAAAACAGGGATTCACCCAGTCCCGCGCCTTTGAACCTTTTTGCGATGCTTTTGCCGACCATGATTTCAGATGAGCCCGGCCGGGGCAGTCGCCCGGCAACGGGTCGAACCTGGGGCCGCAAGGGCAATGAAGCATCCGAAACACCTCGAATCACCACATTGGACCGGCTGGAAGAGCCCTGCTTTTCCAGGGTGATCAGCACCACCATTTCCTTGGCGACCAGTTGTTTGCCGTCCTGCCCCGAACCGATCTCCGGCTGGGTTTCGACAATGGCAGCCTGAAGCCGGTCAATGCCGCTCTGAACTTCTGATCCCGAGGATTTTCGAACAACCACGACGTTATTGTAGGAACCCGTATCGATCAGGGTTTTCTGAAGCCCTTCGGCCAGCATGATGATGGCCGCAAACACAAACACCACAAGGGCCATGCCAAGCGCGGTGAGGGTTGTGGTCAGCCTTCGGGTGAGAAGGTTTCTCAAGCTGTAGAAAAAGAGCAGATTCATTTGCCGGTTTCTTTACCCGATCCTTCCCAGGCCGTCCGCGATGCGCACCTGAACGACCCGCCAAATCGGAATGACGGCGGCCACGACCCCGACGGTGGCTGCTGCCGCCGCATCCATCACAAGGGTTTCCGTGGAAACCCGAAATATCGGAAAAAACTGGCCGACCGCCTGTCCGAATGCTGCGGCCGCCGGAAAGGTGACGCCGATTCCCAGCAGTCCGCCGATGGCCGTCAGCGTCAGGGATTCTCCCAGAATAAGACCGGCAAGGTATCCCCTGCCGAATCCAAGGGTCTTGAAGACCGCAAACTCGCCCATGCGCTCGCGAACCGACATGGCCATGGTATTGGCGGCAACCGCCATGATAATGACGATGATCACGTAAGAGACCAGCAGAATGACCGTGATGATGGCCTCGCTCATGGAAACAAAGCTCATCTGGAAGGCTTTTTCGGTTTCCGTAAGGGTTTCCGCATAGGAATTCTTAAACAGCCGGTCTACGGCTTCGGAGGTGGCGGCAGCCAGATCCGGCCGTTTCAGGCCGATCATGTAAAATCCCACCTGATCCGCCCGGCGGGGGACGGTTTTGCGCAGGGTTTCGTTCAGGTAGTCCCAGTGGAAAAAAAACTGATTTTCGTCAATGGTCTTGTCTTTTCCCCGGTATATGCCGCGAAGGACAAAATCCCAGTTGCCCGGGAATATGGTTCCCCGCAGCGTGATGGTGTCCCCGATGTTCCAGCCGAAGCGCCTGGCCAGTTTCCGGCCGGCCACGCAGGCCTTTCTATCCCGAAAAAACGCGGTGCTTTCATCGCCGGACAACAGAAATTCCGGGTACAGATCAAAATAGGATCTGGGTTCAACGGCGAAATTGGCAAAGAAGTTTTTTTCTTCGATATAAATCCCCCCGAACCAGTTTCCGTAGGACACGGCGCTGACGCCGTCAACGCCACGGATTTTTTCCTTGTAGGACAGGGGCAGGGGAAAGATCAGGGAAATGGCGTTACGGGTGACCAGACGGCTGGCGGATGAGGCGTCCACGCCGGCATACCAGGCGCTGATGACGGTTCGCAACAGGCCGAAGGCCAGAATGGCCACGGCAATGCCCCCGATGGTCAGCAGGCTCCGCAGGCGGTGCCTAAAAGCATTCCGGAACAGCAATTTGAGGAGCATCGGCTAAAACGCCTTTTTCCAGGTATTTCAGGGTATGGGCTTTTCCGGCAGCCCGGGGGTCATGGGTGACCATGACAATGGTTTTTCCCAGTTCGACGCAGAGCTGGTCCATGAGTTGCAGAACCTCTTCGGCGGAATGCCGGTCGAGATCCCCCGTGGGTTCATCCGCCACAAGAAGGGTGGGGTCCGTGACCACGGCCCGTGCAATGGCCACCCGCTGCTGCTGGCCGCCGGACAGCTGACGGGGATAGTGGTCCATCCGGTCCAGCAGGTTCACCAGGGAAAGGGCCGTGAGCACGTGCGCTTTTCGCGCTTTTTTTGACAGGCCTGTCAGCATCAGGGGAAGTTCGACATTTTCAAATGCGGTCAGCACCGGAATCAGATTGTAAAATTGAAAAATAAATCCCACATGGCCGGCGCGCCAGGACGCCAGCTCGATTTCAGAAAGGCCCGTGATCTCCCTGCCGCCGACCCGGATGCTTCCGGAATCGGCCTGGTCCAGTCCCGCAATGAGGTTTAGCAGGGTGCTTTTCCCGGAACCCGATGGTCCCATCAATGCCAGAAACTGCCCTTCTTCGATGTTCAGGCAGAGGTGTTCCAGAACCGGTATGGACTGGGTGCCCCGGCGATAGGATTTGACCAGATCCGTGATCTCGATAACAGGGGGGTTACTGGGCAATCTTGACCTTTGTTCCTTCAACGATCTTCTCGGATGGCGAGGCCAGAATTTTATCGCCGACGTTCAGGCCGGACAGAATTTCGACCATGCCGTTCATCTGCCTGCCAAGGGTGACCTGGGCGCCGGCAGCTCTGTCGCCTGAGATTCTGAATACGATCGTCTGATTGTTTCGATAAACGACGGCCGAAGCAGGAACGGCCGTTATCGGCTGCATTTCCGCTTCCGTGATCTCCCGGCTTAAAAAGGCCACTTTTGCGCTCATTTCCGGAAGAATCTTCGGACTTAACGTATCGAAGGATACTTTTACCATGATCGATGCCTTGGTGCGGTCGGCCGTGGGGACGATCATGTGAACCTTTCCGCCAAAGCGTTCGGATGGCAGGGCATCCAGGTAAATTTCGCAGGGCTGGTCCGTAAAGACTTTTTCGATGTTGGATTCGGATACATCCACTTCCACTTTAAGCGAATCCATGTCCGCCACGTCCACAACCGCGGCCTTGGCATTGGCGGCAGCGCCGAGCGGGGTGACGATGTCGCCGATATCGGCATTTTTGGTCAGCACAACAGCGTCAAACGGCGCCCGAAGGTTGGCGTAATCCAGGGCGACTTCAGCCCCCTTGAGGGCGGCCTGGCTGTTTGATACCAGGGCTTTGGCGGCCTGAGCCGCGGCCCCGGCCCGTTTAAACCGGGCATCGGCCGCGTCAAATTCGGCCTTGGCGATATACCCTGCCGCAACAAGCTCCTTGCTGCGCTGATAGGACAATGTGGCATCGCTGAGCTCGGCCAGAGACTGCTCCAGTTGAAACCGGGCCGCCTGTACGCTTGCCAGGGCCTGATCTTTTGCCGCAACGGCGTCTTCGTTTTCGAGCCGGGCGATAATATCGCCTTTTTTAATCCGGCTTCCTTCCTCAACCGCAAGATACACCAGCCTGCCGGTGATTTTGGTTGCGACCGCGGCTTTGCGCTGAGCCACCACATAGCCGCTGGCGTTCAGGACTGTAAAGGTTTGAGAAGGGTAAAGCTTCTGTACACTGGCGGTCTGAACCTCGACAGCAGGGGTCAGGAATCCTTTCTGGTACAGCAACCCCGCGGCGATGAAAAGTCCCGCCAGTAAAACCGGGAGGATATAGCGCTTTCGGTTGATAGCGCGGTCCGGAATGCCGGATTTGTCGATGCGCAGTTGTGTAAGATCGGTTTCAGTCATGGCGGATTCCGTACCGGGCCGGCGGGCCCGGCAGTTATATTGCGTTTTTGGAAATATGGCAGATTATACCCGAATTATAGCATGGTTGAATAAGGTTGGAACAGAAATAATTGGCCGCCATTTTTTTCTTGTCATGCCGCCAAATTGTTTATATGAAAGAAAACAGGCGCGAGAATGGCGTAATTTACGGCAATTGGTCAGGCAAGGAAGGGATATACATGGACAGTTCCGATCGCTCATTTGATAAATTTATGCACGCACTGATGGAAAAATGGGGGGCCGGGCCGAATGCGGGCGGAAATCACGACCCGTCCCGCATTACGGTGGTAACGGTTTCGTCTGAGCCCGGCAGCGGTGGTCAGGTGATCGCCAAAAACATTGCCGAGCAGATGGGATACGATTTGTTTCAGCGCGACATTATCCGGGAGATCGCCGACAGCGCCGATATCGGCGCATCGGTGATTGAATCCATTGAAAAAGAGCGCCTTTCGGGGATTGAGGATTTCATTGCAACCCTTGTCAGCAGGCGCTATCTGTGGCCGGAAATTTATCTGGAACAGCTCATGAAGGTCATCAGCGTCATCGGTAAACACGGCATGGCGGTGATTGCCGGGCGGGGCGCCAATTTTATCCTGCCTCCGAATGAAAGACTCAGCATTCGGGTTGTGGCGCCCGTCGAGCTTCGCATCCAGAACACCTCCCGGCTGCTGAACATTTCTGAAGACGAAGCCAGAAAACGGGTGATCATGACAGCGGCCAAGCGCCGGGCGTTTATTCGTAAATCCTTTAATGCGGAAATTGCGGATCCCATCAATTATGATCTGACGTTCAACACCGAATTCATCCGCTATGAAGCGGCAGTGGCGGTTGTTCGGCAGATACTGGAAGGCGGCGGAAAGTCCGGGTGATCGCTTCCTCCCAGTACCCGGTATCCTGCCTGCTGAATTGCTTCAAATACATCTGAAATGTGGGGGGCTCCCCGGGTTTCAAGCTCCAGAGAAACGCTGGTAACAAAAAGCGGCAGATTCATGACGTTCCGGTCATGAAAAATATGCAGCACATTGGCTTTCCGGCGGGCGACAAGCCCCAGAAGCCTTGCCAGCGACCCGGGCGTATCGTCCAGTTGAACCTGAATCCGCATGATGCGGCCGTTTTTTAGCAGTCCTTGATGGAGAATTCTTCCCAGAAGCGGGCTGTCCACATTGCCGCCGCTGATCACCAGGACAATTTTTCCGCCCCTGGGCGCCGAAACCGAACCGTTTAACAGTGCGGCCAGGGGGACGGCGCCGGCGCCTTCGGCCAGAATTTTTTTCCGCTCCAGAAGCATCAGGATGGCGCCGGCAATGCTGGCCTCATCCACCAGTGCGATGCGTTCCACGCAGGATCGAATGACCTCGAATGTCACTTCTCCCAGCTGCCGGACGCTGATGCCGTCTGCAATGGATGGCTGTGCGTGCACGGTTTTGACATGGCCGCGCTGAAGCGCTTCCGCTGCGGACGGACAGACGCCTGCCTGAACGCCGATAATCTCAACGCCTGAAGACAGGGCTTTTGCAGCCAGCGCAATTCCGGAAATGAGCCCGCCCCCGCCGACAGGCGCATAGAATCATCCGCGTATCCGGAAGCTCTTCCAGGATTTCAAGACCCAATGTGCCCTGGCCCGTAATGATATCGACGTCATCGAAGGGATGGATAAGGGTTTTGCCTTCGGCTGCGATCTCTTTGGCTTTTTCAAGGCTTTCTCCGATGCTTTTACCCCATAGAATGACCTGCCCGCCGTAATTGCAGGTGGCTTCCTGCTTGGAAATGGACGCCCATTCCGGCATGACGATGGTAGCAGAAATCCCTGCGAGGGACGCAGCCAGGGATACCCCCTGGGCATGATTGCCGGCAGAGGCTGCGACCACGCCGCCGGAGCGGATTTCGTTTTTCCGGGAAAAAATTTTGTACGCCGCGCCGCGGATCTTGAAAGATCCGGTTTTTTGAAGGTTTTCAAGCTTTAGATAGATGTCGCTGTCAAACATCCTGCTGAGTGTCGGGGAATGCACCAGCGGGGTACGGATGATATGGGGGTGAATCAGTTCGGCTGCCTGATGGAACTGATTCAGGGAAATGGCAGGGGAAAGATAGGGTTTCATGTGATTCCTCAATTGCTTGTTTTTTCAACAAGTTCTATCATATTGTTATATTCATTGCAAGATGTGTAAAAGTTAACTAAAATAAAAAGTTTTAATAATAGGTGAAGACTCAGGCGTTGAGATTTCCTGTCGATTTTCATTCTGACTGAATGACAGTTGTTATAAAGATTTGAAATGAAACAGGCTCCGGACTTCATGTTTAACATTCAATTGGATAACCTTATGAAACCCGTTGTAGCCCTTGTTGGCAGGCCCAATGTCGGAAAATCCACGCTGTTCAATCGCATCACCCGGACCAAAAACGCCCTGGTGGACAATGCTCCCGGCGTCACCCGGGACCGCCATTATGGCGACGCGGCATGGGAAGATGTGGCGTTTTCGGTTGTGGATACCGGCGGTTTTTTAACCGGAGACGGCGACGAATTTTCGCCCCTGGTTCGCGGCCAGGTCATGCAGGCCATTGAGAATGCCACGGTCATCGTCATGGTTCTGGATGGAAAGACCGGTGTTTCGCCCTATGACCGGGATGTGATTGAGCTCCTGCGCGATGTTACCCGGCCGGTTTTTTATGTGGTGAATAAAATCGACGGGCTTGAGCGCGAGGTGAATCTATTCGAGTTTTATTCCCTGGGTATCAAGGAATTGTATCCGGTTTCCGCCGAACACAATTACGGGGTTCCGGATTTCCTGGATGAGCTGATTCGGGCCTTTCCTGCCGATCCCGAGAGTGGTTCCAGCCAACTCCCTGAGGATATCGTTAAAATTGCGGTCGTCGGAAGGCCGAATGTGGGAAAATCCTCCCTGATCAACCGTCTTCTGGGAGAAGACCGGCTGGTCGTCAGCGATGTCCCCGGCACCACCCGCGATGCCATCGACACCTTGTGCCATCGCGGTGATAAATCCTACCTTCTGATCGATACGGCAGGGATCCGCCGCAAGTCCAAGGTCGATGAAAAAATTGAAAAATTCTCCATCATCAAATCCCTTAAAAGCATGGACAGATGCGATGTGGCCCTGATCGTTCTGGATGTTGAAGAAGGCATCACCGAGCAGGATATCCATGTGGCCGGATATGCTTATGAAAGAGGATGCGGCTGTATCATCCTGCTTAATAAATGGGACCGGGTTGAAAAAGACAAAAAGACCCTGAAGCGCTATCTGGATGAACTGAAGGATAAAGCCAAATTCCTGAATTTTGCGCCGGTTATCACCATTTCCGCGCTGACGGGCCTGAGGGTGCCTTCGATCTTCGGCCAGGTGGACGATGTCTATGGCCAGTACGCCACCCGGATCGGAACGGGCCAGCTCAACAAGCTTTTTGAGCAGGCGACAGCGGATAAGGAACCTTCGATGTACAAGGGAAAACGCCTGAAGTTTTATTATGCGGCGCAGGTTTCCACAAAACCGCCTGCCTTTGTGGCTTTTGTCAATGTTCCCGAAGGGGTTCACTTTTCCTACGAGCGTTACCTGATCAACCAGATCCGCGGGGCCTTCGGGCTGAAACATACCCCGATCCGCATGATGTTCCGGGAACGCAGCAACAGAAAACCATAACCGATGAAAGCCGATATTTTCGATCATCACGCGCAGAAAGCAGCCGATGCCACCCGCCCCCTTGCCGAACGCATGCGCCCCAGAACCCTGGATGAATTTTTCGGGCAGCAGGAGGTGGTGGGGGAGGGGACCCTGCTGCGGCACGCCATTTCAGGGGACCGGATCTTTTCCATGATCCTCTGGGGGCCTCCGGGATGCGGCAAGACCACCCTGGCCCGAATCGTGGCACGGGAAACCCGCTGCCATTTCGTTCATTTTTCAGCGGTCCTTTCCGGGGTCAAGGACATTCGGGCAGTGATCGAGATCGCCACCGATCAGCAGCGGCTGTACCGGAAAAAAACCATTCTGTTCGTGGATGAGATCCACCGGTTCAACAAATCCCAGCAGGACGCCTTTCTGCCCCATGTGGAAAGCGGCCTCATCACCCTGATCGGGGCAACAACGGAAAACCCGTCTTTTGAGGTGATTCCGGCATTGATGTCCCGCTGCAGGATTGTTGTATTAAAGATGCTGTCTTCGGAGGCCCTGCTGGCCATTATTCAAAATGCTTTGAACGATGCCGAGCGGGGTCTGGGCAAGACCGGGCTTGGCTTATCGCCGGAGGCCGCATCCTGTCTGGTCCGCATGGCGGACGGGGATGCCCGCAATGCGTTGAACAGCCTCGAGGTTGCGGCATCCCTGGCGGCATCCGAAGGGCTGGCGCCTGAAACAGATTCATCAGGAGCCGCAATCAAAAGAGAAATAACGATTCAGGATATTGAAACCGCTGTTCAGAAAAAAGCCCTGCTCTACGATAAATCCGGCGAAGAGCATTATAATCTGATTTCAGCATTTCACAAAAGCCTGAGGGGAAGCGATCCGGATGCTGCCCTTTACTGGCTGGAGCGGATGATCGCCTCCGGAGAAGATCCGATTTATGTGGCCCGGCGCATGGTGCGATTTGCCTCGGAAGACATTGGAAACGCCGATCCCTACGCGCTGGATATTGTACTCCGGGCCACAGAGGCGTTTCGCATGCTGGGACATCCCGAAGGCGAGCTTGCTCTGGCTCAGGCAGCGGTTTACCTGGCTACGGCGCCAAAGAGCAACAGCGTTTATTCGGCGATGGGAAAGGTAAAAAAAACGATCGGGGATACCGGCGCGCTACCGGTTCCCTTTCATATCCGGAACGCGCCGACCCGGCTCATGAAGGATCTGGGATATGGTGACGGATACCGGTATGCCCACGATTTTCAGGATGCATTCGTTGCCCAGGATTACCTGCCGGATCCGCTTCAAAACAGGCGATTTTATCTGCCTTCGGGCAGGGGGTATGAGAAAACCATTCAGCAGCGGATGGAATACTGGCGCAAACAGAAGCTGGCAGGCAGAAGGCATAAAACAGCAGATCGAAGCACGGAACAACAGGAAGATAAGAAATGATCAGAAAAGCCACGTTAAAGGATATCAAGGCCATCCACGGCCTCCTGCAGTATTACGGCACCAAAGGGGACCTTCTCCCCAGACCGTTGACCGAACTGTATGACCATTTGAGGGATTTTTCGGTTTTTGTCTCACCGGAGAAAAAAATCATCGGCTGCTGCGCGCTGCAATTCTGCTGGGAGGATCTGGCTGAAATCCGGTCCCTGGCCGTCATGCCGGAATATCTGAACAAGGGGGTCGGCTCCGAACTGGCCGATTTCGCCATATCCGAGGCCAGGAAGTACTGCATCACCAATGTCTTCACGCTGACGTACCGGCCCAATTTTTTCGAGCGCCTGGGTTTTGGCCGTATCGATCGCTCCGAGCTTCCGCTTAAGATCTGGGGGGGATGCCTGAACTGCGTCAAGTTTCCGGACTGTGATGAAATCGCTATGATGAAAGAGCTCTCTCACGAATCCCCATGATCGCCCTTTCTTCTAATTTCGATCCGTTGTCTCCGGGCAGAGACAAGCGCTCATGCGTTCAATCGCAATGCCCGCAGCCAGGAATCCCGAGTCTGTCATGAAGAACCGGGATTCCTTGGCCTTGCAGGCGCTGGTGTTTTCCCTGGTTGGTGCGGCCTTTACCACGATCTATATTACCCAGCCGGTACTGCCGGTTCTTCGGGCGGAATTCGGTGTGAATGAAGCCATGGCGTCCTGGACGATTGCCGCTGTGGTCCTTGGCATTGCGATTTCAAACCTGCCGTTTGGCCTGCTCTCGGACCGGTACCCCATCCGGCCGATCATCCTGACCGGCGGGGTGATGGTAGCCGCCTGCGGCGTCTTCTGCGCCATGACCCGAAGCCTGACGCTCCTGGTTGCGGCAAGATTCGTTCAGGGACTTTTCATCCCGTCACTGACGACCTGTCTGGCGGCTTATCTGGCAAAAAGCCTTCCCGTGGCATCGCTGAATGTGGTGATGGGCGCGTATGTGTCCGCAACGGTTGCAGGCGGTCTGGGAGGTCGTCTGCTGGGAGGGTGGGTTCATCCGCCGCTTCACTGGCGGTATGCGTTTGTGAGCGCTTCGATCCTGGTGCTGGCGGCAACCGTTGCAGCGGTCACATGGCTGCCTCAAACCGAGCGCGTCCCGGCGGCGGATTCCGGTGAAGCCGGCTTTATCCGGCTGCTGTCAACAGCGGTTTTACTGCGCCCTTTCCTGGTGGCCTTCGGGGCGTTTTTCGTGTTCTCATCGGTATTCAATTACCTGCCTTTTTATCTTTCCAATCCGCCTTTTCAGGCAAGCACCCGGATCATCACCCTGATGTATCTGTCCTATGTAATCGGCATCATCGTCGGCCCTCTGGCGGGAAAACTCAGCAACCGTATCGGCAATGGTTCCACGATGGTCCTTGGCACCGCCGTCTTGGGACTGTCCATCGGTTTGACCATGATCCAGTCGATTCCGGTCATTGTCGTCAGCCTGGTGGGAATTTGCGCCGGGTTCTTCGCCATTCATGCAGCCGCTGCCGGTGCGCTCAATCGCAGGCTGACATCCAGCCGGGGCCGCGCCAATTCGCTTTACGTTCTCTTTTATTATATCGGCGGGGCTATCGGGATTAATTTAAGCGGATTTGCGTATATTCGTTCGGGTTGGCATGGCGTTGTGTGGCTTATGCTGGCGATTCTTCTCATTCCGTTTTCAATCGGCGTTGCGGAAATCGCAATCGAAAAAAATTCCCGGAAAAAGGAGTGATTTCCTGGAAACCGGAATGTCACGTAGAATGGGGATGATATCAATCGGGACCGGGCTTTTGAGCCCGGTCCCGGATTGCATTCATATTATTAACAGCAACAGCTGCTGGTATAACATCCACATGGATCAACGTAACACCCACAAGGATCTATGACATAACAACAGGATCGCTCAGAATTGGATTCTGACGTGTTGCTCTTTCCATTGTCGTCTTGGATTGTTTTTTCATCACTTTCCATACATATCACCTCCCTATTGATGAATCCGGGCCAATCGGGCTTTCTTGTCGGAATTCATCCGAACCGCATCAAATCAAGCATACCCATCGGAAATAAACCTTTCTTTTCGATATATGCTGATTTGTTGCTATATAAAGAATAAGTCGCAAAAGCGGTCAAGTCAATTGGGCGGATTCTTATCGTTGATGGCTTGGTAATCGTGAATGAAATCAGGATTTCGCCCACGTCAATGAAAATGTCTTCCCCCTTTGGAAAAGGGGGATTGAGGGGGATTTTCCAACAGTTCATCATGGTTGGTAAGTCAATTTATATAATGCGAAAATGCAGCCGGGGCGAAAGACATGTCAGCCTTTGCCCCCCCCGGCCGGATCGTTTCAGATGCGATGCATATTCATCTTGCTAAAGTTCATTTTTATGGCAGAGACCGCATCCGATCTGCGTTCCCTTGGCAATAGTGCGCCCACCTAATGTTCTGTTCGCAGCAGCCTTTGAAAGCACCGTCCCGGCTCCTGTGGTTCCATGACAGGTCCCGCAGTTCTGTCTGTTGGCTCCCATGTCGTGATGACCGCTCACCCATGCCGAACTGTTTACATTGTGGATGCCGTGAGGCCCGCCGTTCGCGGTCAGGGCCAATCCGGTTCCGTGACAGGCCGTGCATTCGGTGATCATGCCGTCATGGCCCTGAATCGTTGTTGCAGTCCTGTTGTCATTGGCTTCCCGGGACGGCCATTCCGCATGGGGGCTGCCGTGGCAGGACTCACACGCTATGCCGCTGTGTCCCACGCTGTTCCGATAAAGCGTGTTGTCCTGTTCGGCAAAACGCTTGTTGGTGGCAACGATAAAGGTTGCCGTATCCGGGCTGGCGGTATAGGTGCTTCGCCGGATGATCTGACCGCCGATATTGCTGGCTGCATCCCCTGTGTGGCAGGACTGGCATTTGGGAAGATCCGACCAGGGCTGCCGGTTTGCCTGGGCCACGGCTGTCATGGTGCCGTGACAATCCAGACAGGTCAGGCCAGCCGTATCCATGACGCCTCTGGCGCATTGTGTTTTTTCGCCCGGGTGGCAATAGTAACAGGCGTTGCCGCTGGGTGGCGTTGTCGTTGTCCGCGAGGCATGATACCCGTGAACGGCCCGGGACATGGTCTGATGTGTTTTTTGAACAGCCGACGGTCCGGTATGTCCCAGATCGAGAGCGGGGGAATAATGGCAGGAAGCGCAGAGAACCGGCTGGCTGCTGCTCAGACTGGTATTGTTCAATTTATCATGAAGCAGCAGGATGTTTTCCCTGAACTGAATCGCGGGGTCGGTTTTCTGGCTCCAACTGATGCCGGAGCGGACAGCCGCCACATTTCCCGTGTTGTGGCAGACGTTACAGGCCATTTCGTTGGATACGGGAACCACGACAGGCAGCGAAGAAAGGACAGCGGCGTTTGCCGGGTCCAGGGCCTGGACATTCATCAGCGGGTAGGAATTGATTGTTCCGTTGTCATCCAGGGCCGTGATCGGAATGCCGGGAGCGCCAAACCAGTTTTCGGTGCCCCCCTCCCACGCAACGGGCTGGGGCTGATTGGCCGATCCGGGCATTTTTGCTCCCATCAGTCCTTCATCTACCGGAGGGTTTGCACCGTACAGCGCTGCGACATAGGTCCAGAAGTTTGTTTTGCCTTTGCTGGTCGTGTTGCTCGACCCTTTCGCATCCGCCATGGCTTTGTAGGTGACATTGACTGCCGAGTCCATGAGCTTCGGGGAACTTCCTTTCTGGACGACCTGTGCATGGAGAACGTTGTAAAGGGGAAGAATGCTGAACACGGAAAAATCCGGGTCGTAACAGTGCATGCCCAGATCGTTGAAGGCAAAAACCTGGTAGCTTCCCGACAGCGGTGAGGTGGATGCGTTACGGATGGTGACAGTTATGACGGCGGTCTTGCCGTTGAAGGCGCCGCTGACAAGCAGGGTTTGATTTGAAGTCACGGCAGAGGTGACCAGGTGTCCGCTGCTGTTGATGCTGGCATAGGAGGAGTTTTCCGTCCATGTTGTGCCTGTCGTGACGTTTTGGCTGGAGCCGTTACTGTAAGTGGCGGTAGCGGAGTAGTCGGCACTGCTGCTTTCATTCACGGATGTTGGTCCGGTGATGGTAAACCCGGTAACCTGAACAGGGGCGCTGCATCCGGCCGGCGGGCTGCCGGTGTAGCCGGTGGTGAGGGTCTTGCCGTCGTACCCTTGTATCAGGATGCTGCAGGGGGCCGGGCTCAGTCCTTGTTTTGCAAACGTGAAGCTGCCGGCTCTGTCAGCCCGCATGCTTCCTATCTGCTGTTTGGTGGCGGCATTCGAAAAGAGAACCGTCTTACCGCTGCCGGCGCCGGAACCATCAATCCTGATTGATGCGGTTCCTGCATTCCAGGTGACCTGAGTGACTTTTAAATTGGTTCCTGCCGTTACGGGACCAGTGGTCCTGGCTGGCGATGTTCTGGTATGCCATGTAGCCTGAGTGGCTCGTATAGTGGTAGCAGCCATTGCCGGTGAAATGGGGAATCCCCACGCCATTATGGCTATGATGGCAGATATCCATCCCGTCCATTTGATGATTGCCCTCTGAGGCCGAACAGCTTCTGTCGGCATAAATTCATCTCCTTTATTTTTGATTTATGAATGATACGTTAAGAATAAACAGATGTTCATAATTAATAGTATCTTGCCAGGAGGCTCTTGTTCTTTCCGCCGCAACACATATTAAGCAATATTTGTGCCGATAAATGATAACGAGAATAATTATCAAGTATAGTGAATGATCTCAATTATAAAATATCGCTTTCAACAGAAAGAGAGTTGAATCATGGTGTCAAGAAAAGCGAAGGAAGCTATGCGAGTGTAAACATGATGATTTATCATATGCTAAATACCTGTGAAGGGTTTGATCCATCATCTGAATATGCCGGGTAATGCCAGTGCCGGTGATGAAAATCGGTCCAATCTCGTGTGAAACCCGTGTTTCTGCTATTTGCAATGGGGGGAAAGCGTTATCCAATATCCATTGGATGCGTTCTGGTCAATTCGTGGCATGGAACGCCAAATACCATTCAACGAATTAATTATATCCATTATTATGGTATTTTATCCTTGAATGTAGAGGCGCTTTGATGTAATTGCGTTCTGTGGGCGTTGATTTTTTTTAACAGGGAGAAGCATATGAATTTCGCAAGAAAACTGTGCCGCTGGATCGATGCGATCAACTGCGGAGTGGGCAGTATCGTGGCCTGGGCCTCGTGTCTGGTGGTTATCGTGGTGTTTTCGGATGTAATCATGCGGTATGTCTTCAATACCAGCTATGTGTTTATTCAGGAACTGGAATGGCATCTCTTCTCCTTCATCTTTCTGGTCGGCGCCGGGTATACGTTATACAAGGACGGCCATGTCCGGGTGGATATTTTTTATCAGCGCCTCGGCCCCAAAGGCCGGGCATGGATCAATCTGATCGGGGTGCTGGTCTTTCTGATTCCCGGGTGTTATCTGGTTATCACCACATCCTATCACTTTGCCATCACTTCTTTTTTGAATCTGGAAGGCTCTCCGGATCCCGGCGGCATTCCGTACCGGTTTATCGTCAAATTCACCATCCCCGTCGGTTATGTTCTGCTTCTGATTCAGGGGCTGGCCCTGGGAATTCGGAGTTTTTTTACCGTCCTCGGTAAGGACCTGGAACAGAAGGAGGCAAGCTGATGGAGTACCTGGCGGGATGGATGTTTCTGGCCATGTCGATTCTGATTCTGGTCGGGTTTCCGGTCACGTTTACCCTTCTGGGAACGGCACTGACATTCGGCATGATCGGTTTTGGGTGGAATTTTTTCAATCTGCTGCCCCTTCGCATCTGGGGCGTCATGAACAACGTGACCCTTCTGGCTGTTCCCCTGTTTGTGTTCATGGGCGTCATGCTGGAGCGGTCCGGCCTGGCCGAAGAACTGCTGGATACCATGGGCCTGGTTTTCGGTAAAATCCGGGGCGGGCTGGCCGTATCCGTTGTCGTGGTCGGGGCGCTTCTGGGTGCATCCACGGGCATTGTCGGCGCAACCGTGGTCACCATGGGGCTGATCGCGATCCCCACCATGATGAAGCGGGGCTACCAGAAAGAGCTGGCCACCGGCACCGTGGCCGCATCCGGAACTTTAGGGCAGATCATTCCGCCCAGCATCGTTCTGGTGCTGCTGGGCGACATTGTGGGCGTTCCGGTGGGCGATCTGTTCATGGGCGCGGTCTTTCCGGGGCTGGTTCTGGTGGCTCTTTATATTATCTATATTCTCATAGCCAGCATCATCAAGCCTGAATGGGCGCCCCTGATTCCCCAGGCGGAACTGGACGCCATCAAGTCCAGGGAAATGCTGATCAGAGTCGCCAAATCCCTGTTTCCCCCGCTGTTTCTGATGGTTGCGGTGCTGGGCTCGATGTTTGCAGGCGTTGCCTCCCCCACCGAAGCGGCGGCCGTGGGCGCGGTCGGCGCCACCCTGTTGACCTTCGGCAACAAGACTTTCACCTATAAAATGCTCAGAGAAGTGTCCTACTCCACCATGCAGTTGACGAGCATGGTATTTATCATACTGGTGGGCGCAGCCGCCTTCGGCCTGGTATTCCGCGGCACGGGCGGCGATACCCTGGTGCGAACCTTTCTGGGAGGCATGGCCGCAACGCATGGCAAATGGTTCGTGTTTGCCCTGGTCATGTTCGTCATTTTCATCGTGGGGTTTTTTCTGGATTTTATTGAAATCGTGTTCATTCACGTGCCGGTGCTGGCGCCCATCATGATCGAGTTCGGCCTGGATCCCCTGTGGTTCTGCGTTCTT
Organism: uncultured delta proteobacterium; assembly: GCA_963789395.1. GTDB lineage: Bacteria > Desulfobacterota > Desulfobacteria > Desulfobacterales > Desulfatirhabdiaceae > RAAP-1. The sequence goes on along the minus strand of CAWBKP010000001.1, from coordinate 1,348 downwards.
CTGGCCGTCAACCTGCAGACTTCGTTTCTGACGCCGCCGTTCGGCTTCTCCCTTTTTTACCTGAAGGCCGTTGTACCGGATGAAATCACCACCGGGCATATTTACCGCGGGATCATCCCCTTTGTCATTCTTCAGATGATCGGGCTGGCCATAGTAGCGCTGTTTCCGATTTTAACGACCTGGCTGCCCAGAATTGTGTTTGCCAATTAGCTGTTTTGGAATTCATTCACCCCCAGCATCATGAAAGGAGTTTATGCGATGGAACGAAGAGAGTTTCTCAAGAAGACCGGCGTTGTCGCCGCAGCTGTCGCCGCATCGTCGATTGCCGCACCCGCCGTCATGGCTGCAGACAAAACCTATTCATGGAAAATGGTGACCACCTGGCCGCCGAATATGCCCGTGCTGCAGACCGGGGCCGAGCGCTTTGCCAAACGCGTGGAGGAAGCGTCAAGCGGCCGGATGAAAATTCAGGTGTTTGCCGGCGGGGAACTCGTGCCCGCCCTTGGCGTGTTCGATGCGGTGTCGGACGGCACCGTGGAATGCGGATCCGGCGCCAGCTATTACTGGGCGGGAAAGGTTCCGGCCGGACAGTGGTTTTCATCGGTTCCGTTCGGGCTCAATGCGCAGGGCATTAACGCCTGGTTCTACAGCGGGGGCGGAATCAAACTCTGGGAAGAGGTCTATGCGCCCTTTAATGTGATTCCCCGGCCCCAGGGCAATACCGGCGTTCAGATGGGCGGATGGTTCAGAAAAGAAATGAATTCGATCGACGATTTCAAAGGTCTGAAAATGCGGATTCCCGGCCTGGGCGGAAAAGTTGTGGCCAAAGCCGGCGGCGCGGTGACCCTGATGCCTGCCGGAGAACTGTTTACATCCCTGGACCGGGGGGTGATTGATGCGCTCGAATGGGTCGGCCCCCTGCATGATCTGAGAATGGGCTTTTACAAGGCTGCCAAATACTATTATTATCCGGGCTGGCATGAGCCGGGAACGACGCTGGAAGTCATTTTCAACAAGAAAGCCTATGAGTCCCTGCCCAAAGATTTGCAGGTAATACTGGATGCGGTGGCTGCGGAGACCAACCTGTGGAGCCTGTGTGAATTTGAATCCGGAAACGGCGCGGCCCTGGAGGAGCTGATTACGGTTCACAAGGTCAATCTGATGGAGTTTCCGCCGGACATGATGGATGCGCTTCGAAAACTGGCGGTCGAAGTTCTGGAAGAAGAGTCGGCCAAGGACCCCATGTCCAAAAAAGTGAATGAAGCGTTCAAGAAATTCAAGAAACGGGTCGGCGTCTGGGGTACGGTTTCGGAAAAAGCCTATTACAACCAGATTTCCGATAAATATC